>CAYTDM010000001.1:0-9935 GCA_964436635.1 uncultured Sphingobacteriaceae bacterium
CTTGAAATTAGGTGAAAATAATTTGAAGGGGAAAACGTTTTTAGATATGGGTTGTGGAACAGGGATCCTGGCTATTTTGGCAAGTAAATTAGGCGCAGATCCGGTTTATGCGATCGATTACGATTCAGTGTGTGTGGAAAGCACTACAGAAAATGCGCTTTTAAATGATGTGAAAAATATTTCTTGTCAGTTAGGATCTGCAAATGAAATTCCGGGCATAAAATTTGATTATATTTTCGCGAACATAAATAGAAATATTTTGCTTGATCACTTAGAAAGTTATAACAAAGCCATGGATTTGGGTTCAAAGCTTTATTTAAGTGGTTTTTATGAAGAGAATGATTTACAAGTGATTGTAGAAAAAGCATCACAAATTGGATTGAAATACGAAGAACATCTAAATGATGGCGGTTGGGCTGCCGCTTTGTTTTCTAAATAATTTGTCTGTTATAAATGTTAAATTTATTAAAATTATTGTTTTTGTAATAAATTATTAATTATATTTGATTCGCTTTTTGGAAATAAAGGTAATTTGATTAGTTAATTGTTTTTTACATAAACGTTTATAATAACCCTATATAGAAATGAACACGTTAGGAAAAAAAATCCGGCTACTTCGTCATCAAAGAGGCTGGAGTCAGGAAGATGTAGCTAAAAGGCTGGATATCTCCATTCCAGCATTTTCAAAAATTGAAACAGGCATTACTGATGTTAATCTTTCTCGTTTAGATCAAATTTCAAAGCTTTTTGATATGTCAATTGTTGAATTATTAGCAACAAATGACCCAGAAGAAGAAAAGAAATATAATACTGATTTGGCGGATGCTATGAAGAAGCTTCAAGAGCGTGATGCGCACGTGATTGATCTTCAAAAGAAAGTCATAGAGCTCTATGAGCAATTGCATCAAAAAGGACAATAAAAAAAAGCGGCTTATTTAATAGGCCGCTTTTTTTTGTTTCCAGTAAAAGTTTTCAATTCTGTAATTAAAGAGAGGCGATTGTTTTCTGAACGATCTCCAATGCTTTTGCCAATTCAATTTTTGAAATATTTAAAGCAGGCCTAAAACGCACACTACGGTTTCCACAACCTAAAAACATTCCACCGTTGTTTAAACCTTTCTTAATAAATTGGTTTCTTAATTCTGCATTTTCAAAATCAAAGGCAACTAATAGTCCCTTGCCTCGAATGTTACTAATTTTGCCTAAGGATTTTTTGATGGACTCAAGTTCATTTTGTAAATAAGCACCTAATTCATGCACATGGTCGATTAAATTTTCTTCTTCTATAATTTGCAGAATTTTTGTCGAACGAACCATGTCGACTAAATTTCCTCCCCAAGTAGAATTAATTCTTGAAGACACCTTGAATACATTGTTTGGAACTTCATCTACTCTTTCGCTGGCTAAGATGCCGCATATTTGCATTTTCTTTCCAAAAGAAATGATGTCTGGTCGAGCATTCGGTCCAAAATGTTCATGATGCCAGAATTTTCCGGAAATTCCGACGCCCGTTTGCACTTCATCATAAATTAAAAGAGCTTCATTTTCATCCGCTAAAATGCGCAGTTGTTCCATGAATTCTGGCCTAAAATGGTGGTCTCCACCTTCAGCTTGAACTGGCTCTATGATGATGGCACAAATATCATCTTTGTTAACTTCAAACGCATTTTTAATTTCCTGTATAGCTTTTTCTTCTCTGGCTATTAAATCTGGTAAATTTTCTTCAGTTAAAGGGAAATGGATCATAGGATTGCTAATCCTTGGCCAATCAAATTTTGCAAACCACTTTGTCTTGTCAGGCAGCGTGTTTGTTAAGCTTAAAGTATATCCACTTCTACCGTGAAAGGCTTGTTCAAAATGAATCACCTTCATGCCTTTTTCCTCTTGGTAGCCCTTTTCAAAGTTTTTTTGAACTTTCCAGTCCATGGCCACTTTTAATGCGTTTTCAACGGCTAATGAGCCGCCAGCAATAAAAAAGGCATGCGGCAAGTACGAGGGCATCGCTACACGATGAAAGGTTTCCACAAACTGCGCATATTCAACAGTATAAACATCTGAGTTGGACGGATTGTTAATCGCTGCTTTTAGTAAACTTGCTTGAAATGCAGGGTCATTTAACATTTTTGGGTGATTATATCCCAATGGTACGGATGCAAAGCAGGTAAAAAGGTCTAAAATTTCACGATCATATTTTGAGTCGTAAATAATGGAACCTTTACTCTTGTCCAAATCAAAAGTCATGTCATATCCATCTGCTAAAATGTGTTGATTTAAGGTTTCATGTACTTTTTTAGGATCTATATCTATTGAATACATTTGATTTTATATTTAAAAAATGTTTATAAAATGTTTAAAACTTGGTTTAATCTGGGTTATTATTCTCAAATATACCAAAAATCTTAAAATTTTCAAAGGTCTGTTTTGAAGGAATGTCTGAAACCATGTCATCTTTCATTTTTCTGAAACGAAGGATTCATGCACTCCTAAGATACCTGTCAGCCCACCAGAATGAATCAATAAGATGCGCGCTCCTTCTTTAAAATAGTTTTTTTCGATTAATTGGTGCACGCCATAAAATAATTTTCCGGTGTAAATCGGCTCGATTAAAATGCCAGATTTTTGCACAAAACTTTTCACGTAATTTAATAAAGCGGGACTAGATTTTGCGTAGCCACCCTCGTGAAATTCAGTGTGCAGTATGATATTGGTGTTTTTATATAAATCAGCTGCATTTTTTAATAAAAACTCGCCATTTTTTAAAACTGCAATCCCATGCACCTGTGTCTGCTCCGAATTTTTTTGCTGATCATTGCTTTTAGGGATAGCTTTACTTTTTTGCACAGCTTTCGAAATGCCCGCTATGGTAGTCGCCGTGCCACAGGCACAAAAAATATGATCGTAGGAGCGACCCTCATGTTGAATTTCTTCTACGATTTCCTCACAGCCTTTTAGTGCCAAAGGATGGGCTCCACCTTCATCCACAAATTCATAATCATGATTTGGCTCTTGCACGCAAAAAGCCTCATACAATGCCCGCTTATTCTTATAGGAGCCTCGATCCACAAACCTCAAATCCATTCCATATATACGACATAAACTAAGTACAGGATTGCTGGTGAAAGAATCTCCACGAATAAAGCCGATGGTTTTTATATTAAACATTGCGCCAGCACAGGCCGTAGCCAACAAGTGATTCGAATAGGCCCCACCAAAAGTGACGACACCATCAGCATTTCTTTTTTGGACTTCCGCGATCACATACTTTAATTTTCTCCATTTATTTCCAGAAATAAAAGGGTGAATTAAGTCATCTCTCTTAATATGAACGCTGATCTTCCCATCGCACGGAAACAAGTGAGTAATGTCTTGTATGGGCGTCGGAAGTAGGAGGGAGTCGATCATAAAATTTCTTAGTTTTTGTGCAACAAACAAACATAATAATCTAATTTGGAAATTGCATTTGAAATCGAATTTATCTAAGTTTGTCGAATGAGCGGACCAGATGTTTCCCCAATACAAGATTCCGAGGATCAAGAGTTATATGAACATTTCCGGATCATCGTTGACAAAGGACAGTCTTTACTTCGAATAGATAAATTTCTAATGCATCGCATTGAAAATGCGTCAAGAAATCGCATACAAAATGCGATCGAAGCAGGATCTGTGTTAGTGAATAATCAGGAAATCAAATCCAGTTATAAGGTAAAGCCATTGGATGAAATTTCTGTGGTTCTTCCGCATCCTCCACGCGATACGGAAGTCTATCCTGAAAATATTCCATTAAATATCGAGTATGAAGATGATGACTTACTTATTGTAAATAAGGAAGCGGGGATGGTGGTGCATCCAGGATTTAATAATTATACGGGAACCCTGGTGAATGCCTTGGTGTATTATTTTAATCAGTTGCCACAAATGCCTGGCAATGATGGACGACCAGGTTTGGTACATCGTATTGATAAAGACACCAGTGGTCTGCTCGTCATTGCGAAGAATGAATGGGCGATGACTTATTTGGCAAAGCAATTCTATGACCATAGCATCACCAGGAAGTACGTGGCCTTAGTATGGGGAGATTTGGATACCGATGGAACAGTTACTGGCTATATTGGAAGAAGTATAAAGGATCGCCGCGTAATGGCTGTCTATGAGGACGAATCCATGGGTAAGTGGTCTGTTACTCACTATAAGGTCATCGAGCGATTTAAATATGTAACCTTGATCGAATGCCAATTAGAAACCGGAAGAACGCACCAAATCAGGGCGCATATGAAATCCATAGGACATCCCTTATTTAATGATGCGACTTATAGCGGCGATCAAATTCTGAAAGGTACCTTATTCAGTAAGTATAAACAGTTTGTAGAAAATTGTTTTTCACTCTTACCTCGTCAAGCCTTACACGCTAAAAATTTAGGATTCATCCATCCAGTGTCTAAAAAACGCTTAGAATTCGAATCAGAACTTCCTTCAGATTTCGCTCAATGTTTAGAAAAGTGGAGAAATTACAGTCATGCAGGGTAAATACATCTATTTTAACGATCAATTCTTTTTAGAGAACAAAGCCGTAATTACTGCTGAGAATAGAGCGTTTCGATATGGAGATGGGGTCTTTGAAACCATGCTTTGGCGTCCGAATGGCATTCGAAATCTGTCGGATCATGTGGCTCGCATTCAACACGCATTTAACGTGTTGAAATTTGAGCATGCAGAACGATTTAATGCCGAAACGATTCATCAGCTTGTTTCCAAACTTTTAAATAAAAATGAATCCATTCATCAGTTGAATAGGATTCGTATGCAGTTTTTTAGATCTGGAGGAGGCTTTTATAGCCCCATTAGCAACACTCCTGAATGGGTGATTCAAAGCATGCCTATTATTCCTGAAAGCGATAAAATTGGAAAACAGGCCGGATTGCGAGTCGGGCTGTATACTGAGCAATACAAACCAACCTATCCCTTATCTAATCTAAAATCCATTAATTGCTTGCCATTTGTGCTGGCTGGATTATTTCGTAAGCAACAAGGGTTTGATGAGGTCATCTTGTTGAATCAAGAAGGAAGGCTTTGTGAAACGCTATCTTCCAACATTTTTGTTTGTTACAACAATGCTATTTACACACCTGCCTTAAGTGAGGGCTGTGTCGATGGGACTATGCGCCGGGCGGTCATTAAAATTGCTAAGGAAATGGGTAAAACCATTGTCGAGGCAAAAATTCAACCTCAAATCCTTCTGGAAGCGGACGAAATTTTTCTCACGAATGCGATTAAAGGCATACAATGGGTCATGGGATATGAACAAAAAAGATACTTCAACACGCTGTCAAAACAATTACAAGATCGAGTAAATCTCCTGTAAATGTCAGATTGTCCTGTCAAGCTGACTGTTTGAATCGCTTAATCAACGTTTGTTCAAGGATGGAATGGCAATTGATACGGATGGTTCATAGATCAAAAATAAGATTTAAGCTATGAGCATGAACGAAAAAGGGAATATTTCTATTCATACCGAGAATATCTTTCCGGTTATCAAAAAATTCTTATACTCAGATAACGAGATTTTCTTAAGAGAATTAGTTTCGAACGCAGTCGATGCTACCCAAAAATTGAATCGTTTGGCTGCTTTAGGCCAATTTAAAGGTGAATTGGGCAACACGACGATTGACGTATCTTTTGATGAAAAAGCCAAAACCATTACCATTTCAGATCGTGGAATCGGAATGACTGGGGAGGAGGTCAAAAAATACATTAACCAAATTGCGTTTTCGGGTGCGACTGAATTTGTAGAAAAATTCAAAGAATCTAAAGATGCGAATGAAATTATTGGCCGATTTGGATTGGGATTTTATTCTGCCTTTATGGTGGCGAATTTGGTGGAAATACAAACTTTGTCTTACCAAGAAGGTGCAGTTCCTGTACGATGGACTTGTGATGGTTCGACGAGTTATGAAATTTCTGAAGGTTCAAAAACAGAACGTGGTACAGACATTATTTTACATATCAATGAAGAGTCAGAGGAGTTTTTGAATAAAGCTCGATTAGGTGAGATTCTGGATAAATATGGTAAATTTTTACCTGTGCCGATTCGATTTGGCACGAAAACGGAATCGGTAGAAGATGGTCAAGATGATGAAGGAAAACCTAAATATAAAGCTATAGAAGTAGACAATATTATCAATATCACGCGCCCAGCTTGGGTGAAACAACCTGCCGAATTAAAGGACGAAGATTATTTAGCGTTTTATCGTGAATTATACCCTTACTCTATCGATGAACCATTATTTTGGATTCATTTAAATGTGGATTATCCATTTAACTTAACAGGAATTCTTTACTTCCCGAAACTGAAAAATGATTTCGAAGTCCAAAAGAATAAAATTAAGTTATACTCGAGACAGGTCTTCATTACCGATGAAGTGAAAGATGTAGTTCCTGAATTTTTAATGCTGTTGCATGGAGTGATTGATTCTCCAGATATTCCATTAAACGTTTCAAGAAGCTTTTTGCAGTCCGATGGAAATGTGAAAAAAATCAATGCGCACATTACGAAAAAGGTTGCGGATAAATTGGCTGAGATTTATAAGTCAGATCGCAAAGGTTTCCAAGAGAAATGGAATGACATCAGTCTATTTGTGAAATACGGAATGCTAAGCGAAGAGAAATTTGCTGAAAAAGCAGATGATTTTTGTTTATTAAAGACCACCAATAACGAATACTTTACCATTAAAGAGTTTAAAGAGCTTGTAAAGGATTTGCAAACAGATAAAGATGGTAACCTGGTTTGGCTATACGCAAATCATGTAGATCAACAGGACGCGTTTATTAGCTCTGCCAAGGCGAAAGGGTATGAAGTATTGCTGTTAGATTCTCCGATTGATTCGCATTTTGTTTCTTATTTGGAACGAAAAAACGAAAAGGTGTTATTGAAACGTGTGGACGCTGATGTAATGGATAAACTCATCCAAAAGGATCAAGCCTTGACCTTAAGTTTATCGGAGGATCAAGTCAAGCAAGTCACAAGCGTGTTTGAGGGCGCCATTAATAACCAACACATGCAAGTGGTGGTGGAAGCCTTGCCTGAAGACGAGCTTCCAGTAACGATTACTGCCGATGAATTTATGCGCAGAATGAAGGAAATGTCGCAAACGAGCGGAAGTGGCATGGGTTTTTATGGAAATATTCCCGATCAATATAAAGTTACTGTAAATGGAAACCATCCATTAATGGCTAAAATTTTGAATGAAGAGCAAGAGGATGGAATGAGCAAAGATATTGCTAAACAGGCATTTGATTTGGCTTTGTTATCTAAGGGCTTATTAACTGGCCAAGAATTGACGCAATTTATTAAGCGGAGCGCAAAATTAATTGGATAAAAATTCAAATTTTCTTTGCAAAATATAAAGAATCTTGGTACTTTCGCAAACCAATTCACGGTGGGTATAGCTCAGTTGGTTAGAGCACCAGATTGTGGTTCTGGGGGTCGTCGGTTCGAGCCCGATTATCCACCCCGCGAATAAAACTAAAGCACCATTCTATCAGGATGGTGCTTTTTTATTTTTAAGGCTTCTGCTCTTATTAGTTTAATCTTGGGTCAATGGGAAAGTTTGCTACATGGGCAAATTTTGGCCCCATAGCGACGAGAACTTCTTTCCATAAATCTTCTGCTTCCATTAAAAATGGAATATCTGGGTGGTAACTTTTACAGGTGATCCACGATCGTAGATCCATCTCTTCTTTTAATTGATTGGGCTCCCAACCTGAATAGCCTATGAAGAATTTTATTGAATTTAAATTCAATGATCCGTCCACAAGCATATTGACTATTACTTCGAGATCACCTCCCCAAAAAAGCTGTTCATTGATCTGTTGAGATTCTGGAATCAAGTTTCCTTTGGTGTGAATATAATGCAAGGTGTCAAGCCCCACAGGACCTCCTACGAACACAGGAAAATCCGTGCTTAAATCTTCCTCTAAAACCTCACTTAACATTAAATCAGTCGGTCGATTTAATAGGTAACCAAAACTCCCTTCTACTTCATCGTGTTCACAAACTAATACCACGGATCGTTGAAAAGTTGGATCCATCATAAATGGTTCTGATAATAATAAATTACCGGGAACTACCATGATTAGAATTTAAATCCAACAGTTAGATAGGCATGGTGACGCATGTTCTTGATGGATGCGGTCGGTATTTCATACTCATTCCAGAAGTTTGTGTCAAATTGATAAGGTGTGCTGGAATAATTTTGATTGACGTTTTGGTAAGTTAAATCCACATACATATTCCCCATTCTATAACCCAGCCCAGCAGATACAATTTCTGTAGTTAAATCGGCGTCTTTATATGGAGAACCTTGATTTACGTAACCAATTCTTCCTAATATTTGTTCTGCAAACATGTATTCTGCACCTACTTTTAAGTTGAGCGCACTGCTATATGTGTCTTTTATTTGGGCATTCATCTCACGATCCAGATTTTCTTTCACACTTGAAGTAAGTGAATTGCTTGCAGAAAAATGCATGCTGTTATAATCGACATATTCCAAATCGAATGCAATTAAGCCACCGTTAAACAGGGTTGAAATCCCACCATTTAATCTATATGGAGTTTTAACTCGATAGTCTAAATAGTCGGTAATCTCATCTGAATTATAGGTGAAAAACGATTCTGTTGCTTGTGCATTATCATAATACCAAACATCCATAAACGTTTTACCTTCATCCGAGATTTGGTACCAAGTAGGAGTAGTCGCCGATAATCCAATATTAACGGAAGGAATAGGTTTGTAAATAAAACCAAGGGTTGCATTTACGCCCGTACCACGAGAAGCTTGTTGAAATTGATAGGCCAAAGAATATTCTGCTTCTAAGAATTGATAAGCATCTTCATTTGGATTCAAAAACTCAGAGCTTGGGTTTTCTCTGTAAATATCATCATAGCTTTTTGTATAGCCATCTTCGTTAAAAACCTGGGTACTGTTGAACTTGAAAGAGGTCAATCCAATGGAAGCTCCAATATATAGTTTATTGCTATAATTGGAACCAAAAGATAGGTAAGTACTCGATGAATAACCTCGGTCATTGATAGTGTTCTTTTGTGCATTATTGCCCTCTAAAACGGAAGGATAATGATAAGAATTCGCTGGATTATTGTTGTTATAATCAAGTAAGAAGGATTCCCATCCAAAATCTCCCTCTACACCTTGATGTATATCTCTTTGATCCGCCAAAAAATGAACAAACGTCGAACTTGGGTTGACGCCTGCATATCCCACAGCGCTATTTAAATCACTCGTTTTGTAATAGCCCATACCTATGTTAAAATTTAACCAACCAGATTCTAAATCACTTCCAGCTGCTTTTCTTGCAGGGAAATTAAATACGCCACCGATTTGGTTAAATCCTACCTTATCAAAGGAGTAATTATTTTTTGATTCAAAGTAAGTTGTTTGGTTTCGATCGCCCAAATAGTCCAATGTAAAACCAAAGTCTGACTGATTGAAAAAACCAATTCCTGCAGGATTTCCTGCAATGGAACTTAAATCACCACCCAATGAAGTTTGTGCATTTCCTAAAGCTTTGAATCGAGCTGTCGCTCCAACCTCTTTCTGTGATACTCTTAATACCTCACTCAAATATTGAGCAGACGCATCCATCGCAAATTGCGTGTTAAACAGAAATCCAATACTTACAACACTATTTAATATCCACTTCTTTTTCATGAAAATCTGAAATATATGTTACTAATTTCCTCTGCTACCGGTTCTTGAACTACTGCTACTGCTCGTCGATCGTGTTGAGCTTGAACTACTACTACTGGATGAGCCCGAAGTACTTGAACGAGATGGAGCCACCGATGTTTCTCTTGAAGGTGTGTTTCTTGATGAACCACTTGAAGGAGCCGCAGCAGGTCTACTCGTTGCAGGTCTACT
>CAYTDM010000001.1:10035-117188 GCA_964436635.1 uncultured Sphingobacteriaceae bacterium
TTCTTGATGAACCACTTGAAGGAGCCGCAGCAGGTCTACTCGTTGCAGGTCTACTTGTAGTTGGTCTGCTCGTTGTAGGTCTACTCGTAGTTGGCCTTGCTGTACTTGGTCTGGTTGTGGTGGCCGGACGAGCTGAACTAGGTCTTGTAGCACTTGGACGCACGCTATTTGAACCTGAATTTGTAGGTCGAGTTGTAGTTGGACGTACACTGGTTGGGCGTGTATTCGACGAGCTTCCTGGTCGAACTGTATTTCTTGTATCTGTACTGCCTGATGGACGCACAGTATTTGGTGTATTTGTACGAGAAGTCGTCCCCCTTGAAATCGTTCCAGTTTGGGTACGGCCTGCTGCAGAGCTGCGACCTGCTACCGGTTCTCTACCTATTGTTCCTCTTCCATCTGATACTTCTCCAGCATTCCGCGTCCCTTCGGTTCTTCGAACCCCCTGGTTGTTTTCACGAGAAGCGATGCGGCCTTCAATGGATCTAGCTACTGCATTACTCGAAACACGTGTAGCACTTCTGGAAGAACGTACATTTGTCTGGTCACGCGAATTCGATCGTACGATCATGTCTCTGCGAATTCCCCCACCGTAATAATTTCCAGGATAACCAGGTCCGTAATAATTTCCAAATCCATAATATGGGTCGTATCCCCAACGAGAATAGGAGTAAGGGCCCCAATAATTTCGCCCATAAGATGGAAACATTCCCCAGCTCCAATAGTAACTTGGTCGATAAAATGAAGAGTAAAATCCTATGCCGATTCCATACCCCCAATGCGAGGACATACCATAAAACCAAGGATCATAATAAGAGAAATACGGGTTGTAACCAAAATAGACTGGGTCGTAATAAGGGTCAAAATAGCTGGCTCCTTGAGTCGGATAGTAAAAGCGATTAAATCGTTTCGCATATTCCGAATCTGCATATTCATCCGTATAATAACCACCATCTACGTAATCATCGTCATAATAATCATCGGTGTACTCGTCCAACTCTACCTGATCCTCACTTGAATCATAGTAATAATCTGGACTTAAATATGGTTTTTCTACTGCTTTCGCACGTGACTGATACAAATCGTCTTGGAAAGTGCCTGTTTTATAAGAAGCACAGGCTCCAAATAAAAATAGACTCGAGATACTTATAATGCTAATTATCAATAAATTGCTTTTCATCTTGCACTCCTTTTGTTTTTGAAAAGATTAACCCTTTAAGGGTTAGACGAAAATTGATTACAGAGGTTTAATTGGAATACAAAAATTATTCCCCATTTCGTGAAACAAACGTATATTTGTTATTTATTAAAAATCATCACAATTATAAAATGAGTAAAGGAATCACTAGCAGGGCAGAAGATTATTCGCAATGGTATAATGAATTAGTAGTAAAAGCAGATTTAGCAGAACACTCAGCGGTTCGTGGCTGTATGGTCATTAAACCCTATGGGTATGCGATCTGGGAGAAAATGCAAGCCGTATTAGATCAAATGTTTAAAGATACAGGACACAGCAATGCATATTTCCCCATTTTTATTCCTAAATCATTTTTTTCAAAAGAAGCTTCCCATGTGGAAGGTTTCGCGACTGAATGTGCTGTAGTGACTCATTATCGTCTAAAAAATGACGGAAACGGTCAAATAGTCGTGGATGAAGACGCGAAATTGGAAGAAGAATTAATCGTACGTCCGACTTCTGAAACCATAATTTGGAACACGTATAAAGGATGGATCGAATCCTATCGTGATTTGCCGATTTTGGTGAATCAATGGGCGAATGTCGTGCGTTGGGAAATGCGTACTCGTTTGTTCTTAAGAACGGCCGAATTTTTATGGCAGGAAGGGCATACTGCTCACGCAACTGCTGAAGAAGCCATTGCGGAAGCAAATCAAATGCTTGAAGTGTATGCGAATTTTGCTGAAAATTGGATGGCGCTCCCGGTCGTAAAAGGAAATAAAACAGAAAACGAACGATTTGCGGGAGCCTTGGATACCTTGTGTATTGAAGCGCTGATGCAAGACGGAAAAGCTTTACAAGCAGGTACTTCTCATTTTTTGGGGCAAAATTTTGCGAAAGCTTTTGATGTTAAATTCACGACCAAAGAAGGGAAATTAGATCATGTTTGGGCCACTTCTTGGGGGGTGTCCACTCGCTTGATAGGGGCGTTGATCATGGCGCATTCGGATGATCAAGGATTGGTATTGCCTCCAAAATTGGCGCCGATTCATGTGGTTATCGTGCCTATTTATAAAACGCAGGAAGAATTAGCAAAAATTGGTGCGATAGCAGACCAATTAATTGCTGATCTAAAGCCTTTGGGAATTACTGTAAAATTTGATGATCGTGATACACAACGTCCTGGTTTTAAATTTGCTGAATGGGAATTAAAAGGGGTGCCTTTGCGCATAGCAATAGGGGGCAGGGATTTAGAAAATGGCACGGTGGAACTTTCCAGAAGAGATACGCAAACCAAGGAAACCGTTTCCCAAGAAGGTTTGAAGGAGCGTGTGATTTCCATGCTAGATACCATACAGGAAAGTATTTATAACAAAGCTTTTAATTTTAGAGCCGAACATACTACAGAAGTGAATTCCTATGAAGAATTCAAGCAAGTTTTGGATGAAAAAGGTGGATTTGTCGCTGCGCATTGGGATGGAACGGTAGAAACGGAGAAAAAAATTAAGGAAGAAACTAAGGCGACGATTCGTTGTATTCCGCTTGACGCAAAAGAGGAAGAAGGAACTTGTATATACACGGGTAAACCTTCAAAAAAACGAGTGTTGTTTGCGCGAGCATATTAAAAACATAAGCATATTAAAAATAGGGCCATGAACTATAAATTTGCAACCAAAGCGATTCATGCTGGACAAGAGGCGGATCCAACGACTGGGGCGGTGATGACGCCGATTTACCAAACCTCTACCTACAAACAGGCCTCTCCGGGGCAACACAAAGGATACGGCTATTCTCGGGGGAATAATCCGACTCGAAAAGCCTTAGAGGATTGTTTGGCTGCGTTAGAAAATGGTAACTATGGTTTGGCGTTTTCAAGCGGGATGGCGGCTACGGAAGCGGTTATTAGGATGCTAAAGCCAGGAGATGAAGTCATTACTGGAAATGATTTGTACGGTGGTTCGTATCGTTTGTTTACGAAAGTCTATCAAAAGTTTGGTGTAAAATTTCATTTTGTGGATCCGTATGAGCCTAAAAACATTGCGGATAAAATCAATGAAAACACGAAACTGATTTGGTTGGAAACTCCGACGAATCCGACTTTGCAAATGGCGGACATCGCAGCGATTGCAGAAATTGCGAAAGCAAATAATGTTCTGTTAGCGGTGGATAATACCTTTGCATCGCCCTATTTGCAAAATCCATTAGACTTGGGTGCGGACATTGTGATGCATTCGGTTACTAAATATTTAGCTGGACATTCCGATGTGGTGATGGGTGGATTGGTGGTGAATCGGAAAGATTTATACGACCAACTTTACTTTTATTATAATGCATGTGGAGGAACGCCAGGTCCACAAGATTGTTTTTTGGTTTTACGTGGGATTAAAACGCTTCACTTACGAATGAAGGCGCATTGTGAGAATGCGGAAGTGATAGCGAAATATCTTAAAAATCACCCTTTAATCGAAAAAGTGTACTGGCCAGGTTTTGAAGAGCATATAGGCCATAAAATCGCTAAAAAGCAAATGCGCGGTTTTGGTGGGATGGTGTCGATCGTGTTGAAAGATGCGGACTTGGAAAGAACGTTCGAGATTGCTTCTAATTTTAATGTATTCACTTTAGCGGAATCATTAGGGGGTGTAGAATCATTAATCAACCATCCAGCGACCATGACGCACGCTTCCATTCCAAAAGAAATTCGAGAAGAAGCTGGTGTGGTGGATAATTTGTTAAGAATTAGTGTGGGTGTGGAAGATGTAGAAGATTTAATTGCGGATTTGGAGCAAGCCTTGAGGTGATTTTAACCGAAGAAAAATATCAGGATTTAAAAGCATTGCTGGATCAGAAGGTGGAGGAATTCAATCAGCCTAATTTCATAGAAAATGATCCGATCAGTATTCCTCATGGCTATTCAAACCCTCGAGATATTGAAGTGGCAGGATTTTTTGCTTCGATTTTAGCTTGGGGGCAGCGTAAAACCATTATTAATAAGTGTCGGGAGTTAATGGAGCGTATGGATCATGCTCCTTGGGATTTTGTAAAAAACCATCGCGAAGTAGATTTGAAGGCGCTCCTTGGGTTTAAACACAGGACCTTTAATGATACTGATTTATTGTATTTTGTGGAATTTCTACATAGGCATTATCAGCAATTTGATTCTTTAGAAGACGCATTTACAATAGGAAAACCGGTTTCAGAATTCAACCCCGCTTTTATAGAAGTAACGACTCAGACTTCAGGAATTTCGAATCCTTCATTTGAGTGGACGGAAAGCCTGGAAGGAGCTTCGCCAGTCTGCTATTTTAATCATTGTGTGTTTCCGAATGGGGATCAGACAACATATAGCTTGGAAACCGGACTTAATAATTTTAGATCCTATTTTTTCTCTATTCCTGAATATCCGATTAGAACCAGAAAACACATCTCTTCACCCGCTCAAAATTCAACTTGTAAACGTCTAAATATGTTTTTAAGATGGATGGTACGGAAAGATGCGAACGGGGTAGATTTTGGAATTTGGAACAAAATAAAGATGTCAGAATTGATCTGTCCTTTTGATATTCACGTAGAACGAGTCGCTCGTGCATTGGGTTTGATAGATAGGAAGCAAGTTAATTGGAGAACGGCATTGTTATTGACCGAAACATTGAAAAAAATGGATCCAATAGACCCTATAAAATACGATTTTGCACTGTTTGGCATGGGTGTGTCGGGGGAAATCGTTGAACAAAAATTAAGTTAAAAAGTATAAATTAGCATCTATGTTTTCAAAAATAAAATTAGGACATATTATTAACGCTGCCTTGATTGGGTTTGTGTTATTAATGATTTTTAGTCCAGATACCAAAGCTTGGGTCAGTCAAGGACTGATGAAAATTGGTTTTTTTAAGCCGAATTTGGAACAACCAGCTGAAAAAGTAATCGAAGCAGAAACCGTGAATGAAGTGGCGGATGTCGCTGAAAATGAACTTACAAATAATCAACCTCCTGTATATTTTATTGATAATAAAGGGCAAGAAGTCGATGCTGCAAATTTGAAAGGAAAAGTCGTTTTTATGAATTTTTGGGCCACTTGGTGTCCGCCCTGCATTGCAGAAATGCCATCCATTGAAAAATTATACAATAAGTTCAAAGACAATGATCAAGTCGTTTTCCTATTGGTCGATGTGGATAATCAAATGATTAGTGCGGAGCAATTTATGGTGAAAAGAAAGTTAAACTTGCCAGTTCATGTGGCTAAAAGCGCTATTCCAGGTCAATGGTTAGGGAATTCCATTCCTACAACAGTCATACTTGATAAGAACGGTAAAATTGCTGCGAAGCACGAGGGGATGGCGGATTACGGAAGGAAGGAAGTTTTTGATTTTATTACAGAGTTAATCAACGAATAATTTTCAGATTAAGGGCATAATTTTCAGATTTAACGGATATGAATAGAAAGCATTTGATTCAACAAATCAAAGAAAAGAAATCATTTCTTTGTGTTGGATTGGACACAGATATTAGCAAAATTCCATCGCATTTGTTGGATCATGAAGATCCAATATTTGCATTTAATAAAGAGATAATAGATGCGACCCAAGATCTTTGCGTAGCTTATAAACCAAACATCGCTTTTTTTGAAAGTAGGGGGGTGAAAGGTTGGGAATCCTTGCAAAAAACTTGGGAATATTTACCTAAAAATTGCTTAAGTATTGCGGATGCAAAACGCGGAGATATTGGAAATACTTCCACGATGTATGCAAAAGCATTTTTCGATGAACAAGTTTCCGGTTTGGGTTTTGATGCTATTACAGTCGCACCCTACATGGGGAGTGATTCCATTATTCCATTTTTGAATTACGAAAATAAGTGGACGATCGTTTTAGCTTTAACTTCTAATCAAGGAGGCTTAGATTTTCAATTAAATAAGGATGCATCTTCTGGCTTACATTTATACCAGGACGTGATCGAAAAGGTGAATGCTTGGGGATCGATCGAAAACCTTATGTATGTGGTAGGTGCTACCCGGGGAGAACTTTTTGCAGAAATCAGAAAGTATGCACCTGATCATTTTTTGCTCGTGCCGGGCGTGGGAGCTCAAGGTGGGAAGTTAGACGAAGTGTGTAAATACGGATTAAATTCAGATATTGGATTATTAGTGAATGCTACAAGATCCATTATTTATGCCTCTAACGGGAGGGATTTCGCTGAAAAAGCTCGTGCGGAGGCCCTAAGCCTTCAAAAGGAAATGGAAGCGATTTTATATCAGCATGAACTAATATAAGCGAAGGTTACGCAGTGATTTCGGTAAAGTTTGCGCGCAAAGAATGCGTTGAAGCCAAAAGATATTAAAAAACCCGAAAAGATTTGTATTAAGCATTAATGATCCGAAGTAAGGGACACTAATACTTTATCTATTCGATTTCCATCCATATCCATGACTTCAAAATCATACCCCTTCCAATGGAACTTTTCTCCAGCTTTAGGTACATGCCCTAATTTTAGTAGGATTAATCCGGCAATCGTATTAATAGTGCCTAAATCTTCCTCTTCTTCTTCGTCTTCCGTTATCTCAATGCCTAATTTTTCTAAGATTTCATCAATTTGATATTGTCCATCGATTAACATACTGCCGTCCTCACGGATGATCACCTCTGGGCCATCGTGGTCCTCATCTTCGGAAATATTGCCCACCAGTCCACTGAGAATATCATTCATGGTCACAATTCCTTGCAATGCACCATATTCATCCAATACGATGGCTTGATGGATCCGGGAGGTTTTAAATTTGTTTAAAATACTATAGGCAGAACTATTTTCATGGACGTAATTTAAAGGCTGTAGTAAGTTCTTTAAATTAATGGGTTGTTCTATTAAATACTCGTTTAATAAAGATTTGATATGCACCATCCCCACGATATTATCCAATCCATTTTCGCAAACCGGGTAAACCGTGTGCCCACTTTCTATAATCGTTTGACGATGTTCGGCGTAATCATCTGTAAGGTCCAGCCAGACTAGATTACTTCGGTGAGTCATTAAATTGATGGCTCGTTTGTCGCCTAAACTAAAGACACGATCTACAATTTCATGCTCGATGTCTTCAATGGCCCCACTGTCTGCACCTTCGTCCACCATCGCTTTGATTTCTTCCTCTGTGACAGCGTTTTTAGTGACTTTAATGTTTAATAATCGAACTATCATTTCGGTGGTCGCGCTCAGTAACCAAACAAAGGGTGCTGTGATTTTACTCAAGACATCCATCGGGTAGGCGATTACCATCGCATATTTTTCAGGAATGGCTAAGCCGATTCTTTTTGGTACCAATTCACCTAACACCAAAGTTAAAAAGGTAATGATTAATACCACAATGAACACGGAAACTTCACTGCTATATGGAGCTAACCATGCAATTTCATTCAAATGGGCGTCCAAACGAAGGGCTAACATGGATCCCCCGAACATACCGGTTAGAATTCCAATAAGGGTTATGCCAATTTGTACAGTTGATAAGAATCGATTTGGCGAATCTTTTAATTTAAGAACTTGCTTCGCTGCTGCATTTTTTTTATCTGATAAAACTTGTAACCTGGCTTTACGACTGGATACGATCGAAATTTCTGCTGCAGAAAAGACCCCGTTTAACAAAATTAGCGCTAATATAATCAGCGATTCGGTCAACATATTGTTTTTTTAATGTGATGGTTTCCCAAATGTATTATAAAAAATACCAATTAGCAATCAATTTTTAAAAATTACCTGCTAAGATTTTTCGGGTTTTTAACTTTTTCTTCTAAAAGTGCTAATTTGATAACTTCTTTCATTTCACGCACATAATGGAAAGTTAAATCTTTTACGTAATCCGCTTTAATTTCTAATATGTCTTTTCTGTTCGATTCAGATAAAATAATTTCACGGATGTTTGCTCGTTTTGCTGCGAGAATTTTTTCCTGAATTCCGCCCACAGGCAGCACCTTGCCTCTTAAGGTGATTTCACCAGTCATGGCTAATTTTTCCTTCACTTTCCGTTGGGTAAAGACAGAAGCCAATGCAGTTAACATTGTAATACCCGCAGATGGCCCATCTTTCGGTGTCGCGCCAGCGGGCACGTGAATATGCACATCCCATTTTTCAAATACCTCATCCTGAATATCAAAATCTGCGGCATGCGATCTGAGGTAGGCGAGTGCAATGCTTGCGGATTCTTTCATGACGTCACCTAAGTTTCCTGTTAAAGTAACTTTCCCTTTCCCAGGACTCAAACTTGCCTCAATGTATAAAATATCTCCACCTACTTGCGTCCACGCTAAACCAGTCACCACACCGGCCACCGAATTATCCTCGTAAATATCTTTGTCAAAAATTGGTGCGCCTAAGATTTCTTCGATCATCTGCTCATTAATCGAATTAGGAACGGCCTCCTCCATGACTATTTTGGTAGCCTGTCCTCGAATGATCGATCCTATTTTTTTATCCAACCCGCGGACTCCAGATTCACGGGTGTACTCTTCGATGATCTTTTCGATTAATTTTGGTCGAATCGTAAACTGATTGGCCGCCAAACCATGCATTTCACGTTGCTTTGGAACTAAATGTCTTTTCGCAATTTCCACTTTTTCCTCGATCGTATATCCATTCACTTCTATGATTTCCATACGATCCAATAAGGCAGGTTGAATGGTACTTAGCGAGTTTGCGGTAGCGATAAACATCACTTTGGACAAATCGTAATCCAATTCTAAATAATGATCATAGAACGAATTGTTTTGCTCTGGATCTAACACTTCTAACAGCGCCGATGAAGGATCGCCCCTAAAATCGCTACCAACTTTATCGATTTCGTCTAAAACGAATACTGGATTCGAAGTTCCCGCTTTTTTGATGGATTGAATGATTCGACCCGGCATGGCTCCAATGTATGTTTTACGATGCCCTCGGATTTCAGCCTCATCGCGAACTCCACCTAAAGCCATCCTCGTGTATTTTCTTCCGAGCGCTTGCGCAATCGATTTTCCTAAGGAAGTTTTACCCACACCTGGAGGCCCCACCAAGCAAATAATCGGAGCTTTCATGTTGTTTTTTAACTTCAACACGGCCAAATATTCAATGATGCGTTTTTTTACTTTTTCTAATCCATAATGGTCCTTATCCAAGACTTTCTTTGCACGATTCAGGTCAAAGTTATCTTTGCTCGTTTCTCCCCAAGGTAAGTCAATTAATAACTCAAGGTAGTTTACTTGAACGGAGTAATCGGCTGCTGCGGGGTTTATCCTTGCTAATTTATCAAGTTCCTTGTTTAAATGCTGACTGACCGTTTCACTCCATTTTTTGTTCTTCGATTTTCTTTTAAGTTCTTCGATTTCAAGGTCAGGAGTATTGCCACCCAATTCTTCTTGAATCGTTTTTAACTGTTGACTTAAAAAATAATCTCGTTGTTGCTTATCTAAATCGCCTCGAACTTTATTTTGAATTTGTGCTTTTAATTCTAAAATCTGGAGCTCTTTGGTTAACTGCTCAAGCACCTTTGAAGCCCGCTTTTTTAAATCAATCAACTCCAAAATTTCTTGTTTTAATGCCAATTCAGCATTTAGGTTGGAAGAGATAAAGTTGATTAAAAAATTGGGACTTTCAATGTTTTGTATTGCAATGCCTGCTTCGCTGGGCACATGGGGTGATAACTGTATGATTTGCAAAGCCATTTCTTTCACGGATGAAATAATGGCATTAAATTCTTTATTCTGTTTTGATTTCTTTTCTGCTATATAAGATGTCTTCGCAATGATGTAAGGATCATTTTGGATTAAACTCTCCATTCTAAATCGTTGCTTGCCTTGCAATATGACAGTGGTGTTCCCATCAGGCATTTGTAAGACTTTAATGATGACTGCGGCGGTCCCAATTTGATATAAATCATTAAAATCCGGATCCTCCACATTCATTTCTCTTTGGGCCACCACCCCAATAATTTTACTTTGTTTATAGGCTTCTTTGATCAATTTAATTGACTTATCCCGCCCAACTGTAATGGGAATGATCACTCCTGGGTATAAAACAGTATTTCTTAAGGGTAGAATTGCAAGTTCCTCAGGTAAATCCTCCTCCTTTAGATCGTCTTCATCTTGTTGATTTAACAAGGGAAAAAACTCGGTTTCTTCGTTAATTATTGGAATGGCATTTTTAAAGTCAAATGTGTCAAAACTGCTCATGTAAATCTTTTTTGTAATGATATGTTAATATTTGTACGTCAAATTCAGTAATTGCAGACATTTTGACAGTTAAATCAGTACTTTTTCTGGTTTAAGATGTTAAAATCGCAAGTTGCCTAAGTATTGCAAGGGATATGCCAACTTTATTTTTTATTTTTAGCATGAAATTTGTTTCATGAGTATCCGAGTATTAGTTTAGTAATTTAGATATAAATTTTGGCACATATGAAAATCAAAAGAATACTGGGGAAATTCACATTAATTTTTGCGCTTGCAAGCGTTACAACAGCCAGTCTTGCACAGTCTAACGAAGTGGCGCCGACCAATCCAAACGTGCGTTTAGGTCAAAAAGCTTTATTAGACGGGGATTTTAAGACCGCTGCGACTTACTTAGAAAAGGCATTGCCGGCAGAAGGAAGCGATCCGAATGTGATGTATATGTTAGGGTATGCACAGTATCATAGTGGGAATTATGAAAAGGCCTTGGCCTCTTTTTCAAGAGTGGTGGATTTACGACCGGAAGATGAACGATCCTATTATTACCGAGGTCGATTAAATAATTTATTAGCGGTCCAAAATTCTACGGAAATTTCCTCTGCAGCCCGTGAAAGTTTATTGAAACAATCAATTTCTGATTATACGAAAGGGATTTCTTTAAATGATCAAGACATTAAGTTATTTCAGAATAGAGCCATTTCTTACCGAGATTTGGGTATTTTATTAGGTACTTCGGGAACGGCAAATTATAATAAACAGGCTGCCGTAGAGGCTTACAATGCTTCCATTGCTGATTTGCAAAAAGTGTTAAAAGCCTATCCGGATAGAAAGGACATTGACCGAGAAATCAAAAAAGCACAAGTGTATCGGGATAATTTAAAATAATCTGATGTTCAGCTTAAAATAATCCGATGTTCGGTTTGAAAAATTTCGATTAAGGGGCGGTGGTAAACTGCCCCTTAATCGTATATCTTTGATCACCTACAATTTTTATAGCCTGTTCTTTTATAATTTCATATTTTTCATCAGGCACATAGGTCAATGTTTCCTTGGATTTGTAAATCCAGTTTTCCAATTCATTATAAATGGTCAGGGATTGAATCTGCTCGTCAACTCCCCAAAGAATTTCAATTTTTTTAGTTTTTAAAGAAGCTTCCATGCTTTGATAAGTCAAAGTGCTATCCGTACGCACGATTTGATAGCTGGATTTCCAAGAGGGTTTATTGATGTCGGCTTCTTTGAATGCCGCCAATTCAGTATTCCAATCTGCTATATGGACCCGTTTTTCTTCTTCATTCCCATTTATAGATACGATTTTAAAAATTGAATCGTTTTGTTGGGTTAATCGTTTAATTTCTTGATCGAAATACTCATTTAAACTAAAATAAGGTTTTTCAGCATCCAGATCGTTCATGGAATTCGAATTTGTTTGACAGGAATAACTGCTGAATCCGGCCAGACAAAGAATCATAACCATGTATTTCATTTTTTTCATCTTCGAGTTTATTAATGAACCAGTGTATTGCCTGTCATTTGAAGCGGAATTGGAATGCCCATTAGGTGCAGGATAGTTGTCGCAATGTCGCCTAATTTTCCATTTTCCACTTTATTCACATCTGGGTCCATGACGATAAATGGAACCAAATTTGTAGTATGCGCTGTGTTTGGCGTTCCATCCTCGTTTTTCATGTATTCTGCATTTCCATGGTCCGCAAGAATCAAGATGCTATAGCCAAGGGATCTAAATTTATTTAATAAGGTTCCCAAACACTCATCCACTGTCTCCACCGCCTTTACAACTGCATTAAATTCACCAGTATGACCCACCATATCCGGATTTGCGAAATTCAATATAATGCAATCTGGCTGTTCTTCGGCCAAATGGGCGGTCACTGATTCCACAATTCCTTTTGCACTCATTTCAGGTTGCATATCGTAGGTGGCCACTTTTGGTGAAGGGACTAAAATCCTTCTTTCATTTGCGAAAGCTTCCTCTCGACCACCAGAAAAGAAAAAGGTTACATGCGGGTATTTTTCTGTTTCCGCAATTCTTAACTGTGACTTTCCGGCATTTGCTAAGACTTCTCCGAGGGTATGGGTGATGTTTTCCTTATTAAATAAAACACCATTTATTTTAAAGGTCTCGTCGTAGGAAGTCATGGTGACGTAATGCAAAGACAGCGCCTTCATTTCCCATTCCGGATAATTTTGCTGAGACAAAGCCATGGTAATTTCTCTACCTCTGTCGGTCCTAAAATTAAAACAAATCACCACGTCATTTGCTTCAATTATAGCCAAAGGATTTCCGTCTTTATCTCGTTGATAAATGGGGTTAATAAACTCATCCGTCACTCCATTTTCATAGGATTCCAAAATGCTTTCCTCTAAATCATCGTATCCGCGTCCTGCACCATGCACAAGGAGGTCATAGGCAACTTTAACTCTTTCCCAGCGATGATCTCTATCCATCGCATAATACCTGCCCACGATCGATGCCACTTGCCCGACCGCATGGGTGTCTTTAAGAAAAGCATTGAGATCTCTCAAGTATTGAATCCCGCCCTGTGGATCGGTGTCTCGTCCATCTAAAAATGCATGTATAAAAACCTGGTTTTTTTCAAGTCCTGCTTCTGTGGCTGCTGCGCAAAGTCCTTTTAGATGGTCCAGATGCGCATGCACTCCTCCGTCCGAAAGTAAGCCGATAAAATGCACTTTTTTGTTAGAAGATTTCGCATAGGTAAATGCATCTTGCAGCACTTGATTATGGTGCAATTCACCATCTTGAATCGCTTTATTTATGCGACCAAGCTCTTGATAAACAATCCTTCCTGCACCTAAGTTCATATGACCAACTTCTGAATTTCCCATTTGTCCCACAGGAAGCCCAACGGCCTCACCAGATGCCTCTAATGTGGCATGCGGATAGTGATTAAATAATTGGTCCAGAACCGGTGTATTGGCTACGAAAACTGCATTAGATGTCGAGGGCTGCCCGATGCCAAGACCATCTAGAATAATAAGAGCTACTTTTTTTTCCACCTTACAAATATCCATAAATCTTCCTAAATAACTGGCATGTTTTTTGGATTACTTTTTTGGCCTAAAGACCTGTTAAATATTAAGGTAATGAATGTTTGGAGTGGTATTTTTCTAATTATTGTCATATTGATTTCCCCAATAGGAAACCAAACTCCTAAGGTAAATAAGGCGCATGACGTGGAGGGAATTCTCTACCATTTTCAACACGCCGATGCAAAAGCGATTTCAGCTTATTTTTCATCGACGCTTTCGTACTCTTGGCAGCACCGAGAAGGCGTATTTTCTAAAGTCCATACAGAGCGATTACTTATGGAATTTTTTAATAATTATCCGCCACATTCCTATGAAGTCGTGCATATACTCGATAACAATCCGAATTTTAGGTATGTTGTCTTTCAGTTGTATACACGGAAGCAACGTTTCAAAATTTCCATTAAATTAATTGCTGAAAATAAAACCTACCAATTAACCGAATTACGAATCGAGTAATTTTTATTCCAAAATCTGCGTCTCTTCTTAGAAGTTATTTATTACTTTTGACCATATGAATCAAGAAGAGCATTTACACTTAATATCATTTATAAAACAAGCTTTGATGGAAGACGTGGGGGATGGAGATCACACATCGCTTGCGACTGTTCCAGCAAATAAGCAAGGTACAGCCAAATTGATTTTCAAAGATCAAGGAGTGGCGGCAGGATTTGAAGAAGCTGTTTGCATTTTCCAGGTGGTGGATCCAACGCTTTCGGTTACCCAATATCTTCAAGATGGGGACCCGGTATCGCATGGCGACATTGGGTTAACAGTCACCGGGAATATTCATTCAATTTTAACAGCAGAACGATTGGTGTTAAATATTATGCAAAGAATGAGTGGAATCGCTACCGTGACAAATGGCATCGTAAAATTACTTGAGGGAACGAAAACGAAGGTTTTAGATACACGTAAAACGACCCCATTGTTGCGATTCTTAGAGAAAAAAGCAGTTAAAATTGGGGGAGGTGTAAACCATCGATTTGGTTTATACGATATGATCTTGATTAAGGATAATCACGTCGATTACGCGGGTGGCATCCAACAAGCGATTCATGCTGCCCAAGAATATCTTAAAATGCATTCAAAAAGTTTAGAAATAGAGATCGAAGTTAGGAATCAAAAGGAACTTGATGAAGTTTTAGCCATCGGAGGTGTACATCGAATAATGCTCGATAATTTTACTCCGATTGACGTAAAGCTTGCAGTAGATAAAATTGCTGGGAAGTTTGTAACGGAAGCCTCAGGGGGAATAACTTCTGCTACTGCACGGGATTATGCACTTGCAGGCGTGGATTTTATATCCATTGGCGGATTGACGCACTCTGTTAAGAGTTTAGATATTAGTTTGAAAGCCACTTCATTATAAGAGAAAATACAAAGTAGCAATTCATGGTTTCAATTTTTTTGATAGGGGCGGTTCTCTTTGCATATTTATTTGGATCTATTCCGACAGCTGTTTGGATAGGTCAGGCCTTTTATGGAGTGGATGTCAGAGAGTTTGGTAGTGGAAATGCGGGCGCAACGAATACTTTTCGAGTCTTAGGCACAAAAGCTGGGGTGATCGTCATGATCATTGATATTTTAAAAGGGTTTACAGCCACGAATTTGGCTTATTTTATTGGGCCTTCAGTGACCGGCCCTCAAGACGCAGCCCAATTTGTAAATTATAAGTTAGCATTAGGAGTAATCGCGGTAGTTGGACATTTATTTCCTGTTTTTGCAGGCTTTCGTGGGGGTAAAGGGGTGGCCACATTGTTTGGAATGGTCCTTGCTGTACATTTTCCAGCTGCAATGGTTTGCGTTAGTGTATTTCTGATTGTTTTACTGGTGACCAAATACGTGTCATTGAGTTCAATTTTAGCGGGTTTTTCATTTCCATTTAGCATTGCTTTATGGTTTCATTCTCCGGTAAAATCTATTTTGCTTTACGCAATATGTATTTGCATTTTGATTTTGGTAACACATCAAAAAAATATTGAACGCTTACTTAAGGGAAAAGAGAGCAAAGTGTATCTGTTTGGAATTGGAAAAAGAAAAGCAGAAAGTGTTTCAACATAAACAAAACTACATGAAAAATTATCAAAGATTATTATTCGCTGTGATAACAGCCCTCGTTATTCAAGCGTGTGCAACGGTTCCGTTGACAGGAAGAAGACAATTAAGTTTGGTTGATGAATCCGCATTACAACAAGAAGCGGTGTTGGCCTACCAACAATTTTTAGGCGATCCTTCTACGAAAGTGGTTAAAAACTCTTCACAAGCACAATTAGTACAAAGAGTGGGAGGAAGGATTGCGCAAGCCGTAACTACTTTTTTAAATGAGAATGGATATGCGGATCAGTATAATTTTGATTGGGAATTTAATCTGATACAAGACGATCAGATTAATGCATGGTGCATGCCTGGAGGGAAAGTGGCCGTCTATTCAGGGATTTTACCTGTTACCAAAACGGAAGCGGGATTAGCGACCGTGATGGGGCATGAAATAGCGCACGCGATTGCAAAGCATTCTTCTGAAAGAATGTCTCAATCCATTGCAGCACAATTAGGTGGCGTGGCAGTAGACGTTGCGACAGCTGAACGTTCTCAAACCACCAGAGCGGTCCTTAATACTGCGTATGGTTTAGGTGGGCAACTTGCATTAATGAGTTATTCAAGAAATCAAGAATCTGAAGCAGATCGATTAGGATTAGTATTTATGGCCATGGCTGGATATCACCCACAAGAAGCGATTGCTTTTTGGGAACGCATGGCTGAAGCGAAGTCCGCAGGAGGTGGAGGTGCGCCACCAGAATTTTTGAGTACACACCCGAGTGACGCTCGACGCATTATGAATATTCAAAAACTTCAAGACGAAGCGTTAAAATATTATAGGCCACAGAATTAATTGTTTAAAATATTGGAAAATAAAGACATCGCCCATATTCGAGAGGAGTATTTATTAGCATCTTTGTCCGAAACAGATGTGGCCGCTTCACCAATCGTTCAATTTCAAGAATGGTTAAATGCTGCTACAACGAGTAATGTGTTAGAGCCCACCGCGATGGTATTGTCTACTGTTGGTGATGGAGGGGTTCCTTCATCCAGGGTCGTTTTATTAAAAGGGTTTGGAGACGATGGCTTTATTTTCTTTACCAATTATGAAAGTAAAAAGGGAAGTGAACTGTCGAGTAATCGTCATGCATCTTTGCTGTTTTTTTGGCCTGAACTCCAAAGGCAAGTACGCATTGTGGGGGTGGTTGATAAAGTAAAGCCAGAAGATTCAACCTTATATTTTCAATCTAGACCAAGATCCAGTCAAATTGGTGCTTGGGCCTCTCCGCAGAGCCAAGTAGTGCCTAATCGAAGTTTTTTGGAGGACAACCTCGCTCACTTCGAAAAGGAGTTTGAAGATCAAGAAGTTCTTCCACGTCCATCGCATTGGGGAGGTTTTAGTCTAAGGCCAAATTCAATTGAATTTTGGCAAGGTAGGGGAAGCAGAATGCATGATAGAATTCACTACCTAAGGAAGACTGAGGATAAGCAAGGGCAAGGTGCACAAGTGGATAATTGGATTATACAACGATTAGCTCCATAAAATTCCTAAACTAAGTACGTACTATTTTTTTAAATTTGAATGGATCTGAAATTTAAATAGATCACATTATGCATACATTTCAGACTGTAATTGTTATTGTTTCAGCCATTGCATTATTTGTTTATGGGCTCCAGAGTTTCAGCAAAGAAATCGAGCATATAGGCAGCGACAAGCTTAAAAAATTAACCACTTCCCTAACTAAATTTCCATTAGGGGCAGTTCTTTTAGGCGGGATATCAACCGCGGTATTTCAATCCAGTACCATGGTTTCATCCTTGACGGTCTCCCTCGTGAATAGTGGCGTGTTGACATTTAAGGACAGTTTATTGGTCTTATTGGGGACAAATATTGGAACCACCTCTACGGGCTGGATCGTTTCGTTCCAAAACAATATGTTTGGGCCTATTTTCATCATTCTGGGAACCTTAATTTCAATGTTTCCTAATCGCTACTATACATTAGGTAAGTCCATTTTTTATTTTGGATTTATCTTTTTTTCGTTGACGATCATCAGCCAAGCGATGGATCCCATTAAAAACGATCCAATTCTATTGACTTTTCTGAAAAAGGCCTCATCTCCTTGGTTAGGAATTGCATACGGGGTGCTCATAACGGTCATTATCCAATCCAGTTCAGTAGTCGTTGGCTTGGTCATTATTTTGATCGCTCAGGGAACTATCCCCTTAGATGCCGCTATTCCTATAGTCATAGGAGCGAATATTGGCACCACCTCGACGGCCTTATTAGTGAGTTTGAAACTATCGCCAATTTCAAGGCTTACCGCCTTATCTGCTTCTTTATTTAATATCATTGGGGTTTTTTTAATTTTTCCGTTTTTTGGATTATTAGAGTCGTTTGTGTCCAATGTTACTCAGGAACCCACCCTCCAAGTAGCCCTCGCTTTTACGATTTCAAATACCATCACCTCGGTGTTTTTCTTGCTTTTTTTCAGGACTACATACAAGATTTTAACCAAGCACAGGTGGTACAAACAAGCAAATTAAGATGAGTAAAAAGAAAAAGGTTGATTTAATATTGGGATCAGGTGGTGCAAGAGGCATCGCCCATATTAGTGTTATTGAAGGGCTACTAAAAGATGGATATGAAATTAATCGCGTGGTGGGATGTTCGATGGGTGCGGTAGTAGGAGGTGTGTATTGTGCAGGATTTTTAGAAGTTTACAAAAATTGGCTGCTCACCATTAATCGCACACAATTATTCAATTTGTTGGATTTTACCATTACAAACATGGGTTTTTTAAAGGGAGAACGCGTGTTGGGAAAAATGCAAGAAATCACAGGTAATCAAAAAATTGAGGACCTGCCTATTCCTTTTGTTGCGGTAGCGGCCGATATGATAAAACGGAAGGAAGTCTATTTTACAGAAGGAGATATGTACGCTGCGATTCGAGCATCCATGTCCATTCCAGGAGTTTTTACCCCAATTTGGCACGATGGAAGTATTTTGGTCGACGGCGGTGTGTTGAACCCTTTGCCTTTAAATTTAGCGAAAAAGGATTCGGATACCTTGGTAGTTGCAGTGAGTTTAAATGGCCCAAACCCTACGTTAAACATTAAAAATGAAACGACCGAACCGTTGACTCCCTCAAACTTAAAGGAAGAAAACGCGATGGTTAGTCTTGCAAAAACTTGGTGGTCCAAGTGGTTTCCACAAGATAAGGTTAAGCAAAAAAACCAAGCAAAATTTTCGGTAATAGACTTATTGGCACATAGCTATGAGTTTACACAAGATAGACTCGTCGAATTAACCATTCAAACGTATAAACCGGACATGGTCGTTCAAATCCCCTCAAATAGTTGCAATATTTTTGAATTTCATAAAGCTGCACATATGCTTTCAGTAGGGGAAGAAGCCTATGCGGAAGCTATTAAAGAATTTCATGCATCTCAAAATCCAAGCGGAACCTCATAATTTAGACTGAGAGAAATCCAACGTCCAGGCATTGGTACTGCAGCCGCCTCGATATATTGAGTGTTTAATAGGTTTTGCACAAAAACGGACGCTTCTATAGCCTTTATTTTCTGTGTCAACCGCAGGTCAACCAATGCATATTTTTTATAGGTCAAGCGCTCCTGAAATCGTGCAGTCGTCGTGAACAAAGTGTTGCCAAATTGATAAGTCACTTGCCCAGTTAATTGTTGTTTTAACGTTTCCGTACTGTACTTTGATTGATATTTACCCGATCCATCCATTTGATAACTTGGGCTTAGGAAGGTATATTGCGCCCCTAATCTCCACTTGCCAGTCGAATTCAATTCATGAATCCATTGGTCCACCGAAACGCTCCAGCCTTTAACCGTATTCTGGTCGAAATTTAAGGGTTGATAAGGCGGGTTCGTCCCTTTTTCATACACCCAATCTATGAATTGGTCTATATTTCTGTGAAAATAGTGTGCTTGCGCAATGGTTTTCTTGCCAGTATATTTAAAACCAGATTCAATTTGCCAAGCTTCCTCAGGAAGAATGGAAGGATTCCCAATATTTCCTGGCCGTTGATCTAAATATAAATCGGTGAAGGAGGGAATTCGTTGGGACATTCCACTGTGTAAAGTCCATTTGAAATTTGGGAGTAAGCTCCATCCCAGGTCGATGCCCGGAAAGACTTGCCAACCATAATCTGAGTGGTAATTAAAGTAGGACCCGAGGTTCATCGAAAATTCATCCCAGGCTTTTCTATATTCCGCATACATCCCCAAATTATTTCGCTGATGATTTCCAATATTACTGCTTTCAATCACCTCGTTTCTCATTTCAATTCCTAAACCAATTGCACTGCCAGGCAGTTGCCAAACAGCATGCAATTCTGGTGAAATGGAATACCCAGTATGTTGACTCCGAGCTCTTGTTAAATCGTGTCTAAAATAGCGATAGTCGTCCTTTGTTTGACGCCAACTTACTCGGGGAGTAATGCTTAAGTTATTCGTGGCTTTGTACTGATAACCAATGGAAATAAAACTGGTTTTGACCAGCTCTTCAGCCTCCTTGTCTCCAGGTGCTGCATAAAATCCATTCGCTCCAAATAAGTGGTTCACGTACCCGGCCATCCAATTTAATTCGCCTTTATTTCCGGTTCTAACCGCTCCGGTATACATGATTTGAGTTTGGCGATTTGCTGTATTGTAGCGATGACCATTTCCACCGGCTTGTTGCACATATAGGTTGTGTTGCCCATAGTTTTTGTTAACGATCGATAAGGACCCTTGAATCCCAGCTTGATAAAAAATAGGCGTCGCGTTTTTTGAAGTGTCCCGATTTAAATTACTTCCAGCGAAGGTCCTGATGTTCATGGATGACTGTTTCGCTTTTTTTGTCACGATGTTAATGGCGCCAGTTAAACTATTAATTCCATAAATCCTGGCAGCAGGACCGCGTAGTATTTCTATGCGTTCGATGGCCTCTACGGGCAAAGGTAAGTTTAGACCATGATGCGCTGTCTGTGCATCTAACATTTTGACTCCATCGATTAAAATAAGCGTTTGCTCAAAGGTTCCTCCATCGATAGAAACATCTGCCTGCAAACCAAAGGGACCTCTCTGCCTTAAATCAACGCCAGAAACATGACCTAATAACTCGTTAATAGATTGAGCTGGTAAAGATTTAATTTTTTCTGGATCAATCAATTGTATCGATTTATTTTGATTGGCGTAGGAGATGGACATCCTGTTTTCAACGAGGATGATTTCGGGGATGGCTATGCGCAATGAATCCGGATTTGTTTGTATTTCTTCAGCTTTATTATTTCGTATTGATGGTTGAGAAAGTGAGGGTTTGGCTTGGACAATTCCCAAAAGAAATGCGTAGAATAACAGCGTCAATTTCATCCTTAATAATCATTTGATTTGGTCGCAAAAATAGCAATATTAGGATTATTTACTATCTTTGTAGGGTAAAATTTATCACTCTCGTAGTGTGATCAACTTGGCTTTATTAAAAAGCCGCAATATTTTTTTAAAAACTTAAATCATAGTTGTACATGATTATTAACATTACCTTACCTGATGGATCTGTCCGTCAGTATGATTCCGGAAGCAGCGCGATGGATGTCGCAAAATCAATTTCCGAAGGGCTCGCTCGAAATGTATTAGCGGCCGAAGTAAATGGTGAAATTTGGGATGCAAATCGCCCCATTGAGCAAGATTCCACGATCAAATTGTTGACCTGGAACGACGATTCAGGAAAATCTACGTTTTGGCATTCTTCCGCTCACTTAATGGCAGAAGCGTTAGAAGCGCTTTACCCAGGAATTAAATTTGGGATTGGGCCTGCTATAGAAACTGGTTTTTATTATGACGTTGATTTCGGCGACCAAGACTTTTCTTCAGACGACTTTAAAAAGATTGAAGATAAGATGTTGGAATTGGCCCGTCAAAAATCAAGTTTTGAACGCAGTGCTGTTTCTAAAGCAGATGCTGAAGCCTATTTCACTGAAAAGGGAGATGAGTATAAATTAGATTTAATTAAAGACCTACAGGACGGTTCGATTACCTTCTATAAACAAGGTGATTTCACTGATTTGTGTAGAGGACCACATATCCCAAATACTGGATTTATCAAGGCAGTTAAGCTCACTAACGTGGCAGGGGCTTACTGGAGAGGCGATGAAACTAAAAAGCAATTGACTCGTATTTATGGGGTTACTTTTCCGAAAGCAAGTGAATTGACAGAGTATCTTCAAATGATTGAAGAAGCGAAGAAACGCGATCACAGGAAACTTGGAAAAGAGCTGGAATTGTTTGCTTTTTCAGAAAAAGTGGGTATGGGATTGCCACTTTGGTTACCTAAGGGAGCTCGTTTGCGCCAAAAATTAATGGACTTTTTACAAAAAGCCCAATTGGCAGCTGGATATGAGCCTGTAGTAACACCGCATATTGGCCACAAAGCTTTATACGTTACTTCCGGACACTATGAAAAGTATGGAAGTGATTCGTTTCAGCCGATTCAAACTCCACAGGAAGGAGAGGAATTCTTCTTGAAGCCAATGAATTGTCCGCACCACTGTGAAATTTATAAGACTAAACCGCGCTCATATAAGGATTTACCTGTTCGCTTTGCTGAATTTGGAACCGTTTATCGGTATGAACAAAGTGGCGAGCTTCATGGCTTGACACGTGTGAGAGGATTCACTCAAGATGATGCGCATTTATTCTGTCGACCAGACCAAGTGAAAGACGAGTTTAAAAAAGTCATTGACTTGGTGTTATATGTGTTTAATGCGCTTGGATTTTCTGAATATGTGGCTCAAATTTCTTTGCGTGATCCTGAAAACAAAGCGAAATATATAGGTTCAGAAGAAAATTGGGTGCTTGCGGAGCAATCCATCATCGAGGCAGCGGCGGAGAAAGGGTTGAATACCGTAGTAGAGTATGGTGAAGCAGCATTTTATGGTCCTAAACTGGACTTTATGGTGCGCGATGCATTGGGTAGAAAATGGCAATTGGGAACCATTCAGGTGGATTATAATTTGCCTGAACGATTTGAGCTGGAGTATACTGGAAGTGATAATACCAAGCATCGTCCGGTCATGATTCATAGAGCTCCTTTTGGATCGATGGAACGTTTTGTAGCTGTGTTAATTGAGCATTGTGCTGGGCAATTCCCATTATGGTTAGCTCCAGAACAATTTATCATTTTACCAGTATCCGAAAAATACGAGGAATCTGCAAAAAAACTTTTAGAATCCCTTAATAATTCCGATATTCGTGGCCTTATTGACCTTCGTGATGAAAAAGTAGGTCGTAAAATTCGCGATGCTGAAGTCAAAAAACTGCCTTATATGCTTGTTTTTGGCGAAAAGGAAGAGGAAACTGGCACAGTTTCTGTCAGAAAGCATGGTGTTGGTGATATAGGAAGTATGACCATTCAGGAGTTTAAAGAATTGTTAATTAAAGAAATAACCGTTTAATAGTAGTCATTTGGCATTAAAAAATAATCCAGGAGGAAATAGGGGGCCGAGGCCTCCTTTCAAGAAAAAGGAACCGGATCATCGGATCAATGAATTAATTCGTGTACCAGAGGTGCGCTTAGTTGGCGAGAATGTGGAACAAGGTATTTATTCCACAAGAAAAGCTTTGGAAATGGCGGATGAATTAGATTTAGATCTTGTCGAAATTTCTCCAAATGCAGTACCTCCGGTCTGTAGGGTAATGGATTACAGTAAGTTTGTTTACGAGCAAAAGAAAAAGCAGAAAGAAATTAAAGCCAATGCGAAGCAAACTGTAATCAAAGAAATTCGTTTCGGTCCAAACACAAATGATCATGATTTTGAGTTTAAATTGAAACATGCTATAAAATTTCTTGAGGCAGGTGAAAAAGTAAGAGCGTATGTTCATTTTAAGGGTAGAGCCATTGTTTACAAAGAGCAAGGTGAAATTCTTTTGTTGAAATTTGCGCAAGCGCTAGAAGACTATGGTAAGGTTGAACAACTTCCTAAATTAGAAGGGAAGCGAATGTTTTTAACCGTTGCGCCAAAAACTTCCAGCAAAAAGTAGTGAGAATCTAACAAGGATTGATATATAAATTTAGCAGATTATGCCAAAAGTAAAAACCAATTCCAGTGCTAAAAAGCGTTTTAAGCTTACTGGAACAGGTAAAATTGCAAGAAAAAACGCGTACAAAAGCCACATCTTAACTAAGAAAAGCACAAAACGCAAACGTAACCTTACACAAACCAGCTTAGTGCACGAAGCCGATATGGGCAACGTAAAACGCATGTTAGCGATCGGAAAGTAAGGTAACACATTAGGTTACATTATTAAATTGTTTTACCAGGTTTAGGGTAGTAAGACTGTTGAAAAACACAGCGCCTTTAATCAAAAATTAGAAAATTATGCCACGTTCGGTTAACGCAGTAGCTTCGAGAAGAAGAAGAAAAAGAATCCTTGATTTAGCTAAAGGCTATTTCGGATCACGTAGCAAGGTTTATACCATTGCAAAAAACACAGTAGAAAAAGGTTTACAATACGCTTACCGCGATCGTAAAACCAAGAAAAGGGTATTCAGAGCTTTATGGATACAACGTATTAACGCAGGTGCTCGTCAGCACGGAATATCATATTCAAGCTTGATGGGTAAATTACACGCTAATAACATCGACTTGAACCGTAAGGTTTTAGCTGATTTAGCGATGAATCATCCTGATGCTTTCAAAGCCGTTATTGATAAAGTAAAATAATTCTATTGTTTACCCGATATCGAAACTTGTTAGAGGCGCTCCTAATTTATTAGGGGCGTTTTTTTTGCATTCGCTATCGCAAACTTCGTACATTCGCTATCGCAAACTTCGTGCATGCGCGATCATGCTTGCTAATTTTTCAGGATCGGACATAAAAGGGGAGAGGTCGAAAAGTTCCACCTTTCTGAAATCAACTGGATGGCTTTCACTTTGTAGTGAAATGTATCCCTGATTTAGAATTTTGCCGTCTATTTTGATGGCTTCATCGTAATGGATGACATTTCCGCCCCCGATTTGTGGTTTCGAATAACTAAGAACTAACTCATCTTCTATATAGTGCTGAACGAGTGAATCGCCCAAAACAATAAATTCAGCCTTCACCCATTGGTCACCATGATAGGTTTTTGAACTGGAGTTAATACAATGTGGTGTAAAGAGTTCATGATTCATCGTCACCTGTGTTCCAGGCGTGCATAAGTTTCCAGTAGGTCGATTTTTTTGGCCATCGCCTCCTAATAATTGGGCTTCTATAGAAATAGGGAAATCTTGATTTAAAAGCAGGGTAGAAGGGGCTTGTCCATGTAACATGACACCCGAATTTCTCCAGGCCCAGCCTTCACCACCAGGCGCCTGTTCACCTACAAATCGATATTCTATCCGCAATATATAAGCGGAGAAAGATTCGTTGTAATGCAAATGACCATATTGTTGATTAAAATCCTCGTATTCGTCATACCGGACTTTTAACAAACCATCTTCCACACGGAACGTATTATATGCATTGACATTTACAGGATGCTTAGATATTTTCGGTACCCAATTCATAAGGTCCTGTCCATTAAACAAACTTCTCCAATCAGGACTCACAGATATACTTTGGTTAGTATTGGCCGTCTGAAGCGTTTTTGCACTGGTTTCACCAAATAGCAACCCGATTATTGATCCGATTATTATGGTGGTCAGTATCGCAGCAAAAGCTGCAATTAAACTCTTAATCATAAATGACATTTCACAAAATTTAAATACACTAAAACAATCGTAATAAATCAATCGTCCTGATCTGGATTGGTTAGTGCCTAAAATAGAAATATTTTACTAATCCTGCAAAAACAGTATTTGTAATATAATTTATATTATGTTAAATTGTAAATATTGAATACCCCCTATATTTGCAGATTTCCTAATTTTATTGTTGATTTGAAGGATGAATGAATTGATGCTCCCCCTTTTAAATGCTGAGGAAATACGTGTATTGGGTTCTTTAATGGAAAAATCCAAAGTGACTCCAGAGTATTATCCTATGACAGTCAATGGATTATTGGCTGCATGCAATCAAAAAACTTCAAGAAATCCTGTAGTCCAATACGATGAATCCACTGTGATCAGCACCTTAGATGCTTTGAAGAAAAAAGGTTTGGTTAGTACCGTAGTTGGTGGCACCAGTCGTGTTACAAAATATAGACATAATTTTGCAGTCTTATTCCCATTGGTTCCAGCAGAAATCGCAGTGATTTGTTTGCTGCTTTTAAGAGGTCCTTTGACCCCAGGAGAAATTAATAATATGTCAGGTAGATTGTATGAATTTGAATCATTAGAAGAAGTTCAAGGGGTGTTAAAGCACTTAGAACAATTTACTCCTTCCTATTTGAAAACCCTGCCAAAGCGGCCTGGACAGAAGGAAATACGTTACATGCACCTATTAGCAGGTGATTTGGATGAAACCGAATGGGATGACGCCTTAACTAACCAGCAAACCAGCCAGCAAACCAGCCAGCAGGCTACTCAACAGGTTTCCATCTTGGAAGAACGGGTGTCGGAATTGGAAGTGCAATTGGCAAAATTAAGAGCAGAATTCGATGAAATTATGAAGCAACTTTCTTAAAATCTTGCATTTATCCCAAATTTTTCTTAGTTTTATTCTTTGTATTCCTTGAAAAGTCGGATACAAATAATCCCGGAACGAATAAATTTTGATGATTATGGACCAAATAGAATCAAAATATAAACGGATTTTAATAGCAGTGGATGATTCAGAATGTTCTAAGAAAGCGTTGGATCATTCCAGATACATAGTAGCAAAAGAACATGCGTCTATTGCCTTGGTGCATGTCACTGAATCTCCCTCTCCAAGCAATTATGGCGTTGACCCTCTGATGGCCCAGCAAGCTGTGATCGTGCCTCAAACCATGCAAATTCAAGAAGAAAATGCAAAGAAATTACTTGAAGAAATTAGTGAAAGCCTTCAAGATATCGCCTCAGATATCACTTGTTTTCACCGAATTGGAGTGCCAAGAAACGAAATCTTAACAGTTTCCATTGAATGGAATGCAGATCTCATCGTGATGGGAACACACGGAAGAAAAGGATTCGATCACTTTATTTCAGGAAGTGTGTCAGAAAGTGTATTAAGAAGAGCAAATTGCCCGGTCTTGATTATCCCGGGCAAATGTTAATATTGTTTATTCGCCGTGTAACCACGCCTTTTTAGCCAATAATTCTTCTTCGGTTTCTCGAATATCTTCATCATCTACACAACAATCTACCGGACAAACGGCAGCGCACTGTGGTTCGTCATGAAATCCTACGCATTCCGTACATTTATCCGATACGATGAAATACACCTCATCCGAAATTGGTTTTTGGGCTTCCGTAGCATCGACCCTTTTACCATTCCCAAAATCAATTAGGCCATTTAAAGCAGTGCCATCTGCATATCGCCAGTTCATGCCTGCATCGTAAATAGCATTATTTGGACATTCCGGTTCGCAGGCACCGCAATTTATACACTCATCTGTTATTTTGATTGCCATAAAAAAGCTATTTTTGCAAAGATACAAAATATTGTATAACCCGTAAATTCATTTTAAAAACACCTTATATTTTGAACATAGAACAGCGAATTCAAGGCCTTGCTAAACTTGGAACGATATTGAATCAATCAAAGGATGAATTTGTCCAATCCTTAATTTTGGATGCAGAACGACATAATCCTTGGTTTACACAAGATAATGTACGACGAGCTATTCAAGCACTGGCTGCTCAATTGTCCGAAGAACAGTTGAAAAATTGGGCTGCCCCCTACCCCTTTCAAGAAGCAACTTCCAAACAGGTCGGGTTAATTTGTGCTGGAAATATTCCATTAGTCGGATTTCATGATCTACTCGCCATTCTGGTCGCGGGCTTTCGTGTCCAACTCAAATTATCTTCCAATGATCAAGTCTTATATAGACGCATTTTGCAAAAATTAATAGAAATTGAACCAGGCTTTCAGTCTATAATTGCCGAAGTCACTCGTTTGCAAGAATTTGATTTGGTGATTGCGACAGGAAGCGATAATTCTGCGCGCTATTTTGACTATTATTTTGGAAAATATCCGCATATTATTCGGAAAAACAGAAACAGTTTAGCCATATTAACTGGAAATGAAACGAGCACTCAATTACATGCATTGGGTGACGATATATTTAGCTATTTTGGCTTAGGCTGCCGCAATGTCTCTAAAATTTTGGTGCCCAAAGGCTATGAAATGCGTACATTTTTTGAAGGCATCGCAAAATATGAGCGCGTTTTTGACCATTTCAAATACGCAAATAATTATGATTTCAATAAGTCTATTTACCTTATAAATGGGGATTTTCATTACGACAATGGATTTTTGTTGGTTAAACCTTCCACACAATTAGCTTCGCCCCTTGCGGTCTTATATTTTGAAGAATATGATGCTTTAAGCGAAGTTAAGGAAGTGATTGCTGCGCAAAAAGATGCCATTCAATGTGTATTGGGTGACGTACAATTAGAAAATGAAATCGGACATGCCATCATTCCTTTCGGCCAAAGCCAATCTCCCACCCTTTGGGATTACGCGGATGGGGTAAACACAATGGACTTTTTAGCAGCTCATTTCAGGAAAAATTAAGTAAGTTTGCAAGAAGTAAGTTTGCAATAAGTATGTATGTAATCAAAGTAAAAGGCGTTGCAAAAATTCCGGATTATGTCCAATTAAGGGATGATGAATTTACCTTATTGGCCTACTTTCGAGTGGATCGTCCAGATAAATCCTTAGAAAAATTAGGGTTGGGGGATCAATTAGATCACATTATGGAAATTGTTCGGGAAATGCCTTTTGGGCAGATTAAAAAAATAGATATTCAGAAATAATGAACGGAGACAATGTAATTACCCTGAAAAATGTAGATATTCAACAACCTGGGCATTTAGTGTTATCGAATATAAATTTACAAATTGATAAAGGTGAATTTGTCTTTTTGATTGGACAAACCGGTAGTGGTAAAAGTAGTTTGCTCAAGGTATTATACGGAGATTTGCAGATTGCAAGTGGAGAAGGAATGGTTTCTGGATTTGATGTCAAAAAATTAACAGCGAAAGAAGTCCCATTCTTGCGTAGGAAATTAGGCATCGTTTTTCAGGATTTTCACTTATTGACAGACCGTACGATTGAGAAAAATCTTGAATTCGCCTTGAAAGCTACTGGCTGGAAAGATAAGAAGTTGATCGAGGCGAGGATGTTGGATGTGTTAGAAAAAGTTGGATTGCGATCGAAATTTAAGAAAATGCCGCATGAGTTATCGGGTGGTGAGCAACAGAGAATTGTGATTGCGCGAGCCTTATTAAATAACCCTGAACTGATATTAGCCGACGAACCTACGGGAAATTTAGATCCTGAAACTTCCCAAGAAATCGTATTGTTATTAAAAGAAATTAGTCGTGCAGGAACCGCTGTGTTAATGGCTACGCATGACTATCAATTAATTCGAAATTTTCCTTCAAGGATTATCCGAACATTGAATGGAAGCTTGGAAGACCAAGTTGTCATTTAATTTGCGGTGTGAGCTGAGCAGCTAAATGCGACAAAATGTACTCCTTATTATTCTAAAACTGACAGGTTGACCTTTTTTTGCCTATGGCAATGAATTTGTTAACCAATCTGTATATAAGAAGGACTGTTTTACTTCATTTTGGATTTACTTCATTCTTAATGCATGGAAATGGGAGCAGAAAATAAACAAGAGCAAGAAAATAAAAACGTGAATAACGAAGAGATGAACAATACAATTGAAGATGCAAATGCGTCTTCTGAAACAGAAATGAAAAACATGGATGCAAATTCAGAAGCGGAAGATCAAGGTCAAACGACTGAAGTTTTGGCAGCACAACTGGAAGAAGCGAACGATCGATATGTGCGTTTGTATGCTGAATTTGATAACTATAAAAGAAGAACTTCTAAAGAGCGAATTGAATTAATTCAGACAGCAGGTAAGGAAGTTATTGGAAATTTATTGACGGTGGTCGATGATTTTGATCGCGCATTAAAAATGATGGAATCTGCTACGGATGTTTCCGCGGTATCTGAAGGCGTGCAACTCATAAATCAGAAATTCAAAAAGATTCTTCAACAACAAGGGTTGAAGGAAATGAATGCAATGGGTGAAACATTTGATGCGGATTATCATGAAGCTATCACCAACATTCCTGCACCATCAGAGGACATGAAAGGCAAAGTGATCGATGAGGTCGAAAAAGGATATTTCCTTCATGACAAAGTGTTGAGGTATGCCAAAGTGGTGGTAGGAAACTAAATAACATATTAAGCGATGTCTAAAAGAGATTATTACGATATATTAGGTGTTTCCAGGCAAGCAGATCAGGCTGAAATTAAGTCAGCTTATAGAAAACTTGCGATTAAATATCACCCGGATAAAAACCCTGACAATAAGGAAGCGGAAGAAAAATTTAAAGAAGCCGCTGAAGCATATGAAATCCTGAGCAATCCTGATAAAAGGCAGCGATACGACCAATTTGGTCATGCTGGCAACAGTGCTTCTGGAGGCTATGGCGGTGGCGGGATGAATATGGAAGATATCTTCAGTCAATTTGGAGATATTTTCGGAAGTGGTGGAAGCCCATTTGACAGTTTTTTTGGAGGCGGCCGAGGTGGCGGTGGTAGACGCAGAACGAAAGGAACGAATCTAAGAATTAAGGTGAAATTGACTTTATCTGAGATTGCGAGTGGAGTAGAGAAAAAGATAAAGGTGAATAAGCAGGTGGTTTGTTCTACTTGTGACGGTAGCGGCGCAAAGGACAAATCTTCTTTTCATACTTGTAGAACCTGTGGCGGTTCCGGATCTGTGCGCAGAGTAACGAACACCATTTTAGGTCAAATGCAAACGACGAGCACCTGCCCTACTTGTCAAGGTGAAGGGGTGGAAGTGACAGCCAAATGTCAACCATGCCAAGGTTCAGGATTGATGTATGGAGAAGAAACGATTTCCATTAATATTCCTGCTGGGGTGAGTGAAGGCATGCAATTATCCATGAGTGGAAAAGGAAATGCAGCACCGCGTGGTGGTGTTCCTGGAGACTTAATTATTCTGATCGAGGAGTTACCTCATGAGCATTTAAAGCGAGAAGGGAATAATGTAATCTTTGATTTGTACGTTAATTTTGTGGACGCTGCTTTAGGTACGAGTGTGGAGATCCCTACGATTGATGGCAAAGCAAAAATTAAAATTGAACCCGGCACACAAGGCGGTAAAATTTTAAGATTGAAAGGTAAAGGTGTGCCTGAAGTCAATTCTTACCATAAAGGCGATCAATTAGTCTACGTGAATGTTTGGACGCCAAAAGCTCTGTCTACTGAAGAAAAGGATTTGTTAGAAAAATTACGAAGCTCTCCTAACTTCAAGCCACAGCCAGGAAAACATGAAAAATCATTCTTTGAGCGGATCAGAGAATACTTTGAATAAGGACCATCATCTATGTTGGTTATGATAATAATAGGTTTAAAAAAGAGAAGGCTACACATTGTGTAGCCTTTCTCTTTTATTAATATGATTGTATTCTTAAAGTTGATAGGTTTTGATGGAGCTCATTATTTAGCTGCAACAGTTTTGGTAGCCAAACCACCTTTTTTACTGTCCACAGTTACTTTATAATTATTTCCACCTTTTACTAACCATCTTACGGTGACGTAGCTGTTTCCGTTAATGGTTGGAACAAGAATGTTCGCTGGATCATTCTTTTGTTCAGCGGTAAAACCAAAATCTCTGTTTTGCACGATCATTCCCGAAAGCACTTGTCCACCTTCTAAAGAAACTACATTTGGCACCTCTACTTTATTCATTACGTCAAATGTAGAGTGTGTAGGGATGATGCGCTCGTTTTTAACGACAGCAGTCACTTCACGAATGCCATTTCCTACTTCTTTCACTTCGATCTCCTCTACGTTTAATTTCGGAGTGTGGTAGCCATGGAAAATAGTGAATACAGCGTTTCTATGTGCATCCATTTCCAATAAGAATCCTGGGTGGTTACGACCGTACTGTTTTTTGAAACCACCTACTTCAATTTCACCGTATTGTGGGTGATTGAATTTTTTCCAAGGCACAAAACCATCTTCCATTAATAAGAAGCGATCTGCACTGTATTGTTCAGCTTGGCGATCAACGTTGGTTGCGCTAGCGTTATTATACAACATATTCGCCATCCATAACTCATTACATACAGCGAAAATACCACGGCCAAAGTACAACCAATCTAATTCACCACCGTATACAGAGTATAAATCTTTGTAAGTAACGAGGTAACGGTATCCAGGGATTAATTCTTCTCCTTTTTTACCGATAGCATCAAATACAGAGATGTCTTGGCGTGAAATCAAATTTTCATCTTCAGCGGCACCTGGACCACGTAAAATCATACCACCGTTATTGTGGAAGTTTTGACCAGCTGCAATGTTTGGATGACTTAAAATGAAATCAGCTACTGCACGGTTTTCAGGTAAAGAGAACGGATATTTGTAAGCGCCACGTTGGGTAAAGTTCGGTTGCCAATTCCAACCAAAATCGCGGTTAGGATCGTATCCACCTACCCCATCTTCGTTCACTAAACCATCGCCGTCGTTATCTAAGCCTTCGTTACCTAATAATTCGTAAACACCTTTTTGGCCGTCTGGTACACGGATCAAGCGGCGAGGATCATTTGGATCTTCGATGAATTGGCCGTAAGGGCTTTTGCGACGCATCATGGTGATGTGACCATCGCCGTCGATGTCATCAAAATCATCTTCATCTACTAAACCATCGCGATCATTATCCAAAGGTACACGTCCAGTTCTTGAAGAATGTTGGGTGTTTGCTCCATGGAAAAAGAAGTCCCTTGAATCAGGATTGATTGAAGGCGCAACGTAGAAGGTTTTGTCAACTAATAATTGCTTCACAAACTCATTGCCTTGCGCATGCATTTCAAGTAAGTACCAGGCAGAGTATAATGCGAATTCAGTCGTTTGAATTTCATTTGCGTGAATACCTGCGTCGATGTACATGGCTGGTTTACGGCTGTGATCGCCGCCTTGCGATTTGTCTGTAATGGTTAACAACCAAATATCACGTCCTTCGTAGGATTTGCCAATAGATTGTAAGCTCACCAAATTAGGATGCGCCTTAACCATCTTGTCATAGATTTCTTTAAGGGCTGTTTCGTCGTGATAACGATTCCAACTAATTGGAACTTTTGGGTTTGCTGGTGTTCCTGCAGCAGCAAGAACATTATCTGCTTTCTGTGCAAGCGCAGTAAACACTGTGCCGGCAAGAAGCCATACTATTAAAAGAAATTTCTTATTATACATAACGATGTTCATTAATTATTAAAGTGATACTTCAACTTTGTCACTGCCCGTATTCGGACTTCCTGCCTCGATGCTAACCTTTCCTGTTCCTTGAATTAACCAAGAAATCTCAGTTGCTGAACGACCTTCAATGTTTCCAATCGTTTGGATTTGACGGCCACTCACTACTTTTTGGTTGCCAGAAGTGTTAACTTTTACATTGATCAATTTATTGAATTGACTGCGTTGACCTACTTGACTTAATGTTGGTAACTGACCTTTATTAAATACTTTAGCAGTCACGCGCGTTAATCCATTATCTAATTTTTCAGTTTGAACATCAATTAATTCGATAAATGGTGCCAAATTAGCAAGTGATTTAACGAATTCAGTGTGTTTCGATACGATATCTGAAACCATGCGATATGGAGGATTATTCAATACATATGGATGTACACCGCCCACTTCCACTTTTTTACCTGGGAAATCTGGGTGGTTCACAGCTGTCCAATCTGTAAAGGTATTGGTAATGCCTTCCGATGCAGCCCATTTTAAATAATCAGCTACTGGATCATCGTTTGCGCCAGCACCTGGACCTGCAGCAGCGCCTCCTCTTGCATTTCCACCTTCAGAAACTTTAGGTACCCACCATCCTGGTGTGCTAAAGCTTAAACGTCCATAATGGAAATAAGCCCATTCAAAGAAGTCTCCATTCCCAGCAGTGGTTCTTGGAGCATCTTTGGTGCCAGTAATGTTTTTATATAAGTCTGAAACGTGTGCATTTGCTTGAGCATCGGTTGCATTCCAACTGGTAACGCGACCTGAGCCAAACATCATTCCACCGCCCATTCCACCACGTCCACCTGGAGCTGCAGCAGCTGGTGCGCCGGCTGGTCTTGCTGGACCTTGGATTGGAGTAGATAAGTTATTCATTGGTCCAAAAACTACGACTGCATATACATTAAATGCGTCGTAAAGGAAGTCAAATAATGCTCTGTTTTCTTTTTCTGATACGGCATGTTCACCAGCGCCAGGAAGGAAGTTTTTATAATTATAGGTGGAGTTTTTGTTAAATTGAATCCCTTCATCTCCATCTTCATTATAAACACCGTCTTTATCATTATCAACACCTTCGGTTAATAATCTAAATTGGCCTAATTGTCCTTTTGTACGATCTGCTTTCACCATTAATCTTGGATCATTAGCATGAACGATATAATCGCCGGTTGGATCTTCCACGCGCATCATGGTGATTTTTCCATCTTTGTTCAAATCCTCATATCCATCCTCACCTACTTTTCCATCACGGTCGTAATCTACTTTTCGTGCATTTCCGTTGCGCTCGTATTGCACATTCGCAAAATATTGCTCAGTAGCATCCGGACTCATGTTAGGGAATACATAGAAAGTCTGTGATTCCAATAGGTTTTTAACTTCTGCATTGCTTGCGTCAGCTAATAATTTTTCTGCAAAACCTATGGCTAATTCTACGCCTAATAAGTGTTTGCCTTCAACGCCACCAACTATGGCCATCGCGGGTTTCGTTTCCACTTTCCCCGTTCCAATCGTAATCATCCATATGTCTGACCCCCCTACTGTTTTTGTAAGTGAAGTGGTTTTAACAAAGTTTGGATGACTTTTTTGCAAAGCTGCGACCCGTTGACCGAGCTGCTGACGGTTACTGTAATCCGTCTGCGCGTACAAGTAATTGCTCCCAAGCAATACCGTACAGAAAAACATGAGTAATCTATTCATTTATCTTATGATTATAATTTAGGATTCGAGTGCAAGGTATTAAATTTTCAACTTTGCAACCATATTAACATATAAAAGTTACATGTGGAAAAAATTATTGATTTTCAGTATAAATAGAATTTTTTTTTCCTACCTTTGCAGTCCCAATGATGATTGGGAAAAGGAGATTAATTAATTAATGGCAAAAAAACAAGAAGCAGAAAAAGAGTTATTGGCCAAGAAGGCCGAGCTCCAAGACGCCGAGAGCACCTTGGTGAAAGAAAAAGAAAACATTGAATCTGAAGCAGATTCAAATCTGATCAACGAAATCAAATCAAACACATGGGTTACTCCATCTGGTGATTTTGATTGGGATCAAGATGACAAAGTATTCGGTAGCTATAGCGCCGAAGAACGTGCTAAGTTAGAAAAACAATACGAAGGCACGTTAAGTTCCATCAACAAAGGAGAAATTGTTCAAGGAACTGTAGTATCTATTAACAGCAAAGATGTGGTATTAAACATTGGATTTAAATCTGATGGTTTAGTTTCATTATCGGAATTCCGTGATCTTCCAGAATTAAAAGTTGGTGATGTTGTAGATGTTTTCGTTGAATCACAGGAGGATGCAAATGGTCAATTGATACTTTCAAGAAAACGTGCGAAAACGCAACGTTCATGGGAAGCGATCAATGAAGCGCTTGAAAATGATGCCATTATTAATGGTTATGTTAAGAGCAGAACTAAAGGTGGCTTAATTGTAGATATTAAAGGTGTTGAGGCGTTCCTTCCAGGATCACAAATTGACATCAAACCTATCCGCGATTACGACGTTTACGTTGGCAAAACTATGGAATTCAAAGTGGTTAAAATTAATCATGAATTCAAAAACGTAGTTGTATCTCACAAAGTATTGATTGAGGATGATTTGGAAAACCAAAAATCTGAGATTGTTGCTAAATTAGAGAAAGGTCAAATTTTAGAAGGAACTGTTAAAAACATTACTGACTTCGGTGTGTTCATCGATTTAGGTGGTGTAGACGGTTTATTACACATTACTGATATTTCATGGGGACGTATTGAGCATCCAAGAGAAGTATTGTCATTAGATCAAACGATCAACGTGGTAGTATTGGATTTTGATGATGAGAAAAAACGTATCGCATTAGGTTTAAAACAACTTTCTGCACATCCTTGGGATTCATTAAATGCTGATTTAGCAGTTGGTTCTAAAGTTAAAGGTAAAATCGTAACTGTTGCAGATTACGGTGCATTCTTAGAAATCACTCCTGGAGTTGAAGGCTTAATTCACGTTTCTGAAATGTCATGGTCACAAAACTTAAGAAGTCCTCAAGATTTCTTGAAAGTTGGCGATGAAGTAGAAGCTGAAGTTTTAACTTTAGATAGAGAAGAGAGAAAAATGAGTTTGGGTATTAAACAACTTACTCCAGACCCATGGTTAAATATTGCTGAAAGATACCCAATCGGATCTAAACAAAAAGCTGTTGTTAAGAACATGACTAACTTCGGTGTATTTGTTGAGTTAGAAGAAGGTATTGATGGCTTAATCCACATTTCTGATTTATCATGGTCTAAGAAAATCAATCATCCTAACGAATTCACTAAAGTAGGTGAAGAATTAGAAGTGGTTGTATTAGAATTAGACGAAGAAAATCGTAAATTAAGCTTAGGACACAAACAATTAGAAGAAAACCCTTGGGATACTTTTGAGTCTATCTTCACGATCGATTCTATCCACGAAGGTACTGTCATCAAAGTAGGTGAAAAAGGAAACATTGTTGCCTTACCTTACGGAGTTGAAGGTTTTGCTCCAGCAAAACATTCTGTAAAAGAAGACAGCTCTACATTGAAAGTGGACGAAACAGCAAACTTCAAGATTATTGAATTCAACAAAGAAAACAAACGTTTAGTGATCTCTCACTCTCGTATCTGGGAAGATGAGCGCGCTGAAGCACGTGTTGAAGAGTTCAACAATCGTAAAAAAGAAGCAAAAGCAGCTTCATCAGCTGTTAAGAAAGTGAAGGATTCAGTTGAGAAATCAACCCTTGGCGATCTTGATGTTCTTGCACAATTGAAAGAACAAATGGAAGGTGAAGAAGGAAAAGGTAAATAATTTACCTGACTCATAACTTTAAAAGGCTATCCAAATGGATAGCCTTTTTTGTTTTCCTATGATTCTTCTTGGATTTTCTATTTATGATTCTTCTTAGATTTTCTATTTATGATTCTTCTTAGATTTTCTACCTTTAGAATAATAGTTGATAAAGTGTTTGCAACGCCATCCCGGCCATCAAAATCGCCACGATTATTCCTATGATGGTTAACCATTTCGGTTGATTGTAATTTCCAATAATCTCTTTTTTATACGCAGCAAATAACATAATTCCTAAGGAAAGCGGAAGAATCATGCCGTTTATTGCGCCAGCTACAACTAATGTTTGAACAGGCCTTCCAACTAACAAAAAAACCATGCTTGAAAATAAAATAAAAGTTATTATGATTATCGGCCTGTATTGTTCTATTTTTGGATGAAAGCTTTTGATAAAACTCACTGAAGTATAGGCGGCGCCTATGATGGATGTAATGGCTGCGGCCCATAACACTAATCCAAATAAACGGTAACCGAATTTTCCGCCTGCAAATTCAAATACGGAGGCTGCTGGATTATTGGGGTCCAAATTATTTCCTAAGCTCACCACACCCAGGGCTGCCAAAAACAGCAATATTCTCATCAAGGATGCGAGACCAATCGCACTATATGTTCCACGATTTATGGCAGGAAGTTGATCTAAGCCAGTGATTTTTTGTTCTAAAAGTCGATGGGCTCCAGCGAAAGTTATGTATCCTCCAACCGTGCCGCCAACGATGGTTAATAACATGGGGAAACTGAATTTTTCTGGTAAAATCGAGTTTTTTAGTGCTTCGGCCACTGGAGGCTGGCTTTTAATCGCAATGTAAATCATTAGTGCCACGGCTATGCAACCGAGCACTTTTGCTACCGTATCCATGGCTTTGCCTGCTTCTTTAAATACAAATACCCCTATGGCCACCATCGTCGTTAAAATGGCTCCAGTCGGTATGTCCCAGCCCAGTAGCGCATTGAGTCCCATCCCCGCTCCTGCTACATTCCCAATATTAAATGCTAGACCGCCTAAGAACACAAGACTAGCGATGATATAGCCTAATCCTGGAACTAATTTATTGGCAATGTCTTGTGCAGGCAGGTTCGCTACTGCGATTACCCTCCAAATATTTAATTGTATAATCAAGTCTATGACAATGGAAATTAAAATGATGCTGGCAAAGCTGGCGCCCAATTGGGATGTAAAAAGTGCGGTTTGGGTTAAAAATCCAGGACCCACTGCCGACATGGCCATTAAAAATGCGGCCCCTAACAGGGTGTTCCAATTAATTGTCTTCATGGTTTAAAAGTTGATATAAGGTTTGGGCAAATATTTCCGCGTTGGGCCCATCGCTGTGTATGCAAATGGTGTCAATGGGCTGTGTAGCTAAAAGTTGCTTCACATGGATTCGTAGTTCCTCTACATCCTCGAGGGTCGCATTTTTTTCAGATCTTGGCACCAGAGTTCCATCGGCTTGATATCTTCGATCTGCGAAACCTTCCCGAATAAATGGTGTATCAGCCTTTTTTGCAGCTTTTTCTAACGCACTATTTGGTAAACCCATTAATGCCAAGGATGGATCGAATGTTTTCATCGCTTGAACAATAACTTCGGCCATTTGCTCCTCTTTCACGGCCATATTATACAGCGCACCATGAGGTTTAACATGGCTAATCACAGTGTTTAATGGTTTTATTGCTTTTTTTAGGTCTTCTAATTGTCTGGTAATAAGTAAGTGTAGCTCTGGTTTGGTTAGGTAATGTGGCGTTCGGCCAAAATTCAAGCGATCATTAAATCCAGGATGTGCACCAATTTTTACTCCATGTCGTACCGCTAACTTCCCAACTTCAAACATAGTCGTAGCATTGCCAGCATGATATCCACAAGCAATGTTTGCAGATTGAATGAAAGGCATGAGGGCTGCATCTCTGAGTAGACCTTCCTCACCGATCCCTTCTCCTAAGTCACAATTAATATCGATAACGCTCATATATAGCAGTTTGCAATTTGGTTAGTATTGCTTCCCTGTAAATATATAGTTTTTCAGCTTCCTTAATAGTAATTTCTTGAAATTTAACTGTTTGCCCATTTCTGAGTTGAGCTAATATGGGTAAATCAACCTGAGCGACTTGGCCAATCCTTGGATAGCCCCCAGTCGTTTGCGCATCGCTAAATAAAATCATTATTTGACCTGCATGATTGACTTGAATCGTACCCGGGCTGACCGCAGTGGATAGCATTTCTTTTTCTTCTTTTCGCAAGATCTTTAGCCCTTCTAATTTTTGTGCGATGCGATTTCCTTCTGCAGATAACGTGAAGGTTGATGTTAAAAAATTTGTTTGCGATTCGGGCGCAAACCAATCCCACTCCCTTCCTTTAATGATGCGTAATGCCGGGTTCGAAGCCCTTGGAAATATGTTGTCTTTCGATATCTTCCATTTTTCACATTCCACTTTTTCAATATCCTTAAAGCTAAACTTGGGTGTGCGTTTAGCATCTGGGATCTTATCAGCATAAAGCTCATCGCCTTTTTGTAAAACTCGACCTTGGTGACCGCCAAATTTTCCAATAATACAAGTGCTTTTACTGCCAAGAATAGTTGGGGCATGCCATCCACCTAAAACACCAATATAGGTTCTGTAGCCAGTTCCGCTATCCTGTAATTTTACGACCGTTCCTTTAGGCAAATTTACAGCGGTATCTAAAGGTATATTTTGACCGCCGTTAATCAGGATTTTTGCACTGCCAGAAAAGCAATAAACATTAGTTTCAAGACAGGTAAATGAAAAATTTCCTTGTGTGACTTCAATAACTGCGTGGTGTCGATCATTTCCAAGGATGAGATTCACCAACCTTGCCGATAATTCATCCATGGGGCCGGAAATAGGAACGCCAATATTTAAGAAATCCATACGACCTATATCTTGAATCGTTGAAAGTAGACCAGGTTTCAAAATACGGATCCCCATAGGCATTAAATCACTTCATCTAATTTAATAAATTTAACCAAATCTCCCAATTTAAATGGCGTAGGTGGTACTTTATTTGGATCAAAAATTTTAATAGAGGTTTTTCCAATGATGTTCCATCCTCCGGGACTATCCATGGAATAAATGCCTGTTTGTGATCCTGCGATCCCTATGGATCCAGCAGGTACCAGCATGCGCGGCGAAGCTTTCCGTGGTGCATGTAACGCTGTTTCTAATCCATGCAAGTAGGTAAATCCAGGCATAAAGCCAATCATGCCGACTGTATATAGGCTGGCAGAGTGCAGATACACAATTTCGTCTTCACTTAATTTTAATTCCTTACTTAGTATTTCCAGATCTGGTCCATGAGCTCCCCCATACTGTACAGGAATTTCAATAATGTTGGGTTGATTATTAGCCTCTTTTGTGCCAAAAGAAGGATTTTGTGCCAACTGATCTGAAACGATTATCTGGTCAATAAACTTGTAGACATGCTTATAAATGGGTGAGTCTTTTAATGCTGATTCCCTTGCAACAATCGCAGGGTTATAATAAATGGTAAGAGAAGTGTATGCAGGGACACAAGATATAAAACCAGGAAAGGGACGTTCCAGAATTAAATTCACTAAATGAGCAATTTGGGTGGTAAGTACGGTCGTCGATTTTTCCCCTAACACATAAGTGACCGCGCATTCATTTAATGGATAACGATCGATCATCTCCAGTTTACCTCCAATCACTATGTTGATAATGCCTTCCTAAGAAAATCTGTACCCCTACGCTTGGATAAAAAAAGAATTTAGGGTTCAAGAAACGGTCTATAATTTCTGATGACCCATATTCTACATCATTTCCATCAAAATTTTTATTTTGGAAAACATTAAAAAACCCAGAAAGATCTCCAGTAAAAGCAATGTTTTTTAAGTTCGTAGGTCGATATTGAATGGTCCCCCCGATCACCCCAGAAATCATCATATCTCTAGTTTTTGCAGTGGATTTGGTACCCAATTCTTTAATATAGCCAAATGTATATCCTAATCCTGCATGCGCCAACACATTAAAATTCCTTGGTTCTGAATAATTTCCTTCCTTAAAGAAATTTGAAAAACTGTACACCAGCTCCCCCATGAGGTGATCCGATTTGAGTTGGAAATGATTGGGTCTATTTTTGAAACTATGATAGGTATAGGTGCCTTTAATTCCAAATTGGTTTGTGATCATGTAACGAATTCCTGCGGTAACGCTTGGAAAACTGATGGAGTAAAAACTGGAGTCTGATTTATTTGAAGACAAAAAGGTGTTTTCTAAAGGAAACCCTGCACCTAAACTTAATTCAAATGAGAAGCGATTGTATGGATAATGATCCGTTAAATCACGAGTCTGACTAATTGCATTCGTAGAATAAAGTATGAACAGCATGGTGATAAAAAACAAACCTTGCCCTTTTAATAATTTTATTCCCATATCTAATTGAATGTTTTTCATACGCAAGTATTCTAGCTCGATGTAAATATTTTTCACTACCAATAGACTAGAAGCCATGATTAACACAAATCTACACATTTTTTGGTAATGGCTTTATTTTTCGATATTTTTGTGTATTCGTATAGTTAAAATCTCCCTTTAAATTTTAAAATTATGTCAAAAGGTTTTTATAAGGTTCCTACTCCAATAAATGAGCCAATTTATCATTATGCACCCAATACAGAGGAGCGTAAAAAGTTACAGGAAGCGATTCAAGCGGCACGTGCAAGTGAATTAGACGTTCCCATGTATATTGGTAACAAAGAAGTGCGTACAGATAAAAAAGTATCTATGCACCCTCCACATGATCACAAGCATGTTTTAGGATATTATCATCAGGGCGATCGCTCTCACGTCACAGCGGCAATTGAGGCAGCGCTTCAAGCTAAAGCTGAGTGGGAAGCTTTACCTTGGGAACAACGTGCAGCCATTTTTCTGAAGGCAGCGGATTTAATCGCTGGTCCTTGGCGGTACAAATTAAATGCTGCAACCATGTTAGGCCAATCGAAAAATGCGTATCAAGCTGAAATTGATTCTGCCTGTGAAATCGTTGATTTTTTAAGGTTTAATGTACAATACATGACCGAAATATATCAGCAACAGCCTCCAGTATCTTCTCGCGGCACTTGGAATCGAGTGGAACAAAGACCGCTTGAGGGATTTGTGTTTGCGTTAACGCCTTTCAATTTTACAGCCATTGCTGGCAACCTTCCGACTTCGGTCGCTATGATGGGCAATGTGGTGGTTTGGAAACCGTCAAATGCGCAAATTTATTCTGCGAATGTGCTGATGCAAATTTTCAAAGAAGCCGGCTTGCCTGATGGCGTGATTAATTTAGTGTATGTGTCCGGTCCAGATGCAGGCGAAGTGATTTTTAAGCATCCAGATTTTGCGGGGATCCATTTTACTGGTTCAACGGGAGTTTTTCAAGATATTTGGAAAACCATTGGGGAAAACATTCATCGTTATAAAACCTATCCAAGAATCGTAGGAGAAACTGGGGGTAAAGACTTTATTTTAGTGCATCCTTCGGCAAAGGTCGATGTGGCAGTTACTGCTTTATCGCGTGGGGCTTTCGAATATCAAGGTCAAAAATGTTCAGCAGCGTCTCGTGCGTATATTCCTGCTTCTTTATGGCCTGCCATTAAAGAAGGGTTGTTAGCAGATATTGCGAGCTTCAAAATGGGCGGTACGGAAGATTTTGGAAACTTTATCAACGCCGTAATCGATGAAAAATCCTTTAATAAATTAGCGAGCTATATTGATCGCGCTAAAGATTCCAATGAAGTTGAAATTTTAGCTGGTGGTAAATACGACAAATCTGTCGGATATTTTGTGGAGCCTACGGTGATTCGATGTGATCAGCCCAACTATGAAACCATGGTCGAAGAGTTGTTCGGTCCTGTGTTATCTATTTATGTATACGAGGATTCGAAATGGTCTGAAACCTTAACCATCATTGATGAGACAAGCGTTTATGCATTAACTGGGGCAGTCATTTCTCAAGATCGGTATGCGATTGCGGAAGCCACTCATGCATTACGCAATGCCGCCGGAAACTTTTACATCAATGACAAGTGTACAGGTGCGGTTGTCGGACAACAGCCATTCGGTGGTGCTCGTGGTTCAGGCACAAATGATAAAGCAGGTTCTATGATTAATTTATTGCGTTGGGTATCTCCAAGGACTATTAAGGAGACTTTTGATCCAGCTACTGATTATCGTTATCCTTTTTTAGGTTAATTTAAATATTTTACCGGATCGTTTTTTACCGGATCATATTTTACCGTAAGGCAATTAAAAAAGGCCTGAAACAACATGTTTCAGGCCTTTTTCTTTTATTTCAGTGACTTATCTTATTTTTTAAAGGAGAACACTTTGCCTAAATCGGCGGTGCTGGTAAAGGTAATGCCTAAATCGATGAGTTGACCAGTCCCGGTTTCGATCGCTAATCCGTGTACAGCTAAATCATCGCGTTGCTGCCATGCATTTTGAATGATGCTGGTCGTACAAAGATTAAAAACTTGTTCGGCCACATTCAACTCCACCAGGCGATTTACTTTTTTGTCCATATCACGAATGGCATCAATTTCTGTTCGATGCAATCTATACACATCTTTTATATGACAAAGCCAATTATCTATGATCCCAAACTGCCTTCTGCTCAAGGCTGCTTCTACTCCCCCACATCCGTAATGTCCAGCCACGATCACATGTTTTACCTTTAACACATTTACCGCATAATCGAGTACACTCAACATGTTCATGTCCGAATGCACACAGATGTTTGCTATGTTTCTATGTACGAATACCTCACCAGGCAGCGTATTGGTAATCATGTTTGCGGGTACGCGGCTATCCGAACACCCAATCCAAAGAATTTCTGGATGTTGACCTTTGGCTAATTGCTTTAATTTACCTGTTTTATCCTCGACAACTTGCTTCATCCAAGCTTTGTTGCCTTCCATGATATTATTAAATCCTTCTCTTAAGATGGGATTAACGAGTTTCAAATTTTCCATAAATTTTCACGTACTGTGTTAAAAACTTTAAACCCTATTGTTTAATGTTTCTTAGATTATGAATGGAGAGGATACGAATCGCATTTCCTTCTTTCATAATTAATTTTTCATCTTTAAAATCACTTAACATCCTACTGATGGTTTCGTTAGCCGTGCCAGCCAGGGCAGCTAAATCGTCCCGAGAAATTCGGATTAGACATTCATCTGCCTGCTCTCCACTCAATGTTTTGTCAGCAATTTGGATCAAGGCATTGGCCACTCTTTTCCTTACAGTGTCATAAGCAAAACCCAGTAACTGTTCCTCCTTTTCTTTGATATTTCCAGATAAGAGTTTATTAAATTGATTTGCGATAGCGGGCTGCCTATTTATGAGTTCAAAAAAATCGTCTTTATGAATGAGCGCTATTTCTGAATCTTCCAAAGTTTCTGCATTATCAGCAAAATTTTCTTGCAAAAGCAAGGTTTTGTAGCCAAAATAATTACTTTCTGTGTAGATGCCAGTGGACAATTCACGCCCATCTAAGTAATATAGAAAACACCTAACTTTCCCCTTTTTAACATAATATAAGTAATGTGGAGAGTCGTTTTCTTGATAAATAAATTGTTTCTTTTTATACGTTTTTACTCGACTACTTTCAATGAGATTCGCTAAAAGTGCCTTTTGCTCTTCAGAAGCGATGGGTTTGGCCTTAGAAGCTAAATCCGAGTTTCCAATTATTTTTTTGTGCTTTTTAAGGCGGGACTCAATAGCATTGAGTAATTCCATGTCGTCAAATGGCTTTGTCAAATAGTCATCTGCACCCATTTCCATGGCCTTTCTTAAATCGGCACGCTCTGCTTTTGCAGTTAAGAAAATAAACGGAATGTTGGCTGTTACATCGTGTTTGCCCAACATGTACAGCACACCATACCCATCTAACACAGGCATCATGATGTCGCAAAGAATAATGTCAGGTTTTTGGTTTAGTGCCAAATCCACCCCTGTTTTGCCTTCTGCAGCAGAAATAACGTGATATCCAGCTAATTCCAGGATTTCAGCAGTGCCTTCTCGAATATCGTCATTGTCTTCAATGATTAAAACGGTGGTTTGCTGTGGTTTCATATTTCAATTATCTTCTTAAGTAAGTCTATGCATTAAAATGTAGAGAAACGGAAGTGCCTTGATGCTGAGCACTTTGAAAAGTGACCTTCCCACCCATTAATTTTACATAACGCTGCACGATGTTCAGGCCGAGTCCAGTACCCGGGATGTTGCCCGTATTATGGGCCCTGAAAAACGGTTCAAAAAGGCTTTTATGGTCTTCTTTCGGTATTCCAATTCCATTGTCTTTAACTAAAATGGTCAATTGACCTTCAGTAATTACCGTACAAAATTCTATAAAAGTATCTTCTCCTGAATACTTGATTGCATTAGAAATCAGGTTGATAATGCTGTTTTTTAATAAATTTGCGTCGATAAAAAACTCCCCCGTCGATCCAGTATGTTGATAAACAATATGCTGATTTTTTTTGCAAATTAATTGCATTTCCTCCGTGATTTCCTCACTCAGTTGGACGACATTAATCCATTCAGATTGAACAGTAATGCGACCTGCCTCTAAGCGCTCTAAAGATAAAAAATCGTTTAAGATGCTGGTTAATAATTGCACTGAATTTTTTATTCGAGTCGTGTGTTTAATTACACTTAAGGTGTCTGGTTTAACTACATATTTCTCAATTAAAGATGCGGAAAGCTGCACTGAACTTAAGGGTGTTCTGAATTCATGGGAAGCCATGGAAACAAATCGAGACTTCATTTGGTTCAGTTCTATTTCCTTTTCCAGTGAAATACTCACTTCAGCTTTCGCTTTTTCTAACTCTGCTACTGTTTTAATAAGATCTTTTGTCCGTTCACTCACTTTTCGTTCGAGCTCTTCGGTGTAATGAAGTAATTTATCCTCCGCCTCCCGTTCTTTAGTGAGGTCGTGAATAAAACCAGCATAAATGGTTTTGTTTTCGTGTTTTACTTCAATAACTGCTAATCTGAAGGGGAAGGTCGTGCCATCCTTACACTTTCCTCTCACTTCTCTACCGATTCCAATAATCTTCTTTTTCCCCGTTTCGTGGTAGCGATGCATATAGCTGTCGTGTTCAGAATGATAAGGCTCCGGCATTAACATGGATATATTGTTTCCAATAACTTCATTTGCCTCATAACCAAATAAATGCAGCGCTGCAGGATTTATACTTTCTACCGTGCCTCTTTTGTCGATGGTAATGATGCCGTCAATGGCATTTTCTATGATTGCATGAAGTAATTTGGAAGAATCCATCAATATTATTTTACAAGTTTTTTATATTTAATGCGCTTAGGTGTTTGGTCTCCGCCCAAACGTTTCTTTCTGTTTTCTTCGTACTCTGTGTAATTTCCTTCGAAATAATACACTTGAGAATCCCCTTCAAACGCTAAAATATGCGTACAAATACGGTCAAGGAACCAACGATCGTGTGAAATAATCACTGCACAACCACCGAAATTTTCAAGACCTTCCTCTAAAGCACGTAAGGTGTTCACATCGATGTCGTTCGTCGGCTCATCCAGCAATAGAACGTTTGCTCCCTTTTTCAAGGTAATCGCTAAGTGAACTCGATTCCGCTCACCGCCTGAAAGTACATTCACTTTTTTCTGTTGATCGGCCCCATTGAAGTTGAATTTAGAAACATAGGCACGAGAGTTCATGTTTTTGTTTCCAAGTACGATATTTTCATTTCCTTCCGTAATGTTTTCCCAAACGGTTTTATTCGGATCCAAATCGTCGTGCATTTGATCTACATACCCAAGTTTAACGGTCTCCCCTACTTTAAAGGTGCCTGCATCGGGTTGTTCTTGACCTGTGATTAATCGGAATAGGGTCGTTTTACCTGCACCATTTGGCCCAATAATCCCTACAATCCCAGCCGGCGGCAAAGAAAAACTCAAATCTTCGAATAAAATCCGATCGCCATATGCTTTGGACACTCCTTGCGCTTCGATCACTACATTTCCTAAACGTGGACCAGGAGGAATAAATAGCTCTAATTTTTCTTCGCGTTCTTTTGTCTCCTCGGATGCGAGTTTCTCATAGTTGTGGAGACGGGCTTTGGATTTAGCGTGCCTTGCTTTTGGAGCCATTTTCACCCATTCCAACTCGCGTTCAAGCGTTTTTTGGCGTTTAGTTTCCTGTTTTTCTTCCATGGCTAAACGTTTCGCTTTTTGGTCTAACCAAGAAGAATAATTGCCTTTCCAAGGAATGCCTTCTCCACGATCTAATTCTAAAATCCAACCCGCCACATTATCTAAAAAGTAACGGTCGTGGGTGACGGCGATCACCGTCCCTTTATATTGTTTTAAATGTTGTTCTAACCAATCAATAGATTCAGCATCCAAGTGGTTGGTCGGTTCATCCAATAATAAAACATCCGGTTCTTGTAATAATAAACGACACATTGCCACTCTTCTGCGCTCCCCTCCTGACAAATTGGCAATTTTAGAATCCGGCTCTGGACAACGTAAAGCATCCATGGCCCGTTCAAGTTTTGTGTCCAATTCCCATGCACCAACGGCATCGATCTGATCTTGTAATTCCCCTTGTCGTGCCATCAACTTATCCATCTCATCTGGATTTTCATACACCTCAGGCAAACCAAATTTTTCGTTGATTTCTTCGTATTCTTTCAGTAAAGAAGTGATTCCCGCTACTCCTTCTTCTACTATTTCTCTAACCGTTTTATTTGCATCTAATTCAGGTTCTTGTGCCAAATATCCAACACTATAACCCGGAGAAAAGACTACCTCTCCTTGGTAGGATTTATCCAATCCAGCAATGATTTTTAATAAGGAAGATTTTCCGGAACCATTTAAACCAATGACACCGATTTTGGCTCCATAGAAAAAGGATAGGTAGATGTTTTTTAATACTTGTTTTTGTGGGGGGTAAATTTTATTTACACCCGCCATAGAAAAAATGATTTTCTCGTCTGACATAATAGTTGATTACAAAATATACAAAGATAGGTAGTTTTAGCAAATACCCACTATGAATTCCTAAAAAGTGACTGACAAATTGTTGCAATTTCGCAAATGGCGTAATTGTTGATAAAATTTAATAGAAAACTAGATATTCCGCATATTTTTTTTATACATTTAGTGCGTCATATCAATTAAGAAAGGTAAATTAGAACATGGAAGCAAAATTTTCACCTCGTGTTAAGGATGTGATCTCATACAGTCGAGAAGAAGCCATCCGACTAAAACACGATTATATAGGAACTGAGCACTTGTTGTTAGGTTTAATCCGTGAAGCGGATGGAACAGCAATAAAGCTCTTGAAAGAAATGGGGATTGATATGGCGGATTTGAGAAAGACAGTGGAATTAGCTGTACGCGGTGTCCCTGGTTCTCGCATGCCTATTAACAATATGCCCTTAACCAAACAGGCTGAGAAAGTGTTGAAAATCACTTATCTTGAAGCCAGGATATTCAGAACTGATTTAATCGGTACTGAACACTTGTTGTTATCTATTTTGAGGGATGAGGATAATATCGCTTCGCAAATCCTTCAACAATTCAATGTAAATTACGATGCGTTTCGCGCGGCAATAGAACAAAATAAAGGAGGCTTTAGCGAGCAAAGTTCAGGTGTTAATGAAGAAGATCGCCCGAAAATGAGCTCTGCTGAGGGTGCAGATGGTTATCGAGAAGGCGATTCACAATTTTCTATGCCTAAGAAGGCTTCGGATGTGAAATCTAAAACTCCAGTTTTAGACAACTTCGGTCGCGATTTAACAAAAGCGGCGGAAGAAGGGCGTTTGGATCCGATCGTGGGTAGAGAAAAAGAAATTGAACGCGTTTCTCAAATCTTATCGAGAAGAAAAAAGAACAACCCTATATTGATTGGTGAACCGGGCGTGGGTAAATCTGCCATTGCAGAAGGATTGGCCCTACGCATTGTTCAAAGAAAAGTATCCAGGGTGCTGTTTGACAAACGTGTCGTTACGCTTGATTTGGCTTCTTTAGTGGCTGGAACAAAATATAGAGGTCAATTTGAGGAGCGAATGAAAGCCGTCATGAACGAGTTGGAAAAATCTCCAGACGTCATTTTATTTATAGACGAGATTCATACAATCGTGGGTGCTGGAGGTGCTTCGGGCTCTTTGGATGCGTCCAATATGTTCAAACCAGCTTTGGCCAGAGGAGAAATCCAATGCATTGGAGCGACCACCTTGGATGAATACCGTCAATACATAGAAAAAGATGGGGCTTTGGATCGTCGTTTCCAAAAAGTAATGATCGAACCAGCTACGCAGGAAGAAACGATAGAAATCCTTAATCGTATCAAGGATAAATATGAGGAACATCATAATGTGATCTATACTCCAGAAGCCATCGATGCCTGTGTGAAGTTAACGACTCGTTATGTAACGGATCGTTTCTTACCAGATAAAGCGATCGATGCCTTGGACGAAGCCGGATCACGAGTGCATTTGACCAATATTCATGTTCCCCAAAGTATTCTGGATATAGAAGAAAAAATCGAAGAAGTTAAAGTAGAAAAGAATCGGGTGGTGAAAAGCCAAAAATATGAAGAGGCAGCACACCTTCGCGATACAGAAAAGAAACTTTTAGATGAATTGCAGATTGAGAAGGAACGTTGGGAAGAAGAGACTAAAAATAAAAAGCATATCGTCAACGAAGAAAACGTGGCGGATGTGGTATCTATGATGACCGGAATTCCAGTTCAACGCGTTGGCCAATCGGATAGTCAAAAACTATTAGGCATGGCCGATTCTATGAAAGGTAGAATCATTGGTCAAGACGATGCTGTGCAAAAACTGGTAAAAGCCATTCAGCGCACCAGAGCTGGATTGAAAGATCCGCGCAAACCCATTGGTTCTTTTATTTTCTTAGGACCTACTGGGGTTGGAAAAACGGAGCTGGCAAAAGAACTTTCTCGATTCATGTTTGATGGAGAAGAGTCTTTGATCCAAGTGGATATGAGTGAATACATGGAGAAATTTTCAGTTTCCAGATTGGTGGGGGCGCCTCCGGGATATGTGGGCTATGAAGAAGGCGGTCAATTAACCGAGAAGGTTAGAAGGAAGCCTTATTCAGTCGTCTTGTTGGATGAAATCGAGAAAGCGCATCCAGATGTTTTCAACCTGTTATTGCAGGTATTGGATGAAGGGCAATTGACGGATAGCTTAGGGAGAAAAGTAGATTTTCGAAATACGGTGATCATCATGACCTCTAACATTGGAGCCCGTCAATTAAAAGATTTTGGTCAAGGTGTTGGTTTTACTACTTCAGCTAAAATGGAACAGGCGGATTCGCACTCAAGAAGTGTAATTGAATCTGCATTGAAGAAGGCCTTTGCCCCAGAGTTCTTAAACCGCGTAGATGATGTGATAGTATTTAATTCTTTGAATAAAGAAGATATCTTCCAAATCATTGATATTGAATTAAAAGCATTGTTTGCAAGAATTCAAGGTTTAGGATATAAGATTGAATTAACTGATGGAGCGAAGGATTTTGTGGCAGAAAAAGGCTATGATACTAATTTCGGTGCCCGTCCATTAAAACGAGCGATTCAGAAGCATTTAGAAGATCCTATTGCGGAAGAAATTTTGAAAGGTGAAGTTAAAGAGGGCGATGTGTTATTGGTGGATTATGATGCAGAAAAGAAAGCCATTTCCATTCAATTAAATAGCGTTTCATCCGAGGCTGATCCATCATAATTAGCCCTCAATTTTCAGAAATCTGATTTCGTTGTAATGCAACGAATCTTATTGAGAAAAACGAAATATATATAGGGAAACGAATAATATTCAAAAAAACAATAAGAAAAAATCCCCGACTCTTTTAAGAATCGGGGATTTTTGATTTAATCATCATATTTTGATTATCTTATTTTCTTAATAAAACGCTTCGTTCCTTTGGGTCATTCTTTAATATATAACGTGTTCCGTTAATAAAGATCGTCGGATCATAATTAACATGTTGCGCATAGCGAATCACTTTAGTAGTAATCGTGTCCGGTGTGGCCTTTCAATTGTATTCAAGGATGGTAACTGGATTTCCTTCTGCATATTATCTTTTACTCCTCTAAATAATCCAAATCCTTATCAAAGGTTTCCTTTAATTGCGTGAGCGCCCAGAAACCAATCGCACTTAAGAAGAATACCATGATATAGGCTGCTGTGATGATGCCGGTGTATGGAACCAATAATTCAAATAAAATCGTAGATGGGATGAGTGCGCCGCGTACGAAATTAGGTGCTGAAGTGGTTACTGTAGCGCGGAGGTTGGTGCCAAATTGTTCCGATGCGATCGTCACAAAGGTGGCCCAGTACCCTACAGAGAAACCCATGAAAAACGCCAGCCATTTGAATTCGGCCGTGGTAATGCCTGTACGACTTAAATATAAAACTGAACTGATGATGATTAAGATTTGGAATACAAAAACCGCTTTTTTCCTTGATTTCGTCCATTGAGCAAACAAACTGGCGATTAAATCACCGCCTGAAATTCCAAGATAACAGAAAAGAACGCCTTGACCGGCACTTAATATCTCAGGGGCACCCAGCGCCTTGCCAAATTCTGGTGATTGGGCCACCAGTACACCGACGACGAACCAAATGGGTAATCCGATGAGTAAGCAATATAGATAGCGTTTTAAACGATTTTTATTCGTGAATAACATGCTTAATTGGCCTTTTTTCACTTCTTTCTTAATTGCATTTTTTTCAAACAAACCGGATTCGTATATGCCCAGACGCATAAGGAGCAATACAAGCCCCATGCCTCCGCCTACAAAATAGGCATTGCGCCAAGCGAACCATTCGGATACAAAATAGGCTGCCACAGCTCCCATCACGCCCACCGTTGCAATGATCATGGTGCCATAACCACGCTGGTCTTTCCGCATGGTTTCACTGACCAGGGTCACTCCTGCCCCTAATTCTCCAGCTAAACCGATACCTGCGATAAATCTGATAATGGCATATGTATGAATATCTTGTACAAAACCGTTTGCGATATTTGCCATGGAATAAAGTAAGATGGAGCCGAACAGTACTTTAATGCGGCCAAATCGATCGCCGATGACGCCCCATAACAATCCACCGATCAACAAGCCCCCCATTTGCATGTTCAATACATAGGCGCCATCTATGCGCATATCTTCTTCCGGAATGCCAATGTCTCTAAAACTTTGAATGCGGACAATGGAAAAAATAATGAGGTCGTAAATGTCTACAAAATAGCCCAATGTAGCCACTAAAATAAGCAGCCAAACACGACGGTTTTGGGCGCGTTCGGGTTGAATAGCTTCCATGAATTTAGATTATTGGTTTCTAATGGAAGCGAATGTATAAAAACTTGTTTTATTGGAAGAAATTTTTGGAAAATATCTGACTGATAATCGTGTAAGGTTTCGTTTGCGCGATGGAATTTTATTTGAATGATGGTCCTTCTTTTGACTTATAAGATTTCCTTATTACGAATAAAACTTGAAACTTCATCTGTAATCCGAATCATGTCTTCTGGGGCATCGGTATTATTGATGATGACTTGGTCACAAGTCTCTTTAAAGGGCAGCAAATATTCGTTAAAAGCAGGTACGACGTGATTCACCCATTTGTAACGAACGTCTTCCTCAAAATACCCGCGCTCGATTAAGTCTCTTTTTAAACGTCTTTCTAATGCAATGTCTTCATCCGCATGCAGAAAGATGCGGTGATCCAATAGGGCATTTACTTCTTCATAATGGAAGATAAACAGGCCTTCAACGATGAGGATGGGTGCTGGTTTAATCTCTAAAATTCGTGGAGTGATGGCAGGATTATTAAACGTGTATTCCTCTTTTAAAACTGTTTTTCCATCGAATAACGATTTGATATCTTTATAGAAGCTTGCCCGATCAATCGCCGTAGGTAAATCAAAATTATATAATTTATTCTCTTCTTGAGTTTTTGTATTCGCAGGAATATAATAATCGTCTTGAGAGATCAAGGTGATTTCATGTTCAGCGAAATGATTTAAAAAACAATTAAGAAAGAACGTTTTGCCAGACCCACTACTTCCAGCTATTCCCATTACAAATGGCTTAGATTGCATATGCATTGACTATATTAAAATCTTGAGTAGGAACTCTTTATCTCGGTTCTTCTTCTACTGGAGCTCCATAAGTGATTTCGATCTGAAATCTTCGATCTAAAATTCCGATAATTCCTGCAACAGATTTGGAAATAATCAGAATCGCACCTTGTGTTTCCGCAGTATCGATAAATTTTCCTACAACTTTTACAAAGGTAGAAAGATTTGTCATAGGATTAGTAACTTTTACAATAGTTCCTACTGGAGCCGTTTTATGAAGCGCTAACATGGTACCTCCATCTTGACTCAGGTCGTCAATCCAAACGCCCAATCCCTTTTCATTCATTTCCCGGATGCCGTAACGATTTTTTGGTAATTCAAATGTAGTGGACGTAGCGTTGATGCTGGTAGAATCGATCACTGCGGTGGCAGAAATTACTGGTTCCTCCACGATCGCTTGTTCAATATTTTCTGCGATTTCTTTTTTTGGAACCATCAGAATTTGCCCTTCTTTAATGGCATCGCTGCCTAACCCATTGGCAAGTTTTATGCTATTTACAGGAATGTTAAAACGTTTAGAAACGGTATATAATGTTTCACCCTTACTCACTTTATATGAGGTGTATTCTCCTGGATTTAATTCCACATGTGGGACATCTGGCGTGTTTTGCTGCGCAACCGCTGCTTGGTTTGTAGTGGCTTGGTTCGTAGCTGGGATGTTCGATGCCGAAGTCATAGATGGAGTTGCGCGAGCTGCACTTCTGTTTGTTGGCACCCGAATGATCTCCCCTATTTTTAAAGCTTTATTATTGTTGAAATTAATAAGATCATTCACAGCGATGCCATATTGGCGACTAATTCCGTAATAGGTTTCTTTCGGCTTTAAGCGGTGTAAAACAACTTCTTTTTCATTAACGATTTCTACTCCAATGCTGTCCCTTAATGAAATGGGTACCAGATTAATTTTCGAATGACTTGCAAAAGAAAGATTTGTTAGGATAAAAAAGCAAACGGTAAAACTAACGGTATAACTAAAAGCTACTTTCATGATCAGTACATGTTTCGGACCCCAATTGAACAAAGTGCAAGTATACTAATTACGTCAGACAAATCAGGTTTGTGACGGAATATTTAAGATTTTTTAACATATCAAATCATTCTTATTCCATGAAATTCCGTTAATTTTGTGCTTTTTAACAAAAATAAATTCGGGTATAATTATTTTTTATTGTATCTTTATAAAAGACTATGCCAGCTTGAATGTACGATAAATTTTAAATCCGCATGAATCACACCAAATCTTTAAAAGTCCAGCTGATAAAATTTTTGCTCTTCTTTTTTAGTTTTTTTAGCATTTTCAGTTTTTTTGCTGCTTCGGCGCTAAACGCGCAAACCGTTTATCAATTTCCAATAAAAGAAGATATCGGTCCAAATGCTTGGAGAACAGTGAAAAATGCATTTGATCAGGCAGAGAAAAATCAGTACGACTATGTCCTGATCGAGGTGAATACCTTTGGAGGTATGGTGAACTTTGCAGATTCGATTCGCAGTAAAATATTAGATTCACCCCTTAAAACGATTGTTTACATTAATCACAATGCCGCTTCTGCGGGCGCCCTCATTTCATTGGCTGCCGAAAAGATATATATGAGTAAAGGATCGAGCATTGGAGCTGCCAGTGTGGTGAATCAAAGCGGCGAAGTGTTGCCAGAAAAATATCAATCCTACATGCGTGGGATTATGCGAGCCACTGCCGAAGCAACTGGCAGAGATCCAAAAATTGCGGAAGCGTTTGTAGATCCCGAAGTGGATCTTCCAGGCATCAAGGAAAAGGGCAAAATCCTTACACTCACGGCTTCTGAGGCGGTGCAAATCGGCCTGGCTGAAGCAGAAGTCAGCTCCATGGAAGAAATTTGGCAACATGCCAGCATACAAAATCCCCAATTAGATCGTCATCAAATCACAATAATCGATCAAATCATTGCTTTTTTAATCAATCCTGCTGTAAGCGGAATTTTAATTTTGCTGATCATTGGTGGGATCTATTTTGAGTTGCAAACTCCAGGAATTGGATTTGCATTAATTGTTTCTTTGATTGCAGCAGTGTTGTTTTTCGCACCTTTATATATACAAGGCTTAGCTGATCATTGGGAAATGGTGCTCTTTGTGATAGGTGTTTTGCTGATTATTCTTGAACTATTTGTAATCCCGGGGTTTGGAGTGGTGGGAATCATGGGAATTGTCTGCATGGTTTGTGGTTTGGCGTTTAGTATGGTGGCCAATGATTGGTTTGATTTCCGGATCTCGGCGCCTGGTTTATTAATTCAATCTTTTATGGTAGTTATGATTTCGATGGTGGTGGCCATCGTGTTAATGGTCGTTTTTGGTAAAAGTATATTACAAACCAAAGCATTTAAACGACTTGTTTTGGTAGATGAACAACGTTCTGAAGAGGGTTTCACCTCTTCCCGTAAGGAATTGGATTTAGTGGGTAAGCGTGCGGTGGCAAAAACTGTGCTTAGGCCTTCTGGTAAAATTGAAATCGATGGAAAACGTTTTGATGCGGTGGCATTAGATGGTTTCATCGAAGTGGGCGAAGAAGTCGTCATTGAAAAACATGAAAATTACAACCTTTTTGTACGTAAAGTCGAAATCGGTTAAGTTCAAGTCAAAAAAAATGTATACCTTAGTAAGATGAATCTAAACAATCAAACAAAATTGATCATTGGAGGTTCAGTTCTTCTTTTGATCATTGGGTTTATTGCACTTTCTTCATTTGATAACGCAAAAAACATTGCGCATAGCGACCAAAACATCGTCTTAGACGCAGAAAACAGTGCACATCTATTTAATATCCCTCTGCAAGACTATGAAATCGTCGAGGGAGTCGTGGGGAAAAATGAATTTTTATCTACCTTACTTCAGAAGTACCAAGTAGACCTAAGCACCGTATCCATACTTGCAGAAAATGCTAAGTCAGTTTTCGATGTGCGTAGGATTAGTGCCGGAAATCCGTACACCATTTTTCTGAATAAGGAGGGTGTCGCGGAATACATGGTTTATCAGCCAAATAAAATTGATTATATCACCTTCAATCTTAAAGATGATATTGGGGCGAACTTGCAGAAAAAGGAGGTAATAACTGAGGTGAAAACAGTGACTGGGGTCATTAACAGCTCATTATACCAGGCCCTGGATGCTCAAGAGGTGAATCCGGATATGGCGACCAAATTAGCCGAGATCTATGGATGGGCGGTGAATTTTTACAGCATTCAAAAGGGCGATTGGTTTAAAATCATGTATGAGAATCAAGTCGTGGATGGGGAAACTGTGGGGTCGGGAAAAATCTTATCGGCAGTTTTTTCTCATCATGGAAAAGCCTATGAAGCTTATTATTTTCAAACGGAGGAAGATCCAAAAGGAAGTTACTACGATGAAAATGGAAATAGTTTGCGCAGAGCCTTTTTAAAAGCACCTATCAAATATTCCAGGATTTCTTCCCGTTTTAGTCCGAGAAGGCTTCATCCTGTTCAAAAAGTTTGGAAAGCACATTTGGGTACTGATTTTGCGGCTCCGCATGGAACGCCCATTGTGGCAACCGCAGATGGAATCGTGACGGCTTCGGCTTTTGCTGGAGGAAACGGTAATTATGTAAAAATACAACACGATAATGTCTATGCTACGCAATACTTGCATATGAGTAAACGGGCTGTGAAACGTGGTGATCGTGTAACGCAAGGACAAGTGATCGGGTATGTAGGAAGTACAGGTTTAGCGACAGGTCCACACGTGTGTTACCGTTTTTGGAAAAATGGTGTACAAGTGGATGCATTGAAACAAGATTTTCCGCCTGCTGAACCGATAGCAGATAAGTATAAAATGGCTTATAACCAGCAAATCGTCTCTCAAAGAAATGTGCTTGGTAAATTTAATCCAACTAAACCGAAGCAGTTGAATCAATTAGCAGATCGGCGCGTATTGGATTTGAATAAATTATTAGCATTTGACGCTGAAGAGGAAGCAGCGAACGATCAAAAAATAGGTCCTAGCATTTTGTAGGACCTATTGCAATTATTTTTCACCTTTTTTTTATTTGAATGAGTGCGGAAAATGATGGTTTCCGGTTTAAATCTCCATTTCTGGAACGTGCTCGTCCGCATATAGTTTGCCTAAGGTAGCTTTTCTAATTTGATCTACGCTGACGCCTGGAGCACGCTCGATTAGGTGAAATCCTCCGTTTACTGTGTTTACATCATAAACCCCAAGTTCCGTTACGATTTTTTTGATGCATTTTACTCCGGTTAGCGGCAAGCTGCAGGAAGGCAGTAATTTGCTTTCTCCAGCTTTATTAACTTGTTGCATCGCGACAATGATGTTTTTTGCGGAAGCGACCAAATCCATGGCCCCTCCCATTCCTTTCACCATTTTGCCTGGAATCTTCCAATTTGCAATGTCGCCAAACTCCGAAACTTCCATGGCGCCAAGGATGGTCAGATCTACTTTTTGGGCTCGAATCATGCCAAAACTCATGGCAGAGTCAAATACTGCCGAGCCTGGAAGCATGGTGATGGTTTGTTTTCCTGCATTAATTAGATCGGGATCCTCTTCTCCTTCAAATGGGAAGGGCCCCATGCCTAATAGGCCATTTTCAGATTGTAAGACCACTTCTAATCCTTCGGGAATATAGTTTGCTACCATGGTTGGAATGCCAATACCCAGGTTAACGTAATATCCATTTTTAATCTCTTTTGCTATTCGTTTAGCAATTCCATTTTTATCTAACATAATCTTTTGATTAGTTTAATCTCCTGGTTAGTTGACTGTTTAAACTGATTGATAGCTCAATGCTCGTACAGTGCGCTGTTCAATTCTTTTTTCATACTGCGTGCCTTGGAAAATCCGGTGCACATAAATGCCGGGAGTGTGAATGTGATCTGGATCTAAGGAGCCCACTTCCACTAATTCCTCCACTTCTGCAATCGTAATTTTTCCGGCCATGGCCATTAGAGGGTTAAAGTTTCTGGAGGTTTGACGGAAGACCAAATTACCAGCGGTATCTCCTTTCCATGCCTTCACTAACGCAAAATCGGCATCAAAAGCCATTTCCATGAGGTAATCTTTTCCATTGAAGTTACGAACTTCTTTTCCTTCAGCGACCTCAGTTCCCACCCCAGCTGGTGTAAAAATGGCGGGCATCCCATACCCAGCCGCCAGGCATCTGGTAGCCAAGGTCCCTTGTGGGATCAATTCGACTTCTAATTCACCACTTAATAATTGCCGTTCAAATTCTGCATTTTCTCCCACATATGAGGAAATCATTTTCTTTACTTGCTTCGTCTGGAGCATGAGTCCGATGCCGAAGTCATCCACCCCTGCGTTGTTAGAAATACAAATTAAGTCTTTCGTGCCTTTCTTCACTAAGGCCGCAATACAGTTTTCTGGAATTCCGCATAAACCAAATCCACCCAAGAGCAGGGTCATGCCATCAGAAATATCACGAATCGCTTCGTCAGCATTATTTACTACTTTATTTATCATAATTTACGGATTATCTTTTGGGACAAGTTACAGATAATTTCCTTAATTTTGTAGCACATATGAAACTTTCTGAACGCGCGTCGACTTGGGTTATGAGGCTTTATCCTCCGTTGTTTTTTCAACGGATTTGGGTGAAGAAATTTCACAAAGGATTCACTGGCGTGGATGTAGTTATTCACTACAGTTTTTTTAATAGAAACTCAAACGGATCCATTTTTGGCGGTACCATCTTTGCGGCTACAGACCCGTTGTATGCTTTTTTATTCGGTCAATTGTTTGCGCGCAAAGGATATAAAACCATTGTTTGGTTAAAGAGCGCCAGGATTCAATACATCAAACCTGCAAAAAGCAATTTATACATCCACATTAAGTTATCAGAAGCAGAAATCGAAGAATTAGCTCAAGAACTGAATGAGGTGGGTAAAATCGTAAAGAATTTTTCTATTGAATTGAGAGATAAAAGGGGAGAAATTTGCGCTATCGCAAATAATGAGGTGTATTTACGAGATTTAAATAGAAAAAAGCCCACCATCCTTGAAGGATAACGGGCTTTTTTTCATCATCGGGTCATCTTTCTTCTACTGATCACTTTTCGTCATCGTATCACTTTTCGTCATCGTATCACTTTTCGTCATCTAATCATTCGCTCTATGTGGTCAGTATTTGCGATGCAAATTAGTCTTTAGGAGCAGAAGGAATGATGTTCCCCATCACGTCAAATCGAACTACTCGCACCTCTTCTTCACCCTCTTTATGCAATGTAATTTCGTAATGTGCTGCTTTCTCCACAGGTTCTACTAAGTAGGCGGATAAGATTAACCAGTCTCTGTATTCTTCTTCACCTAATTTAGTTTTAATGGTTTCAGGCAAATCTGCTGGATCCACTGCAGTGCGCTTTACACTATCTGCTGCCAAAAATTCCTGATTGTTCACCTGAAAGGTTTGAGGATCTTTCAAATTTACTTGGGTTTCTTCATTCGCGTTTGCGATAGCAAATCCGGCTATCCCTAAAACGCCTACTAATAACATCCTTTTCATGTTTGAACAATTTTAGTTAACATTTAATTATTAATCACTTCTATGTTCTGTGTAGAAAATACCATGCCAAAATAGAAAATGCCCACACCGAAATGAGGGCATTAAACTGTTAAAATAAGTTAAAAAATATTATTTAAAGACTTGATTTATAGTGATTTTAATTCAGAAAGTAAGTCTTGCAGGACCTTTTTTGCGTCGCCAAACAGCATACTCGTCTTTGGGCGGAAAAATAGCTCATTTTCAATTCCAGCATAGCCGGGCTTCATGCTTCGTTTATTTACAATGACGTGATTGGCCGCTTCGACTTCTAAAATAGGCATGCCATAAATCGGGCTGCTTGGATCTTCCTTTGCGGCTGGATTCACGACGTCGTTGGCACCCAGAATTAGCGCAACGGTGGTATTCGCTAACTCCTGATTTGCATCCTCCATTTCGACTAATTTGTCATAGGATACATCGGCTTCAGCGAGCAAAACATTCATGTGTCCTGGCATGCGTCCAGCGACTGGGTGGATACCGTAACGGACTTCTACCCCTCTTTCTTCCAGGATTTTTTCTAATTCATGGCAAGTGTGTTGCGCCTGAGCGACCGCTAAACCATAGCCTGGAATAATGTATACCCGTTGTGCATAGGCCATTAGGACAGCTGTGTCTGAGACGGAAATTTCTTTATGACTTCCTTGGTCCGTGGATGCGCCTTGTTTACCGGATTTAGAGGAACCCATGGCCCCAATTAAAACGTTTTTCAGAGACCTGTTCATGGCTTTGCACATTAAGAGGGTAAGAATGGTCCCTGCAGAACCAACCAGAATCCCTCCTGTTAACATGACTGGGTTGTCATATAAAAATCCGCCAAGCGCTGCAGCCACTCCTGTAAAAGAGTTTAATAATGAGATCACCACCGGCATATCTGCCCCACCGATTGGCATTACAAAAAATACGCCGTATAATGCTGAAATCACCAGAAGTCCGTAGAATAAATAGGTGGAATTCGCAGATGTTGGGTTTAAAAAAATCAAGATGCTGAACGCAATCATGCCTGCTATGAACAAAAAATTCAGCAATTGACCGATTTTAATATGTAGATCCTTTATTCTTCCATTTAATTTGCCCCAAGCGATCATGCTTCCTGTGAAAGAGACGGTCCCGATGATTAATCCTAAGAGGATCACCAATAACACCCCTCCGTTTTGCGCTGAAGACACGGATTCATTAAGGCTCGAATGAGAAAAAAGATGGTCAAATTCTACAATGGAAATAAGCATTGCGCAAGCGCCCCCCATACCGTTAAACAAACTTACCATTTCTGGCATCGCAGTCATTTGAACTTTTTTTGCCATTAGGGTGCCCAAAATAGTTCCTATCGCTAACCCACTGAAGATCCAGGCAAAATTTCCGAGGGAGTCGCCTGCTTCGCTTTTATATAAAAAAATCGTTCCTACGATGGCTAAGCCCATTCCCGCCGCTGCTATTAAGTTGCCAGAACGAGCCGTTTCAGGATGAGAAAGGCGTTTTAATCCAATGATAAAGGTGATGGATCCAATTAAATAAATGATGAGAAGTAGGGTTTCCATGGCTGCAATGGGTTGATTTTAAAATTTTAAATACCTGCTATTGATTGTGCTATTTGCTTGGTTTCTTCTTTTTAAACATTTCTAACATCCGGTCGGTAACGACAAATCCACCCACGACATTTAACGTTCCAAGGATGACGGCAAGAAAACCTAAAATCAATGCTAAATAATCACTTTTGTCGGCTTGTCCCATCACAATGATGGCTCCAATAATTACCACACCATGAATCGCATTCGCTCCACTCATTAATGGAGTGTGTAAGACCGATGGAACATGGCTAATGACTTCGATTCCTAAGAAAATGGATAGGACTACAATGGTGATTAAGTCATAATGATCTTGAAAAAGGGCGATGATAGTTTCCATTTTTGCATGGTTTATATGTGGTCAAATTGTATTAAAAAACGGTCAAATTGCATAAACAAACAGCCTAATTGCACTATTTTATTATTCTTTCATACACCATCTCATGACGGTGGAATATGCAGGTTCCTTTGATTAAATCGTCCTCAAAGTTTAAATTAAGTTCACCTCGTTCATTGATCAGCAGCTTAATAAAGTTGAATACATTTTTCGCATACAATCGACTTGCGTCCGCGGCCGCGAGGCTAAATAGGTTTGAATTTCCTATGATTTTAACACCATGTTCGATCACGGTTTCATTGTTTTTGGTGTATTCAGTGTTACCGCCAGTGGAAGCCGCTAAGTCAATGATGACGGATCCGGAACGCATGGTGGAAATCATTTCTTTAGTAATTAATATCGGGGCTTTCTTTCCTGGGATTTGTGCAGTCGTGATGATGATGTCTGATTTTTTAGCGTGCTCCGCAATTTTTTCCTTTTGCCTTCTTTGGAAATCTTCATCTTGTTCTACTGCATATCCTCCAGCTTGGCTCGCATCTTTTGCCCCATCTACCTCTACAAATTTGGCTCCCAAACTTAAAACTTCTTCTTTAACAGCTGGACGGGTATCAAACACTTCCACGACTGCTCCTAAACGTTTTGCGGTAGCGATGGCCTGTAATCCGGCAACACCGGCACCTAAAATTAAGACTTTAGCTGGCGGGATGCTTCCTGCTGCTGTCATTAGCATGGGGAAATACCGGCTGTATTCACTGGCTGCGAGGACGACGGCCTTGTAACCTGCGATGTTGGCTTGTGAACTCAGTACATCCATGGATTGGGCTCGAGTGGTTCTCGGCAAAGTGTCCACGCTAAATACGGTTTGCCCCAACGCATTCCATTCGTGCATAATGTCCACATGAAACAAGGGCTGATACACACCAATCCAAACACTGTTTAATTTGGTTTTTTTAATGGTTTCGAAATCTGGGCGATGTATACTTAAAATTAGGTCAGCATCTGTAATAATTTCAGCCCTGTCGACCAGTTTAGCACCTTTTTCTAGGAATTCTTGATCCGAATAGAACGCCTTTTCACCGGCACCATGTTCGATTAAAATGGTAACAGGTAGTTTTTTTAAACCTTCTACGATTTCAGGTGTCATGGACACCCGCTGCTCTCCTTCTGGTTCTTTTAGAACTCCAATTTTTAAAACATCCATGGCAGGAATGGGTTTGTTAATGGTTTAATTTTTTAATGTTGCCGCTACGCGTTGTGCTTCTTTCATGACTCTGAAGAAGTTACCGGACCATATTTTATGAATCGCTTCCTCGCTGTACCCTCGTTTTACAAGTTCATAGGTAATGTTCCCCATTTCACTTACATCGTACATGCCTTGAACTCCTCCGCCCCCGTCTAAATCCGGTCCAATTCCTACATGATCCACTCCGACTAGTTTGACGATGTGATCAATGTGATCCACGACTAATTGTAAGGTTGCAGGCTCTTCTGGGTGATTTTTATTAATTTCCTCTAATTCTTTAGCACGTGAAGCACGTTGTTCTTCGGTTAATTCACGCGTATTCGGATAGCTTTCTCTTAATTTTGCCAGGGCATCTAAACGTTCTTTTGATTGGCTTTTTAAATAAGAACCTAACATATTCATTTGGATGACGCCTCCTTTGGCAGCCAAGTCTTTGATCATTTGGTCTGTTAAGTTTCTTGGATGGTCAAACAATGCTCTGGCTGAGCTGTGTGTTGCGACGATAGGAGCTTTAGAGTATTTTAAACAATCATAAAAGGATTCGTCTGAGATGTGGGAAACATCCACGAGCATGCCTATTCTATTCATTTCTTTCACCACTTCTATTCCAAATGGTGTTAGACCGCCATGCTCACGCTCATCGGTCGAAGAATCACAAATGTCATTATTCCTTGTATGGGTTAAGGTCATGTATCGGGCGCCTAAATCGTAGTACGTTTGAAGTAAACTCAGGTCTTTACCGATGGTCCACCCATTTTCCACACCGATAAAAAGGGCCCTCTTTCCTTCCTTTTCTAAGCGATAAGCATCTTCAGGAGTGGTCGCAAGTCCGGCTAAATCTGCGTGTTTCTTGGTAATGCCGTGAATTAATTCAAACTGCGCTAATGCGCGTTTTTTTGCATCCGCATATCCTTCGGCTGTGCGAGGTCCTTGCCCTAAGTATACTGCAAAAAACATGGCATCTAATCCACCTTTTTTCATGCGAGGTAAATCGATCCGAGAACCAGTTTTATATGGGTCATGTTCTTTTGATATGTCAAAATCTGGTCTGCTGACCATAAAATTTGGCAAATCTCCGTGGGTGTCTAATGTCAATGCTGCGGCATGAATGCGCGCTGCTTTTGCTTTAATTTCAGGGTCGTTATAAGTTTGGGCATGTGTATGCATGGAAAAAAAGGATAAACTGGCAAATAATAAGGGTGTAGTGAATAACGCGCTGTTGTTCAAGTAAGCATTTGACATTTTTTCTGGAAGTATTAAGTTTAAAATTGGTTTATTTCTCTTTAGCATATTTACGAAAAATAACCGAGAGCTCCTAATTTCTCACAAAAAAATGACAAGAAAATATAGACTTATTTGTTGAATTTAAAATTGTTGAATGAGGGAGCGTAAATGAATTATACTTTCCAACGATGTCGAATGATTGGATACATGAATACAGCAATTAATATGATCACAGCACCCACATAAAAACCACTGCTCATGACCTCTTCTTGACCAAAAATTAGCCAAGCCAGCAGAATGCCGTAAATAGGTTCTAAATTACTTGCTAACGCAACCCTGAATGGGCTGATTTCTTTCATCACCATAACAGAAGCCACATAAGCACCGGCTGTACAAATAGTTCCAAGTAGCAATAAATAGATTAAATCGCTTGCATTTAATGATAGATTTTCATTGAAATCACCTGTAAACAGCATAAAAATTGAGATCCATACAAACCCACCAGCCATTTCATAAAAGCTGATTTTAGATGCATCGCTATGTTTTACCAGTTTTGAATTTAAAATGGAAAACAAACTCGCCATTAACGCACACAAAAGACCATATATAATGCCTTTAATATACTGTGTTTCAAATTTAAAAATTAAATAAATCCCTATAATCACACAGATTCCAATGATCAATTCAATTTTTGAAATTTTACGCTTATAAAATAATGGTTCTAACAAGGCTGTAAACAAGGTGACCGAAGAAATGCAAACCAGAGTAACCGAAACGGTGGAAACTTTGATCGATTCAAAAAACAACACCCAATGTCCGCCTACCACAGCCCCTGTTAATAGGAACTTGGTAATATTGGAAGCTCGATCTTTAAAGCTTAATCCCGAAAATTTAAAGTAGATAAATAGAGTTAGGGAAGCGATTAAAACTCTATACCAAACAAGTTGAATCGATGAAACACTGATTAAATTTCCTAAAATCCCTGTGAATCCCCACACCAAAACGGTGAGGTGCAAAATCAATAAATTCTTGTTAATCTGCATGGGTATTTCGGAATAATTGTGCGGCGCAATATACGAGATAACTGAACTATTTTGGTGCTTTAATAATTAAAATTATCGTTAAGATACTAAAGATGATGTTGGGTATAATCACCCCTAAAAATGGATGCAATCCACCTTGTAAAGAAAAAGTGTTTGTGAATTGCATAAACACCATGTATACAAAGGATAACCCAATCCCAATCCCCAAGCTAAGCCCTATTCCACCCCTTACTTTTTTAGATGATAGTGCTACGCCCATGAGGGTCAAAATAAAGGCGGAAAAAGGATAAACGTATCGCTTATATTTTTCCACTAACATGGGGGTGACATTGCCCGTGCCTCGAATTTTTTCCTTTTCGATTCGGGTGTTTAATTCACGCATACTCATGGCCATGAAAACATTATCGTACACTTCAAAATCCCGGGGATGCATATCTAATAAGGTATCTATTCTGGCGCCTTGAATCATTTCTTCTTTTAATCCATCTATTTTTCTGATGGTGTATTGTTCAATCGCCCAGCGATTTGCGAGCGAATCCCAAGAAATTCGATCCGCCATTAATTTCTCTTTTAATTCTTTGCCTTCAAAGGTTTCGAGGACAAAATTGTAACCGATTTGCTGCGCATTATCAAAATTATCCAAATACACATAATGATTGCTATCTAATTGCATGTGGGTGGAAACTTTTGTCCTATTCTCTATCGGGTCAATGTACACATTGGTAAAATCGACTAACAGTCGATTTGTATGCGGAATGATAAAGAGATTAAATATCAGCATGATCGCAAACACAATCGATGCTCCTACCGTATATGGGTAAAGCAAGCGATTAAAACTCATCCCTCCATTTAAAATCGGGACAATCTCCGTTTGATCCGCCATTCTAGAAGTAAAGAAAATGACTGCGATAAAATTAATTAATGGAGAGAGCATGTTTAGGAAAAATGGAATTTGCCCTGCAAAATATTCAAATAAGATTTTATCGACCGGCGCATTATGCTTCAGGAAATCGTCCAGTCGTTCTGAAAAATCAAAAACCATAATAATCACCGCAAAAATGGCCATACAGAAAAAGTAGGTGGTCAAATATTTTTTAACGATGTATTTATCAATGATTTTCATTGCTTAAATTAAAGTATTAATTGATCTGATTATTCTCCAATTCTCGAGCCTAATTTTTTAACCATAATCTCTTTCCAATCTCTAAAATCACCAGCGATAATGTGCTTCCGTGCTTCTCCCATTAACCAAAGATAGAAATGTAAATTATGCAAGGATGCAATTTGTGCTCCTAAAATTTCTTTTGAGCGAATGAGGTGTCTTAAATACGCTTTGCTGTTTTGCTGATCAGCGAATAAATCACTGTCGGCCTCTAGCGGGCTAAAGTCATTTTCCCAAATTTTATTTTTGATATTGATGATGCCTTCTTTGGTAAACAACATCCCATTTCTTGCATTTCGTGTCGGCATCACGCAGTCGAACATGTCGATCCCCAATGCGATGTTTTCTAAAAGATTCACCGGAGTTCCCACTCCCATTAAGTATCGGGGCTTTTCAAAAGGTAAGATTTCGCAAACCACCTCGGTCATCGCGTACATGTCCTCTGCCGGTTCTCCAACCGACAAGCCACCGATCGCATTCCCTTCCCGATTAAAAGAAGCAATGGTTTCAGCGGATTTTTTTCGTAGATCCTTATATACTGAACCTTGAACGATCGGAAATAAGGTTTGATCGTACCCGTATAAAGGAGTCGTAGCATCAAAACGATCGCAACAACGTTTTAACCATCTGTGCGTCATTTCCATAGATCGTCTTGCATAATGATAATCACAAGGGTATGGCGTACACTCGTCGAATGCCATGATGATATCCGCCCCAATAATTCTTTGGGTGTCCATGACGTTTTCAGGCGTAAATAAATGCTTAGAGCCATCTATGTGGGATCGGAATGTCACCCCTTCCTCTCGGATTTTCCTCACTTCAGTCAAGGAGTACACTTGATAACCACCACTGTCCGTTAATATTGGCTTATCCCAGCCATTAAAGCGATGGATTCCACCCGCTTTTTCTAAGGTGTTTAAACCAGGTCTTAAATAGAGGTGGTAGGTATTCCCTAAAATTATTTGGGCCTTAATGTCGTTTTTTAATTCGTGTTGATGTACCGCTTTAACGGTTCCCGCGGTACCTACAGGCATGAAAATGGGAGTTTGTATTTCCCCGTGAGCAGTTTCAATGATGCCTGCTCTTGCCTTTGATCCAGGGTCTGTTGCCTGAAGTGTAAATTTCATTCTTAATCGTTCTTTCTGATCTTTAGCTTCGCAATTTTACATCGCAAAACAAACGTATGCAAACTTACTTAAACTTAGGAAGCATGCCAAATCTTTCATGCGAATAAATTGGCTATATTCGGTAAATTTGCCTAATTTTGGACCTAATTATGGACGCGTATCTTTCGCTTTACGATCAGCCTACGTACCTCCTCTTCGGGGTGTGTCTGTTCTTTTTATTCATTCAACTGTATTACATCTTATTTGTGCATGGAAAATTAACATTCCATAGTCCTAAGAGTACTGAATTTCTTCGAGAACAAGCACAAAAAAATATCATTCCAGTTTCCATTATTGTCTGCGTCAGAAATCAAGAAGAGCTTATTCGTGAGCGCCTTCCTATTATTTTGGAGCAAGAATACCCAGAGTTTGAAGTAGTGGTCGTGAACGATCGTTCAGAAGACGACACGAAATGGGTGTTAAAAGAGTTGAGTGCTAAACACGCGCATTTAAAAGTGGTGGACATAGCCGAACATATTTTGTCACAACAAGGCAAAAAGTTCGGAGTCGCGATGGGGATTAAGGGCGCGACCTACGAGCATTTATTATTCACAGATATCGATTGCATCCCTTCAACCAATCATTGGCTGTTGCATATGAGCCAAGGTTTTCAAGACCAAAAGGAATTAACGCTTGGATATGTGCCGTTTATGAGAAAAGGTGGGTTGCGCAATGCCATGATCCGTTTTAGACACTTTTATGATTCTATTAATTACCTTTCCTATGCGTTGAATAGAAATCCCTTTCGTGGTTTGGGCCAAAATTTAGCATTTAAAAAGGAATTGTTTTTCAAAGGAAAAGGTTTTGCATCGCACATACACGTACATGCAGGATACGATGACTTAACGGTTAATCAGCATGCAAATAAAAGCAATACCGTCATTTCCATCCACAAAGATGCCCATGTTTGGAAACCCATGCCTAAGACCCTTGAATCCTACCAGATTCAGAAGAAATTTCAGCAACAAGCATTTAAGCTATATAAAGGCAAGCATAAGTTTCAACTTCAGCTTCAACGGCTTTCAGGAATACTATTCTACCTATCATTAATAGCTGTTTTGCTGGTTAATTTTCAAGCTTGGCCGGTGGTGGTAGGCGCCTATTTTATTCGTTTGCTTGCGCAATATGCGATGTATATACCGATTGCGAAAAAATTACGCATAACGAGAACGTTATGGTTTTTGCCGATCTTAGATTTCCTTTACACTTTTACCCGATAATGCATGCGAAGATGAGCAATGATTCAGATTTATATGAGCAAAAGCAACCCAATCCTATGATGGAACCCGTTATCATGGATCCTACTGTAGAATTGATTTTTTCTTATTTCCCAAACTTGACGGAGACACAGAAAGATCAATTTACTCGATTAGGTGAAGTATATCCCTTTTGGAATGCACAAATTAATGTCGTTTCCAGGAAGGATATTCAGCGCTTGTATTTACATCATGTACTGCATTCTTTAGCGATCGCAAAATTTATCAATTTTTCAAAAGGTGCGCATGTGTTAGACGTGGGGACAGGCGGCGGTTTTCCAGGCATCCCCTTGGCCATTCTATTTCCAGAGGTGCATTTTCACTTAGTGGATTCCATCGGTAAAAAAATAAAAGTGGTGCGTGAAGTGGCTGCAGCATTGGGGTTAAAAAATGTGGAAGCCGATCACATTCGTGCAGAGCAAATCACAGATAAATATGATTTTGTAGTGTCAAGAGCCGTCACACGTTTGGCGGAGTTTTATCCATGGGTACAAGGGAAGTTTAAGCGCAAAGATCAACATGCGCTTCCGAACGGAATCATCTATTTAAAAGGAGGAGACTTAAGGGAGGAAATCAAGGAAAGCCGACTTCCTGCCCAATTATTTCCAATTAGTCATTCTTTTCAAGAAGAGTTTTTCGATACCAAATACGTCGTTTACGTGCCTTTAAACGGTTAAAAAATAGCCGGACCAGGTAGAATTAAATCTTTCGTGTTTTCATCACATACCGCATAGGTAAAGCCTTTTTGCAAAGCATAGGATCCATATTCTCCATTTTTAGACAAAGCCAAAAATCCCACTTGAATGTCTTTTGCGGTAGCGGGCTTTTTCCTTACAATCCGCTCCACCGCCTCTTTGCAAGCTTCTTCTGGTGGGTAGCCTTGACGCATCAACTCGACGACTAAGAAACTTCCAACCGTACGAATGACTTCTTCTCCCACTCCAGTCGAGGTAGCGGCGCCGACTTCATTATCAACATACAGACCTGCTCCTATAATCGGGCTGTCTCCTACTCGGCCATGCATTTTAAAAGCCATGCCACTCGTGGTGCAAGCGCCAGACAAATTACCTGCAGCGTCTAAGGCTAACATTCCTATCGTGTCGTGATTATATTGTTGGTTTTCAATATTCATAATGGGGCTGTATTTTGCCTCTTTTAACCATTCTTTCCATGCCTTTTCCGAAGATTCCGTGAGTAGATTTTCTTTTTTAAATCCTTCGCTCAGCGCAAACTGTAATGCCCCTTCTCCCACTAAAAACACGTGAGGCGTTTTTTCCATCACTCTTCTTGCGACTGAAATGGGGTGAGCGATGTGTTGCAAGGCAGCGACTGCTCCACAATTTCCATCCTGATCCATAATGCAAGCATCCAGAGTGACAAAGCCATCCCGATCTGGGTATCCGCCTTTGCCCACAGTCGGATTGCTTAAGTCTGCTTCCGCAATTTTTACTCCAGCCTCTACTGCATCCAGGGCAGCCCCTCCAGTTCCAAGAATTTTCCAAGCTTCTTGATTGGCAGCGACACCAAAATCCCAGGTAGAGATAACGATGGGTTTATGGACAGTGTTATTTTGTTCCGACACCTTTTTCGCTGAATCATTTGTGTTTTGCAAAGTGAACTGACAAGCCGTTGCGGTACTTATTAACGCTAAGCTTCCTAAACTCTTAAAAATAAAATCTCTTCTTTCCATGAAATCTTGGTTTAAACTTGGTTTACTTTCGATTTATCCAACTGTTTGGACTTTGATAGTGACGCAATTTAACTTAAAAAACTTAATTACAAAATCGAGGTTTAAAAACACGCAAATGTTGCATAAACTCGTATTTTATGGTATATTCGGCAACATAAACGATCAAAACAACAGGAGTTTTCTATAAAGAAATTCTTTTAATACGAATTGAAAATGAGAAAATTAGGGATATTATTTTTAATGATTAGTATGAATACGATAAATGGAAATGCAGCGGAAACTATGCCGGATTCTGCAGATATTAAACTAATCACGCAAATAGCCGGAGAGATTAGAAGCCAATATGCACCTGACAAACGATCTGCATTATTTGAATTAAAATTCGATCAAGACCAAGCGCATATTGAAACGACATCTAAAGAAGCAAAAGCAGCCTTTGAGAAAGCATTGGGCACTCGCAGTAAACAGGTAAAAGTAAATTTTAATGTTTTGCCAGATGCAAGTGTGGGAGAAAATAAAAAAGCGGTGGTCCGTTTATCTGTGGTAGATATTCGCTATACGCCAGCCAACCAAGCTGAAATGGTAACACAAGCTTTATTAGGGACTCCGGTCGATCTTTTGAAAAAGCAAGGTGATTATTACTTAATCAGAACACCGGAAGGATACATTGCTTGGTTAAAAGGAGCTTCTTTAAAAGCCATGAATGAGGAAGTGTTTCAACAATGGCAGTCTTCAGAAAAATTAATGTTTACAGCAGACTATGGTCATGCATTTTCAGAACCAAGTGAACAATCACAACGAGTTTCCGATTTAGTCATGGGGAATATTTTAAAATTAAATGGTCGTCAAGACGGATTTTTTAAGGTCTCCTTTCCGGATGGCCGACAAGCCTATATTAAAGACAATCAATCCATTCCTTACCAACAATGGTTATCCAACACTGAATTAAATGCTGAAAATGTTTTGCGCGTTGCAAAAACTATGATTGGCGTGCCGTATTTATGGGGTGGAACTTCTGTTAAAGGTGTGGATTGTAGCGGATTTACGAAAACTGCCTACTACATGAGTGGTTTAGTAATCCCTCGGGATGCTTCTCAACAAGTGAATTCAGGCAAAAACATTGATATTTTAACCAATGGTGAAGTGGATAAGGCGAAGGTGTTAGCGAATTTGAAACCTGCTGATTTGTTGTTTTTTGCGGAGCGCAAAGGACAAGTTGAAAATGCAAGAGTCACGCATGTGGCGATTTATTTAGGCAATGGAGAATTTATTCATGCTTCTGGATTAGTTCGAATTAATTCATTGTTTGCGGAAGCAGAAAATTTTGATGCGCATCAAGCAAGAACGATTGTTTCTGCAAAGCGGTATATTGGTGAAAGTGAAACAAAAGGCTTGGACCCTTTAAAGAAACATCCTGCTTATACATCGGTAAATTAATAGCGTTTTTAGAATTATATATGAGCACTTCATCTCCTTCAGGGAACCCTTTATTTCAAGATCCTACCCAATTTCGCACGCTTAAAATGGGTAAGTTTACCTTGAGATACCGCCCATTTACTTTAGAAATGCGTTATGTGTTTACGGTGGCTGCGGCTTCACGAAGTACGACGCCAGTGGTGTTAACAGAACTTGAATACGATGGGTTTTTTGGCTATGGAGAAGCATCCATGCCGCCGTATTTAGGTGAATCGCACGAAACCGTACTGCGATTTTTGAGCCAAGTCGACCTAAGCGCGTTTTCGAGTCCATTTTTAATGGACGATATCCTAAATTATGTAGACGGTTTGGCGATGAAAAATACAGCAGCTAAGGCGGCTATAGATATTGCATTGCATGATTTAGTCGGAAAAATGATGGGTCGTCCATGGCATCAGATCTGGGGATATAATCCTGAAAATGCCCCTTATACCACCATGACCATCGGCATCGACACGCCGGAAATCGTTCGCAAAAAGACGGAAGAGGCGGCTAATTTTAAGATCATTAAGGTGAAATTGGGATTGGAGACCGATAAAATGATGATCGAGACGATTCGTTCGGTGACGGATGTTCCTTTGTGTGCGGATGTGAATCAAGGGTGGAAAACACGGAATGAAGCCTTGGAAATGGCGCATTGGCTTGCTGAACGCGGAGTGGTGTTTCTTGAACAACCCATGCCGAAAGAACAGATCGACGATAATGCTTGGTTAACTGCGCACTCTCCCATCCCTACGATTGGCGATGAAGCGGTACAACGCATAAGCGATGTCCAAGCAGCGAAAGGTGTATACAGTGGAATTAATATTAAATTAATGAAATGTACAGGTATGCGTGAAGCCCATAAAATGGCTGAATTAGCGCGTGCTTTAGATATGAAAGTGATGCTGGGTTGCATGACAGAGACTTCATGTGCGATTTCTGCGGCTGCGCAACTTTCACCTGTCGTGGATTGGGCGGATCTGGATGGAGCCTTGTTAATTGGAAATGATGTTTATTCAGGCATGCAGGTCCATGATGGAAAAGTAATCTTGCCAACCGGTGCTGGAATCGGAATTCAGCCTTTGTAGGAAGTCATATAGTATTTCGATTTCGTCCTACCTCAGTAAGGTCTCGATTTGGTGCTTTCTCGTAGGAATGTGGCCGAAGTGGCGATCTAATTTTGTCTTGCAATCGTTTTAATCGTTCAGTCGAATCAACTGACCATTCACAATGGCGTATTTTAATTGACCGTCTTTTGCTAAGAAGAAGCTGGCATCTCTTCCTGTTTTAGGAAATTCCAAGGTAGGCCTTCTTTGTGTAAACAGCAATAATGGAAATTCATGTGACTTAAAGTCGGGAGGAAGGTGATTGATTTGCGCAGCAATGTAACCAGCCTGGAGTAACTCCAATGCTTTTTCTCTGGAAATCGACGCTGCAGATCTAAATAATGTAGGATACACCTTACCCTGCACAAATTCTAAACCGTCTTCATTAATTTCATCGTAGCCAAAATGATCTTTTAAATCTCCGAGGTCAGCAATCCTTGAGCGCACAGCAAATGTAGTGTCCATGGTGATTTCATCCCTATTAATGCCGATATCAGCCAGGAAATACTGTCCGTCTCCATAAGGAATTTTGGCACCGCGAACGAGTACATCAAAAAGTTTATTGTCGTTTAAAGGAATGTGCTCATAGTCTTGAACGGCATGTTGTTCATAGGCGCCAGTAGCAATTTCTAAAAAAGCATTCAGGATCATTTTAAAATTTAAGGCGCGAATGTACTGCTTTTCAGGATCACCTTTATATCCTCCAGATTCTATTAAGACTGTGCTGGTGCCCCATGCTTGGAAATTATCGCCAAACCCTCTTGGGGTGTAGGTGTCGTCGTATCGTGCTACGGCATTGGGAATAAGTTGTTGGAGTAAATGATTCATTCCTGCCGCTATTTTCACTGCCTTTTCTCTGCCCGGATTCAGCTCCCGAGCTTCGTTATAAGCCGGTGCCAATAAGGCAATAGTTACTGGCGTGGCGGTTCCTGGGATGTTATAATAGATGTTTTGGTCATGAAGATTAAATCCGTAATGGGGTTGGAATTCATCTGCCATTTTTTTTAGTAAGGCTCCTTCAGGTGTGGCCGTGGCCCTTGCGTCCCGGTTTAAATCAATATCCAAGGCATTTCTTCGAACGTATAGTTCTGCACCGTCTGGATTTAACATTGGAATAAAATGAATACTGGTTTCCTGGCGAATTAAATTTCGAATGGAATCAAAACCATCATTGGTTCCGGAAAGGAAGTTAAAAAGGTCAAAAAGCGCCATGGTGGCCGTAGGTTCGTTGCCATGCATTTGTGACCATAACATGATTTTTTTTTGGCCTTCGCCAAAAGATAACTTATAAATGCTTCTGTTTTGAACCGATTTGCCAATTTCTTGCACACCTAATAGCCCATTTTTCTGATGAGTTTGAATGAGGGCTTCCACGTCTCTATGTTTGAAACGTCTATGTGTTAATTTTTCCTCTTTGTACTGTTGGTATGCTTTCTCTAACATAATGATGTCCGCTTGAGAATTTTTAATCGTCGATGAACTGGCCGCACAATTCACAAAGCAAATCCCCATAAATATAAAAGTAATCATGTATAAAAATGGCTTCGTCTTCATTTGATCCGTGTATAAACGTTTATAAATGGAAATGGCTTTGTTTCACAAACTTAATGATCCACTGGAGCATTTACAAATTTAACCTTTTTCATATTGGGTAAATAATACGCCACTGCTCCGAGTAAAGGAAGATAAGAACAGATGGAATACACATAAGCTAAAGAAGTTTGATCTGCCCACCATCCAAGCACAGCAGATCCAATTCCTGCTATACCAAAAGCAAAACCATAGAACAAACCTGAAACCACGCCTATTTTTCTTGGCAAAAGTTCTTGGGCATAGACGATAATAGATGGGAAGGCCGATGCCATAATGAGTCCAATTACCACGATCAGCACACCTGTCCAAGCTAAGTTTGCATAGGGCAACATCAGTGAGAATGGTGCAACTCCCAAGACAGAAAACCAAATAATGAATTTTCTGCCAAAACGATCACCCAATGCGCCTCCTACAATGGTGCCAATGGCCATAGCTAATAGAAATAAAAACAAATACAACTGAGCTTGTATATCCGTAATCTCAAACTTTTCCATAGTGTAGAACTGAAAATAGCTTGAAATGCTAATCATGTAGAAATATTTTGAAAAAATGAGGCCTAAAAGTAAAAGGATCGCGATGGTAATTCGCTTTTTACTGAGTTCTGGTATTGCGATAAAACGTTGTGATGGGTTGGCTTTCCGCTCTTCCAAAATGCGTTTATACCATTTTCCTATATAGATAAATATACCTTGAGCAATGAATCCTAAAATTAAAAAGGCCAAAAGGTATCGTTGATCATTTGGAATGATTAACCATGCAATGAATAAGGGGCCTAACGCTGTGCCCAAATTGCCTCCTAATTGAAAAATAGCTTGCGCCAGGCTTCTTTTGCCCCCAGCAGCTAAATAGGCTATGCGCGAGGATTCTGGGTGGAAAATGGAAGATCCGGTGCCGACCAAAACCACCGCGACAAGGATTCCTGTGTAATTTGGTGCATATGCTAACAATGCCAACCCCACCATGCTAAAACTTAAGGCAATGACCTGTGAAAACGGTTTAGGAAATTTATCCGTATACATGCCCACCACCGGTTGAAAGATCGAAGAGGCCAGTTGGAAACACAATGTAATGATTCCAATTTGAGTGAAATTCAGGTCATAATTCGACTTTAACAAGGGGTATATCGATGGGATGATCGCTTGAAAAAAATCGTTAAATAGGTGTCCTATGCTGATCGCAAACAGAATAGGATAAGCAGTTTTTTTTGCCGACATGATTAATTTCTATCAAACAACAACCTTTTTCCTGAACCGACTTCTTTTATTTCTCCACCTTCGAATGCAATTTGACCAGAGACAATCGTTTTTTCAATGCTCGATGAAAATGTATGGCCTTCAAACGGAGACCACTTACATTTCGATAAAATACGATCACTTTGCACTTCATAGGGTTTATTTAAGTCGACTAACACCAGGTCGGCCCAATATCCTTCTCTGATAAATCCTCTTTCGTGTATATTAAAGCAAATTGCTGGATTGTGCGCCGCTTTTTGTGCAATGTCTTCAAGAGGTAATTGGCCTTTTTTATAAAGATCGATTAAGGCCTGAAGAGAGAATTGTACAAGGGGTCCTCCAGATGGTGCATGTAAATAAGGTAATTGTTTTTCTTCTAAGGTATGTGGCGCATGGTCTGTGGCAATCACATCGATGGCTCCATTTAATAATCCTTGAAGAATACCTTGCTGGTCTTCCATGGTTTTAACCGCCGGATTCCATTTTATAAGGTTGCCCATTTTTTCGTAATCCAAATCTGAAAACCACAAGTGATGAATGCATGCTTCTGCAGTAATTCTTTTTTGGGCTAAGGGTATATGCTGATCAAATAAGGCCACTTCTTTCGCAGTGGATATGTGCAGTATATGTAGACGTGTACCGTGTTTTTTTGCTAAATCTACTGCTTTAGATGAAGAGATGTAACACGCTTCTTCAGAGCGAATTAATGGATGGTGTTTCGCTGTGATTTGTTCACCAAATTCTTCTTTAAAACGTGCCATATTCTGTTGAATGGTGGCTTCATCTTCGCAATGCGTGGCAATCAGCATCGGTGAAGATGAAAAGATTTTATCCAAGGTTTTTTCATTATCAACCAGCATATTGCCTGTGGATGATCCCATAAAGATTTTGATCCCGCAAACATCTTTTGGATTCGTTTTAAGCACTTCTTCCAAGTTATCGTTGGAAGCACCCATGTAGAAGGAATAATTTGCTAATGAAGTTTCTGAAGCAATATTATATTTATCAGCTAAGAGCGTTTGCGTGAGCGTATTGGGAACGGTGTTCGGCATTTCCATAAAAGATGTAGTCCCTCCTGCTACTGCAGCCCTGCTCTCATGCCAAATATCTGCTTTGTGCGTTAAACCTGGCTCCCTGAAATGCACTTGATCATCGATTAACCCTGGAAATAAATAGCGCCCTTCCCCATCGATGATCCGATCTGCTTGAAAATCGATATTCGAATCGATTTTAGAAATTCTCCCATGTTGAATCAGCACATCCGAAACGTGTATTTTTCCTTCGTTAACGATGGAAGCTGATTTTATTAATATTGAGGACATTATGTTGTTTTATGTAAATTAATTCTTTAGAACCTTTTGAATCTCATCGAGCTTCATTAATGCTTGTACCGGCGTTAAGCCATTCACATCTAAATGGTTTAACATATCCCGGATTTTAACTAATACGGGATCTTCAATGGAGAACATTTGCAGCTGGTAAGCTTGCTTTTGCATCTTTTTCAGACTGTCTTTTATTTCTTCCCCACCTGTTCGCTCATTTTCTAATCTTTTTAATATTTCACTCGCTCTATTCACTAATTTTGCAGGCATTCCGGCCATTTTTGCGACATGGATACCAAAGCTATGCTCACTTCCGCCCGGTACCAGTTTTCTTAAAAACACCACCCTATTCGCCACTTCTTTGACCGCTACATTGAAATTTTTTATGCGTGCAAAACTATTTGTCAATTCATTCAGTTCGTGGTAGTGCGTTGCAAAAAGCGTCTTTGCCCTTGCAGTAGGGTGATTATGCAAATATTCAGCGATCGCCCAAGCGATCGATATTCCATCATAAGTGGAAGTCCCTCGACCTATTTCATCCAATATAATCAAACTTTTGGGTGAAATGTTATTCATAATGCTGGCGGTTTCATTCATCTCCACCATAAAAGTCGATTCACCAGAAGAGATGTTATCCGATGCACCGACACGGGTAAAGATTTTATCTACGATCCCGATTTTTGCAGTGGTTGCAGGCACATAACTCCCCATTTGAGCCATTAACACGATCAATGCTGTTTGCCTTAAAATGGCTGATTTACCAGACATGTTTGGCCCAGTAATGATCATGATTTGTTGAGATTCGGTATCTAAGTACAGGTCGTTCGTGATGTACACTTCTGAAGGTGGTAATTGGTGCTCAATGACTGGATGTCGGCCACCTTTAATATCCAACACATCGCCTTTCTCCATTAGAGGACAAACATAGTGGTTCTTCACCGCGATGCTGGCAAAATTCATCAGCACATCCAATTTGGCTAATTGAATAGCGTTTTCTTGGATTGGAAGGATGTATTTTACCACTTCTGTTAATAATTCTTGGTAAAGTTTTGCCTCTAAGGCTACGATTTTTTCTTCGGCGCCTAAAATCTGTTCTTCATAGGTTTTTAGTTCCTCGGTGATATACCGTTCTGCGTTGACCAAGGTTTGTTTTCGCATCCAAGTGCTGGGAACCTTATCCTTGTGTGCATTGGTTACTTCTAAATAATAGCCGAATACATTGTTAAACGCAATTTTCAAAGAAGGAATGCCCGTAGCTTCTGCTTCTCGCTTTTGGATGGCCAATAAATAATCTTTTCCACCGAAAGCGATTTGCCTCAGTTGATCTAATTCCTCGTGTACACCAGCTGCGATTACTTGCCCTTTACCTATTTGAACGGGTGCATCCTCATGGAGCGTCTCTTGTATTTTATCTCTGATCCCCTCACATCTATGCATGCTTTCTATTAGGTTCCCAAATGGATTATGCTCTTTTTTGCGCGGTTCAATTTCTTTTTGTGATGAATGTGTTTGGATTAAATCCATTAATTTTTCGATGGCATACAAGCTTCTCTTTAATTGATTTAATTCCCTTGGCGAGGCTTTTAATAATCCAATTTTTGATATCAACCTTTCTAAATCTCCAATTTGAGATAAAATGGATCCAAGTTCTTGTACGAATGCAGGTTGTTCATAAAATGCAGTGACGATGCGTTGCCGCTCTTGAATTTGTTTTTTGTCGATTAATGGCATTAAGATCCATTTCCTTAGCAAACGGGCTCCCATGGGGGTCAAGGTTTGATCTAAGACATCGACCAAGGTAATGGCTTGTTCATTAGCCGAATAAATTAATTCAAGATTTTTAATCGTGAATCGATCTAACCATACATATTGGTCTTCTTCGATTCGCGTAATCTTTGAGATATGTGGCAAATTTTTATGTTCGGCGTCATTTAAATAGTGAAGTGCGACACCAGCAGATTTTTGCGCGAGCGACAAACGATCGATTCCAAAACCTTTTAAGGAAGCCACTTCAAAATGCTTCAGAAGCAATTCTTGAGCATATTCGCCCGTATATGGCCATTCCTCTAAGGTGTAGGTGTAATATCCTGAGCCAAATTTTTCAATGAATTCTTTATAAAGTTTCTTAGGTAAAATAACCTCTTTAGGCTGAAATCCTTGCAATAATTTATCTAAATAACCATCGTTGCCCTGGGCGACTAAGAATTCACCCGTAGAAATATCAAGAAATGAAACGCCGTAGACATTTTTCTCGAAATAAATGGAGGCTAAATAATTATTAGATTTTTGTTGGACAATGTGGTCATTATAGGAGACTCCTGGAGTGACCAATTCGGTTACCCCTCTTTTTACAATTGTTTTTGTCGTTTTAGGGTCTTCTAATTGGTCGCAAATCGCCACCCGTTGTCCCGCTCGGACTAATCTTGGAAGGTAATTTTCTAAGGAATGGTGTGGGAATCCCGCCAAAGCAGTTTCAGATTCAGATCCATTGCCTCTTTTGGTTAAAACAATTCCCAATATGGAGGATGCTTTTATGGCATCTTCTCCAAAGGTTTCATAAAAATCCCCCACCCGAAACAGCAACAAGGTGCCTGGGTATTTTGTCTTGATGCTGTTATATTGTTGCATCAAGGGCGTTTCTTTTTTTGGTGATTTAGAGGTCGTCTCTTTTGTTTGATCCTTAGCCAATCTATTCCTTCATTTTATTTCGTAAAAATAGGATAATAGGCGGATTTGTCCAAATAAACAATCAATCCTTAACCAACTTGTTAAGGATTGATTTCTACTAAAGTTTATTCAACCTTTTGTGGGTTGGAACTAGATTTAATTATTGTGCTGGGATGCTGTCTAAGGATACTGTTGTAGAATCATTAGAGTGGTCGTGGTCGTGATCATGGTCATGGTCGTGATCATGGTCGTGGTCATGCTCATGATCGTGTTCATGATCGTGCGAGTCTTCGGTCGTTGCACTATTGCAAGAAGCAAATGCAAAAGCCCCAGCAAATAATGCAAGTAATGCGATTCTTTTCATTTTGTTTAAATTTAAATGGTTAATGAATTGTATTTATGAATAAATAGTTTTTTTCGCAGCTTCCAATGTGTTTTTTAATAAGCCCACAATGGTCATTAATCCCACGCCTCCCGGAACGGGCGTGATCCAAGATGCTTTTTCAGCGACTGCATCGAAATCAACATCCCCATATAATTTAAAACCAGATTTCGTTTCTTGGCTCGTCTCTCTATTAATTCCCACATCGATGACAATCGCTCCCTCCTTCACCATCTCTGCAGTTACAAAATTCTTTTTCCCGATCGCTGCAACGACGATGTCCCCTCTGAGCACCTCCGTCTTTAAATCTTTTGTTCTACTATGGGTTAAGGTCACTGTACAATTTCCAGGATTTGCGTTCCGCGCTAATAAAATACTCATTGGGCTACCCACAATGTTGCTTCTACCTACGACTACCGCGTGCTTACCTACGGTATCTATGCCATAGTACTCCAACATTAATAGAATACCATATGGAGTCGCTGGAATGAAACAAGGTAAATTCCTTTGCATTCTTCCTAAATTAATCGGGTGGAACCCATCTACATCCTTCCGGTAATCGATCGCCTCAGTAACCTTGTCAGGATCAATATGCTTCGGAAGCGGTAATTGTACGATCAGTCCATCGACCCCATCATCTGCATTTAATTCCTTTATTTTTGCGATTAATTCTTGTTCAGTAATCGAATCCTCATAGCGTAAATTCGCAGTTTTTCATTTTACTTGCTACATAGGTTTCACTCCCTCCATCGTGTCCTACTAAAATAGCCACTAAGTGAGGTTTTCTACCTTTTTCTAATAAAAATTGCGCAGCTTCTACCTTGATTTCTTCTTTAATGGCTGCAGAAACAACTTTACCGTCTAATAATTTCATATACGACTATCAGTTTAATCAAGTTTTAATACAGCCATAAATGCAGATTGAGGAATTTCTACGTTTCCTACCTGACGCATGCGTTTTTTACCTTTTTTCTGTTTTTCCAACAGTTTACGTTTTCTGGAAATGTCACCACCGTAACATTTAGCTGTTACGTCTTTGCGAAGCGCTCTCACCGTCTCGCGTGCAATGATTTTTGCACCGATAGAAGCTTGAATGGCAATTTCGAATTGTTGCCTCGGCAAAAGCTCTTTTAATTTTTCACATATTTTTTTACCAAAATCGTAGGAATTCGAACGGTGAATTAAGGATGAAAGTGCATCCACGGGTTCACCATTTAAGCGAATATCCATTTTAACCAAATCAGATTGTCTATATCCAATCATGTGGTAATCGAAAGACGCATATCCTTTAGAGATCGTTTTTAATTTATCATAAAAATCAAATACGATTTCGCCCATAGGCATCTCAAACACTAATTCAACACGATCAGCTGTTAAATAAGACTGATTAATAATCACTCCTCGTTTTTGGATACATAAGGACATCACTGGTCCCACGAATTCAGCTTTCGTAATAATGTTTGCTTTGATATACGGTTCTTCAACGTATTCTAATTTAGATGGGTCAGGTAAATCAGAAGGGTTGTGAACGGTGACTTCTTCATTGTCTTTTGTTAAATAGGCCTTGTAAGAAACGTTTGGCACCGTAGTGATAACGGTCATGTCGAATTCACGTTCCAAACGCTCCTGGATAATCTCCATGTGAAGCATGCCTAAGAATCCACAACGGAATCCAAATCCTAATGCTGCCGACGATTCTGGTTCGAACACTAATGAAGCATCGTTTAATTGTAAACGGTGCATGCTTTCACGCAGTTCTTCGTAATCTTCGGTATCTACTGGATAAATTCCGGCAAAAACCATGGGTTTTACTTCCTCAAAACCTTGGATGGCATTTGAACATGGTCGATCAACATGTGTAATGGTATCTCCCACCTTCACTTCTCTTGCCTCTTTAATCCCCGATATAATGTACCCTACGTCACCCGTTTTGATGACTGATTTAGGAACTTGGTTTAGTTTTAGTGTGCCAATTTCATCCGCTTCATATTGCTTTCCTGTAGCCACAAATTTAACTCGATCTCCTTTTCGGATTTCACCATTCACGACTTTAAAGTAAGCCATGATTCCTCGGAAAGAATTATACACCGAGTCAAAGATCAATGCTTGTAATGGGCCCTCTGGATCCCCCACTGGTGCCGGAATGCGCTCTACTATAGCATTTAAAATATCCGGAATCCCTAACCCTGTTTTACCAGATGCAGGAATGATATCTTCTCTCTTTCCACCAATTAGATCGATGATTTGATCTTTTACTTCCTCCGGCATCGCACCAGGAAGGTCCATTTTATTCAGAATCGGAATAATTTCCAAATCATTTTCAATCGCCAAATAAAGATTTGAAATTGTTTGTGCCTGAATTCCTTGGGATGCATCTACGATGAGTAACGCGCCTTCACATGCTGCGATGGATCGAGAAACTTCATAGGAAAAATCGACGTGACCTGGGGTATCAATTAGGTTTAGAATGTATTCTTGACCGTCCTTGAAGTAATTCATCTGGATCGCGTGGCTTTTAATCGTAATCCCACGTTCTCGTTCCAAATCCATATTATCCAGTAATTGCGCTTGCGATTCGCGCTCAGTAACTGTTTGGGTATACTCTAACAGTCGATCAGCCAATGTGCTTTTCCCGTGATCGATATGGGCAATAATACAAAAATTGCGAATATGCTTCATAAAAGAATTTAAATCAATGTGCAAAGATAAATTTTTGAAGCCACATATTTAGAATATGCAGATTATAAATCTATTTTTGTTCATCAGTTTATAGATTATGAAAAGATTAGGACCATTCATAGGGCGGTTTTCCCTCATTTTATTTGTTATTTTAAATTTTCAGACGGTTCATGCACAGTCAGCGAAAGCAGATTTTGCTTCCAAGCGCCTTCGAGATTTTGGCATTGAAATCGGGGTGTTGCCTCCAGGACCATTGAATGGCATTACAGATGTAAACGGCGTGGCAGTAGGCCATACCACACTCATATCGGGTTCAGAAGTTCGTACAGGCGTGACAGCCATTGTGCCTCATTCAGGAAATTTATTTCAAGAAAAAGTCCCTGCCGCAGTTTTTGTGGGGAATGGTTTTGGTAAATTGGCAGGAAGCACACAAATTCAAGAGTTGGGAAACTTGGAATCCCCGATCGTACTTACAAATACACTTTCCGTTCCGGTTGCGATGAATGCCATCATCACGCACACTCTGAATCAACCGGGTAATGAAAGCGTACGATCTGTAAATGCAGTGGTCGGCGAAACCAATGATGGGACTTTGAACGATATTCGAGGACGTCATGTGACCGAAGAAGACGTTTTGCATGCACTTACTTCGGCTTCAACGGGCCCTGTAGCAGAAGGAAATGTGGGTGCCGGCACGGGTACCGTAGCTTTTGGTTTTAAAGGCGGAATCGGCACATCTTCCAGGAAATTGCCAGAAAGTTTAGGCGGCTACACGGTGGGTGTGCTGGTGCAAAGTAATTTTGGAGGTGTCCTTGAAATTAATGGAGTTCCAGTAGGTAAAACCTTGCAAAAATTCTCCTTTAGTAACCAATTATTAAATAACGTAGACGGTTCCATTATGATTATTGTGGCGACCGACGCCCCGATGGATGCACGAAATTTGGAACGCTTAGCAAAGCGCGCATTCTTAGGCATTGCCAAAACGGGTGGAATCGTTTCCAATGGTTCAGGCGATTATGTAATCGCTTTTTCTACAGCTGAGCAAAACAGAATCCCTCATAATTCCAGTCAACCCGTTTTAAACGTTGACCACCTATTAAATGATGTAACTTCTCAAATATTTATGGCCGCTATTGAAGCGACCGAAGAAGCCATTTTGAATTCCTTGTTTGCTGCAGAAACCATGCAAGGCGTGGGAGGTACTACCATTGAAAAAATACCCGTAGCACGCATCATTGAAATGCCTGATTTTAAGCAAAAAATAAGAAAATAGTGGTGTCAACGCTGCTGCTGCTATTGCTGCTGCTGTTATTACTGCTGTCGCTGCTGTTACTATTGCTGTTACTATTGCTGTTGCTGTTGCTGTTACAACTGCTGTATAACCCTAAATACTTTGCTTCAACTTTTCAGGGTTAAATTTAGCAATCAAGGCTCTCGCCAAAATGCGATTTGGATCTACAATAGGAGTATCGCCAAAAGTAGGTTGCTGAATGGCTAAAGGCAGTTCCGTACACCCTAACACAAGGATTTCAGCACCGTGATGTATCAGTTCCTGCATGGCCTCCTTTAAATTCTCCAAGGCCTGATCGGATATCGGTGATGAGCTGGCCTTTATTCCATAGGAAGCATTGTATATGGCATCATGAACCTTCTCTTGCGTTTGCGCTAAAGGTTCTATCACCTCATATCCTCGATTTAATAATGGATGTTTATAAAGTCCTTGTTGTCGACTGCCTGTTGTCGAAAGGATGCCAATTTTTTTTGCTTGGCTGTTATTTATAATATACTCGATCGTTAGGTCTATGATATTTAATACTTGTAGGCTGCTGTCTCCATTTTTTAGCACTTGCATGGCTTCGTCAAATATAGGTTGAGCATGGGCTGTGTTGCATGCAATGGCGGCAATGGAACAGCCCGCCTTTTCAAGTTTTAAAAATAGATCCCCGATGGGCATTCCAGGGTTCAGTGAATTTTGCCCTAATAAAAAACTGCTCCGGTCAGGAATTTGATGCGGCATTGAATAAAGCATGACAGGTAAATGCTCTTGATCCGTTTCTGCCAAGGTTTCCTCAATAATTTTTTTTGCCACATCGAGCCCAGCCAAGGGGCCAGCTCCACTTACTATCCCAATCATGCTAATTGTTTTGATTTATCAGGGAAGAAATTAAATCATCCATATTTTCTTTCAAAGGATTGATCGAGTAACTAGCCTTTTCATAATACACTTCCCTTTTTGCAAGTGCATCTTCAATAAATTTAAGTAATTCCTCCTCGTTTAATCCAGAAATTAAAGGCCTATCGCTTAAATTCGACTGTTTAAGTCGGCTAAAAATTACTTTCGGGGATAATTTTAAATAGATGGTCGTGCCATGAGTATTCATCCACTCCATGTTATTACCGTAACAGGGCGTGCCTCCACCTACAGATACTATGGTCGGATTGTTTTGATTTAAAGTGAGTAGGACTTCTTTCTCCAATTCTCGGAAGCCGCTTTCTCCGATCTTTTCAAATAAAGTTGGAATGGAAGCTCCACGCTTTTCTACGATTAATTCATCCAGATCGACAAAGTTTAAACCAAATTTTTTAGCCAACTTTTTCCCTAAAGTGGACTTCCCGCTGCCCATAAATCCAATCAAAAAAATCATTGAACTATTCATCTTTCATGTTCATGATTTTCTTTTCCAAGGTTTCGTATTTTGGAAAGGTATTATAATGCCATTTATTTTTAACATATCCATTTTCCATAAGCAACACTCCAGGATTTGAGCGCACCATGCTTTTTAATGGAACCGCGTCTACATTTAAAATTTCCATGACTAAATCAAGTTCTTCACTTACCTTCTCTACCAGTTCATTATTCGAAGAAGTCAATAAAACAACCCGAGTATTATACGCAAGTGCCAAATCCTTTGCTACTTCATTCATTTTTTGCAAAGCAGATCGATTTGTTTTATTTAAATCCCAAGCAACGATCAATAAGTTTTTATAAGGGTTTTCAATAATTTCTTGTGTGACCTCTTCCCCATCTAAGTTCGTAATTAAAAGATCTGTAATTGGGATTTGATACCCTTTTTTTACTAATCGAGAAGTGGGATCTCCCACGATGGTCCAATTTTCATCTTTCCACCATTCTTCCTCCATATACACCTTGTCAGAAACGATTTTTTCTTCCCCTGTTTGTCCATTTTTCAGGGTATACGTTAATTCATAGACGTCTCCCTCAGCTCCTTCTGGCATCACCATTTGAGATGGAATGTGATTTCCATTTTTATAAGGTAAAAAGTCGATAATGGGCAAAAAGTTCACGGTGTAAACACCCACTCCAATGGATATAACGAATAATCCTACTGTGACAATGGCTTTTGTGTACGCATCCGTTATCACTGGAACCATTTTTTTCCAATTAAAGTACAATACCAAAATCAATCCTAATAAAATCAAATCTTTTATAAAGGATTCCCAAGGTGTTAAAGGAATGGCATCTCCAAAGCATCCACAAGAAGAAACTACTTCAAAAAAGGCTGAATAAAAGGTTAGAAAGGTGAAAAATAGAATTAAAACTAATAGTCCTCTTACCACCCATTTTCTCCACAATCCTAAAAGTAACAATCCTCCCAAAATGATTTCTAAGCTGCAAATTAATACCGCTATGAGGACCGCATGATCGGATAAACTGTTTAAATTAAATACATGAAAATATTCTTGCAGTTTATATCCAAAGCCAACGGGATCATTCGCTTTGATAAGACCCGAAAATATAAATAAACTACCCGTTAGAATTCTAGCCAGTAATATTATCGCGTTTCCCATGGAAAATTTTGATTTAGTTATCGTTTAATTGATCGAGCCCACGTTGTATAAGGGCAAAAATAGCGTAATTCATCATGTCTTGATAATTCGCTTTTACACCTTCTGAAACTAAGGTTTTACCGTCGTTTTTTTCAATTTCTCGAGTACGATGGAGTTTTGTTAAAATCATGTCAGTTAAAGAAGTCACGCGCATTTCTCGCCAAGCTTCTCCATAATCATGATTTTTCTTTTCCATTAATGATTTGGTGGAATCCACCATTTCGTCGTATAGTTTGGTTACCAATGCAATGGGTAATTGGTTGTTTTGAATAGATTCGTCGAGGTTTGCACTTTCTTTTGCTTCCCCTAATTCCATCTGTATCATGCCAATTATGCAGTAGTTAATGATCGCAATGAATTCGTCATCAATGCTCTCTCCTACTTTTGAAACTCCTTTTTCTTCAATCGTACGAATGCGTTGCGCTTTAATGAATAATTGATCAGTGATCGATGAAGTACGCATGATTCTCCAAGATGTTCCATAATCTTGGGCCTTCTTAAGAAATAAATCGCGACAAATTTTAATAATCGCCAGGTATTGATTGGAAGTTTTTGTCATGGAGACAAATCTATCAAATAAACTCCAAATTTTCAGCGATTCTTTGGTGCAGCGTCTTTTTCTTCGTTTTCAGAGGAATGAGATACATCCCCCTGAGGCCGATCATCAAATAATATGCGTACAGAAGGTGTGTAAGTGTCTTCGTGTTGACCTGTTTTATTTGCCCAGAAAAAGGCAATTAAGAAGATTAACGCCATGACCACACTGCAACCGATTAAAAAAAATATTGCACTCATATTAACTGATTTTTTCGAGCAAACCATTTGGTGGTTATGCTTGTGAAACTAATAATGGTTACGGTACTTAATGGCATTAAGATCGCTGCAAAAAGTGGAGACATCGTCCCCTGTACCGCGAAACTTAAGCCGATAATATTATAGGTTAGGGAGATGCCGAAACTCATATGAATCACTTTCATGGCGTCTTTTGCGAAGCTAAAAAATTTCGGAAGCTTACTGAACGATTTTCCGTCTAAAATGGCGTCGCAACCTGGTGAAAAGTTGTTAATGTCATCGCTCACCGCAATCCCCAAATTAGCTTGTTTTAAAGCCCCAGCATCATTTAAACCATCTCCAAGCATACAAACTTGCTTTTGCTCTTTTTGCAAAGATTCGATGAATTTTAGCTTATCCTTCGGCATTTTATTAAATAATAACATAGATTCCTGAGGGAAGATGGATTGTAAACTATTTTTGTCTTTGTCCTGGTCCCCCGAAATTAAATGCAGTTTTTTATCTTTTGCTAAGGAAGTAATAATTTCTGGTAAATTGTCTCGCCAAGGCTGATCTAAAATGAAAAAACCCTTAATGTAACCGTTTATATTGATATATACTCTGCTTCCAGCACTTTGTTTGCTTTCGTCCGCTGCTGGATTTGGCTGGGCATGGGTAAATTCAAAACTTCCCACTTTTAATTCATTCGTTTTAATTCGCCCTTCAATCCCTTTTCCTGGTATTTCACTATAATGCTCGATGTTAAAAGTCGATTGCTGGCCTAACCATTGAACTATTTGTCGACTTAGTGGGTGGTTTGAGTTGCGACAAAGGGCACTAATCTGGGCTTTTTCTTCTTCAGTTAATTCCCCAATAAATGTCATTTGCGAAGCGCTTGGAGAAGAAATCGTCCCCGTTTTATCGAACACCATGGTGTCAATAGCGGCCATTTGTTCTACGGAAGCGGTGTTTTTAACGTAAAATAAGTTTTTGTCAAATACGGATAAAGCCGCAGAAAGGGTAAATGGGGATGTTAAAGCCAATGCGCAGGGACAAGCAATAATGAGGACGGCCGTAAATGCGCCCCAAGCTCTCCCACTCTCTCCATTGAAAAGCCAAAATGCGGTGGCAGAAAGGGCGATCCCTAATAACACGACTGTGAAATATTTGCTTACTGTGTTGCTAAAAGTTTGGAATTCTTTCTCGTAAGCCTTTCCACTTTCGTTGTTCCAAAGCCGAGTTAAGTAGCTTTGTGATACGGGTTTTACGACTTCTAATTCAATGGCTTCTGAAGTTTGTCTTCCGCCGGCATATATGACCTCGCCTAAGACTTTTTGGACAGGAATGGATTCGCCGGTTACAAAACTAAAATCGATCGCAGCGTCGCCTTTTAAAAGGATGGCATCGGCTGGGATAATTTCCTGATTCCGGATTAAAATGCGATCCCCTACTTTTAAATCAGCGATGGGAATCGCCTTTTCTTCTCCATCCGATAATCTGGTCACTGCCACTGGAAAATAGGATCGGTAATCGCGTTCGAATGAAATATGATAGTACGTCTTTTGTTGGACCCATTTGCCCACCAATAAGAAAAACACCAGTCCACATAAGGTGTCAGCGAATCCTGGACCCGTTTCGCTGATCACTTCGATGGCCGTCCTAAGAAACAAAATTGCAATGCCCAATGCCAGAGGGACATCTAAATTTAATTGCTTTTGCTTTAAGCTATGCCAGGCAGACTTAAAATAATCCGTGCTGCTGTAAAATAGTACAGGTAAGCCAAAGGCTAAGTTCATCCAACCAAAAAATGCTGCGTATTTTTGTTCAAATGCCCCGATGCCGAAATATTCTGGAAAGCTCAGCATCATAGAGTTACCAAAACAAAATCCCGCTACCGCAATTTTTGAAATCAATGATTTTTGATGGAGTTTCTTCCCTTCCTTCACCACATCTTGAAGCGTGATTTTTGGTTCGTATCCAATGTCAACTAACAAATCAACGAGCTCTTTTAGGCGAATACTCGTATGTTTAAACGTGATGTTCACCTGCTTTTTCATGAAATCAGTGCGTGACTGCACGATCGCAGGATTCAACTTATATAAATGCTCTAATAACCAGATACAAGAGCTGCAATGGATGGCTGGAATATAAAAAGTGACGATGGTAATTTCATCGTTTTTAAAATCAATTAGTTTTTCTGCAATGCTTTCCTCTTCAAGGTAAAAGAAATCGGCCTTTTTTCTTGATTGGGATTTGCCTGGATATCGATTGTATTGGTAATAATGATGCATACCACTATCGTTTAAGATCTGATATACACTTTGACAACCTAAACAACAAAATTGCTTATCCTCGAATTCGTAAATTGAGGAAGGAAGTTTGTCCCCACAATGATAACAAGCCGATGCAAGTTCGATGACCTTAGCTTCTTTTTTCATATTCAGAACGATGTCAAATTCTATCTGCCAACTTATATAATTACGCCTTTCGAGCAGGTTAAACAGCTTGACTAAATTTGGCTTTTATATTTTTGTTTTCCAATAATTTTAGGTCAAATGCCATGCAAATATTCCTTAAAAATTGTTTACCAACATCGGTCACGGTTAAAATATACCCATTAAGCGATGCCTGATTTTCTAACAGGATAAATTGATCCTCCACCATAGGCATTAAACCCTGAATGATTTTTGAAAAATGTTCATCATCCTTGTATAGAATCGTTTTTCCCTTGCACATTACATCGAGAATTTGTCGACGAATCTTTAGGTCCACACTGGATAATAAATGCCCCTTTAACAAGGGTAATTCATTGTTGTTCAGTCGTGCATGATATTCCTCCACCGTCTTCACATTTTGTGCAAACCCGTACCACGAATCTGAAATCGAAGATACCCCTAATCCAATTAATAAAGGAATATATCGATCCGTATACCCCATAAAATTTCTATGCAGACGTTGAGTTTTTGAAGCGATCACTAAGTCATCCGTTGCGAGCGCAAAATGGTCCATACCTACGTCTTCATACCCCGCCTTTTGTATCAGGGATTTTCCGAGCAGATATAATTGTAGTTTTTCGGCGCCCACGGGCAAATCTGCTTCTGTAAACATCCTTTGCGATGGTTTAAGCCAAGGCACATGTGCATAACTATAAAAGGAAATACGATCTGGAGCCATGCCTAAAGCAAGTTCAATCGTTTTAATAATAGTAGCTTCCGTTTGCAGGGGCAAACCATAAATTAAATCAAAATTGATGGACGTGTATCCAATTTCGCGGGCTTGGTCGATGACGCGTTGCACATCTTCTACCGTTTGCTTCCGGTTAATGATCTCTTGCACACGCTCATCGAAATCTTGAATGCCTAAGCTTAATCGTCTGAATCCTAAGTTATAAAGAGTTTCTAAATGTTCGAATGTGGTATTCGCAGGATGGGCCTCAAAGGAAAAGCTGGTGCCACTGACTGGCTGATTCCCTCCCAATAACCCGCTTATTAATCTTTGTAAGTTATCATGCGAGAAAAATGTCGGCGTCCCTCCTCCTAAATGTAAATCGGTGATTACTGGTTTTTCTTCGCCGAGCAAATTTTTGTAAAGTTCCCATTCTTTCAGTACGCTGCTAATGTATGGATCTTCTACAGCATGATTTTTGGTAATGCGCGTATTGCAACCGCAATAGGTACATAGGCTTTCGCAAAAAGGCAAATGCACATACAACCCCACTCCGCTTTGACCTTCTTGGGCCTTCATTTTTGAAATGCTTGCAGCCCATCCGGCTTCACTAAACTCTACCACATCCCAAAAAGGTACCGTCGGATAACTTGTATACCGAGGTGCGGCTACATTATATTTCTCAATAATACTTTTTAGATCTTTCATATTATGCCATTTTGTAATCCATGTACAGCGCGATGTTATCAGCTGTTCCTAAGGCGAGGTTAACCGTCGTTCCTAAGGCGAAGTTAACAGTCGTTTCTTAGGCGATTTTATCAGTTGTACCTTGTTTGATATCATGTGAACAACAGCAGCCCAAGCCTACACATTCTCCTTGTTCCCATACATGTAAAAAATGAATAACGGTGTGCGAAATCTCGTCCGTTTTCTGAAAATTTGTAGGTACATAAGCCGTTTTGAACCCGATCTTAGTCGCAGTTACCAAATCCACATTGTCGGTACGATCGCCTCGTATGACGATGTATTTTAATCCTATGTTCAAAAGTTCTTTTAGAATGGTAGCAGGTAATAAATCATCCATTGAAATCACCACGGCTTCTTTCCCTTTCGCAAATAGCAGGGTTTTGTCATTCAACTCATTGGAAATTAACGTTAAATCATGTTTCTTTCCATTGGCTAAAATCAACGATTCTTTCTCAAAAGATTTAATGCTATACGCAATCACTTTCATGTCTGTTGGTCAATAGATGAATGTTTTTAATAATTCATAAATTTTTCAACAAATCTATTGCATAAGCGCTAATTTAAATAAGGTAGTAGTCAGCTTAAAAAATGATATATATCACAAGATTTGAAAGAGAATTCCAGCGTAAAAATTGCGCAGCGGAGCAGCATTAAAATATCGCGCACCAAATGCATTGATGTCGTTTCCTAAACTGTATTGAACGTTCAAGAGGTTTTCAGCCCCAAAAAACAAATTAAATGTTTTCGTTCTTTTGGAAGACCAAGAAGTGGACCAATTCACTTTTGCATTTAATAAATGATAAGATTGAGCCCAAATTTCATTTGCATCATTTAAGGGAATTTTGGATGTGAATTGATAATTTGTCCATAAATTCCATGCCTTGTTAAAGTTTAATCGCATGCCAGCATGAAATTGATGCATGGGTACGCCTGTTAATGCGTAATTTGAGAAATCCTGATTTTGGGATATGAAATTTTTAAATTTAAAATCGCTGTACACATAACTACCCTCAAAATTCATGGTTAATAAAGCAGCATTCCAGTCTATTGTCTTAGAATGAATGGACACTTCTACCCCACTTTGATTGGTTTTTCCAGCATTCGTAAAGTATTCAGCACCATTTTCTCTTGTGCGCCGGACGATTGCATTATTTAATCGATAATTAAATGCCGTTAAATCTAAATAAAATGCATTTTTAAGGTAATTTAGCCGCATACCTACTTCTCGATTCCATCCCCATTCTGGGAAAAGTTTATCATTAATGAGCTGATCGGAAGGCCTTAATTCTGAGATTGTAGGGGGTGAAAATCCTTTAGAAAGGGACGCTCTCAATTGGAGGATTGGATTGATTTGAATAGAAGTGGCCACCCTTGGCATCCAATTCCTTGATTTTATATTATTTGAAGGTGCTTGATTAGAAAGGCTTTCTAATTCTTTTAAGCGATGTTGTTGTTCATTATAACTTATGGATGCTTCCACCTGCAAAAATTCATTCAAACGCAGGGTGGATTTTAAGAAGGAGGTCTTTGTTTTCGTGCTAAAGTGATCTTTCCCTTGTGCTGCTCCGCGCGTTCCTCCGTTATTATCGTAATTTCGAATGCTGTAATCACCAAGTTGCCATTCTAAACCGGTTAGTAGGCCCCATGTTAATGAATCAGTTCGAGCCTGATTACCGAAAAACATTTTTTCATCAAACCTTAGAAATGTTCTCCATCCCCCATTCTGTTCATCGCGAATCTCATAATTTGTAATGAAGGGATTTTTAAAATCTGTGCTGGAGCCAAAAAAGGTTATTTGATGTGATAAGTTTTCTGAAAATTGCCATTTGTGCGTAAGGCCGCCGAGGCCTGTTTGGTTATAAATCGCAGCTTTTTGTTCCGATGCCGAAGGCGTGGCTGGGGTGGCTGGTCGGGAGGATTTTGGAGATGTTTGGTATTGTGCCAAATTCAAGCCTCCAGGTGTTTGATACTCGAGATCTGTATATAAAAGCTGCAAAATGAGTTCTCTATAGGCCGCATATTGCCAATTTTGTCTTGTATGAAAAAACCATTTTTGTAGCGAACTGTTAGATCGATATCCATCACTTCTTTGAAAGGCATGTTGTATGGATACGCTATATTTTTCGGACACTTTTGATTTAAATCCCACCTGTTGGTGATATAAACCATATGCGCCTCCTTGTGCCTGAAAAGTAATTTCTTTTGGTTCATGGTCAGTGGCTTGTGTCGTATTTAAAAGAACAGCGCCGCCAGAATTTGCCCCAAAAACACTCCCATCTGGCCCTTTCAAGACCTCGATATTGGATAAGATAACCGGATCTATTAAGTTAAGATAAGTGTTTCCACCAGCATCGGTTAATGGTATTTCATCTAAATATACCTTGATGTTTCGGATTCCAAAAGGTGACCTCAATAAACTTCCTCGAATCGATAAGCGATAGCTTCCTGGCGAACGCTCCTCCATACGCACACCGGGTACAGTATTAAATGCATGGACCATTTGGTGGGAAGGCTGTGCAAACAAAGTGTTTTTTGAAATTAAACCAATGGAAGCAGTAGTTTTATGTAAAATTTGGGGCACAAAATATCCTTTAATTTGAACGGTTGGGATGGCGATAGTATCTGCCTTTAATGTATCTGTAAATGTATAAATTTGCTTTGCAAGGGGCGGTAAAAATTCCGAATGAATGATCGTTGAATTTGCAAAACTCGATGAAATAAAGACTGTGTTAAGTGCTATAAATAGAAGTACGAATTGCTTGACCATGCCTGCTAAAATAATTTGCAAAATACATAGTTATTTCGTAAATTTATAAGATGGACAAGATCAATATTAATGAACTGATAGATTTTAAGGTAGCAGAATATTTTACTGCTTATGTTCAGGTAGATACAACATCGGATCCTACCTCTACCAGTTTTCCTTCCACAGAAAAACAAAAAAATTTAGGGAGGATGCTCGTCCAACAATTGGTAGAAATGGGCGTATCAGATGCGCATATGGATGAATTTGGATACGTTTATGCAACTCTTCCGTCCAATTCAGACAAAGAGGTCCCTGTGATTTGCTTTTGTTCTCATATGGACACATCTCCCGATTGCAGTGGTACTGCCGTAAAACCTATTCTCCATAAAAATTATCAAGGTCAACCTTTGGTGTTGCCGGATGATCCCACCGTTATCATTCGTCCAGAAGATCATCCAGATTTAAAAAAGCAGGTAGGGAATGATATCATTACTGCTTCTGGAAAAACCTTGTTAGGAGCCGATGATAAAGCAGGTATTGCAGAAATTATGGATGCGGTACGTTTACTGATCAAGCATCCTGAAATAAAACATGGCACCATCAAAATTTTGTTTACCCCAGATGAAGAAATTGGGCGAGGTGTAGATTATGTTGATTTAGAAAAGCTTGGAGCTAAATACGCTTATACCTTAGACGGAGAAACTGCTGGTTCCATCGAGGATGAAACGTTTTCTGCGGATGGTGTTTTGATAAAAATTAAAGGGGTGAGTGCACACCCAGGATTTGCGAAGGGAAAATTACAAAGTGCTATTAAAGCGGTCGCTGATATCATTTCAGGTCTGCCAAAGGATGGACGTGCTCCAGAAACGACCAGTGGACGGGAAGGGTTTATTCATCCGGTACATTTTGAAGGTCATGTAGAAGAAGCCCAGGTATCTTTTATTATCCGGGATTTTGACGATCAACTGTTGACGGCCCATTCAGATGAATTGCGAAGCATTGTAGAACAAGTAATGCAAAATTATCCTGCGTGTTCGTATGAATTTGTGATAACAGAACAATATAGAAATATGAAACAAGTTCTGGACCAAAACCCATTAATTATGGAGATTGGAATGGAAGCGATCGAACGAGCCGGCATGCAGCCCATTCGAAGAAGTATACGAGGTGGTACGGATGGTTCCAGACTTTCTTTTATGGGCTTGCCTTGTCCGAATGTGTTCGCAGGAGGGCACGCCTTTCATAGTAAATTGGAATGGGTGTCTGTTCAAGATATGCAAAAGGCGGTTAAGACCATTTTGCACATTTCTTCATTATGGGAAGAACGCAGTTAATGCTAAAAATTATTTAGTAAACGAGAGGTTCAAAGCACCCTGCTCCCCTTCCCATTTAGGTCCAGCGCTTAATAATTTTCTAATTTCATGCGCTAAATCCGGATGAATGGGTTCCGTAGAATTTGGGTCTTGATGGATTTGTATGTCATAAGCCATACCCTGCTCATTTACTTTAAATTGTATGTTATACTGGTCGCCCACACGCGTGAACTGGAAAGCTTCTCCCCATTTGAATGTATCTTGAATGTATTGATTATATGCTTCCCAACCCATTAATGGCGAAGCGGAAAGATCGGTGTCGGCGGTTAGCTCAGCAACCGGGGTGACATTGATTTTTTGAGGCAATTCTCCTTCAATGAAAAATTCTTTTTGCTTTTCCGTTGCAGCGCTATAAGATTCATCGGTAGTGAAAATGGAGTTTCTCATGAAATACAACAGCGTAACCAATACGAATAAGACGGCTGCAGTCGCCGCGATTCCTAAGCGTTGACTATTAAAGAAAAACAAATTTTTATCCTGTTGCTTTCCTGCTATGCGCTGTGCTAAGCGTTGTTGTAACAAGGAAAGTTGCCCGTGATTCACTTGATTTTGCATGCCATATCCTTCGATCGCATCCGCAAGGAATGGATCGTCTAAGGCTTCCCGCTCTAATTCATGCATTTCTTGTGGACTTAACTGTCCAGCAAGATAACGTTGGATTTTAATGATATTATATTGATTCTCCATAACCCATTTTTTCCATACAAATTTTTAAATTTCTTTTGCCGTTTTGTAAGTAGCTTTTCACTTTTTTTAGATCAAATCCAGTGGTTACTGCAATATCTTGATAGCACTTATGTTCCAAATAAAATAATCGAATGCACCATTGTTGTTCCTCTGGTAGTTTTTCTAAGCAGGCCTCCATGCCATTAAGTTTTATTTCAATCATCGGATTGAATGATTCTTCAGATGCGGGCAGGTCGTCATTTAGTTCTACCTGTTGATGTTTTTTAGTTTTCCTTAATTCCATTAAACAATGGTTTTTCGTTAAGGTATATAACCAAGATTTAAAATGAGTGACTTCGTGCAGGGCTAACTTCTCTATTAAACTTTCAAAAATAGCCATCACTGCATCTTCACTCTGTTCCTTATCATTAAAATATTTGAAACATACCCCATATAATAAAGGCATGTAAGGTTCATACAGTTTCCCGAGAAATTCCAAATTTCCCGTACGCTTAAAATCTAAGATTAACTGTTTTTCGTCCCTCACAATTATTGTTGATTACATGTGTGCATTTATTTATTAATGTATGCATCTTATTAATAGATGCATCTACCTAACAAATTCCATATAAACATGGATGATTTAATATTATGATCTTAATCACATTCTGCTCTTTGCAAAGCTAATGAAAATTACTTTTTAATCTGTCGAGCTTCATGTTGCAAGAAAAGAATTCCCGCTACGTTTGTAGCAGATAATAACAAGAATGGATGTGATTTTTTAACACACGAATCCATCAAAATTTTAACTAACAATAACGCGTATGAAAACGAACACAAAGCCCTTATTAAAAACCTTTGGTTTATTCTTAAGCATGCTTATTATGTCCGTAGGGTTGCAAGCACAAACTATATATCAATCCAATGCAGGAAAAGTAACTGTAAAAGGAACTTCTACTTTGCATGACTGGGAAATGGTTTCTGCCAAAGGTCAAACGAAAGCTACCTTTACATTAAATGAAAATGAATTGACTGGTATTACACAGCTTTCTTTTATGGTTCCTGCAGAAAGCTTAAAGAGCGATAAAAGTGGTTTGGATAAAAATGCCTATAAAGCATTAAACACGGATAAGCACAAAAACATAGCTTTCACCATGACGAATGGAACAGTTTCCAGCAGCGGTAATAACAAATATAAAATCTCTGCTACCGGGAATTTAGTCATAAATGGTGTGTCTAAAAAAGTCACTTTGCAAGCTGAAGGAATATTTAATCCTGCAGATCAAAGCATCCGAGTAGTGGGTAATACAAAGTTTGCCATGTCTTCTTTCAGTGTGAAACCTCCAGTATTAATGATGGGTACTGTGAAAACCGGAGATGATATCACTATAGAATTTCAAGTGAATTTAACTAAATAACACGCTATCATTTAATAGAATACATAGATTAATTAAACTCAATATAATATGAAAACGAAATTATTCAACTTGGCCTTAATCGCAGCGATCGGTTTAGTCGGAGCTCCCCTCCTTAGCCAAGCCCAAGAAGAAAAAGAAGATTTAATTCAATACGGAAAAGTGGATTTCATTCGTTCCTATGATAAAACAGGTTTACATGTTTTTGAAACGAATAAAGACGATTTAAAAAAGGCTTATACCGGAAGAAGATTAAGTTTAGGTGCAGGTTTCACTCAACAATTTCAAGCCATCACGCATGAAAATCCAGGTGCACTGAACAGTTTAGGTACCGGAGTAAATGCTTTGCATAAATTGACGCCGGGCTTTATGACTGCGCAAGCAAACTTATATATCGACGTCCAGCTGGCTGAAGGAATTCGCTTGAATCTAACGAATTACCTTTCTTCAAGGCATCACAATGAGGTTTGGGTAAAAGGTGGTTATTTGCAAATCGACAAGTTTCCATTTAAAGGCCAAATATGGGATCAATTAAGTGAAATTGTGACTGTAAAAGCTGGACACATGGAGATTAATTATGGGGACTCCCATTTTCGCAGACCTGACGGTGGACACACCTTATACAGCCCATTTATGGAAGGCAATATCATGGATGCGTTTGCTACTGAAATCGCCGGTGAGGTCTACGTAATGAAAAATGGCTTATTAGGGATGATCGGTTTAAGTAACGGGATGATCAAAGGGCACGTGGATTCTACAGCGATCACTCCATTCGATGACAACACTGCAAGAAACCCTTCTATCTATTTAAAAGGAGGCGTGGACAAACAAGTAACCGAAGATTTAAGGCTTCGTTTAACAGGAAGCGTTTACCACAATAGCGGAACTGCGGGCAGTGGCTTAACCCTTTATTCTGGTGATAGAACAGGTTCTAATTATCAAAACGTAATGGAACAAGGCTATTCAGCTGGCGCAAAAAAAGCTTACACAGCCATGTTTACTTCTGGACGTTTTAACCCTGGATTTACAGGTAAATTAGATGCGGTGATGGTTAATGGCTTCGCAAAATACAAAGGCCTTGAGTTTTTCGGAACCTATGAGTATGCCAAAGGTAGAAGCAGAACTGAAGCCGATAGCCGAGTTGCACAACAGCTCGCTGTAGAAGGAGTTTATCGCTTTGGAACAAACGAAAACCTCTTTGCAGGAGTACGTTATAACACAGTAAATTCGGAATTGCGCATTGCAAATCAACTTCAGGATGTGCGAGTAGATCGATTTGCGGTAGCTGCAGGATGGTTTTTAACTAAAAATATATTAATGAAAGGCGAATTTGTAAAACAAAACTACACCGATTTTCCTGCCGTGGATTTTAGACACAATGGTAAATTTGATGGCGTAGTGGTTGAAGCAATCATTGCCTTCTAATAAAGAGTCTATTCTACTTAACAACAATGGATAATTAACCTAACCTAAGCTTTTAACTGTCTGGTGAATCAAGAACATTCCCAGACAGTTCTATTTCATTAATTATTGTAATTTTGCAGCCATGAAGAATTTCCGATTTCCCCTTGCAAGTACCATACAATACTTAGGGTTAATTTTGATTTTAGTAAGTGGATATCTGTGCTTTACTTCTTTCGTATCTTCTGAAGTAAAGACCATGAAATGGACGATTCATCCAGGCAGTTCCATTCGGATTAATGGCAGTTCAAATGTAAATAAGTTTACCTGCACGGCTTCCAAGGATTTCAAGGCAAATCCATTGATTTTTCAGCAAAAAGAAGTCCCAGCAAATATGCAGGTTAGCATGCAAGGCACCGTTACCGTAGCCGTTAAAGCCTTTGATTGCGTGCATAGAATGTTAGAACAAGATTTGAGAAAAACTTTAAAAGAATCAGAATTCCCAGAGTTTACGATCCAATTTCTTGAATTAGAAAGAATGCCCGATTTAGATAGTGAAGTAGACTTTTTAAGCGGCAAAGTGCTAATCGATATTGCGGGAAAGCAAAAACAATTTTACTTACGTTATTCTTTTAATAAAACGCCCAACGGCTATTTGTTAAAAGGCAGTCGGGCGTTTAATTTTGCTGATTTTGGACTAGCTCCTCCGAAAAAGGCGGCTGGTCTCATCCGCGTAAATGATCATTTTGATGTAGGATTTACCATGATCTTGGTGGATCCTAAAATCTCTTAATCAAAACTTATTTCTTAATCAATTCTGATGAATTCTCCAGCTTTGGAGAAGATTAATTCCATTCCAATGTTCAATTCTATTTCTTGGAAATTTCCGTCTAATTCCCATGAAGTGATGTGATCACCCGCAAAATTAACTTGTACGTATTCTAAAATTTTGGTTGGAACGACTGAATTAGGCAAAGCAAGGTTACGATTGTTTTTTACCGATAAGACCTCTCCTGTTTTATTGAATTCTAATTCAAAGCCGTTTGCCACATACACATCGAAACTTTTCTTTAATCCTTCCCGATCTTCTACCACTTGAATGATATTTAATCCATTAAAATGGGTGTTTAAATATTCAGTCGCTTTTTTCGGAAGTTCTGTTTCCGGAATGATGGATTCTTTTTCACAACTGCTTAACCCTAATACTGCTACCAATGCTATTATTAAATTTTTCATAATGTTCTGTTTTTAATTTTTTTCTAAATTTTAATTTTAACTTTAACCTTAACCCTTTTTTACTCCCAAATAAATCCTTCTACTACATTTCCATTCGCATCCACAATGATTTCAAACTTTTGAGTGAATGAAATTAGATCCAATTTGAATACATTTACATTACCGATAATTAATTGGTCGGCTTCAAATATTCTGAACCCCTTGTAATTTGTTTTGATTGCAGATTTAATCGCTTCCGGCAAATTTTTCACCCGAATTTCTTGTTCATGACGAAGAACATTTCCTTCAGTGTCAAACCAAACTTCATGGTCTAAACGATTGATTTCAAACTCTACCTCGTAGTGTGCTTTGCTCTTTTCCCAATCAATGTCTACTGCTTTTGGAAATTTGCTCTTAAAAGCATTTAATACGATGGCAGGAACCTGATGGCTAGATAAATCTTGTGCCAATGTCACACCCATCATACCCACGACTAACATCATCGTGCTTACTAATTTTTTGTAATTCATTTTAAACCTCTTTTAATTTTAAACCTCATTTAATTATTAATATTCAGAAATCATACCAAAACTGTTTTGGAGATATTGATACAAATAAACGGGTCGAATCAGGAAACTTTCTGGAATTAAGCCTGTATATTTAATTATTTTTTTGAAATAGTAAAAGAATGAAGCTGGTCCTCATATTTATAGTTCAATTTTAGGTCACTTGCTTCGCAAATCGCCTTTGCAATTGCTAATCCTAAGCCCAAACGGTTTGGATCCGTTGAAAACTTTTCAAAACGATTAAATATGGCTTGAATATCTAATTTTGATTGAGTGGAAGTATTTGAAATGATAATTTTATTCTCGGTGATAGACACCCTAATTTGCCCACCTTCCTGATTGTGTACGATGGCATTTTTTATCAAGTTACTGATTAAAATATGCAGCAAATCTGGGTGTATCCCGAGGGAAATCTCCGCAGTTTCTTTATATTCAATTTGGAGGTTTTTGCTATTCGCAAAGTCTTCAAACTGCGTCAACACTTCTTTCACTAAAGAATTCACTTCGACACTTTTCTCAACTAAAAATTGTTTGTTTTCGATCTTTGTCAATAAGATTAATGCCTTATTTAAACGTGTAAGTCGTTTGAGTTGCTGGTTCACTTGATCGATTAATGCAGCTTGTTCATCGGATAATGTCTCCTGTTCTATTAATAATTCTAATTTATTAATACTAATGGCCAGCGGAGTTTGCATTTCGTGAGAAGCATTTTCTAAAAACTGTTTTTGGCTGTTATAAGTTAAAACTACATGTTTGGTGAGCGCACCCACCGCTTGATCAAGATCTTTAAACTCTTGTACATTCGTGTCGGTACTTTTTAAAACTGGGTTTTTATCTAAATTAAAGTTTTTGATTTTATTTAAAACTTCGTAAAACGGTTCCCAAATCTTTCTTAACATTAAATTGTTGATCACAAAAAGGCTTAATAATAGAAATGCATATAGCCAGATAATAGAGAAAAGAATGTCCTCTTTCAAGTCGTCTTTTTCGACAGTCGATGAAATTACATTTAATTCGTAATAATCATTGCCAAGCTTGAAAGCCGTCTTTAATAAGCGAAAAGGCTCGAGATCTTGTTCATTGATGGTGTAAATTAGCGTGTCCGCATAGGTTTCGGTCATTTCGAGGGCACGCACACGATCCAATTTTTTTATAACATAATTTCGTTCATTAAATTCTTGATTATTCAGGATGGAAGCATCACGGGTTGCTTCATTAATAATTAACATTTTATAATTATCTAATCCATCATCTATGCTATCTTCTACCTCATTTATTAAATTATGATAGAACAAGGCTGCCCATACACCTACCAAAATAGGAACAAGGATAATAAAATATTTTAGGGTATGATTTAGTAATTTCATGTGCTGTCCAATTAGTCGGCTTGTACTTCTAATTTGTACCCAATTCCATACACAGCCCGGATTTCCACATTGCAATAGGCATCTTTCAATTTTTTTCTTAAATTTTTAACTTGGGAGTACAAAAACTCGAAATTATCAGCATCGTCCATAAAATCTCCCCAAACATGTTCCGCCAAGGCTACTTTTTGTACTAAGCGATTTTTATTGATAAGCAGGTATTCTAAAATGTCAAATTCCTTTCTATTCAAGATCATTTCAACTCCGTTGACTTTTGCAACTCGGTTTTCAATATCAAATTCTAAGTTCCCCACCTGTTGGGTTATCTGTGCTGCCTCTGCTGTTCTTCTTAAAATCGATTTAATTCTGGCATTTAATTCCGCTAAATGAAATGGTTTCGTTAAATAATCATCTGCACCGATCTCAAATCCCTTTAATTTATCATCGATCGCATCTTTTGCTGAAATGATGATGACGCGCTCCGATTTCGCCAAATCTTTCAGTTCCTTTAATAAGTTTAACCCATTACCATCCGGCAGCATGATGTCTAATAACACACAATCGTAGTCGAAATTAATCAGTTTATCCAAAGCTGTTTTATAATCAGCAGCAGATTCCACCACGTACATTTGTTTGATTAAGGATTGAACCAAGGTTTCTCTTAAGTCCGTTTCATCTTCGATGATCAGTATTTTCATGGCTAAATTTAAATAAATTAAGCGTTTCTTTTATCAAAGGTCACAGATAATTCCGAAAAGAAACTGGAATATTAGCTAAGTTTTTAGTATCTTTGTTACAGGCTTTTGGGAAATTAGTCTTGTTTTATCATTTTCGCTTGCATGAGCAACCACCACGAACATTTTATAAGCTTATTGAAAAATAAGGATCTACGAGTGACCACGCCGAGGTTAGCAGTGTTGTCTGTTATATCCGAGAGTCCGGTAGCAGTATCTCAGCCAGAATTGGAACGGTTATTGGGCAAAGACATTGATCGAGTTACTTTATATCGCTGTTTGGCCGTTTTCGAAGAAAAAGGCATCGTACATAAGGTGTTCGATTTAAATGGAACAGCTGCATTTGCCATGTGTGATGCCACGTGTTCAGATCATCATCATACGGATCAACATGTTCATTTCATCTGTTCAAAATGTAACCAGGTTTATTGTTTAGATGATATTAAGTTACCTAATCTACTATTACCAAAAAACTACCAATTGGACCAAATTGGTGTCAATGCAATTGGCATCTGTGCGGCCTGCAATCAATAATTTAATATTAAAATTTTATGGCTAAAAAGAGTGATCATGCATTCAGGAATATTCTGATTCAGTTGATTGTTGATATATTTGAAAAATCCCCAAACCAATCTCTTAATTATAAGCAAATAGCATCCAAACTTAACATTGTAGATGAAGATGCAAAAAAAGCGATTCAATCGATTTTAACTGATGAATCTAAGCATTCTGGACTTTTTAAAGAATTGGAAAGAGGCAAATATGTTCTTAGAGAAGTCAAAGCATTTGTAACTGGAAAAGTGGACATGACTGCTGATGGATCTGCATTCATCCTCCTGGATGAGTTTGAAGATGATATTTACATTGCCCCAAGAAAATTAAGAAATGCATTGCATGGGGATATCGTGAAAGTGCATACCTATGAGAAAAAACGCGGTAAACGTAAAGAGGGCGAAGTAGTTGAAATTTTAGAGCGTGCCAAAACCGAATTTACAGGTATTTTAACCGTTTCCCCAAGGTTTGCATTTTTGATCGCAGACAATCGGAAAATGTTAAATGACATTTTTGTGCCATTGGAAGAGATTAATGGTGCAAAAGATGGCGATAAAGTGGTGGTTTCTATTACAGACTGGCCACTTGAAAGCAAGAATCCTGTAGGGAAAGTTAAACATGTTTTAGGAAGACAAGGGGAAAACAATACCGAAATGAATGCTATTCTTGCTGATTTTGGATTCCCACTAAGTTTTCCTGAAAAGGTTATCGCTGAATCAGAAGCCTTGCCATCACAGATTGCACCAGAAGAAATTGCGAAGCGGAAAGATTTCAGATCCATCATGACCATGACGATCGACCCTGCAGATGCGAAAGATTTCGACGACGCATTATCCTTTAGAATTCTTGAAAATGGGAATTACGAGGTAGGTGTACACATTGCAGATGTCACTCATTTTGTTCGACCAAACACCACTTTGGATGCCGAAGCTTTTGATCGAGGAACATCGGTGTATTTAGTCGATCGAGTCATTCCAATGTTGCCTGAACGAATTTCGAATGATTTGTGTTCATTAAGACCGAATGAAGATCGTTTAAGTTTTTCAGCGGTATTTGAAATGGATGCGGACGCAAATATTGTTAAGGAATGGTTTGGGAAAACCGTGATTCATTCGGATATGCGATTTAGTTATGAAGAGGCACAAGAAATTTTGGAAGGCAAAGAAAGTCCATTTTCTGAATCTTTGCATATCCTAAACGCTTTGGCCTATATCTTAAGGGATCGTAAGTTTAAAAATGGCGCCATTAACTTCGAAACCACTGAAGTGAAGTTTAAGTTGGATGAAAATGGAAAACCTTTAGGCGTGTATGCCAAAGAGCGTAAAGACGCGCACCGGTTAATCGAAGATTTTATGTTGTTAGCAAATCGCCGCGTTGCGGAATATGTTGGTAAACAAAAAGGCCGAATGGCCAAGCCTTTTGTATATCGAGCACACGACGCGCCAAGCATGGAAAATATAGCTTCTTTTGCTCAGTTTGCTTCACGATTTGGCCACAAAATCAATTTTAGAAATGATCGTGAGATTGCAAAGTCTCTGAATGGCTTAATGGAGAAAATTGAGGGGAGTAAAGAGCAAAATGTGTTAACAACCCTCGCCATCCGTTCTATGGCAAAAGCCATTTATACCACGAAGAAAACCAGTCATTATGGGCTTGCATTTGATTATTATACACACTTTACTTCTCCGATTCGTAGATATCCAGACGTAATGGTCCATAGATTATTAGAATTTTATTTAGCTGGTGGGGATAAAGTGAACGTAGAAGCGTATGAAAAAATGTGTGAACACGCTTCTCAAATGGAGAAAAAAGCAGCCGACGCAGAACGAGCTTCTATTAAGTATAAGCAGGCTGAATTCTTAGAAGAACAAGTAGGAGAAGAATTTATAGGGCTAATTTCTGGTGTCACTGAGTGGGGTATTTATGTTGAAATCGAAGAAAACAAATGTGAAGGCATGGTGCGGCTTCGGGATTTGACAGATGATTTTTATGCCTTAGATGAAAAGAATTATGCAGTAATCGGTAGAAGAAAGAAAAAAGTCTATCAATTAGGGGATGAAGTGAAAATTAAAGTAAAACGAGTAGATCTTGCTAAAAGGCAAGTCGACTTTGTCTTGTTGTCCTAATTGAATACGGTACTGATCGACTTCCTTCTAAGCGATTTTTATCGAATCTCAAAGTGCTAAATAAGCGCGTTTAATAATTCGTAAATAGATGGTTTCGCCTTCCAATTTCACTTGGAAGTCAAATGTTCTAACGAATTGTTAAACGTTTTTTTATGCAATTAAATTTGCGCAGCGCATTATGTATAAAATTCATAATTAAGGCATGATATTTGTATATTATTCGAAATGTTCTTATCTTTGCAGAACTATGAACGATAATTATTTTGATTTAGATAAGGTTGATATTCAGATTTTAAGACTGATGCAAGAAAATGGCCGGATTAATAATGCCGATATCGCAAGAGAACTGGGCATGGCACCATCCGGGATTTTGGAACGAGTTAAAAAATTAGAACAGAGAAATGTCATTCTAAAATACAATGCGAAAATAAATCCTGTGGCTGTTGGGCAGAAATTGTTAGCTTTTATCTTTATTAAAGCTAATGACGGTTTGGGGTCTCCCCACACTGCACAAGCCTTGGCTGCCATTCCTGAAGTGCAAGAAGTGCATGATATTGCTGGAGACGATGGGTATTTAGTGAAAGTTCGCACACAAGATTCTGCTTCATTAGTGGAATTAATTCGGAATTCATTTGGACAAATTCCAACCATTGTATCGACGAGAACTACGATCGTATTGGATACAGCAAAAGAAGAACAACAAGTAGTCATTCAAGAAACAATATAATATTTAAAAAATGTTCATTCCAACTACAAAACGGGCATTTACGACTTGGGTAATTTTGGCTTATGCGATGGTGTACATCGTATGGGGATCCACCTATTTTTTCATTCATAAAGCACTTTCAGGTTTTGAGCCTTTTATGTTAGGAGCGATACGCTTTCTAATTGCTGGAGCCCTTATGTTGGCTTGGGCAAATTATAAAGGCTATAAGATCTTTGATTGGTCAGCGATCAAAGGCGCCAGTGTAACGGGCTTATTGTTGCTATTCGTCGACACAGGAATTATTATTTGGGTGGAACAATTTTTAGCGAGTGGGTTAGTCGCGATTATGGCTGCATCGGCAGCGATTTGGTTTGTAATCTTGGATAAGCCAAAATGGGGCGAAAATTTTAGAAGCATTCCCATTATTACTGGCTTGTTTTTAGGGTTTACTGGGGTTGTGATGTTGTTTGGAGATCAAGTTGCTAATGCGGCAGATGCTGCACAACAGAGTCAGAATCTTTGGGGCATGATTTTATTAATCCTTGGTGCCATTGCATGGACAGCAGGATCTTTATATTCAAAATATTTTAGTTCATCCGAAAAGCAGGCGAACACGAACACCATGGTCGGCACTGCATGGCAAATCATGATCGCAGGTGTTGCTTTTGCAGTGACTACCCTTTTCAATGGTGAGGCGGCAAGGTTTGAATTTTCAGCGGTACCCAGTGAAGCCTGGTGGTCGATCCTTTACTTAATTTTTTTCGGCTCCATCATTGCGTATAGTTCTTACATTTGGTTATTAAAAGTGCGTCCAGCGACAGAAGTGAGTACCTATGCGTATGTAAACCCGATTGTCGCTGTATTTTTAAGCTACTTTTTGACAGAGGAAACCATCACTTCGGTGCAAATCACCGGCTTAATCATCATTCTATTATCCGTTTTCCTTATGAATTGGGATGCGTATATGAAACCCAAAGGCAAACATGTAAAAGCGTCTAAACGCACTCTTTTAAGTGAGAAAGCTGTTCGTGATTTGCCAAAAAGCAGCATCAATCCTGCGCATGTTTTAGGAGAAGATACTTTAAAAGTAAACAACTAACAAAGTAAACAACTAAAAAAGTATATAACTTTCAGAGCCGACTTTCAAAAGTGGCCAACTAAAATTGGCCACCATATTTCAGTCTTT
>CAYTDM010000001.1:117288-121164 GCA_964436635.1 uncultured Sphingobacteriaceae bacterium
TCTGGTTGAACCGACGTCCCCTTATTATCTACTGGATTTTCAATGGTTTTTTTCTCTGTTTGCTGCGCAATTTTAGGCGCCTCTACAGGTTTTTGCGAAGCTTGAACTATGGGCTCAGACTTTTTTTTTTCTTCCATCACAGGTAGTTGCGAAGGATCTAAGCGCAAGGCCGATTGAATATGGCACATTTTTATCAAAGCCAATTCCACTTGCAATCTTGGATTTTTACTATTCTTATACGCTATTTCTGTTTGGTTCGCAATGTTCAAAGCAGATAATAATAGCGAAGTATTGACTTGCGAGGATTGCGTTAAAAATTGGTTCTTAATACGTTCGCTCGATTCTAATAATTGAATGGTTTTCGGATCTTTGGCCACCAAAAGATTCCGGAAATGACTCGCTAATCCCCCAATAAAATGATTGCCATCAAATCCATGGGTTAAAATTTCATCAAACATCAATAGTACCCGCGCTGCATCACTTGCCTGAATGGCTTCCACCACTTTAAAATAATATTCGGAATCAAGAATGTTTAAATTATTGATAACGGACTGATAGGTAATGGATTTATTCGAAAAACTAGCGATTTGATCGAACATCGATAAAGCATCCCTCAACCCACCATCCGCCTTTTGAGCGATGATATGGAGGCCATCGTATTCATATTCAATACCTTCTTGCTGCGCAATGCTGGACAAATGGTTCGCCATGTCTTCCACTTTGATCCTATTGAAGTCAAAGATTTGACACCTGGATAGAATGGTTGGCAATATTTTGTGTTTCTCGGTAGTCGCTAAGATGAAAATAGCATAGCTTGGCGGTTCCTCTAAGGTTTTCAAAAACGCATTGAATGCCGCTTGAGAAAGCATGTGTACCTCGTCAATGATATACACTTTATGACTGCCTTGCTGAGGTGGAATCCGAACTTGATCGATTAAGTTCCGAATATCGTCTACTGAGTTATTAGAAGCTGCATCTAATTCATGCACACTAAAAGATGTGCCAGCAGAAAAGGACTTACAATTATCACATTGACCGCAAGCCTCTTGTGTTTCAGTGCGTGCAGAACAATTGATGGTTTTAGCCAGAATCCTTGCACAGGTGGTCTTCCCCACTCCTCTCGGACCACAGAATAAAAAGGCTTGTGCCAATTGCTGATTGCGAATGGCATTCTTAAGCGTACTTGTGATATGTTGTTGACCTACAACGGAATCAAAGGTTACAGGTCTATATTTTCTTGCAGATACAATAAAACGATCCATTGCCAGCTAAGATAGAAAAAAAACTATTTAGATTTAGTATATTTGAGTGATTTTCATTTTAAATAATAGCGTATGAATAGGCAAGAAAATGTGGGTGGCCTCCTGGGGAAAACGGATATTTTATCTTTGGACGATGTGAAAACTTTGGTGAATGAATTTTACTTAAAAGTGCAGAAGGATGATTTAATAGGTCCTATTTTCGAGCGAGTGATCCAAGGGAATTGGGAGCCCCATCTAAATAAAATGTATACGTTTTGGCAGACTTTGTTGCTAAATGAACGGACGTATGAGGGTGCGCCATTTCTACCTCATATGAATTTACCGATTGAAGGGCCACATTTTGACCGGTGGATGGCTCTGTTTAATGAAACGGTAGATGAGTATTTTGTGGGCGAAAAGGCGGATGAAGCTAAATGGAGGGCCGATAAAATGGCAGCCTTATTTACTCAAAAACTGGAAATTTACAGAAGGACACAGCAGAAGCCATTAATCTAAGCATTTTTTTATTTGGGGCAAATCAAGACACTTTTTATTAGGAGCAAATCATGGCACCTTCTGGAAAGAGCACGGGGCTTAAATATGGGATGTCTAAATTTGCGCCGCGCAATAAAAACCAAATACCCATAAGGATAAGCATCATGGGTAACCATTTATTAAAATTAAATTTCAATTTAGATTTTAAAAAGTTCCCCAATAAGGACACAAAGGTCATCATAGGAAAGGTGCCCAATCCAAAGAACACCATAAACAGCGCTGCATTTTCTATAGAATTTGCGTTTAGCGCAGAAGCCAAAGCCATATAAACCATTCCACACGGTAAAAGGCCGTTAATCACTCCAGCCATTAAACTGCCTCCAGGACGATATAGCCAATACCCCATTTTTCGGATAACAGGGCCCATTAGAGTAGTTTGAAGACGCACCATACGAGGAAATCCAGATTTAAATAGGTTAAAGAGACCTATGCTGATAAGAAGTCCGCCACTAAACAGGGAGATGCCTTGTTGCCAACCTTTTACGGCGATTGAATTTCCAATAATCCCTAAGATCAATCCTAAAAATCCGTACATTGCTATTCTGCCTATTTGGTATAGTACTTTATTTATTAGAATTGCTTTCCTGGAATTTTGATGGTTTGGAAGGGCAAGCACAAGTGGGCCGCACATCGCTACACAATGCAAACTACCAAATAAACCCATAAAAAAGGCCAAGTATAAGTAACTCATAATTGCCTAATTTATAAATAAGGACTGATCAAATTGATACAGGACGCCAGCGGATTCCCAAGTTAATTCTGCATTCCACATTCCCTGACTTAAGGAAGGTAAGGCAATGCGAACGACCTGAGAGGGCGTAGAAATTTCATGCGACCAGTCTTCTCGATCGTTTGAAGGTTTTCTGAGCAAAATTTTTCCGCGGTTGTTGGCGGTTTTAAATTCGATTAATAACGTGTTTTGGTGGATGCTGATTTTGGGGGCTGCGTCGTCCCGAATTAAATTACTTTTGCGCTGGTAAATTTCATCGTAAGCGATTCCTTTTTCATAATAATCTTGATCTATTAAGGAGTCTCCATCGTTGGAAACCATGTAGATTCCCGCTGCTACGATGCCGACAATAAAAATACCTAAGCTTAAAAAAATTTTAGTTCCCCAGTTCATGATGTTTTAAATTATTGCCAAATCTGGCCATTTTCAGGTGGAGCTATAAACGTGGTGGATAGGGTTTCCATGACCTTACCATTTCCAATTATATCAATTTTCACATCCGTTTTATACTCTTTTATTCCTTCTTGTTTTCGCAAAAGGAATAGGCTCATCTGAATGCTTTCACCTGATTTTACACTGCTGACTACATTTACGTGTTGTATAGATATGGTTGAATCTCTTGGCACCAACTCGAAATGGATAGTTTCAGCAGATTTATTCAATAGTTCAAAGCTAAACAAATTAGATACGGTTCCATCTTCTCTTAGCTGGTAAGTGCTTCCTTTTGCTCGTAAAAGGGTGCCATCCAGTTGGACGCGATTAAAAATTAGCATGCCGAAAACCCCAATTAAGATGGTTAAGACGATGGTATACGCTATGGCTCGTTTGTTTAATTTTTTCGATTTTTCTATTTTATGCTCTTTTTTCTGCTCTAATTCTTCTGATGAATAATAACCGATGAGTTTTTTCGGTCTATTTAATTTTTCCATCACCCCATCACACACATCAATACACGCGGTGCAATTTACACATTCTAATTGGGTGCCTTTCCGGATGTCGATTCCTGTAGGACAAACATGTACACAAAGTCCACAATCAACACAATCCCCAACCGATTGTTCTGGTAGGTCTTTCCGTTTATGACCTCTTGGTTCTCCGCGTTGATAATCGTAGGCGATGGTAATGGTTTGTTCATCCATTAACACCCCCTGTAAACGTCCGTATGGGCAGATTGCGATGCAAACGATTTCGCGTACGTATGCAAACACAAAATAAAATACGAGTGTAAATAAAACAATGGAAATTAAGCCCCCTATATGTTGATTAACCGGGTCCGTTATGATTTCCCAGAGCGCATCTACCCCAATAATGTATGAAAGAAAAATGTTAGAAATAAAGAATGATATCAAT
>CAYTDM010000001.1:121174-125021 GCA_964436635.1 uncultured Sphingobacteriaceae bacterium
TAGACTATGTTTAATGGCTTTTCTTATTTTTAATTCGGTACTATGAACCGATTGATCATTGTTTTTTTGTTGAATCCAATCACCTTCAAGCCAGTATTCAATTCTTCGGAAGATTAATTCCATGAAAATGGTTTGGGGACAAGTCCAACCGCACCATAAACGACCATATACCACCGTGAATAAAACCACACAAACCATCATGATTAACATCCCAAACACAAAAATATGCAAATCTTGAGGCCAAAACACGTTCCCAAAAATTACAAATTTGCGATCGATGATGTTAAATAATAGGAAAGGTTCGCCGTTTATTTTTATAAATGGCGCAACAAATAAAAACGTTAACAACGTATACCCTACCCACTGTCTGTATTTAAACAATTCACCAGCAGGTTTTTTCGCATAAATCCACTTCCGTTTCGATGTAATATTGGTTTTATTGTTTGTTGCGCTCATGTTACCTGTACCTCTCTTGTGCTTAGTAATTAGGTTAAGATGAGCGTGCATACAGCATGCTCATCTTGGCCTAATTTTGCTTATTTGCTTCCACCTTCTTCGGTGGTTCCATCTTCTTCAGTGCTTCCACCCTCTTCGGTGGTTCCACCCTCTTCATTTCCTTCGGTGGTTTCAGTTCTGTATTCAACCTTCACCCCTTGTGGCTCTTTTTGATTAGAAGGATTCGTGCCTCTTAAGGTTAAGATATAATTACTCACCTCTGCTATTTGCATAGGTGTCAAACTTTGTTCCCAAGGCACCATGCCTTTGTCCAATACTCCATATTTTACGACTTTGAAGACGTCTTCTATCTCTCCACCATGGATCCAAAATTCGTCTACCAAATTTGGCCCAATTCCACCTTCTCCATTGGCACCGTGACAAACCGCACAATTTAAGGAAAAAATGGCTGATCCTGCTTGAATTACATTCGCTGAGGCGTCAACTTGAACCGTGTTTTCATCCACATTATTTGCGGACTGGGCTAAATACTCTTGACGAGCTGCTTCAGCACGAGCCATTTCTCGCTCGTACTCTTGGTCTTGATTTAAACCCCAACCAAATACGTGGTAGACTAATAAGTAGATCACTGCAAATACGATGGACGCATAAAACATCCCATTGAACCACATCGGAATCGGGTTGTCTAATTCTTTAATGCCATCGAAATCGTGGTCGATCATTATATCTTTCTCTTCAGATAGCGGTCGTAAACCTAATAATCTTTGACTCCAAGATGTTTGAGTAGCTTTTTTCAGCTCTTTTTTCTTGGCTTTGTCTTCGACTTCTTGATGCAATATTTCAGGCATGGTCACACGAATCATCGCCTTTAATGCCTTCAATGTTATAATTACTGCAGCTAAAATGACGATCATAGCCACGATAATGACGATCAAGAGTACGTCATTATATAGGTTGGTTAATAGTGTGTTCATCATGGTCCACATCATTTAGTTATCGGAATCTATTTTGCTAATCTTCAACTCTTCTTCTTCCGCATCATTTAATGGAATATTCTCCATATAATGCACATAATCTTTTCTCATCCTAAACAGCATGATGCCCACTACAATGAAAAATATTAGGAATATCCAGAGGGAGGCGATTAAATACCACTCATTTCCGTCTAGATTTGTAATTTGCTTAAACATGACCTATTTCGTTGAATTTGTGAAACAATATTATTTATTTTCCTCCTCTGCCGCCTGCGCTTTGATATCAGTCCCTAATCGCTGTAGATAAGCAATCATCGCTATGATTTCAGCGTCTGGACGGATGTTTGCACCTTGTGCTGCAAGGTCATCTGCAATGCTTTGCGCTTGCGCCTTTAACAATTCATCCGCTTGATTGATTTGCTCATTCGTATACGGAACCCCTAAAATTCTCATTGCATTTAATTTAGCTTTCGTGCTGGAGATATCTAAGGTTTGGGTAAACAACCAAGGATAGGCAGGCATGATACTTCCAGGAGAAGTAATCGTTGGATCAAGCATGTGATCAAAATGCCATTTATTCGGGTATTTCCCTCCAATTCTATGAAGATCAGGTCCGGTTCTTTTCGAACCCCACAAGAATGGATGATCGTAAACGAATTCACCCGCTTTACTATATTCACCATATCGTGCTGTTTCAGATCTAAACGGTCGAATGGTTTGTGAGTGACAGTTTACACAGCCTTCACGAATGTATAAATCTCTACCTTGTAATTCCAATGCCGTGTATGGTTGAACACTAGAAATCGTTGGCACATTCGATGAAATCATAAAGGTTGGCATCATTTCAACGATTCCACCAATTAATATCACGATAAGTGCTAACACCATAAACATGGCCGGTTTCCGCTCTAATCTTCTGTGGGTAGTAGCATCTTGTACGACAACGGGCTCAAGAGCAGGTGCTTCAGCCTCCTCATTTGCTTCAAGTTGACCTTTTTTCATCGTTTTCGCCAAGTTCACGGTCATTAAAATTACTCCGCTTAAATAGAAGATACCACCTACCGCTCTCATCATGTGCATAGGCAAAATTTCAAGGGTAGTTGCTAAGAAATTCGGATATTTTAATACCCCTTCTGGAGTAAACTCTTTCCACATTAACCCTTGTACGACAGCTGCCCAGTACATAGGAATCGCATAGAATAAAATTCCCAATGTACCAATCCAGAAGTGATACGAAGCCCATTTTTTAGAATATAATTCTGTTTTATAAATTCTGGGAATTAACCAATATAAAATGGCGAATGTCATAAATCCATTCCAACCAAGTGCGCCAACGTGTACGTGAGCTACGATCCAATCCGTAAAGTGTGCGATTGCATTTACTTGTTTTAAAGACAGCATTGGCCCTTCAAAAGTGGCCATCCCGTAGGAAGTTAATGCTACCACCATGAATTTTAAGGTTGGTTCATTTCTAACTTTATCCCAAGCTCCACGTAAGGTTAATAACCCATTGATCATTCCTCCCCAACTTGGTGCAATTAACATGATGGAAAATACCACCCCTAAGGATTGTACCCAACCTGGTAAGGAAGTGTATAACAAGTGGTGAGGTCCTGCCCAGATATAAATGAAAATCAACGACCAAAAATGCAGAATACTTAGTTTATAAGAATAAACCGGACGATTTGCCATTTTTGGCAAGAAATAATACATCATTCCTAAATAAGGAGTAGTCAAGAAAAAGGCCACTGCATTGTGTCCATACCACCATTGTACCAGTGCATCCTGTACCCCTGCGTAGATGTAATAACTTTTAAAAGCAGAAACAGGTAATTGTGCTGAATTCACAATGTAAAGCACAGCCACCGTAACGAACGTAGCAATGTAAAACCAGACGGCCACATACATATGTCGCTCTCTGCGTTTTACGATGGTACCAAACATGTTAATTCCAAAAACCACCCAAATCAAAACGACTGCGATGTCAATCGGCCATTCTAATTCAGCATACTCATGCGAACTCGTCAAACCTAATGGTAAAGTAATGGCAGCTGCAACAATGATTAATTGCCAACCCCAAAAATGAATTCGACTTAATTTGTCGCTAAACATCCTCGTTTTTAAGACGCGTTGCATGGAATAATACACACCCATGAAGATTCCATTTCCCACAAAAGCGAAGATCACAGCATTCGTGTGAAGGGGTCTGATACGTCCAAATGTCGTGTATTGGAGCTCAAAATTGAAGATTGGCCAGACGAGTTGCAAAGCAACCAATAAACCAACGGTCATTCCGACGATACCCCAAATAATGGTTGCGATCCCGAAGTCCCGGACAATCTTATTGTCGTAATTGAATTTCTCTAATTGCATAGTAAGATTAGTTTAATTTCCGAGTGTAAAATTAATGTCATTTA
>CAYTDM010000001.1:125093-167282 GCA_964436635.1 uncultured Sphingobacteriaceae bacterium
TTGTCATCTGAATGACGTACATTCTATAAAATAGTAATATTGATCATATTTTTTTTTGGCACATTTTTGTGTATATTACAGGCTTAATCCTACATTTTTTACGTATATTTGTAGTATAGAAGATTATGTTAAAACAGACATTAACTCAAAAATTACTTCAGAAATTATCCCCCCAACAGATTCAATTTATTAAGCTGTTGCAGGTGCCTACTGCTTCTTTGGATGCAAGAATAAAAGAGGAATTAGAGGAAAACCCTGCTTTGGAAGATATTAGCTTAGCAAATATGAATGAGCCAGTTGGGGACTATCCTGATAAAGATCCAGAAGATCATTCCTATGATGAACACGAGCCTTCACAAGAATCAGACGAATTTAATGTGGATGATTATTTGCAAGTCGAAGATGGGAACGATTACGCTGGCGCAAACAATTATAGCGATGACGAAGACGATCGCAAAGAGATTCCAATTCCGGTCCAACAATCATTTTATGAGAGTCTCGAACAACAATTAGGCTTATTAGTCCTTTCTGACCGAGATTATTTAATTGGTAAACAATTAATTGGAAGTTTGGACGATGATGGATATTTACGTAGACCCTTAGATTCCCTATTGGATGACTTGGCCTTTTCCCAAAACATAGAAGCGACGTTGGATGAAGTGGTGGATATGCTTCAAATTATTCAATCATTTGAGCCAGCGGGCATAGGTGCACGAGATTTGCAGGAATGTTTGTTAATTCAGTTAAAAAGAAAGGACGCTTCGAATCCATTGGTGCAAACTGCCATCAATATTATCGAAAACTATCTCGATGAGTTTACCAAAAAGCACTACGATAAACTGGAAAAGAATTTGAATTTAGATGGTGATCAGTTAAAGCTGGCCATCCAAGAAATTTTAAAATTAAATCCTAAACCAGGAGATTCGGGAGCTGCTGCTGGCAAACAAATGCATGTCATTCCTGATTTTCATATAATGAATAATGATGGTGTATTACAGTTATCCTTAAACGCACGAAATGCGCCTGAACTTCGAGTCAGTAGATCCTATATGGAAATGTTCGAGCATTATGATAAGGCGGATCAAAAGGATAAAAAAATGAAAGAAGCAGTACAGTTTGTAAAGCAAAAATTGGATTCTGCCAAATGGTTTATCGATGCCATTAAACAAAGGCAACAAACCCTGCTGAAAACTATGAATGCCATCATGAATTATCAATATGAATTCTTCATTACCGGCGACGAGCGCAAATTAAAACCGATGATTTTAAAAGATATTGCCGATCGCATTGATATGGATATTTCCACTGTTTCAAGAGTAGCCAATTCTAAATATGTACAAACCGAGTTTGGCACATTTTTATTAAAATCATTTTTTTCAGAAGCAATACAAACGGATAGTGGCGAGGAAGTTTCCAATAAGGAAGTAAAGAAAATCTTGGAAGAGTGCATCGCAGATGAAGATAAGCGAAAACCCCTCGCCGATGAAAAATTAACGGAAATTCTTAAGGAACGCGGATACACCATCGCACGTAGAACGGTGGCCAAATATCGTGAAGCCATGAATATCCCAGTCGCTAGACTTAGAAAGCAACTTTAAATTATCTCATTTATTAGCAAATGTCAAAACTAAAAAACACAACTTTTTTATTAGGTATCCTATTCGCCGTATTTTTTGTTTCTAAGTCACATGCCCAAACGGAACGCGATGATAAAGCCACCATTGTTGATTTTAAAGGTGTGCAGTTTAAAAGTCACGACTCTACATTTTATGTGAATTTTCGCTTTAGAATGCAAAGTCGTTTAAAATACACGTCAAATTCTGGAACAGATTTGGGGGTGGATGAATGGGAAGCTCGGATTCGTAGATTGCGCTTAAGAATGGACGGATATTTATATAATCCTAAATTAACCTATAGCATTCAATTAGCTTTTAGTAGAGGAGATTTAGATTTTACAGATTCTGGCGTGCCAAATATTGTTCGAGATGCGGTCATCTTCTATAATTTCTCCGATGATTTTTATGCTTCTTTTGGCATCAATAAATTGCCAGGTAACCGCCAACGCATAACTTCTTCGGGTTCCCAACAGTTTGCGGAGCGCTCTTTTGTCAATTCAAAATTTAATATCGATCGAGATTTCGGTTTAAAATTCTATTTAGACAAAAAATTGGGCTCCACTCCGATCAAATTATCTGCAGCGATTACCACTGGAGAAGGAAGAGTGGCTGAAAAAACGGATGACGGCCTGGCCTATACTGGGAGAGCCGAAATTTTACCGCTTGGTGAGTTTACGAATGAAGGAGATTATTTTGAAGGAGATTTAGAAAAAGAGCCGACTCCTAAATTGGCTATAGGTGGAGGTTATAGCTTTAATAACAATGCTAAAAGAAGCCAAGGCCAATCTGGTAAATACCTGCATCAAGCCTTGGATTTAAAAACCACTTTTTTTGATGCTATTTTTAAATATTCAGGATGGGCATATCAAGTGGAATATATGCGTTTAGACGTGGATAATCCTGTTACCTTGAAGGTTGACGAGGACCCGATCTATGCATTTAAAGGCTTCGGGCATAACCATCAGCTCAGTTATTTAATAGATCAAAATGAGGGGTATGAAATCGCCACAAGGTACACGAACATTGTGCCCCATCAAGATATACGCAGTTTTGAGAAGCCATTTGAGACCATCGAGATAGGCCTGACGAAGTACTTTCGCGCACATCGGTTAAAACTGCAGTTAAATGGTCATTATTTTGTTCAAAACGGAAATTTCAATCGATCAAATCCTGGAAATCATTGGGGAGGAATTTTTCAAATAGAACTTGGAATATAAGATAGGGATGAAATACTTTATAATAGCTGGAGAAACATCGGGAGATTTGCATGGAGCGAATTTAATCGAAGAATTAAAAAAGGTTGATCAAGACAGTCGTTTTCATATTGTAGGAGGCGACTCCATGGAAAAGGCTGCAGAAGTAAAACCATTGCTTCACACGTCTTCTCTTGCTTTCATGGGCTTTGTGGAAGTGTTGTCGAATCTTGATAAAATTTCTAAGAATTTAAAGTTAGTCAAGCAAGAAATTTTAAGCGTTCAGCCGGATGTGGTCGTTTTAATAGATTTTCCAGGCTTTAATTTGCGCATCGCAGAATTTGCTAAAAAGCAGGGTATCAAAGTCTGTTACTACATTTCGCCTAAAATTTGGGCTTGGAATCAAAAACGTGTTCATAAGATTAAACGCGTAGTCGATAAGATGTTTTGTATTCTGCCTTTCGAGGTAGATTTTTATAAGCGCTTCGGCATGGATGTCGAATATGTGGGGAATCCTTTGTTAGATGCCATTTCAAAACATCAACCGAATCCAAATTTTCTGCAGGAGCATCAATTGGATGATCGCCCCATTATCGCTTTGTTACCGGGTAGCCGGGAAATGGAAATTAAGAAATTATTACCCGTAATGTTAGGTTTAAAGCATAGATTCCCTGCTCATCAGTTGTTGATTGCGGGAGCGCCAAACCTTACACATGAGTTTTATAAGCAACAGATTGGCGATTTGAATGTGCCTGTTATATTTCATGCTACTTATGACCTTTTATTACATGCGAAAGCGGCAGTAGTTACCAGTGGAACAGCTACTTTAGAAACTGCTTTATTTCATGTTCCACAAGTCGTGGTTTATAAGGCAAATCAAATCACAGTGGCTATTGCAAGATCATTAATTAAAGTTCGTTTTATTTCTTTAGTGAATTTGATTACAAATATGTTATCTGTTCGGGAACTCATTCAAGGAGATTGTACAGTGGATACTGTTTCAGACGAGCTTCACCTCCTTATGAACGATAAAACTTATAGAGAAAATGTGTTAGAAAATTATGATTTGTTAAAGCGTCAAATTGGCGAGCCTGGAGCATCGCATAGAACCGCTGAGGCGATATACAAATATGTTTCACAGTAAAATAATGTGTATTTCCGTAATATCTTTTGTATCTTTGCGGGCTTACTTAGCTATTAATATTCATCATATTGCATTATGAAATTATCTCAATTTAAATTCAACCTTCCTGAGTCGTTAATTGCTTACGAACCTTCTGAAAATCGCGATGAATCAAGGTTAATGGTGTTGCATAAAGATACAGGTAAAATTGAACATAAAATTTTCAAGGATGTATTGGATTACTTTGATGAAAAGGATCTAATGATTCTGAATAATACAAAAGTATTTCCAGCCAGGTTGTATGGCAATAAAGAAAAGACGGGCGCTACCATTGAGGTGTTTTTGTTGCGCGAGCTGAATAAAGAATTGCGTTTATGGGATGTGTTAGTAGATCCGGCAAGAAAGATTCGCGTGGGTAATAAGTTGTATTTTGGAGATAACGATTTATTAGTGGCTGAAGTGGTGGATAATACGACTTCTCGTGGACGAACGATTCGCTTTTTATTCGATGGCACTGACGAAGAATTTAGAAAAAACATTGAAATTTTAGGAGAAACTCCGCTTCCAAAATACATTAAAAGAAAAGCAGTTCCAGAAGATAAATTTCGTTACCAAACCATTTTTGCTAAAAATGAAGGCGCAGTAGCAGCTCCTACTGCTGGATTGCATTTTAGCAGGGAGTTAATGAAAAGATTAGAACTAAAAGGAGTGGATTTTGCTGAAGTAACCCTTCATATTGGTTTAGGAACATTCCGACCAGTAGAAGTGGAAGATTTGACAAAACATAAAATGGATTCTGAACAATTTGAAATTACGCCAGAAACCGCTCGTTTAGTGAATAAAGCGATCGACGAAAAACGGAAGATTTGTGCTGTTGGGACGACTTCAATGCGTGCTATCGAATCTTCAGTTTCTGCGGATCGTCATTTGAATCCAGCAAATGAATGGACCAGTAAGTTCATTTATCCTCCATATGACTTTAGCATAGCAAACAGTATGATTACAAATTTTCACACTCCAGAATCTACCCTACTCGTTATGGTAGTCGCTTTTGGTGGATATGAAAATGTGATGAATGCGTATGAAGAGGCTGTAAAAGAAAAATATCGTTTCTATAGTTATGGAGATGCGATGTTAATTATTTAATTTGTTATTTTTTAATACAAAAAATGGCTAATTATGTCATCATAGTGGCAGCAGGTATTGGGCGGCGTATGAAAAATGCGCTGCCCAAACAATTTCATACCCTTGGATCTTTGCCTCTTTTAATGCGTACCATGCATGCGTTTTATGCGAGCGATATTCAGGCAGAAGTGGTTTTAGTCCTACCGAAAGATTGGTTTTCCTACTGGACAGATTTATGTTATAAATTTGATTTTCATGTTCCGCATGCCATGGTTGAAGGGGGTGAAACGCGATTTCAAAGTGTGAAGAATGGTTTGGAATACATTGCTTCCTTAGAGGAATATAAAGAAATTGCACCATCCAATCACACTATAGCAGTTCACGATGGTGCAAGACCTTTAATCACTTCTCAGCTGATTGAAACATTGTTTAAAGCAGTTTCAATGCATGCTGCTGTTATTCCTGGTATTCCCAGCACAGATTCCATACGCTGGGTAGAAGAACAATCTTCTAAACCACTTAATCGCGACCAGGTTTATGTCATTCAAACACCCCAGGTATTTAATGCCTCTATGTTAATGGATGCTTACCAAAAACCAGCATCAAATACCTATACTGACGACGCATCTGTGGTAGAAGCAAATGGTGGCCCGGTGGTTGTGATCCCTGGCGATAAAAGGAATCTTAAAATAACTACCGAAGAGGATCTTCTTTTTGCTGAAGCAATCCTTCAACAAGCTTTAAAATAATTTAAGCAGCACCTCGAATGATTCGTAATAATACGGCAATCACAGCGATCACTAATAAAACGTGAACAATTCCGCTGGATACGAACCCTCCAAAAAATCCTATTGCCCAAATAATGACTAAAATAACGGCAATTGTGTACAATAAATTTCCCATAAGATTGAATTTAGTTAAACATACTGTGTTTTTTATATATAACAATTGAACGGCAAAATTGTTTTGAGAAAACTGAATTTAGTTGTAATTTGCGTCAAATAGGAAAAAAACACCTTGTTAACACCTACAGCAAATAACTTAGAAAAACTAGAAGCTCTTTTTAAACAACTGGGTTATAAGGTGCGTTATGAAAAAGGAAATTTTAAAACAGGCGCCTGTGTCATTCAGAACAGCAAAGTCATCGTGGTTAATAAATTTCTGGATTTAGAAGCTAAAATGAACGGACTTACCGAACTGTTGTCTACACTGCCCGTTATGGATGGCGCTGAAGTATTGGATGAAAAGCAGAAGCAATTGTTTTTAGGGATTCGACAAAAAAAATTGGAAATTTGAAAGTCAGCTTTTTAGGAACTGGAACTTCTCAAGGTGTACCAGTAATCGCATGTAATTGTAAGGTGTGTTCTTCCAAGGATAAACACAATCATCGGCTCCGGTCTTCAATTCTGATTGAACACCATGAACAACACATTGTCATTGATACAGGTCCTGATTTTAGATATCAAATGTTACGTGCAAGTGTACAAAAACTGGATGCTGTGTTATATACACATTCACATAAGGATCACATAGCGGGCTTAGATGATATTCGTGCATTTAATCGTAAACAAGGGAAGTCGATCGATATTTATGCAGAAACCAATGTTCAAGAAGCTCTAAAACGCGAGTTTTTTTATGCATTTGATCCCAAAGCCTATTTTGGAGTTCCCCAATTAAAATTGCACACCATACAAGAAAATGAACGATTTAATGTAGGGTTGTTATCTGTTCTTCCTGTGCGCGTATTGCATTATAAAATGCCTGTTTTGGGTTTTAGATTTGGAGATTTTACCTATGTCACCGACGCTAAGACGATTGACGAAGAGACAATTAAATTGTTAAAGGGAACCAAGGTTTTGGTGTTAAATGCGCTGCAATTAGAAGATCACATTTCTCATATGACGTTGCAAGAAGCTATTGAGATGGCTAAGCGAATCGGGGCTGAAAAAACATACCTCACTCATATAAGTCATTTTTTAGGATTGCATGATGAAGTGAGTAGTGAGTTGCCTCCTAATGTTTTTTTAGCCTATGATGGATTGACTTTGGATATCTAATCTTTAGATTCCGCTTTAGATTTGATCAAAGCCTGAATAAATCCCTTACCATATGCAAAAAACTGAACAAACACAGTGATAAGGCTCCTTCCTGCCACTTCAAGGCTACCAGTTTTCAACCAAGCATCTATTAAAATGACCAATTTATATAGGAGGAAGGCGGTAATTCCAACGTGCCAAACTTCAGTAAATGGACTTAAATTTGTGAAAATATTTGGCTGAAGAACCATGAAAACACCAAAAATTATTAAGTATAAAATGCCCAGTGTATAGACCACAGGTAAGAGATGCATGGGTTTGAGGGAACCCTTAAAGCGACGCATTAATCGAACTCTTCCTTGTCCGAAGGAATGCGTTTGCTTGTAAAAATCTTTGATCGTTCCCCTTCTTTTGTGGAAGATCGTTGCTTCAGGAATTAACCCCACTTTTAATCCCAAGGCTTGCATCCGCATGCTGAATTCCATGTCTTCACTTTGATTGGTCCAGCGAAAACCGCCCGTTAACTGCCAAGTTTCTCTTGATATCCCCATGTTGAAGCTTCTGGGATGAAAAACCCCCAAATGCCTTTTGCTCCCGCGTATGCCCCCTGTTGTAAATACAGAAGTCATGGAATAATTAATCGCTTTTTGCAGGGGTGTAAATGATTCATGTGCTTCATCAGGCCCCCCGAATGCATCCCAATCATGCTGGTTTAAAGCTTGATGTACTTTAATTAAATAATCATTCGGAATGATACAATCTGAATCAAAAACAATAAAGTACTCCCCTTTTGCTAGCTCAAAACCATGATTTCTGGCAAAGCCTTGCCCTGTATTTTCTTGATAAATATATTGTAATTGCAATTTCGTGGAATAAGATTCAACGACCGATTTTGCAGGAGGATTCGAACCATCATCAATTACGATGACTTCAAATTCTTTGTATTGTTGTTGGGTGAGGGAGGCCAATAATTCATCTATTTCCATTGGTCGATTATACAATGGAATGATGATCGAATAGAATCGAAGTGGTCCTAAAAGTTTATTATCCAACTCAAATGCGTGTTTCAATTTGGTATGAATTCCGTTCAGAATTACTTCTTGAAATTAGTTCGGCCACAAAGCCAGTTAGAAAAAGCTGTGAACCGATCACAATGGCAATCAAAGCAAGGAAAAACAGCGGCTGCTCCGTTACATTTCTATAAGGCGTTTCATTTGCGATGCTAATTAATTTTTCAGCAATTAACCAACATGCAATAACAAAGCCAGTTAGAAAACTTAATACACCCATGGTGCCGAAAAAGTGCATGGGGCGTTTTCCAAATTTGCCCACAAAAAATATGGACAATAAATCTAAAAAACCTTTAATGAATCTTCCCGGGCCGAATTTAGTCGTGCCGTATTTCCTCGGGAAATGTTGGACTACCTGCTCTCCTATTTTTTTAAAACCTGCCCACTTTGCCAGAACTGGGATATAACGATGCATTTCACCGTATACTTCTATGCTTTTAATGACGTCTTTTTTGTAGGCTTTTAAACCACAATTAAAATCATGTAAATTATGAATGCCTGACATTTGTCTCGTGACGGCATTGAATAATTTAGTCGGGATGGTTTTTGTCAAAGGATCGTGACGGACTTTTTTCCAACCTGAAACTAAATCGTAACCTTCCTCTTTAATTTTTTTGTATAAGTCAGGGATTTCATCTGGACTATCTTGTAAATCGGCATCCATAGTAATCACCACCGCACCTCTTGCTTGTTCAAATCCAACGTTTAGTGCAGCGGATTTTCCGTAATTTCTTCGGAATTTGATGCCAAAAATTGCAGCATTCTGTTGTTTTAATGCTTCTATGATGGACCAAGAAGTGTCTGTACTTCCATCATCTACCAATATTATTTCATATGATAGATCGTGTGAAACCATCACACGATCTATCCAGGATGTTAATTCTGGTAAAGATTCCGCTTCGTTATACAGTGGAATGACTACAGATATATCCATAAATTATTCTTCGTCTGTTATTTGTGCAAATACAGGACGTTCTCTTTTAAAAATAGCTGCAAAAATTAATGCACCTACAAAATACATAATCATTGTAATCCCAGTCGCTTGCAAAAATTGCATAAAAGTAGGATTTAAGGATTGTTCAATGCTTTTTTCTGCTTCCTCGATCATTTTGTCTATAGCTTCTTGGTTTCCACCACCAAAACGTTCGGCCACTTCAACCGTAGCATTTAAACTAACCTCACGCATATGGTCGATGTAGGCTGGCTCAATAAATTTTCCAAATGCCATAACAAATAAGGTGTATGACAAGTATTGAGTGATTAACAATATAAAAATATTGCTCAATGCTTCTTTAAATGACCAGTACCCTCCGATTTTTTTTCTTAAATCTAAAGTGAAAAAAATTGCTAATCCAATGGATATTAGGAAACTAATAATTCCAAACGTGAAATTTCCAAATAAATCAGGGAATGCATAATACGTAATTAAAAAAATAAAAATACTAATTACGCCGAAGATCAAACCATTGATAAAAGCCGCTTTTTTAGCATTTACAGACGCGTGTTCTGTCTCATAATTGTTTGCGTTCATAATCACAATTTAAGGTTTATTGACAAAAATTAATTAATAATTGGTATAATGCGCGGTCATATGCAGGATTCGGTGCATTGGCCACAAAATCATTTAAGTCTTCAGCACTTGGATTTCTTTCCATGAAAAAGGACATCAACGCATAAAAGATCGGTTGAATGTCTTGATCCGTGTTAATTTTGGACGCCACCTTCCCAATTTCACGATAATTACTCTCGATTAAAATCTGGTGTTCTATAACTGGCTCGTATAAATGATATTCATCTTGGAATTCATCTTCATCTACTAATAGAAACTCCCTTAAAAAATCATCTAACTCTGGAACGATCTCTTCATCCTTGCACTCTGCAAGATACAAAAGTAAATTTAGTAATTCCGTTCCCCGATCGATTGTTTTATCTTCAATGCTTGCCCATTCATCCGATTCTAAATAATCATTTTCTAAGCGTTTAACATCGTCCGAGAAAAAATTCATTAACAATAAATCGAAGGCCACTTCTCTGATTTTATTAAACACTGGGTAATCATCAAAAACAGCATCTAATTTTTCAACTTTACTTAAAAATGGCTCATAAATTTCGAAAACCGAAATCAATCGATTCGATAATTCCTCTCCTTGAATGCTTTCACTCGAATTATATTCCTTAATACAATGAATTAAGGCGTTTTTAATTGTTTGATCCATGATATATTTGACTAAATGACTGGTTAATTACAAAAGTGACGCCTCCTTTTAATTCTTTTCCAAAGAAAGGACTGTTTTCAGACTTGGATAAATTCGTGCTCTTGTCAAAATTCCAGATTAAAGATGGGTTAAACAGCGTCAGATTAGCAGGACTCCCCTCTTCTATTTTTGGAACAGGGATGCCTAAAATTTTTCTTGGTCCGACCGCTAATTTATCTACTATTTCTTGAGGAGTTAAACCGGTAGCAATCAAGCTTGGTAGTACTGTTTGCTGCGCAATCATACCATATTTTGCAATTTGAAACTCAACTCTTTTAAATTCGATTTCGTGCGGAGTATGTTGGGAAACGATGGCATCAATGGTGCCGTCTCTCAAACCTTTTATTAAAGCCTTCACATCGGCTTTGGTTCTTAATGGGGGCTGTACTTTATATTGGCTGTCAAATCCTTCAATCGCATCATCAGTAAGGTGTAAATGATGAGCGGCAACATCACAGGTAACGGCCACTCCTTTAGCTTTCGCTTTTCGTATTAAAGCTACACTCTCAGCCGTGCTAATAGTAGTGAAATGGATTTTTGCCTCAAAGTATTCTGCTAAATATAAATCCCTCGCTACCATAACTGATTCAGCAAGATTAGGATTGCCTTTCATTCCTAAATACGTGCTCATCACGCCTTCATTCATGACCGCCCCGCTCGCTATTTTTTCATCTTCTGGATGCGAGATAATTAAAGTATCTATGCCTTTTGCGTATAATAATGCCCGGCCCATCAAGCCAGCATCAGCCACATTTTTATCCCCATCACAAAAAGCGATGGCACCGCTTTGTTTCATATCAAACAATTCGGCCAGTTCTTTCCCCTCGCGATGTTTACTGATGGCGCCGATTGGGTAAATGTCTACTGCTAAATCTTTTGCCTTGTTTTTTATTAAAGCAATTTCCGATTGCCTATGCAAAGGCGGGTTCGTGTTTGGATGGACAGCTACTCCGGTAAATCCTCCCGCAAACGCAGCGTTTGATCCGGACGATAAATCTTCTTTAGTTTCCAATCCTGGTTCACCATAATTGGCATTTAAATCAAAAAAACCAGGTGATAAGAATTGACCTTTTCCGTCAATTTCTAAGGTTCCTTTTTTAGATGATGATGATAAATTGGGTCCAATGGCTGTAATGATGCCATTTTCGATTAACAAGTCCTGCTCTTTTGGTTGACTAGAATCCTGTTCCGATAAAATATGTACGGATTTTAGTAGAATATTAGTTGATCTGTTCATTAAAGAACAAATGTACAAAATACTGCTAAATCACAAGCATTATTTCAAATAATTCGACTCTCCCCATACATAACTGGGAATTTCTATGTCGATTAAGTTCAATGCCCTGTCCACGACGGTACTGGCTACTTCTTCTAAGCTGGTAGGTTTGCTATAAAACGATGGGGTCGCGGGGCAAATGATTCCTCCGGCTTCAGTAAGTGCCGTCATGTTTTTTAAGTGGATTAAACTTAAAGGGGTTTCTCGTGTGATGAGCACTAATTTTCTACGTTCTTTTAGTATGACGTCGGCTGCTCTCGTCGTTAAGTCTGAAGAGGTGCCTTGCGCTATTCTAGCAAGGGTGCCCATAGAACATGGACAAATTATCATGCTATCATAATGCGCAGATCCGGATGCAAATGGCGCGTAAAAGTCGTTTTTATTGTAAAAATCAAATGGGTAATTTTCATAATCATGATTTCCTAATTCATGGTTCCAAACATCTTTGGCATTATCAGAGAATACAACTCCCACTCGGTCAATTTGTTGCTTTGCTGCCAATAATTTATCCATCAACACTTTTGCATAAATGGATCCGCTCGCACCTGTTACAGCAATTACAATCTTTCTTGCCATTTGTTTTTAATCGTTTTTAAAATGGGATATCGTCGTCCATATCATTCATTCTGGAAGATCGGACTATGCCCCCCATCGGATTGTCAAAATTCGTCGAAGGACCAATTCCTGAAGAAAAGGAAGCCCCAAAATTACCCATTCCTTGCCCTCCGAAATCTTCTTCAAGGTCGGTAAATTTAACGTATTTTCCAACAAAATTTAATTTGACCGTGCCTGTTTCACCATTTCTATGCTTCGCAATGATGACTTCCCCCACTCCTACTGTGGATGCTCCATTTTCATCTTCGACCATTCCATAGTATTCAGGTCTATATAAAAAGAGTACCATATCGGCATCTTGTTCGATCGATCCGGACTCCCGTAAGTCCGACAGCATTGGTCGCTTACTTGCTCCAGGACGATTTTCTACCGCACGGCTTAATTGGGATAATGCAATTACAGGAATATTCAATTCTTTGGCCACTGATTTTAAAGACCTGGAAATGCTACCGATTTCTTGCTCTCTATTTCCACCTTTTCCATCACTTTTGCCATGCATCAGTTGCAAGTAATCGACGATTACTAATTGAATGTCATATTGTGCTTTTAATCGTCTACATTTTGCCCTAAACTCAAAAATGTTCAAAGCTGGTGTGTCATCAATTAATAGTGGTGCAGAGGTTAATTTTCCAATTCTTGCATGAAGTTGTTCCCATTCATGGTCTGCAAGATTTCCTTTTCTTAACTTTTCTTGTTCTATTTCGGTCTCACCCGATATTAAACGATTAACCAACTGTACGGAAGACATTTCCAGAGAAAATACAGCTACCGGTTTATCATGCAATACTGCTGCATTTCTGGCGCAGCTTAAAACAAATGCCGTTTTACCCATAGCAGGCCGCGCAGCAATAATCACTAAGTCGGATGGTTGCCATCCGGAAGTCATTCGATCTAAATCAGTAAATCCTGAAGGAACACCTGTTAATGAATCCGTCCGGTCTCTTAATGATTCTAAGGTAACCACGGCCTCACGCATAATATCGTCTACTTTCCTTGTATCTCTACGAAGGTTATTTTGTGCAATATCAAATAAACTCTTTTCTGCGTGATCGAGTAAATCAAAGATGTCGGAGGTTTCATCATATGCGCTATTGATAATTTCACTCGATACTTTTATTAATTCTCGTTGAATATATTTTTGGGATATGATGCGCGCATGATATTCAATATTCGCGGCAGATACGACCCGATCTGTTAATTGGGTAATGTAATAGGCCCCGCCAACGATTTCTAATACACCCATAGATCTCAATTCAGAAATCACTGTTAACAAATCAATGGGTGAATTTTTTTGAAATAATCGATAGATGGCCTCAAATATTTTTTGATGTGCTTCCACATAAAAAGTTTCAGGTTTTAAAATATCGATTACTTCAGTTAATGCATTTTTTTCAAGCATTAAAGCGCCTAATACGGCCTCTTCTAAATCGGTAGCTTGTGGAGGAAGTTTTCCAAATCCACTCACTAAATTTGACACCCTAGCCTTTCTATCAGCAAGTGTTGCGCGATCAGTTTTTCCTGTTGTAGAATCTGCTAAATGTAAATTAGTATCCGCCATAGTTGAGTTTGGATCTATTTTTAATTGGATATATTTTGATATAAGATAACAAAACTACTAATTTTAAATGCGATCTGAGGATTAGAGTTCTTCACTAAACTCATGATTAAATTTCGAAAATCATGCTTATTCGATCGCGATCAGTCGGTTCTGTATTTTAACTTATCCACATTAAATGTGGATAAGTATGTTAACAAAATTACAATAAATTGATTATAAATGAAATATGATGATGTGGATAACTTTAATAATTGTGGATTTTATGATCTATTGACTTGATTAATAGTTAAATTCTATGTAAGACTGAATGAATGTTGGTGCTTAGCTGAAAAAAAACAAACAAATATATCTTGCTGAAAATTTTGGAAGAATGAAAATATAAAAATTTGTTAAAGGCTGTTTTTTATTAGCATTTAAGGAAATTTTGTAGTAGGTTTGCACACTTTTAATGATTAATGACACAATCAATTATTATTCAAGAACTTTTTAATAGCGAACCGAAAAAAGTTGTCATAACCACTCATTTTAAACCAGATGGAGATGCGCTTGGTTCTTCTCTGGGTTTATATCATTGGTTGGTAAGACATGGGCATGCTGTCCACGTAATCGTGCCATCAGACTTTCCTTCTTTTTTGGACTGGATGCCTGGTCGAGAAGATGTCCTTATCTATACCGAATCGACGGAACTTTCTGATCGATTGATTCAAGAAGCAGAAATAATTTTTTGTTTAGATTTTAATGCATTAAGTCGAATTAATGCGATGCAATTTGCTATTGCGGAAGCAAACGCTTATAAATATGTGATCGATCATCATCTTGAACCAGAAGGTTTTCAAGATGGAGATTTCATTGATAGCCACGCAGCAGCCACCGCTCAATTAGTGTATAGATTTATATCCGAAATATTTAACGATAATCATAATATTAATTCCGATATTGCAACCTGCTTATATACAGGGATAATGACGGATACAGGTTCGTTTAGGTTTAGCTCAACGACTGCTGAAATTCACAGAATTGTCGCTGATTTAATTGATAAGGGTGCCCAAAATTGGCGCATTCATGAGCACATTTACAATAGCAACACAGAAAATAGATTAAAGTTTTTGGGATTTTGTCTTGCGAATCGATTAAAATTAATACCCACTTTAAACACGGCGTATTTTGCCATACCAAAAGAAGACTTACAAGCATTTAATATACAAACCGGGGATACAGAAGGTTTAGTTAATTACGCTTTGTCTATTCAAGGTGTTCGTTTTGCAGCACTGATTATAGAACGACCTGAAACTATTAAATTATCATTCAGATCCATAGGTGATTTTCCTTGTAACGAATTTAGTAAAGCGCACTTTAATGGTGGTGGACATAGGAATGCTGCAGGAGGCCAAATGCAGTTAAGCTTGAATGATACGGTATTAAAATTTAATGAAATTTTACCAAATTATAAATTACAGTTAACACAATAATACACAAATACAATCATGAAGAAATCAATCTTAGTACTCGGTTTAGCGTCCGCATTTTTATTTGGCGCTTGCCAACAATCATTAAAAACTGGTGAGGGTGGTCTAAAATATCAAATCATCAAGGATGCTGGTAATGATAAAGCACAGCCAGGCGATATGTTATCGATCAGTGTGGTCATTAAAAGTGACAGAGATTCTATTTTAAATGACACTTATGCCATCGGTTTACCACAAATCGTAAATATTGCAGCAGACAGTCTTCCAGGTTTGTACCCAGGAGATCACAACACTATGTTTAGCATGTTAGGTGAAGGTGATAGCGCGGTATTCCACTTGAATTTAGACACTATGGCGGTGAAAACAGGCCAGCCGAAACCTGATTTTGTTGATCAATATGTAATTTTCAATGTTAAGGTTAATAAGCACTTCAAAAAAGGAAACTTAACGGATAGTGCATTGTATGCTGAAATTAACACTTATTTTGATGGCGAGATCAATAAATTAAAAGAGGGTGAAGAATCAAAAATTGAAACTTACGTTAAAAGCATTAAATCCACTCCAGAAAAAACTTCTTCAGGATTGCAGTATGTGATTACTGAAAAAGGTACAGGTGCAATGCCTAAACCTACAGATTCAGTAGTCGTTCACTACACCGGATACTTAACTTCAGGAAAAGTATTCGACACTTCATTGCAAGACGTTGCGCAGAAAAACGGCATTGTAAATCCAATGCGTGTTTATGAACCGGCTAAATTTGCTATTGGTGTAGGACAAGTTATTCCAGGTTGGGATGAAGGTTTATTATTGATGCCTTCAGGAAGTAAATTCAAATTAATTATTCCTTCGAAATTAGCTTATGGTGAACAAGGCGATATGCGTGGTCAAATTCCTCCACACTCACCATTAGTATTTGATATTGAATTAATTGATATTATTCCAGCGAATAATTAATCAATCATTCTTATAAAATCTTGAAAAGCGGGTTTAACCATTAGGTTAATCCCGTTTTTATTTTGCTTTATATTCATTAGTTTTGTTTGTCTATTTGAGTTTTTATTAGCCGATATGTATTTAATTGACACGCATACTCACCTTTATTATACCGATGATCCGACTGAATTAAATGCTCAAATGGACCGTTGTGTAAATAACCATGTCCAGCAGTTATTGTTTCCTAATGTAGACGTCAATTCTATTGAATTGATCCAAAATACTATCAGTAGGTTTCCAGAACATTGTTTTGCTATGCTTGGGCTGCATCCATGCAGTGTGAAGGAAGATTATTTACAACAATTAGAGATAATAAAAAATCTTATAGATCAATGCATTCAAACTGAACACCCATTTAAACTATTTGGGATTGGAGAAATTGGTTTGGATTTGCATTGGGACACTACCACCTTGGACATTCAAAAGGATGCTTTTCGAATTCAAACTGCCTGGGCAAAACAATTAAATCTTCCAGTATCTATCCATTGCCGCGATGCCTATGAACCACTATTTGAATTACTTGAAGAAGTTCAAGACGGTACATTAAGCGGTGTTCTGCATTGTTTTACAGGAGATTTGGAACAGGCAAATCGTGTCCTGGAATATGGACTTTATTTAGGTATAGGTGGAGTAGTCACCTATAAAAATGCAGGATTAGATCATGTGGTCAAACAGATACCTGTGCATAAAATCGTGTTGGAAACGGATTCTCCCTATTTAGCTCCTGCACCATTCCGAGGCAAAAAGAATGAAAGCAGTTTTTTGCTAAACATTGCTGAGAAGGTCGCCGTTTTACAACAAATATCTATTGAAGAATTAGCGGAAGTTACCACAAATACGGCGGCAAAGCTTTTTAAATTGCCTGTTAAAAATTAAACTTCATTAAACATGAATAAAATTTTAGTGCTATACACTGGAGGAACCATTGGGATGGTAAAAGATGAATCAAGTGATTCATTTGTGCCCTTTGATTTCGAGTTGATAGCGAACAATATTCCAGAACTGAAACGATTGGATTATCATTTAACTGTCCATTCCTTCTCTCCCATTATAGATTCATCGAATATGACACCCAAAATTTGGGTGGATATGGCAGTACTTATTAAAGAAAATTATCACAATTACGACGGATTTGTCATACTTCATGGCTCAGACACCATGGCGTTTACGGCTTCTGCTTTAAGCTTTTTATTAGAGGGCCTTCAAAAGCCTGTTATTTTATCCGGGTCTCAATTGCCGATCGGTGAAATTCGAACGGATGCGAGAGAGAATTTAATTACTGCTCTTGAATTAGCTTCCGCAAAAAAGAATAGCATGCCATTGATTCATGAAGTATGTATATTTTTTGACAACAAATTATATAGAGGAAACCGCGCTTTCAAATACAACTCTGCAAAATTTGAAGCTTTTAGATCCCCTAATTATCCGGTGTTAGTTGAATCAGGAGTGCATTTAAAATATAATCAAGATGCATTTTTAAATAATTCAGGGAAGGATTTTAAATTGCACACTGTTGTAGACGATGCTGTAGCCGTATTAAAACTTTTCCCTGGAATCAATGTCAACATAGTCAATGCCATTCTTCAAAGCAATGCGCGTTCCATCATAATGGAAACCTTTGGAACTGGTAATACGACTACAGAGAAATGGTTCTTAGACGCCTTGTCCGCCGCTATAGAAAGTGGAAAGAACATCTTAAATATTTCCCAGTGCAAAGTTGGATCTGTAGAATTGGGGCGGTATGAAACCAGTCGGCATTTGAAAGAAATTGGAGTGTTAAACGGTTTCGATATGACGTTTGAGGCTGCCATTACGAAATTAATGCATTTGCAAGGCAGGTTTCAGGATCAAAAAGAAGTGGCTTATTGGGTACAAAAAAACATGAGAGGCGAATTAACTGAATTGTATTAAATGCACTAATTAAGGATTCAATTCCTTATGAATCCAATTCCCCTTCATGAGCAATTAAATCTCCAACGACAAAGGTACTGCCGCCAACGAAAATTAAGTCTTCATCGTTGGACGCTTGTATGGCTGTTAATGCGGCTGCTATAACTGAATCATGAGGCGTGCCAATCAACCCATGTGTGCGTGCTTTTTCCGCTAACATCCCGACGGGCAGCGCTCGGGGTAGATCTACTTGACAAAAGTAATATCGCGCATCTTTAGGAAGTAAAGGAAGCATTTTATTTAAATCTTTATCAGCCATCACGCCTAAAACAATATGAAGGGATCTGTGTGGCGTTTGGGAAATGTTAAAGATGATTTCCTTCCAGCCATCTTCATTGTGTCCGGTGTCACAAATGACCAATGGATTCTCCTTTAAACGTTCCCATCTTCCCCTTAAGCCTGTTAATTTTGTTAAATTGCTAAGTCCCTGTTTCACTGCCTGAATGGGCAAATTCCATCCTAATCGATTCAGGTATAAAACAGCACTGATAATTCCTAAAGCGTTTTTTAGTTGATAGGATCCTAACAAATCAATGTGGTAGTGACCAAGATACTCTTTTATGATTTCGGATGACAAACCATTAAATGCACGCGATAATCTCTCTAATTCTTGGTTTGATTGGATTAAAATTTGTTGAGATTCGGGAGATTTTTGTATCAACGTTGCTTGAAGGATCTCTGAGGCAAAAACTATTGGTGCTTCCATTTCCTCGGCTTTTGCTTTAAATACTGTTGCGATATCTTCCTGCTTTTCACTTATGATGACTGGAATATGATCTTTAATTATGCCTGCCTTTTCTCCAGCAATTAGTGAAAGTTGATCTCCGAGTTGTGCCTGATGATCCCAGCCAATATTTGTAATTACAGACAGCTCTGGTAAAATGATATTAGTGGAATCCAATCGCCCTCCTAAGCCTGTTTCAATAATGGCTATATCTACTTGTTCTTTAGCAAAATAATCAAATGCCATCGCCACCGTCACTTCAAAGAATGAAGGATGGATGGTCTCAATGGATGATTGATGGTTGGCCACAAAATCAATCACATATTCCGTAGGAATCATTTCACCATTGATACGGATTCTTTCTCGAAAATCTACTAAATGTGGTGAAGTATATAAACCGGTTTTATAGCCTGCAGCCTGAAAAATGGCAGCAAGCGCATGGGAAGTCGAACCTTTCCCATTCGTGCCAGCGACATGAATGCTTTTGAATTTTTTTTGAGGATGGTCTAATATTTTACAAAAGGCCAATGTGTTTGTAAGATCCTTTTTTAAAGCACTCGCACCATCCCTCGTAAACATTGGAAGCTTACTATACAGATAGTCCATCGTTTCTTGGTAATTCACGTCAAAAACTTTAGTATAGTTTATCTCAATTTGAAATTAAAGTACAACACTGCTTTTTGAACAGTTGGTGCATTTTCCAATTGATTTAATCGGGCTCCCCTTAAGGCCGCCTCACATTTGTCCCAAAGGGATTTATCAGGTAAGGTGGTGCCAGTGACTCCTGCTCGTGCATAAATCACCGAACCATTTGGTGCGACATGGACTTCTACCGCGACGATTCCTTGTTGACGACCGTTATCCTCAATTTTTGGTGCAACTACCCATCTCCTATTTGAAATGGATAGCCCCATGTTTCCATCTCCTGAACCACCTTCACCGTAATTGGATGCTAATGGATCTCCTAAATTACTGCCCTGATTGCCGGCCACGTTGGAAGTTCCATCGCCCCGTCCCGTAGACGTGTTTTGGCGTCCTTTATACAAGGCATTTGGGTTAACCACAGGTTTACTGTCTTTTTTGTCTGCGGTCGTTTCAGGTGCATTTGCTTTTTTTGTTTCATTTGAAACGACTGCAGGTGCATCGTCCATATCCTGGGTGACGACTTGTTGATTTGATATTTGTTGAGATGGGGATTGATCAGGATTTAAGGTCGGATCTATGCGATCTGGATTTACCTCATTTGCATTTGGATGCATGGATGGCTCATCCACCGTCATGTAATCATCCCCCATGCCGAATTCAGCCGTTCCATAATTAACCACCATCCCTCCCATACCAAATTGTGGAAGTTTACTGCCAATCATGATAAAGAAACTAATTAACAATAAGCTACCCATGATCGCCGAAGCAATGCCAAATGCTTTTGGAAAATTATTCTCTTGAACGTTGTAATTCATCATACTATTATCTTTTTGCGTCCGTGGCTAAAAATACTCGAACCTTTAATTGGTTCGCTATATCCATCACCGCTACGACATTTTGGATCGGCACTGAACTGTCCGCATACAACATAATGGTTAACTCCTCTCCTGGATTGATTTGGGTTTGAAGTGTTGGCATTAAGTTATCCAGCGGAATAGGTTGTTTGTCCAAGTAATATGTTAAATCTGAGGTCACCGATACGGTCACGGTTTTGCGCGCAACAGATTGTTCACCAGCACTGGATCGCGGAAGTAGTAATTTAACCACTTGAGGATTTGCAACCGCAGAAGCCAATAGGAAGAACAACATTAAGAAAAACATAATGTCATTCAATGCGGATGTATGAACCTCTGCTGTGTGCTTACTTCGCCTATTTCGAATATTCATGCTTTTTCAATCTAATTAACGGCTCGGCTCGTCCAATAAATCAATAAATTCAACTGCGTCAGTCTCCATTCTTAAAATGAGACGTTCTACCATCATATTCAACATATGGAATCCGATGTAAGAAAGAATACCGATCGTTAAACCCGCTGCCGATGCAATCATTTTCACATATAAACCTCCCGAAACACTGGCGATATCAATCCCACCAGCCGCTTCTACGTCCCGGAAAATAATAATTACCCCAAAAATAGTACCCACAAATCCCAACATCGGTGCAATGGTCGAAATAATCGCAAGAATATTTAAATTCTTTTCTAAACGAGCAACTTCCAGTTTACCCACATTTTCTATGGCCCCTTCAATATCTTTTATAGGTCTTCCTATTCGTGCCAAACCCTTCTGCAACATTCTACTTAAGGGATTATTAGTAGCACGACAAACCGCAATCGCCGAATCCAACTTGCCAGATAACACATGATGCTTTATTTGGGACATTAAACTTGGATCAATTTTAGATGCTTTTTTAATGGTCATGTATCGTTCAATAAAAATAACTAAGGCTGCAAATAATAAAATTGCTAAGGGCACCATGACCCAACCGGCTTTAAATAACAAACCAATTAAACTGATTTGTTCGTCTGCAAGTTCAAAACTTTGTGCGGTATTATTCGCAAAAGTATCTAATGGAAAACTGTTGTCTTGTTGTAATTGTAACATATAGTGTGCTCTAATATTGGTTATTGCGCTGTTTCTAATTTACTTCTATCTACCCGTGCTACCCAAGCTCCAGGTTCCACGGTTCGTTTAATTTCACCCAATGCGCGGTACGCCTCTGCTTCCGTTGCGTAGCTTCCGCAACTTACCTTTTTGCGATTACCAGGCATGCGACTATCAATGGCCCAAACTTCAATGCCCTTGGCTTTCATCTCACCTACAAACTTATCCGCTAATTCCATACTCGTGAAAGAGCCCACAATGATCTCATAGGTTACTGTAGGCAAATTTTCTGCCAAAACCTCTGTTCTTAGGCTGTCCATCTGAGCTATCGAGTCTAATAAGGCCAGATCGGCAGCATCTATTTGAGGGATCGTATCGTTCACCACTACCGGTGCCACCTGCTTGATTGGCGCGGGTGTTTTCTTGAAATTCTTTTCTATCTGTTGGGTGAAAAAGTCTTGACCCTTTTGAAAAAGATCAGGTCGGAAAAAATACAATGACAGTAAAGCTGTTGCCACAAAAAACACAAAAATGCCTGCATTCTTCCAAAAAGAATTTTTACGAATTGCATGTTCTTCCACTTCTTCTTCAGTTCCCACAAATTGTTCTTCCTTTATTCCTTCTTCAGTGTTTACAATTTGTTCATCCGAAACTGTTTGAACTTCTGAAACGGCTGTTTCATCTGTTCTTAAAGGAGCAACAGGAAGCCCGTCTGTCTTTTTCTTTACTTCTAATACACTTCGTGCTTGACCTAAAAACGCGTGACCATCTGCTAATGAAAAATGAATAGAATCCGAATCTTTTTTCATGATTCCGAAACCAACTAATTCTACGATTCCTGCTTTGTTTAGGGTCGTTAATAATGATTGAATCGCATTGTCCACCAATGCTTTTGCTTCATTTTTACTAATTAAACGTTGCGCAGCAACATAATTCGTCAATACTTCATTTTCATCTTGAATGTTCGTATCAGGAGAAAATTTCACCGTGTATGTGGAGGCAAAAAATTGATTCGTCTCTTTATCAAAATATCCAGGAGTATCCAATCGTGAAAAATGCCCAAAGCGATTTACCACGACACGATCTTGCCGACTTAATAAAAATACTATACAATGCCCCAGATTAATCATTTATACGTTTTTTGCTTCACGCAAAGTTATCATTTTAAACCAAATTTTTTAAATTCATTAAAATGAAAAATTAACACCGCCAATTACGTTTAAACCAAGTTTTGGATAGTATAAATAGCGATCGTTTGATGTGTTTAATAAATTGTTAACCCGAACATATACACCTAATTTCTCAGTCGCTCTAAACTCTAAACCTGCACTCAGATCCACAAATGCCGGGATGGTTTCTTTTTCATAAACACTGTTTATAGCACCTCCATTATAATAGATTTCCCAATTCATAGGGTCGTATTTTTTTCCATACGTTTGGCCCATAAATAATAATTCACCATTTAAATAGAGTTTTTCACTCACATTCACCTTGGTATGTGCTCTAATCTCCACTTTTGGCTGATACCAGGCCTCTTCTTCTGTTTTCAAATCATATTCACTAAAGAGTAAACTTCCCCCCACTCCAATCGTCTCAGAAACGCGTAAATTCACTTCTCCGAAAAAGTTGAAAATGCCGCTCGATTTTTCACTTTGATCATATATCACATTATAATAAGGACCGAAAGTGGTATTATTCATTAAGGCTAAATTCTCCACTTTTCTCCACATGAAATGAGCCTTATATCCGAACATGGAACCAGCATTTCCTTTTACCCCGCCATATATTTTCAAACGATCTAATTCATTTAAAATCCAAACATTTGGCCCTAACCACGGATTTTCTTGTGATAAATTTTTGTAGGACGTTTTGTTTACATCGCCTCCAACTCCAAAAAATAAATGGGCATAGCTTGGAATCAATGCGAAATCCAATTGTACGTCTGGGAATAAATTAATTCGTGTAGAATCACCAAATTCGGCTGCAAGGTTAATCCCCACCCTTAAATCGTAATTATCACCCTTAAATCCTACAAATGGTTGAACTCTTGCAATGTGATTGGATAATTTATATTGGGTATCCTTCACTCCTGTGAAATCTGCGGATGCCTGCAAACCAACTTTAAATGTTTGGATGTATTTATTAAAATATCCAGTTATCGCCAAGGAATTTTCACCTGCGTCGAAAGCATTTGAATACAAGTACGCATTCGTTTTAACCGCATATGATAAGGAATTTTCATCGTTTGCGCGAGCATTACTCGTTAATTCACCATTTAAATATACGTGATTGAAAGATTGCTTTTCAACGCTCGGCACAGCAATATTCCAACCTTCTAAATACTCGTGAAACCCATAAAAACGCGTATTATTTCTTTTAAAGCCCAAGTCCCCAGAAATCGTAAACCCTTCGTGTAATTGTCGACCAAACACCCCAATTTCCTGCTGACCAAATACCTGATCATCTATGGAACCTTTTTGGTTTAAAAGTTTAGCAATTAACCCAAAACGAGTATCCACGTATTGATCATTCGTCAAATATACTTCACCTAATAAAGTATTAAAATTACCAGCTCCCAGCTTCACGTAATTATTCGTCTTCTTGTCCAACGTCACATACGGCATTTCTTGAATAGATAACTGCCTGGTTCCTGTAGTGATATCTAACTTTTTATCGATAATTGAATACGATAATTTTGGTTGATATTCCCGTTTATTAGACATGTCAGGACTTCTGCGAATCTTTACAGCATCTGCTAAAATCGGGCGATAATCACGAATCACATCGATGGAATCAATCGTCCCCCTTCGTTCTTCTTGTTGTTGGGTCTGTTGCTGCTGCGCTTGTTGTTGAGTCTGCTGTTGCTGCTGGGTCTGTTGTTGACTTTGCTGCGCAAACACGCACAAAAAACTGATAGAGAAGCCTGTGGATAATAAGACCCTTTTTATAATTGAATATTTTCTGCTCAAATTCATAATCTATCGCTCTTTACGATCTGTTCAAATTATTTAAACGCTCTTTTGCTGCTGGAAGGATATCGTCATCCAAGTCGTAATTTTCAATGATACTTTCCAGTGTACTCTTCGCTTGAAAGACATCTCCTTGTGCGATGTAAACGTCCGCTAACAAAATAAAACTCTTTGCTACCCAATAGTCATAATTGGATAAGTTATTAATCACATCAAATGCGGTGGCCAAAGCAGCATCTAATTCACCTGCATCTAATTGCAAACGACCGACTAAATAACGAGCTTCAGCAGCTGAGACTGTTTGGCTCTTTAAGGATGCTAAATTTAATTCTTTGCGAGCATCTTGTAGGGATCCTTTCACTTTAAGTGCTTTACCTGCATATAAATGGGCGGTAGCGATTTCCTCATCGGATGAACGATCGTACTCTTTTACGAAACCGGCGTATTTGATGGTTTCGTCCATATCACCGATCTCAAAATAGCACTTCATTAAATTATTAACAGCAAATCCATAATTTGATTTGTACTCGGAAGTTAACTCAAGTTTCTTTAGGTGAACGATCGCGTCGTTGTATTTTTGCAAACCTAAATAAAGATTAGAAACACTGACTAAAACACGTTCCGTGTACGCACTCGTCCAGTCATTTAAAATGATGTTAAAATCGTGTAAAGCTGCTTCTGGTTTGCCTAATCTATACAAACTTTCACCTCGAATGTACCGCGCAAATTTCTCTTGAATGGCTCTTGGGAATTTGTCAAAATAAGCATTTACAGCTAACACTGCTCCATCAAAATCATTGCGTTGGAATAAAGTATAAGCAGCTTGGAAGGCTAAATTATCTTGTTGTTCCTGAGTTAAGTCCCCTAAATTAGTTTCAGAGGCATACTGTATATATTGCGCAGCATTACCCTGATCTAAATAGATGTTTTCAATGGACCTTAATGCCTGTCTTGCTTCATCTGTAGTGGAGTGTTGTTCTACAATACGTTTAAATGTTTGCAACGCAACATCCAAAGACCCCTTATTATACTGAACTAACCCGATCGTAATTAAAGCCCTGGCCACATAACTACTTTGAGGGTAATCGACGACCATTTGTTGTAAACCTACGATGGCTTGATCATAATCTCCCATTAAAAAGTATGTATAAGGGATTTCAAAACTGACGTCGTCTGCATAATTTGATTTCGGGAAACGATCTAATACACTTCTTAAGGTAGCCAATTTTCCCTCATTGTTTCCTTGTAAACCTTGAATAATTCCTCGTTGAAATAATGCATAATCTTGGCTGGAAGCTCTACTGCTGATTAAACGATCGTAGTATTGCATTGCACGCGGGTAATTTTTTAAAGAAAAATACGAATCTCCCAGGCGCGCTATCGCATCATTTTTGACATTCTCTTCTATGGAATTTCCTCCAATGGATAGAAAGCGTTCGAAATAATTTGCAGAGGTGTTAAAATTGTTGTTCCGAAAGGCTGCATAAGCCAAAGCATAATTCGCATAACTGTACACATCCGTGTTCCGTGCAGCTGGATATCTTAAAAATTGATTAAAACTCGTTACTGCCTCTCCATATTTTCTTACTTCGTACATGGCTTCTGCTTTCCAGTAGGTGGCTAAGGCCAAAATTTCTGGATCGATTGGATGACGCTCAGAACGCATAAACATGGAAATAGCATTTTCAAAAGCCCGTTCATTATAAAATTCTAATGCTCTGTAATAAGTCACCTTTTGGTAAGCTCCATCCGCTTTAGAAGTCCTATTTGGCATAAATTCCAATAAGTCGACAGCAGCACGATAATTTTTTGTGCTTAAAAGCGACTCAGCTAATAAAATATTTGCTTCCTCTAAGCGTTCAGAGCGAGGATAGTTAGCGATATAGGCTTGAATGGATTCTAAGCCCACTTGGTGAAATTCTAATTCATAGGAGAGTTTCGCATAATTAAATAGCCCCTCTTCTTGTAATTTTGGATCAAAATCCAATCTCGATGCTCTGAAAAATGCGTTTCTTGCCCCCTGTTTGTTGTCGGTTTTTAAAAATGAATCTCCTAAGGCGATCATGGCGCTTTGATAATATGCGTCTGTCTCATTCATTTTTTCAAGTTCATGAATCGCTTTCTCGTAATTCCCATTTTTATAGGCGATGTATCCAATTTGGTAATTATCTTGATTATTCTGCGTGGCACCTTGATCTCTTTTTTGGAATTCATTGTAATAGATTTCTGCATTCGCCAAATCGTCTTTCGCAAAATACGTTGCCCCTACGATTCTATACATTTCTGTGGCATGTTGCTGCTGAGTGTTCTCAAGAATTGGAACGGTGTACGCGAGCACATCATCGTAGCGACGATCTAAAAAATAAAGAGTAGAAATGTAATAAGGATAAGTAGCGACATAGGTCTGTGAACCCTTTAAGCGTTCGAACTCACGCAATGCCGTTTTGTATTCACCATCCATGTATGCGATGTAGGCATAGTAATAGATGGACGCTTCAGCATACTCACTATCTCCGTCCTTTAATTCTAAAAAATATGGTTTTGCTTCCGCAAGTTGGTCTTTCATGAACAAAGAATACCCTAATTTATATCGATATTCAGTGTATTCCCTACCGGCTAGGTTTCCTGGTTCTAACTTGCTAAACCATTCTAAGGATTTGTCGTAATTTTTCTTCGCAAAATAAGATCTTCCTAATTGGTAGTACGCTGCTTTAGCGTTTGCGCTAGCAGGATAATCCTTAATGAATTTTAGAAAGACATCCTCCATATCTGGATCCTGGATTTCCAAGGCACAAATCGCCATGTAGAATCGCGCATTTTCTTTCAACAAGGATAATTGGGTCAGCTCATCCTCTTGTAATCCAGTTAATAATCGGCTTTCTTCAACTTTTCCAAATTGTTGTGCGGCTGCAGCAAAATTACCCTTTTCATACAGCTCCATGGCAGTGTGATAGGTGTTGTTGATTTGTTGCCAAGCGCTTTGCTGACTAAAGGCCAGATGGGCCATAAGGAGTAATGACCAGCAGGTGTAAAAGGCTTTCCTTAACATATAATCGTCTCTTCTAAACTAAGTTCTTCTAATTTGCTAATTTAAGGTAAATTGGGCAAGTTTTCCACTAAAATTCTTAACAATTGTTTAAAACCTGCTTCTTTACCCGATGAAGATAAGGCAAAAAATATGCCTACTGTTTAAATTTAACAAAAAATAACAAGGTCGTTTCAAACCAATCGAGAATTGACTCAAAAAAAGAGAATAAATGAAGGAAATTTATGCTTTTTGCGAAGCAAGTAAATAAAGAACTGCCATTCGGACGGCTACCCCATTTTCAACCTGATCAAGAATAATGGAGTGCTTGCTGTCCGCGACATCTGAAGTAATCTCGACGCCTCTATTAATCGGACCCGGGTGCATGATGGTAATTTCCTTATCTAAAGAATCTAAGCGCTTTTTATCTAAACCATAAAGCATGATATACTCGCGTATAGATGGAAAATAAGCGATATCCTGACGTTCTAACTGAATGCGGAGCATGTTCGCTACATCGCACCAGCGTAAGGTGTCCATTAAATCATGAGAAACCTGCACGCCGAGGGAAGCGATGTGCTTTGGAATTAAAGTCGTCGGTCCACACACTCGCACTTCTGCACCCAATTTTTTAAGACATAATATATTCGAAAGTGCCACTCTCGAGTGTAGGATATCTCCGATAATGGCGATTTTTTTCCCGGCCACATCTCCATATTTTTCTCGAATAGAAAATGCATCCAAGAGCGCTTGGGTAGGATGCTCGTGTGCCCCATCTCCAGCATTCACTATTTGTGCATTCACGTGCTTACTTAGAAACACACCAGCTCCTGCGTATGGGTGCCTCATGACCACCATGTCCACTTTCATCGCTAAAATATTGTTGACCGTGTCGATCAAGGTTTCTCCCTTGCTCACTGAAGATGAGGACGCGGCAAAATTTATGGTGTCAGCAGACAAGCGCTTTTCAGCCAATTCGAATGAAAGTCGAGTACGAGTGGAATTCTCAAAAAATACATTCGCAATGGTAATGTCTCGTAAGGAAGGTACTTTTTTAATCGGACGATTTAAAACGTCTTTAAAATTATCAGCAGTTTCAAAAATGAGTTGAATGTCATTTTCGTTAAGGTCTTTTATGCCCAACAAGTGTTTGGTACTGAGTTGCGCTACTTTCGCCATGGTCTCTTTTATTCGCTATTAAAGGGTCTTTTCTGTCAATAATACAATCCGATCTTTTGCGTCCGATTCTTTCCAACTCACGATGACTTTTTGAGAATCAATGGAATCCACTTGAATGCCAATGTAATCTGGTTCGATGGGAAGCTGCCTTGAAAAACGTCGGTCGACAAGGACGAGCAGTTCTATTTTTTCTGGTCGCCCAAACGCTAACAGGGCATCCATCGCGGCACGAATGGTCCTTCCGGTCCACAATACATCATCGATTAAAATCACTTTTTTTCCTTCTACAATGAAGTCAATATTGGTGCTGCTTGGCACCAGTGGAGCGGCTCCTTCCCTTCTAAAATCATCTCTGAAAAAGGTAATGTCAAGTTCGCCGTAAGCGATTTCATTCTCTGGAAGAATATGCACAAGCTCGTTGTGAATCCGTTTACCCAGGTAGGTACCCCTTGGTTGAATCCCAATAAGTACAGAGTTTGAAAAATCTTCGTGATTTTCAATTAATTGCCGGCAAAGACGTTGGATGGTAATTTGAAATTTTGGCGCATCCAATAAAACCGATTGCTTCATGTACTGAGAATGTATTTAATTTGGCATGGATATTCATGCAAATTTAATTAATTATTTGAATTCCCCACGAGAAAATGAGGAATAAATTCATTTAAATGTTTATTTTTAACCCACACACTACACAAAAGAATCGCTATGACATATGCAGATTTAGTTCAATCACAACGCTTATATTTTAATACGCATGCTACTAAGTCGCTGTCTTTCCGATTGGAACAATTAAATAAGTTAAAGGGCCTTATTATCCAAAGCGAACATTTATTTTATGAAGCGATCGCAAAAGATTTTGGAAAATCTTCTTTTGACACATTAACCACAGAACTTGGATTCATTTTAAATGAACTCCAATTTTATATAAAAAATTTAAGCAGTTTGGCGCGTCCAAAGACTGTCCGAACGAGCCTTACAAATTTTCCGGGCAAAAGCAAGCTTTATAAAGAGCCCTTAGGCACCTGTTTAGTAATTGGGGCATGGAATTATCCCATACAATTAGCATTACTGCCCGCTATTTCTGCTATAGCTGCTGGTAACACGGTGATTTTAAAGCCATCAGAATTGGCTCCCGCTACCGCAAACTTATTAGCCGAGCTGATTAACCAACGGTTTTCTTCTAATTATTTTGTGGTTGTACAAGGCGATGTAGTGGAAACAACGTCTTTATTAAAAGAAAAATTCGATCATATTTTCTTTACAGGAAGCCCGGCGGTCGGTAAAATTATTTATCAAGCAGCAGCAAAACATCTCACCCCCGTTACTTTGGAGTTAGGTGGAAAAAGTCCGGTCATCGTCAGCCCGAGTGCAAATTTAAAGGTAGCTGCTAAGCGCATCGTTTGGGGCAAATTCTTAAATGCAGGACAAACGTGCATCGCCCCCGATTTTGTCTTAGCTCACGAAGCTATTTACGAAGAATTTTATGCCTTATTACAGGAACAACTTCAGATTTTTAATTATAAAGAAGGGAGTCACCATTATACAAGAATTATAAATGAAAGGCATTTTGATCGCTTGTACTCATTGTTAGATGAAAAATCCACGTATGTAGCATCAAGTTTAAAACCAAACAAAGCTACCTTGTTCTTCCCGCCTACCCTAATAAAGCATGCAAGTTGGTCGGATGCTTGTATGCAGGAAGAGATTTTTGGCCCCCTGCTACCCCTGCTTAAATATCAAGATTTCGAATCCACCATGGATAAATTAATCGCATTGGAAAAACCCTTGAGTGCCTATTTGTTCTCAAATGATTCTTTAGAACAACGCATTTTTACAGCTAATTTTTCTTTTGGAGGTGGTTGCATCAACGACACCTTGATGCACGTAAATAACCCCAGCATGCCTTTTGGAGGAGTGGGCAATAGCGGCATGGGGAATTATCATGGGAAATATGGCTTTGACACGTTTTCACACGTTAAACCAGTGTTTAAAAAGCCAAATTTATTCGAAATTAATTTGAAATACCCGCCTTACTCCATAACAAAATTTAAATGGGTAAAACGCATTTTTGGATTGAAATAATGAATCTTGATCGGCTTTATTCTGGTTTTTCTAAGATAGCAGAAAATAGCGTGTCTGCTTTGCGGTCGTAACCAATGTGGTACCTCGTGCTGATAACCTTTACGCCATGCTGATCTTTTAAATACGCGACGACTCTCTCATTTTCCTCTTTAAAAACGGAACAAGTGATGTAGTGTAAACGTTTACCAGCTTTTAAATACGTCAAGGCTTGCTTCGCAATGTCTTTTTGAATCCTTGAAAATTTCTGAATTTGATCCGGATTAAAAATACTTAACATTTCTGGCGTGCGTCCCCAAGTACCAGAACCTGTACAAGGCACATCCAATAGGATACCGTCGAACTGTTTATTCGTAAATTTGGGCGCTTGCTCTTTCAGTAGATCGACGACTTCAGCATTGTAATGCGTGATTCCTGCCTCTTTAAAACGTTGTTTCAAATTTTCCAAGATACTGGGGCGAACATCCGATACCGTTAAGTGTATATTCGGGTATTCATCCAATAATAGCAAAGATTTCCCTCCTGCTCCACTACACGCATCCCACCAACTCTCGCCTTTTTGAACTTGGATGTCGGCCAAACTTTGCTGAGAAGAATAGTCTTGAACTTCATACAATCCCTTTAACTCTGGAAATTTTTCTAAAGAAGTTCCATTAGGAAATGAAAGTGTTTGCCCATCCAATTCAAATGAAATATCATTCTTTTTAAGAATATTTACAACCTTATTAACAAAAGATTTACGAACTCTTATGTAAAGTAATGGTTGAACAAAGTACTGCGTGAAAAATTCCATGGAATCCAGGGATTCAGACCGCTGATCATGCCATGGAAATACCCCTGTGAGATTAAAATTGAATGCTTCACAAACGATGGAAATCTTCTTGTCTAAGGGACTATTTAGATGCGTCGCAAATTCAGGAAGATGCTGGGTTACTAATACACTTTCTGTGGCACATAGAAATTCCCCAACGAGTAAACGCTTTAATTTTTCTTCTTCAGGCAAAGCTTTCAAGGAATTTAACGCAGCTGAGTAATCACTGAACGCATGGCCAACACGAAAAAAGTGATATAAATACCTGGAGACCATTTTTCGATCTTTCGATCCCATTTGTTTATTTGCTCTAAAATATTGGGTTAAAAATCGAGCTAATGGGATGCTCCCATCGTAAGCTGCGAGCACTTTGTAAAAACTGCGAACGTGGTGATTCACTTGTCCTGTAGACATGGTTTGTATGATTAATTTGTGCGAGTAAATTGTCCGCTGCGGTATCTTAAAAAGTGAATTCCGGTATTGATGTATCCCCATTGTGGATGGTATTCAAATTCAAAGTCATTGTGCAGCCCTTTGTATTTTTCTTCAATTAACTTGCTCGCATATCCGTCCTTATATTTGGCAATTAAGATACCAAAATAATAGCCTATATCATACCCTTTATAAGAAAATTCAGAAGGTTCGATCGTGAATTCCTGTTTATATTGCTGGTTAAAATCGCGCACAACAGTTAATCTTGGATCTACATAATAGGTAGAAGACACTTCAGTTAATAAGGATTCTAACTGGCTACTTTGATTCGTGAAACTCATTTTAGCCCAGTTTGGGTGACCGAAAAGTTGAACACGATGTCCCGTAGCCCTTTGTAAATCTTGTAATTGAGATATCAGGTTAGTGATCCTAAAATGATTGGTAGAGCCTACCACCACATAATTATTTCCATTTGATAAGGATCGATCTTTTAATTCATCTTCAGAATGAACATCCAACATGTAGGCCGATGAGTTAAGCTGCAAGATTTCTGATCTCAAAACAGGTAAAAATTGTTTGCTTGCAGCATCTTCGCTTTGGTATAAAAGTATGACATCTCCTTCTTTATATAAACTCACTAAACGATCTGCTAATGCTTTTATATGCGTAATGATTGGAGAAGTAATAGATACTAAATTTGAAATATTAAATTCATTCGGCATCGTGGCAGCTAAAGGTGACACCCTTAATACCCGTTTCGGATCCGAAATCTGTGAACTTGAAAATGCCTTGATCTCCTTCGGGTATACAGGGCCGATAATAAGATTTGCATCGGCCATCACCGATTCGGAAGATAGTCTCAATACTTCCGATTCTTGGTCTCTGCTATCTAAAACAGTTACCTTGATCGGACTCGAGGAACTGATCGCATTTTCTATACCAAGTTGAAAACCTTGGTAAAAATCTAAAGCTAATTCAGCTTTGGTCACATCGTTCTTGGAAGGTTGATTCCCAGTGGATCTATTTAATTGAAAAGGAAGCATTAAAACAATGTTTTTTAATGCTTTAACCTCTTCTACTTGATCTGTTACTTTAGGATCATCCTTTCCTTGGTCAATGGTGGGATCCTCCGTTTTACTTTCAATTATTTTAGACCTTGGCGTACAAGAAAAGGTGAAAAATAAAATAAACAGAATACCAAAAAATAGGAGGAATTTACTCCCATTCAATCGTTGCTGGAGGTTTTGAACTAATGTCATACACTACACGATTTATACCTTTGACTTGGTTTATAATCTCATTTGATATTTTACCTAATAACTCATAAGGAAGGTGAATCCAGTCTGCTGTCATGCCGTCTAATGATCCCACAGCTCTTAAACTGACCACATTTTCATACGTGCGCTCATCGCCCATCACTCCCACAGATTTGACAGGCAAAAAGATGGTGCCTGCTTGCCAAACTTTATCGTACCAGCCTGATTCTTTCAAGTTCCTCATATAGATGTCGTCCGCATCTTGAAGAATGCGCACTTTTTCCGCTGTAATATCTCCTAATATTCGGATGGCTAAGCCTGGTCCAGGGAAAGGATGTCTACTTAAAATTAAAGGATCGATCTCTAATGATGCACCTACTCTTCTTACCTCGTCTTTAAATAAAGCTTTTAGTGGCTCCACGACTTTTAATTTCATAAAATCAGGTAAACCACCCACATTATGATGTGATTTAATCGTAGCTGAAGGCCCTTTCACCGATACTGACTCAATTACATCTGGATAAATGGTACCTTGGCCTAACCAATTCACTTCTGCACCCGCTGGTAGTTCTGCTTGAACTTCATGCGCTGCTTGGTCAAACACATCAATAAATGCGCCTCCAATTATTTTTCTTTTAGCTTCTGGTTCGCTAACTCCTACTAATTTACTATAAAATAATTCTTTTGCGTTGATTCCTTTAATGTTCAACCCCATATTTTTGTAGGAATCCAATACTTGTTCGAATTCGTTTTTGCGGAGCAAACCATGATCTACAAAGATACAGTGTAAACGCTCGCCAATGGCGCGATGCAATAATACAGCGGCCACCGTAGAATCCACTCCACCTGACAAAGCCATGATCACATGATCGGTTCCTAATTGTTCTTTTAATGCTGCAATCGTGTTTTCAACAAAAGAATCAGGCGTCCAATCTTGCTTGCATTCACAAATATCTACCACAAAATTTTTCAATAGAATCCCACCATCTGTGCTATGAGTGACCTCTGGATGGAATTGTATGCCATAAGTTTTTGTGCCCTTTACATGGTATGCAGCATTGTTCACTTGAGAAGTACTCGCAATGACTTCAAAATGAGCTGGAAGCGATGCAATAGTGTCAGCATGTGACATCCAAACTTGTGAATTTGAAGGAATGTCTTTTAATAAAGCGCTACCAGAATCGATAGAAGTTAAGTGCGCTCTGCCATATTCTCGAATTTCGGATGGCGCTACTTCGCCGCCCTCTTTATGCGCCATATATTGCGCCCCATAACAAACTCCTAAAACAGGGTATTTCGTTTGAATGGACTGAAAATCAATTTGTGGTGCGTCTTCTTGACGGACAGAATAAGGACTCCCAGAAAGAATGACCCCTTTTACAGCCTCATCAAATTCAGGCAATTGATTAAATGGATAAATTTCACAGTATACGTTAAGTTCCCTTACTCTTCTTGCTATTAATTGAGTGTATTGAGAACCAAAATCAAGAATAATAATTTTGTCTGGCATGGGTCAAAGGTACGTAAACAACTGCAAATTTTAAGGTGAAATTTATTCACAAATAATATTTCATGTTAGAATTGTATGTTTATTGTAATAATATAGCTTGGTATACGCTTAAAAGCGTTTTTTAACTTTGTTTTAGGTATATTTGAAGAATAAAGTGAGGTACACTATATATTTATTTGAAAGGTTAAATGAGCGAGAGAACCATTTTAGTTTGGTTTAGAAATGATTTGCGGACGCACGACCATGAAGTCTTGGTTCGTGCTTTAGATAACGGAAATAAAATTTTACCAGTTTATTGCTTTGATCCAGCTCAATACGAAATCACTCAATACGGACATCGTAAAACGGGCGCATTAAGGGCTTCATTTATTTTAAAAAACGTAGCAGCATTAAAAAAGATTTTTCAAGCAGTAGGTGGTGATTTATTGGTTCAAATTGGGACTCCAGAAGAAATTTTGCCAATTTTATGTCAACGCTATCAGGTGGATGAAGTATATCATCATCGAGAAGTTGCATTCGAAGAGACCCAAAGTTCCTCCTTGGTCGAATCAGCACTTTGGAAACAGCAAATAAATTTACGTCATTTCATAGGGCATACCTTATACCACAAAGAAGATCTGCCCTTCCCCATTCGAGATATTCCTGATAATTTTTCACAATTCAAAAAAAGAATAGAGCGAGAGAGCAGTGTTCGTCCACAACTATCTTCTCCTGAAAAATATCGTTTTTTAGAAGAAATAGAGGCCTCTGAGCTGCCATCTTTAGAAACTTTGGGTTTTACGAGCGATGAAGTGGCTAATACAGGTGCGTTATCATTATTAGGTGGTGAATCTGCTGCTATTGACTTATTAAATAATTATTTGAATAGCTCAGATTTTTCAGAAAATGCTACACTTTTAGGTCCATATGTAAGTTGCGGAGCACTGTCGCCAAACACCTTTTTTCAATCCTTATTAGTGGCGGCTACTCATTCGCCTGGACTTAAAAAACGCTGGGAAACCCAATTTCAAAAGTTAATGTGGAGGGATTATTACCGCTTTATGTTTAAAAAACATGGTAATCGTTTCTTTAAGCTTGAAGGTGTATTGGGTGAAGAAGTCGAAGAGCCCATAGAAGATCTCCAACTTTTTGAGCAATGGAAGCACGGAAATACCGGAGAATCCATAATTGATAAAGCGATGATTACTTTGCGCGAAACAGGTATGATGAGTGACCTCGATCGACAGGTGACTGCCACCTTTTTTGTCCATCATTTAAAATTGAACTGGCTATGGGGTGCTTCATGGTTCGAGGCACAATTATTAGATTATAATCCGTGCAGTAATTATGGAAACTGGGCGCACATTGCAGGAGTTGGAAGCAGTGTTAGAGATAATAAAAGGCTTGATATTCAAAAATTTATGGTTTAATCGATTTGCTCCGCAAACACTTGCCATGATTCAACTACTATTCGTAAGCAAAACTTTGCATGAATCACCCATATTTTTGCGTGAAAATCGGTTGCTAAACTCATTATAATTCCTAACTTTGACGCAATTATAGTATATTAGATGCAATCTTAGATTTTTTATATAAAAATGGACAAACTTTCTTATTTGAGCAATGCGGGTGCTGATTATGTGGACGGTCTTTATGAACAATATTTAGAGGACCCGGCATCGGTAGATTTTGGCTGGCAGAAGTTTTTTGAAGGATTTGATTTAGGGCAACGTTATCTAAATGAAGGAGGCGCGACCAGTGAGGCGACTCCAGAACACGTTTTGAAAGAAATAAACGTGTTAAACATGATCAATGGATATCGTGATCGCGGACATTTATTTACCGCTACGAATCCTGTGCGTGAGCGTAGGAAGTATTTTCCAGGGAAAGAATTGGAAACCTTTGGATTATCAGAAGCAGATCTGGACACCATTTTTAACGCGGGTATCGAGGTCGGTTTAGGCCCTGCCAAACTCAAAGACATTCGCAACTTAATTGAAGAAACGTATTGTCGTTCTATAGGTGCAGAATTTAAATACATTCGCAATCCTGAAAAAATCAAATGGTTGCAAGATCGCATGGAAAAAGAAAGGAATACACCGAACTTTTCCATCGATGATAAAAAACGCATTCTTAAAAAATTAAACGAAGCCGTCGTATTTGAAAGTTTTCTTGGCACTAAATTCTTAGGTCAAAAACGCTTTTCCTTAGAGGGTGCAGAAGGATTAATTCCTGCATTGGATTCCGTAGTAAATAAAGGATCTGAAATGGGAATTAAGGAATTTGTCATTGGAATGGCTCATAGGGGCCGTTTAAATGTGTTGACAAACATATTAGGCAAATCATACGAAAGTATTTTCTCAGAATTTGAGGGCAAAACTTATATAGAAGATCCAGAACAAGATTTCGGTGGGGATGTTAAATACCACATTGGATATTCTACAGATATCAAAACAGAAAAAGGGAACGATGTACACTTAAGTTTAGTCCCGAACCCTTCTCACTTAGAAACGGTGAATCCGGTCGTGGAAGGAATCGTTCGTTCTAAAATTGACATGAAATACGATGGCGATGCAGGCAAGATTGCTCCTATCTTAATTCACGGAGATGCTGCAGTTTCAGGACAAGGCATCGTATATGAAGTGATTCAAATGTCAAAATTAGAAGGTTATCGGACAGGAGGAACCATTCATATTGTAGTGAATAACCAAGTCGGCTTTACCACCAACTTTAAAGATTCCAGATCTTCTACTTACTGTACAGACATCGCTAAAGTTACCTTATCGCCAGTGTTCCATGTGAATGGTGATGATGTAGAGGCTTTAGTTTACGCTATTAATTTAGCAGTTGAATATAGACAACGCTATCATACAGACGTGTTCATCGACTTATTATGCTACCGTCGCTATGGCCATAATGAGGCGGATGAACCTAAATTCACTCAGCCTTTATTATATAAGGTCATTGAGAAACATCCGAACACCCGTGAGATTTATAACAAACGTTTATTAGAAGCGGGAAGCGTAGATGCTAATCTTGCAAAAGAGATGGAGAAGGATTTCCGTCAGCTATTGCAAAATCGTTTAGATGATGTTAAAAAAGATGAAACCATTTCCATGGATAATCCAATGTATTCTGGTGCATGGAAAGGTTTGCGCAAAGCAAAATATGAAGATATATTTGCAAGCGTAGATACCAGTGTTTCGGAAAAAGTGTTTTTACAATTAGCAAAACAAATCAGTACCCTTCCAAGCGATAAAAACTTCTTCCGTAAAATTCAACGTTTGTTTGACGAACGCTTAAAAATGACGGAAACTAAAAAGTTTGACTGGGCGATGGGTGAATTGATGGCGTATGCGACCTTATTATATGAAGGAAATCGTGTTCGTATTAGTGGGCAAGATGTGGAACGTGGGACATTCTCGCACCGTCATGCCGTACTTACATTAGAAGAATCTATTCAGGAATATGTGCCTCTACAGAATATTCAAGGAGGTTCAAGATTCCATATTTATAACTCCCACCTTTCCGAATACGGAGTTTTAGGTTTTGAATACGGGTATGCGTTAGCAAATCCTCATTCATTGACTATCTGGGAAGCTCAATTTGGTGATTTTTATAATGGGGCTCAAATCATCGTCGATCAATACATTGCGTCAGCAGAAACCAAATGGCGTCGTTCAAATGGTTTGGTGATGTTATTGCCACACGGATTAGAAGGTCAAGGTCCAGAACACTCTTCAGCGAGAATTGAGCGCTTTTTAGAACTTTGTGCTGAAAACAATATGCAAATTGCAAATTGTACCACTCCTGCAAACTTCTTCCACATTTTAAGAAGACAATTGAAACGCGATTTCCGTAAACCATTAGTGGTCTTTACACCTAAGAGTTTATTGAGGCATCCAAAAGTGGTCAGCGATGTAGCTGAATTTACAAAAGGCCAATTCCAAGAAGTCATTGACGATGCTTCGGCCAAAGCAGCTTCAGTTAAACGGGTATTATTCTGTTCAGGAAAAATATATTACGATTTATTAGAGAAGAAAGAGGCAGAAAATAGAACGGACGTAGCGATTGTTCGTGTCGAGCAACTTTACCCGGTTCCTATGGATAAATTAAGAGCCATTAAGAACAAATATAAAAATGCGACCACTCATTTATGGGTCCAAGAAGAACCTGAAAACATGGGCGCATGGCCATATATTTGTCGTAAATTAAGAAGCAGCAGCATTTCTTTAGATGTGATTTCTAGAAAAGAAAGCAGTAGTACTGCCACTGGATATGCGGCTCAACACCTTATTCAGCAAAAAAATGTCGTTAATCGGGCATTTGAATAAGGATATCAGAGGTTAGATTGAAGCTAAATTAATTGTATACAACACAAATTCGAAAGAAATGAGTATTGAAATAAAAGTCCCTACCGTCGGGGAATCCATCAATGAAGTAACGCTTGCTCAATGGTTAAAGCAAGATGGTGACTATGTAGAAATGGATGAGAATATTGCTGAATTAGAATCAGATAAAGCGACCTTTGAATTGCCTGCAGAAAAAGCGGGTATTTTAAGAATTGTAGCTCAAGAAGGTGACACTTTAGAAATTGGAGCCTTGGTGGCAAGAATTGAAGAAGGCGATGCGCCTGCTGCAGCTGCAAGTAATGATACGGCTGCGTCTGCTCCTGTTGCTGAAAAATCAGCAGCCAGCACGGCTGCGCCAGCAGCATCCAACCAGGCATCGAATGATTCTTATGCTACAGGAACAGCGTCTCCAGCAGCAGCAAAAATCTTAAGAGAAAAAGGCATAGATGCCAGCGCTGTACAAGGCTCTGGTAAGGATGGTCGCATTACTAAGGAAGATGCAGAAAATGCGAAAGCGTCTGCTCCTGTTGCTAAACCAGCTGCCGCCGCTACTACGGCCGCTCCTGCCCCAGCCCTTCCTGGCTCAAGAAATGAGCGCAGAAATAAAATGTCTTCATTGCGTAAAACCGTTTCTAAACGTTTAGTAGCAGTTAAAAATGAAACGGCCATGTTAACGACCTTTAATGAGGTGAACATGCAGCCGATTATGGATTTACGTAGTAAATACAAAGACATCTTTAAAGAAAAACACGGTGTAGGCTTAGGATTCATGTCTTTCTTTACTAAAGCAGTAACGACTGCATTAAAAGAATTCCCAGATGTGAATGCACGCATTGAAGGCGAAGAAATCGTTTACAGTGATTTCGTAGACGTTTCCATCGCAGTATCTGCTCCGAAAGGATTAGTGGTTCCGGTGATTCGCAATGCAGAAAGCATGTCACTGCACGAAATTGAGAAGAAAATCATTGAGTTGGCTACAAAAGCAAGAGATAATAAATTGACCATCGAAGAGATGACTGGCGGTACCTTCACCATTACAAATGGCGGTGTATTTGGATCCATGATGTCTACTCCGATCATCAATGCTCCTCAATCAGCGATTTTGGGTATGCATAACATTATCCAGCGTCCAGTGGCTGAGAATGGACAAGTAGTGATTCGTCCTATGATGTACATTGCAATGTCTTACGATCACCGTATTATTGACGGTAGAGAATCCGTAGGTTTTGTAGTACGCGTGAAACAATTATTAGAAGATCCAGCTCGTTTGTTGTTGGAAGTTTAATTCTTGCACATGGGAGCGTTCATTTATCTTGACAATAACGCGACCACGGCTTTAGATCCGAAGGTGCTTGAGGCCATGATGCCTTATTTTAAGGACGCATATGGGAATGCTTCAAGCGCATTAAATACATTAGGGCGTTCTGCTGCGCAAGCAGTAGATCGAGCCCGAAATCAAGTGGCTAAACTGATAGGGGCTTCTGAAGTAGATACCTTAATATTTACTTCAGGAGCTACCGAAGCCATCAACCTGGCGCTGAAAGGCGTATTTCATCGTTACCAATCCAAAGGAACTCATTTCATCACCTGTTTAACAGAGCATAAGGCTGTTCTTGAAACCTTTCATGCCTTAGAAAAGTTAGGAGCTTCCGTCACCTACTTGCCAGTCAATCACAAAGGTCAGCTTGACCTGGAAGAATTGTCGGCTGCGATTCGGCCAGACACGGTTATGATCGCCATCATGGCTTCAAACAATGAAACTGGCGTTTGCCATCCCATTGATGAAATTGCGCAGATAGCTAAAAAGCACGAAGTTTTATTTTTTTGCGACGCTACGCAATCGATCGGTAAAGACGACATCGACTTAAGCAAAACTCCCATTGATCTGCTGTGTTTAAGTGCACATAAATTTCATGGACCAAAGGGGATTGGAGGCTTGTATGTACGGAATGAACGAAAAAAAATTCAATTGGAGCCTCTTATTCATGGAGGTAAACAAGAATTTGGGCTTCGAGGAGGTACCATGAATGTTCCTGCCATTGTTGGGTTTGGAATGGCCGCTGAATTGGCTTTGGCACAAAGAGAAACGAACCATACTACCATGTGCAGTTTAAGGGATCACTTAGAAAAACTCCTCTTGGAAATTCCATTAAGCCAGATTAATGGGGCTGCTGCTAATCGATTGGCACATGTTACGAACATTACTTTTCGGCATGTGCAAGCGGCTGCTTTATTAACAAAAATGCCTTCCATCGCTTTGTCTACCGGAGCCGCATGTGTAAGCGGTACGCGGGATCCATCTCACGTTTTACTGGCTATGGGAATGAAGCCGGAAGATTGCTTTGCCTCCATTCGGATCAGCTTAAGTAAGTGGACGACTTTGGAGGAAATAGAACAAGTTGCAGGGACGATTACCGAGGTCATCGCTCATTTGCGTGCCGAATCCCCTATTTGGGAATTGTATAAACAAGGATTGATCGAGTAACTTATAAATTGCTTTTTTGAGTTAAGCTTGCATCTATTTTCTTCAAAAATGAGGAAATATGTGCATCTTCAGTTGCCCAAGAGGTGATTAATCGAATGGCGGTCAACTCATTATTCACCGATTTCCAATCGTAAAAAAGATAGTCTTCCCTTAATTTAGGTAAGCATTCATTGGGTAAAATTGGAAAAACTTGATTACTTTCTGGAGCCGTTAAAAACTGAATGCCTCGTTCTTTTAAACCGTCCGCGAGTTTCCATGCCATTTGGTTTGCATGCCTTGCCAAATCAATATAGAGATTGTCCTCAAATAAGGTTAAAAATTGAATTCCTAATAACCTGCCTTTTGATAACAATGCGCCCCGCATTTTTAGAGCATAATCAAATTCAGGCGCTAAATCCTTTTTATTAAACACGATGGCTTCCCCTAATAATGCACCATTTTTCGTTCCTCCGATATAGAAGGCATCACAGTTTTTTGCGAAATCCGCCAGAGTTAATGGGCCTTTTTGGCTGGTCATCGCATG
>CAYTDM010000001.1:167292-167711 GCA_964436635.1 uncultured Sphingobacteriaceae bacterium
AAACGTGCTCCATCTATGTATAAAATAAGGTCTTTGGATTGGCAATATTGGTATAGGGTTTCTAATTCTTTAGATGTATAAACGGTGCCAAGTTCTGTGGTATTAGAAATGTATACTAATTTTGGTTTTACAACGTGTGGACGTAATGTATACTCATTTAAGACTTGTTCAATATCTGCTGTTTGGAGTTTTCCGTCTGCACTTTCCACCGCAATTATTCGGTGTCCCGTAGCCTCGATGGCTCCCGCCTCATGCGTGTAAATGTGACCAGTAGCTGCACTGATTACAGCTTCATGCGGTCTTAATAAAGAAGAAATGACCAACAAGTTTGCCTGCGTTCCTCCAGACACAAAATAGATCCTTGCCTCAGAATTTTCTAATTTTTCAAAAATTAATTGCTTCGCATTTCGAACATACTC
>CAYTDM010000001.1:167721-188910 GCA_964436635.1 uncultured Sphingobacteriaceae bacterium
ACCTAATTGTTGGGAAGTATTCGTTTCTACTAATCTATTTAAAATTCTTGGATGAGCGCCTTCGCTGTAGTCATTAAGGAAACTATACATCTTGATTGGCTCCGATTATACCGCAAAACTTTCTCCACAAGCACAGGTTCTGCTTGCATTTGGATTATTAAATTCAAATCCTTTACCGTTCAAACCGGTTGAATAATCTAATTCAGTCCCAGCCAGGTATAAATAAGATTTAATATCTAAACAAATTCGAATACCATCTGCTTCCACAAATTGATCTCCTTTTTTTTCTTCATTGTCAAAATTGAGTTTATAGCTCAATCCTGAACAACCCCCACTTTCTACTCCTACACGAACAAAATAGGTAGCATCGTACCCTTCTTCACTCATGATCTCAAGAATCTTTCTTTTTGCATTTTCTGTGATGGTCACCATGTCTTATTTATTTTATTGCAACTTTCTCTTTATTTATTATTGAAAGGTGTACAAACGCATGTTAAGCATTCCACCCCCATCCATGATCAGTTTGGATTTTGGGGATGGAATGACATTTACTTTATACCCAAATCATATTTACATATGAATAGAGCGATTCGCTGTGGCAGCTAATGCGGCTTCCTTCAATGCTTCTGTATAGGTTGGGTGTGCATGACAAATACGTGCTATGTCTTCTGCAGAAGCGCGGTACTCCATTGCGACGACTGCTTCAGCTATCATGTCAGCTGCTCTTGGTCCGATCATATGAACACCCAAGACTTCATCCGTATCAGCATCGGCCAGCACTTTTACAAAACCATCGGTGTCGCCGCTGGCTTTCGCGCGTCCGCTCGCTTTGAATGAAAAGCTCCCTACTTTATAGGCTTTGTTTTCAGCTTTTAATTGTTCTTCAGTTTTACCTACGCTGGCTACTTCAGGCCAAGTATACACGACTCCAGGTATTAAATTGTAGTCAATATGTGGCTTTTGTCCCGCCAAATATTCCGCTATACACATCCCTTCGTCTTCAGCTTTGTGAGCTAACATCGGACCTTTAATTACGTCACCAATGGCAAACACACCAGCAACTGGTGTTTCGTAATGGTCGTTTACAGGGATTTTTTTGCCCCGCTCTTCCAAACTAATTCCGATATTTTCTAATCCTAATCCTTCTGTATAAGCCGTGCGTCCTACTGCTACAATGCAGTAATCTCCTTCAACCGTTACTTCTTGACCTTTAGAGTCTGTAGCTTTGACGGTTACTACTTTTCCTTTCGTTTCTGCTCCACTGACTTTATGACCTAATAAAAACTCCATGCCCAAAGATTTCTTTAAGACACGTTGTAATTCTTTGCCTAAGCCGCCGTCCATGGTTGCGATAATGGATTTTTCATATTCAATGACGGTAACTTTTGATCCTAAGCGAGCATAAACTGAACCTAATTCTAAGCCGATAACTCCACCGCCAATCACCATTAAGTGAGTTGGGATTTCCTGAAGATTTAAGGCTTCAGTAGAGGTGATAATTCTCTTTTTGTCAACAGGTAAGAATGGCAATGAAGTTGGTTTAGACCCCGTAGCGATAATCACATTCTTTGCGGTCAATTGCTCTGTGGTGCCATCCTCTTTTGTAATTTTGATGGTGTTTTTGTCCACAAAACTTCCAAAACCTTGAAAGGAATCAATTTTATTCTTTTTGAATAAATATTGAATGCCAGCTGAGTTTTGTGCAACCACATCATTTTTTCTGGCAACCATCTTTTTAACATCCATTTTAACAGCACCGGTTTTGATACCGTGGCTTTCAAAATTATGAACAGCATTATGATAATGTTCAGATGAATCCAACAATGATTTTGAAGGGATGCACCCCACATTTAAACAGGTCCCTCCAAATGTGGCATATTTTTCAATTACAGCAGTTTTCATGCCTAATTGAGCACAACGAATGGCTGATACATATCCGCCCGGTCCACTTCCTATAACGATAACGTCGTATTGCATTCTTAAAATTATTTTGTTAATTTATATGTTGAATTTATTTCACGATGATTTTCCCTTGCATGACACCATAATGTCCTGGGAAGCTACATAGGTATGGATATTCACCCGGCGTATCTAATACGAATTCAATGACATCACTTTCTCCAGGACCTAATAGTCTGGTATGAGCGATAATAGAAGATTTAAATGTTAATGGAATGTAATCGTTGCCTACAGCTTTGATGGCCTCTCCACCAAATGCGGATACATCGGTGCCTGGTTTTAAGACGACCACATTGTGCCCCATAGACTCAATCGGCAATTCTCCTACGTTATTAAATGTTAAGACCACTTTATCACCAGCATTTACTGTAAATTCCTTTACATCAAATTGCATCATATCATTTCCATTTAAAGCTAATTCTACTGTTTGTCCAGTTGCTTCAGGTGCAGCTGCGACTTCTGTCGTAGTAGTGCTTGTAGTTTCGCTGTTGTTTGTTTCACTTGGGCTTCCGCAAGCCATTGCTAATGCTAAACTTGCAATAGCAGGAAATAAAAATACTTTTTTCATGGTTTCTATATCTTTAAATGAATTTATATAATCATTCAAAAATACAAAATATTAATAGAAAATGGAATCCTTTCTGAAGTTGAATTATCAAGATATTGCAATAAAATTATACTGAATCAGCAGATTATGGATTTTTCAAGAAAAGAGTATGAATTATTCAGAAAATCAGGTAAAAACAAAACCCCAGTGATGGGCACCGGGGTTTGTTACTAACCAATTATAAACCTAAATTATGAAAAGACTATTTTAAAATTGTCATTGATGACCTTTCTTTTAAAAAGAAGTAAGTTTATCATCCTTTGACACTGCAAAAATACAAATAAATATTAATTTATTAAAATCCAATTGTAATATTTACGTCATAACACTTATTCTGTAAATGGTTATAAACAACGTCATTACAGTATTAAAATATGTATAACAATCATTGTGCCAAAATTAAAATTACACACCAAATAGTGTAATTTATACACTATCTATTTTTGTTCTTTTCTTGAAGCTAATTTATTATCAAAATTCCATACATTTGTAGCTTATGAGCAAATTAATATTGGCGAGTCAGTCCCCAAGAAGGCAGGAATTACTTCGAAATCTCGGATATGATTTCATGACCATAATCCGTCCTGTAGACGAAACGTTTCCCAAAGGATGTTCTCCTGCAGAAGCGGTTGCTTACATTTCTGAAAAAAAAGCTGCCTGCTTTAACGATCTTTCAAGTGATCAGGTGATCTTGACGGCGGATACCATTGTCGTTAATGAGGGAATGATTTTGGGTAAGCCGAGTGGTGAACAAGAAGCGTTTGATATGCTGAAAAGTCTTTCAGATCGGACTCACCAAGTGATGACTGCATGCACTCTGTTTTATAATCAATCGATGAAAACGTTTGTGGAACAAACGGATGTGAAATTTGGCCCCCTTCGCGATGCAGATATTTGGTATTATATTCGCTCTAGGTTAGCTATGGATAAAGCGGGTGCTTACGGAATACAAGATTGGATCGGCCATGTGGGAGTCCAAGAAATTCGTGGTTCTTATACCAATGTTATGGGGTTGCCTACCGCAAAGCTCTATGAGGTAATGAATGCAGATTTTCCATTTCTTAATAAAAATATGTCGTAATGAATAAATTTAGAAAAAACTCGATGCGTAAAGGGCTTGTGTATTTGCTGTTAATTGGATTTATAAGCTTGTTTTTTGCCTGTGGAGTGAACCGTCAAAAAAGCGAATTAAATGCTTTAAAGAAATGTAAATTTGAATTAGTCTCCGTGAATCAGTTAACTTTGGCAGGTGCAGATTTGGAACCCTTGTTATCTAAAGATCAACTTGATTTGTCAAGGATTCCATCCATTGCCTTTGGCTATTTGAATCAAGATTTACCGCTAAGGGCAAATATTGATATCAAAATCACCAATCCTACTAATCGGCTGGCGGGCGTAAAACAATTCAAATACATCCTTTTGATTGACGATTTGGAGGTCATCGATGGCACCTCTGATTTGCCTGTTCAAGTTCCTGGAAATTCAGCAGTGGTCGCTCCTATTGCGCTAAACGCAAACGTGTATAAATTGATTGCTAATTCAAATAACTTAAATAAAGTCTTGGAGTTTTTAGGATCTGAAAATCAAGAATCCAATCCTTCGATCAATTTGACTATTAAGGTAAAACCTACGATTGATTTAGGGAATAAAGCAATCGATTATCCTGGGTATTTTTCCGTAGAAAAGCGCTTAGATAAAAATACCTTAAAGCGTTTAATATCAAATAAACAAACGCTTTAAGGTATTTAATTTTTTAAGGTATTTAATAAATATTATTTACCTGAATTTTTATTTCCAGAGTTTCCAGGTTTTGCGATGGAACCTCTCATTTCAGTATCAGCTTGGATGTTTTGGAATTTATAATAATCCATGACGCCCAAATTTCCATTTCTAAATGCTTCGGCCATAGCCAATGGCACTTGAGATTCAGCTTCAATTACTTTTGCTCTTGCTTCTTGGGCTTTAGCACGCATTTCTTGTTCAGTTGCCACAGCCATTGCACGACGTTCTTCTGCACGTGCATTTGCGACTTTTAAGTCGGCTTCTGCTTGGTCCGTTTGTAATTTGGCACCAATGTTCTCACCAATGTCCATATCCGCTATATCAATGGATAATATTTCAAATGCAGTACCACTATCTAAACCTTTTGATAATACTGTTTTCGAAATTCTATCCGGATTTTCCAGTACTTCTTTATGGTTTTGTGCAGATCCAATCGTAGAGACAATCCCCTCTCCGACCCTTGCTAAAATCGTTTCTTCTCCAGCTCCCCCTACTAATTGATTGATATTTGCTCGTACAGTCACTCGAGCTTTTGCAATTAATTGAATACCATCTTTTGCAACCGCTGCAACGGGTGGCGTACTAATTACTCTTGGATTTACGGATAATTGAACAGCATCAAATACATCGCGGCCTGCTAAATCAATGGCAGTTGCCAGTTTGAAGTCTAATGGAATATTTGCTTTATCTGCAGAAATCAATGCTTTAATGACATTGTTTACATTCCCACCTGCTAAATAATGCGTCTCAATATCATTAGTAGTTAAGTTTAAACCCGCTTTGGTCGACGTAATCATGGCATTGGTCACTAAAGAAGGAGAAACTTTTCTTAATCGCATTAAAACCAAATTCAACAGATTGATTTTTACACCCGATAACTGGGCGGTGAACCACAGATTGATTGGCAATATATAAAGCAATAAAAAGAAGGCAATAATTCCTCCAACAATAAAGAAAATCGGCATTAAAGATGGTTCCATTTAAGTTTAATTTTAGTTCAATTATAAAGATACTAAAAAATATTTATTTCTGCAAGTCTGTTATTAGGACTCTATGCTCCAGCGCAAAAGTGAAGAGCCCCAAGAGAACCCTGCTCCAAACGCTGTCAACAGCATCAAATCCCCTTTTTTTAGTTGATTTCTATGTTCCCAAATACACAATGGAATGGTCGCCGCAATGGTATTACCATAGTAGGCAATGTTGATTAATGTTTTGCCTTCCTCCATTTTAAGTTCACTGCCTACAGCGTCGATAATTCTTTTATTCGCTTGGTGAGGCACGAGCCAATCAACATCCTGAATGGTAAAATCATGGCGTTTCAAAATTTCTCGACAAGCCTCCGACATGGACTGTATCGCTTGTTTGAACACGACTTTTCCATTTTGTTTTATATGCCTTTTATTGCTGTTAAGTAATTCTTCTGTAAACGGAAATAAAGAGCCCCCCCCTTCAATGTTTAGAAATTCTGTTCCCTTCCCGTTTCCTAATAATATACTATCCATGATTCCGGGTTCCTCTGATGGCTCAAGCCAAACCACTCCTGCCCCATCTCCAAATAAAATATTTGTAGAACGATCGAGAATGTCTACGTAAGAACTGATTTTATCCGCCCCGATAACTAATACATTTTTATGTCGACCGCTTTCTACGAGTGCAGCACCAATGTCTAAAACGTGTAGGAATCCTGCACAGGCAGCATTAACATCAAAAGCGGTCACTTGATCTAAATCCAATTTTTCCGCTAAAATGTTTGCGGTTGAAGGCATCATCATATCCGGCGTAGAAGTTGCTACCAAAATCGCATCTACTTTTTTGATGTCTTTTGGATAATTTAATAACAAATCTTCTACGGCCTTCACGATCATGTCGGAAGTGCCTAAACCATCTTTTAAAATTCTGCGTTCTTTTATCCCGGTTCGTTGAACAATCCATTCGTCGGATGTGTCGGATAATTTTTCAAGATCAGCATTCGTTCTTTTTTCTTCTGGAAGATAGCCACCAATGGCTGTAATTGTCGCGTACCGCTTCTTATATTCCTCTTTTCCCATATTTCTCTATACCCGCATAATTCTCTATACCTGTTGTATAGCTTGCGTGCAAACACTAGTATTAATCAGGCAAAAATACAGGAAAAAAGCCAGAAATTTTGAATTTTTGAAATAAAATAGTGGGATTTTTACAATACTTCGGAAAAAATTTTTATATCTTTACTTTTCATGAAAATAAAGGGTGTAAATACTTGGCGTCTAATTATTATGGTTACTGCGTATGTAACCTTATTGAGCCACGCATTTATACCACATCATCATCACGATGATGTGGTTCATTTTGGAAAAGACGGTTGCTCAAGCACAACCCATCATGCTGAACATCACCCTGCCCATGCGGATCCCCTTCCTTTCTCCGATTGCAACACGATTAAGAATGTAATTTTAAGCATTCATCATTCAGATGAATCCAGTTTTTATCAATTGGATGTGCCTTATTGGGATCTGAATTGGTTTGCGTTTATTAATTTGTTGCCAAAAGCAATTGAATCGGAAATTCACCAAATTGCTTATGTTGGACCAGAAGATAGTTGTCTGATGGGTCAACACACTTCTGCCAAATTTAGAGGTCCACCTTCTATTGTTTAGTTATCTTAATTTTCTTATCCAGAAATAGCAATCACATGATGCATTCATGTGAAAGTGATAATTAAATATTATTCAAGCACTTAAACTTATTTACTTTTTTACACTTATTTTCATTCAATATGAAAAGATATGTCAATGTATTACCGCTATTAATTAGCGGAGTATTTTTGGGGATATTCCTATTGAGCTCTTGCTCAAATTCGAAAACCACAGATAATAAGGCTCATCAACACGATGACCACGATCATTCCCATGATGACCACGATCATGATCATTCACATGATGACCACGATCATTCCCATGATGACCACGACCACGATCACTCACATGATGACCACGATCACGATCACTCACATGATGACCACGATCACGATCACTCACATGACGACCACGACCACGATCATTCACATGATGACCACGATCACTCACATGACGACCACGACCACGATCATGAAGTAGAATTGGAAGAAGGCCAAGTTTCTATGTCGGACAAACAATTTAAAGAATTAGGTCTTTCCATTCATACCATCGAATTTACTCCATACGAGCAAGTTGTCAGAACCTCTGGTAAACTCTTACCCGCTTTAGGTCAAGAGCAAGTCATTGTGGCGAAACAGGCGGGTATTGTGTCCTTAAATGCAAGGAATTTGGCTCCAGGAAAGGCTGTCCGTTCCGGCGATCTCATCGCGCATATATCTGATAAAAAGTTAGTGAATGGTGAACAATTCAGCCGCCTAAAATTAGAGCATGACGTTGTTCAAAATGAATTCAATCGGGCACAGGCATTAATGAGAGATTCATTAATTTCAACATCTGCCTTTAATGAAATTCGCTTAAAGTACGAACAACTAAAAGTGGCGATGAATACCTATTCAAACGTCAGTGAAAAAGGATCTGCTCATAATGCGCCCTTGACAGGATATCTAAAAAATTTATTGGTCACAGAAGGAGCCTTTGTCAATGCAGGCGATGTGATAGCGGTAGTTACCACAAATAAACAGTTAAGACTTCAGGCTGATGTGCCAGAAAAGTATGCTTCATTTTTGCCCACGCTGAAGACCGCAAATATTAAAACCGCTACTGGTGAGCAGGTAATCGAACTGGATCAGCTGAATGGAAAACTTGTTTCATACGGAAGAAATTTAGATGAGCAATCTCATTTAATTCCCGTTTTATTTGAGTTTGATAATCAAGGTGATTTATATGCTGGCGGGTATGTAGAGGTATATTTGAAGGGCGCTGCAAAGAACGCATTTACTGTTCCATTAAGCGCATTGGTGGAAGAACAAGGCATGTATTTTGTTTTTGTTCGAGAAAAACCAACCATTTATCGAAAAAAATTAGTCCAAGTTCAATCACAAAATGGAAAAATGGCACAAATCAAGTCTGGATTGGCCTTGGGTAACCAGGTCGTCACAAACGGCGCGATACATCTCAAGTTAGCCAGCATGAATTCTGCCATTCCACATTCACATGCACACTAACGGATTATTTAATTTAAAAGACTCAAGCAATGTTAAATGCAATCATATCATTTTCATTAAATAATCGATTGGCCGTTTTAGTCCTGTCGCTGTTGTTAACACTGGGCGGGATTTTTGTGGCGAACCAAATGGAGGTAGATGTATTTCCTGATTTAAATGCTCCGACAGTCGTCGTGATGACGGAAGCACAAGGCATGGCGCCTGAAGAGGTAGAACGCATGGTGACCTTCCCGATTGAAACTGCAGTCAATGGCGCGACCGATGTAAGAAGGGTTCGTTCTACATCTACCACCGGGTTTTCCGTGATTTGGGTGGAATTTGATTGGGGAACCGATATTTTTAAAGCGAGGCAAATCGTATCTGAGAAATTGGCCGCCATGAGCGAAGCACTTCCATCTCATATTGGAAAACCTACCCTTGGCCCACAATCTTCCATTTTAGGCGAAGTGTTAATCGTGGGATTAACGGCAGACACAACCAATATGATGGACCTGAGGACCTATGCAGATTGGACGATTCGACCTCGATTATTAGCTACCGGAGGCGTGGCGCAAGTCACTGTTTTAGGTGGAGATATTAAAGAATATCAAATTTTACTCGACCCGCTAAAAATGCAACACTTCCACGTAGGTTTAGAAGATGCCATGGAAGCTTTAGAAGAAGTAAATCAAAATATTTCTGGAGGTGTTTTATATGGTTCGGGCAATGAATATCTAGTAACTGGCCAAATTGCGACTTCAAATCTTGAAGAAATAGGAAGCACTTTGGTGAAGCTGGATAATGGACAACCCATCGTCTTAGACCAAATAGCAACCATTAAAATTGGTTACAAAACGCCCAAAATAGGCACAGCCTCTGAACGCGGCAAGCCAGCTGTTTTATTGACAGTGACCAAACAACCCGGTACGAGTACCATCGAGCTCACTGAAAAATTAGATGCTGAATTAGCAGATTTACAATCATCACTGAAGAATGATGTTAAAATATCCTCGGATGCCTTCCGACAAAGTCGTTTTATTGATCAATCTATATCCAACGTAAAATCATCTTTGTATGAAGGATGTTTGTTTGTGGCCATTGTGCTCTTTTTCTTTTTAATGAATGCGAGAACCACTGTGATATCATTGGTCGCTATACCACTATCTTTATTAGCCTCCATTTTAATTTTGAAAATGTTAGGTCTAACGATTAATACTATGAGTTTAGGTGGAATGGCCATCGCTATTGGATCTTTGGTGGATGATGCAATTGTGGATGTTGAAAACGTTTTTAGACATTTAAAAGAAAATAAACTAAAACCGCAAGTAGAACGATTATCGACCTTAGAGGTAGTCTATATCGCATCCAAGGAAGTGCGCATGCCGATTTTAAATTCTACACTTATTATCGTCGCATCCTTTTTACCCCTGTTTTTCTTATCGGGCATGGAAGGTCGCATGTTAGTGCCACTCGGTATTTCATTTGTGGTTTCTTTGTTTGCCTCTACCCTAATAGCGCTGACTTTAACTCCGGTGATGTGTTCGTATTTATTAGCGAATGACAAACAATTAGCTGGAAAAAATGAGATAAAGGAAACGTGGGTGACTCGAAAACTAAAAAATGGCTATGAACGTCTCATGAGGCGGGTATTCAAATTACAAAAAACCGTGTTGATCGTTTCCTTCTTGATTTTGTTAGGCTCCATCTTTTTATTCTTTGGCTTTGGTCGAAGTTTTTTACCTCCATTTAATGAAGGCTCGTACACGATAAATGTTTCCACCATGCCTGGGGTCTCATTAGAAGAGTCGGATAAAATTGGACGCATAGCAGAACAAATACTGATGGAGGTTCCTGAAATTAAAACTATCATTCGTAAAACAGGAAGAGCAGAATTGGATGAACATGCCTTAGGTATTCATGTTTCAGAACTTGAAGCACCCTTTGAGCTTTTAGATCGGCCTCGGGACGCGGTAACTGCAGACATTCGGGATCGATTATCCCATTTAGCAGGTGTAAACTTAGAGATTGGCCAACCCATTTCACACCGAATCGACGCGATGTTATCCGGAACCAAAGCCAATATCGCGATTAAGTTATTTGGGAACGATTTAAACACTTTATATGCATTAGGAAATGACATAAAATCATCTATTCAGGGGATTGAGGGGATCGCTGACTTAAATGTGGAACCTCAAGTAGAACGTCCGCAATTAAGCATTGTGCCAAAACGCATGATGTTAGCTCGATATGGGGTCACCATGCCACAATTTCAATCAAGCATTGGCGTGCTTTTAGGTGGTTCGGTAGTTTCACAAGTATATGAAGACGGAAAAACCTACGATTTAACCTTGAAAGTTTCCGATGATTTTCGTGGAAATATTGACCAAATTAAGGATTTATTCATTGAGGCCAACGGGCAAAAAATACCTCTAAGTCAATTGGCAGATATTAAATCTACCTCCGGTCCCAATGCGATTAATCGTGAAAATGTACAAAGACACTTGGTAATTAGTGCGAACACAGCGGGAAGAGATTTGCGCAGCGTAGTGGAAGACATACAATCCACTATTCAAGATAATATCGATCTTCCAGAGGATTACTACATTCAATATGGAGGCCAATTTGAAAGCGAATCCGCGGCTTCAAAAACTCTTTTAACGACGTCTATTTTTGCAATTCTAATCATTTTTATGTTGATTTATTATCAATTTAAAGACGTACGCCAATCTCTTTTAATTTTATTAAATCTTCCAATGGCCTTGATTGGTGGAGTATTAATTATTTGGTTTACAAGTGGGGTCGTGAGCATTCCTGCCATTATCGGGTTTATTTCTCTTTTTGGAATCGCCACAAGAAACGGTTTGTTACTGGTCGATCGATATAATAACTTACTATCAGAAGGGCACAGTTTGGAAGATGCTATAAAAATAGGTTCGAAAGATCGCTTAATTCCTATTTTAATGATGGCTATTTCTACGGCTTTGGCCTTGATCCCTTTAGCATTAAGATCCGATGCAGCTGGAAATGAAATTCAAAGCCCCATGGCACAAGTCATTTTGGGCGGTTTATTAACTTCCACTGCGCTGAACATGATTATCATTCCATTGCTTTATCGCTGGCAACATGAAAAGTGGAATTCAAATTTGGAGACTTCAAACATTAGCAAAGTATGAAAAAAACATTTGTAGTATGGGCAGTATTCAGTTTGACAATGGCAGGACCTGTTAAAAGTCAACAAAACAACCCACAGACTATTCAATCAGGAGGTGCGTCATCCATCGATCATATGATTCAAACCATGTTGACCAATAATCCTCGATTAAGTGCCGTGAAACATTTTTTAGAAGCTGAGAAAATGGATAATTTGGTAGGGTTAACTCCTTCGGATCCGGTCGTATCTGTAAATTATTTAAAGCCAAATCCACGCATAAGAAATCAACGATTCGATTATGAAATTTCTCAAGAATTTGATTTTCCAACTGTTTACGGCAGAAAGAAGACAGTCGCTAAGTATAAAAATGCGGGGATCGATTATGAATTTTCGATTGCTCGGCAAGAAATGGTGCATGAAATTCTTCAAATCTGGTTATCCGCTGTGTATTTTAAAAAAAGAGTTGAACATTTTGATCAACAATGGTTGCATGCGGATCGCTTAGCCAAAGCGAATCAAGACGCTTTTCATCTGGGTCAAGCAAGCGTGTTGGATAGAAATAAAGCGCAATTGTTTGCGGCGCAAATAAAAAAAGAGGTTGATTTTTCGATGATAGAAGTACAAACTGCTGAGAATAAATTATTTCAATTAAATGGTGGAAAAGCGATCGCAAATTTACCAACCGAATATCCAATGGATTGGAAAGTTGCTACCACCTTTGAAGACTGGTATCAGCTAAACGTCTTAAAATCTGGTCTGCTTATGCAGGTCCAAAATGAAGTGGAAGTGAGTAAAGCTAATGAAAAGTTGGCTCAAGCGAAATGGTTGCCCAGTTTTCAAGTCGGTTTTATGCGCGAACAAGACATCGAGGTAGACTTTAAAGGAGTGACCCTCGGGATGACCATTCCCTTATGGCAAAATAAAAACGTCACTAATCAAGCCAGATCACAACGTTTGGCTGCAGAAAGCAACTTTAAAGAAGAACAATTAATGGTCTATTTAAGTTATCAGCAGGCTTTTGAAAAAGCGAAAGCTTGGGAAAAGCAGCTAAACGAGATAAAAACAATTCTTAGTGATTCTACGAATCCAGACTTGTTGAAAAAGGCCTTTGATTTAGGAGAAATGACCTTGGTGGAGTACATGGTAGAACTCGGCATGTACTACGATTTGCAAGAAAAATATTTGGAAGCAGAATTCGCGTATTTTTCAAGCTTAGCGGCATTGGCAACCTTGAAATATTAAAAAAAAACGTTTAAAAGTTCGATGTGTGGGCAGCATAATTTGCCTACACATCGTATTTTTCTAATTGTTTCAGGAGCGTCGCAAAATCTTTTGGATAGGGCGCTTCAAATTGATATGCCTTCCCCTCAATGGAAAATGCAATAGACTGGGCGTGTAACGCAAATCTTTTCATGATTGGCTGTTCTTCTTGGCCCTTACTTAAACTGAATCCTTTCCGTTTTATTTCAGATAAATAAACTGGTTTTCCTTTATAAAGGGTGTCGCCTACGATGGCTGCACGTTGCGTAGCTAAATGAATACGAATCTGGTGCATCCTTCCCGTTATAGGTCGACATTCCACCAAAGTATAGTTTCTGAAAAATTGTAAAGACTTAAAATAGGTTTCTGCCTTCTTTCCGTTCGCCCGATCAATGCTTACATTTCTATTTCCTTGATTTAAGATGGGTAAATCCACTAATAAATCATCAAAATTATGAATCCCTCCTATTATGGCATGATAAACTTTTTTTACCCGTCTTTTTTCAAACTCTATGGAAATCGCCCGATACGTTTCTGGGTTTTTTGCAAGTAGCACCAAACCAGAAGTTTCCTTGTCTAATCGATGACAAATCTGAATATCTTCATTGTATTTTTTGGCTAATCGCAATAAATTCAACTCCCCCCCATCTCGCTCATCGACCGATGCTAAAAATGCCGGTTTATTCACCACAATTAAATCAACGTCTTCATGGATGATCAATTCACTAAATTTCGGAAACTTAACAGGAAATTCTATGCCCTCTTTCATCCTGCAATATTAGCTAATTTTTTGGAATTAGTTTTGTAGGTTGAAAAGATATACTTATATTTATTTTTATTAACTACTTACTTTTAATCATGAAAACATTTAAAATACTTGTTGCTGACCTAAGCGTTAGTTTATTGTTAGGGGTTATAGGGTGCCAAAGTCAATCTTCAAATACAGCCACAAAGGAAGACCAATTGGCCATGACAATTGGGGATCAAAGCAGAAATGCCTTGGATTGGGAAGGTTTATATGTAGGCGAATTACCTTGTGCAGATTGCCCTGGCATTAAAACCGCTTTGTTTATTGGAAATGATGGAAAATATGAGTTGCAGACACGCTATGTAGATCGAGGAGATGAAGTATTTATCGAGCGGGGAACCTTTGGATGGAATGCTAAAGGAAGTAAAATTACTTTAAGTGAAGGTGAAAATAGATCTTATTTGGTTGGTGAAAATCAATTGTTTGTGCTGGATGAAAATCAAGAAGTTATTCAAGGGGAATTAAAAGATCATTATCGTCTTGTAAAAACGGAGGTGAGCTTGACAGATACCTATTGGAAATTGATTGAAATTTACGGTAAAGAAACTGCAGGTATTAAAACCATGCGTGAACCTTATTTAAAATTAAATAGTGCGGATTTACGTGCAGAAGCTACTGGTGGATGTAATGGATTAGGTGGAGGATATGAGTTAAAAGACAATCAGTGGGGGTTAAAGTTCACTCAATTTATGAGTACGCAAATGGCTTGTGAAAACATGGAAATTGAGCAACAATTTAATCAAGTCATGCAACAAACAGATTCTTACGTTATCTCAAACGACACGTTACAATTGATTCGTGCACGCATGGCTCCTCTTGCAAAATTTAAAGCCATACACGTAAAATAATGGGTTTTATTCGGATTTAAACCGAAGATTCAAATTATCTATGGAACTTTGGGATGTTCGAGGATCTAAATTAACAATGTTTTAAATAAAAGGTTTTGTCTAAAATTCTCCTATTTGTAATGTTTTTGATTTTTACTGACAATGTCGACATCCCAAGGTATCATCTTTTTAAAGGGTTCTGTCCTTATGGGACAATTTGAGACTTGACAATAACTGCAACATTCAGGAACACAAGGGTCCACATGAATAAATATTTCTGTTTTTGCAAGGTGTGCAGAATTTATGGCATTGTCTATCGCACTCATTTCCTCGTGCACAACTTGGAGTTCATAATAGCTCGGCATGGTTACGTGGCAATCCATGTGTAATTCTTGCCCATACCGTTGAACACGCAAATTATGAATGTCAATCCATGTTTCTTTTCTGTTTTTTTCTAAAACTTCTATAATTTCTTTTACTATTTCCACATCGGATTCATCCATTAATCCACCTATTGATTTGCGGAGCAAGTAATAACCATTAATCAATATAAACAGGCCTAAACCAAGGGAAATTACAATGTCTAACCAGCTCCAACCGGTTAAATAAATCAGTACAAGTCCGACTAATAATCCCAATGTGCTATAGGCATCCGTTTGTAAATGTTTTCCATCCGCTTCGATGGTCAGCGAATTTAGTTTTTTACTTTGCACTACTAAATGCGTTCCGTAAGCCCAGTTAACCACTCCTGTCAAAGCAATCAACCCGATACCTTCTAATAAGTTTTCAATTTCTTCAGGAAAAAATAAGTTATAAATGGCTTTTCCTAAAATCAAAACGCCCGCAATGAAAATTAAGCCCCCTTCCAGAAATACTGAAAAAAACTCCACTTTTCCGTGACCGTAGGGATGATTTTCATCCTTTGGCTTGGCCGCTAAATGTATACTATAAAACGCAAAACCCGAAGCCACCACATTCACAATGCTTTCCATGGCATCTGTTAAAATCGCATTGGAGCCTGTAATTAAAAATGCCGAAAATTTAATCAACATTAAGAGTCCACCAAGGATTAATGAAATCGTAATTAAACGTTTTTGACGGTTCATCAAATGATTTTTTTGCCTAAAATACACACAAAGATAGGTTTAAATCTTCATATAAATTATCCAGAAAACTTATATATTTGTTGGATATGAGCAACGTACTAAATCTTTCCGATCGGATCAACAAACTTTCTGAATCGGCCACCTTAAAGATGACCAAATTAGGTCGTGAATTAGCATCACAAGGGATTAATGTAATCAGTTTAAGCGTAGGTGAACCTGATTTTAACACACCCCAACACATTAAAGATGCGGCTAAAAAAGCTTTGGACGATAATTTTACACGGTACTCACCGGTGTCGGGCTATCCAGAACTCAAACAAGCCATTGCTGATAAACTTAAAAGGGAAAATGGCTTAGATTACGAACCTTCTCAGATCGTCGTTTCTACTGGTGCGAAACAGTCCTTGGCAAACGCCTTGCTAACCCTGGTGAATCCTGGAGACGAAGTGATTATACCTACTCCTTATTGGGTGTCCTATTCCGAAATGGTCGTGTTGGCAGAAGGTACCTCTGTATTTATTAATACGAGTATTGAAAGCGATTTTAAAATTACGCCTGAAGAATTAGAGGCAGCCATTACCCCTAAATCCAAAGTGTTCATGTTTTCCTCGCCATGTAATCCAACAGGAACGGTTTACACCAAATCTGAATTGGCTGCATTGGTAGAGGTGTTTGAACGACACCCCCAAATTTATATTATCTCTGATGAAATTTATGAACACATTAATTTTATTGGGGAACACGTATCCATTGCTTCCTTCCCTTCTGTAAAAGACCGGGTAATTTTGATTAATGGATTTTCGAAGGCTTACGCAATGACTGGATGGCGTTTAGGCTATTTGGCTGCAAGCAAAGAAATCGCTGCCGCAAACGATAAAATGCAAGGGCAAACCACTTCTGGAACGAGTTCCATTTCTCAACGTGCTGGAATTGCTGCCTACCAAGAAGGTTTAGATTCAGTCAACCAAATGAAAGAAGCCTTTGCGCGAAGAAGACAATTAGTATACGACTTATTAAGCGATATTCCTGGCGTGAAAACAAATCTTCCTCAAGGTGCATTCTATTTTTTCCCGGATATCAGCTCATTCTTCGGAAAAAAGGACCATGCTGGAAATGTGATTAAAGACTCAGCCGATCTTGCTATTTATTTATTAAATGAAGCACATGTCACGGTTGTGGACGGAGGCTCATTTGGAAATAATGATTATATCAGGATTTCTTATGCAGCAGCGGACGACGTGTTAGTGGAAGCATTAAAGAGGATAAAAATAGCTTTAGGAAAATTATCTTAAAATTCCACTAATTTTCCACTTAAATCTCTATTTTAGGCCCTTTGATATAAACTAAAAACCAATTATATTTTATTTAATGGAAAAACAAAGCGAAAATGCTCTACAAGCACAAGGCGGGGATGTTATTTCTAGTGCAAACACAACTACAGAAAACAGAGAATTAAAACGAGGACTAAGAAATCGCCACATTCAATTAATTGCATTGGGCGGTGCCATAGGTACAGGTTTATTTTTAGGCATTGGTCCAGCAGCAGTTTTGGCCGGCCCTTCTGTGATTTTAGGGTATGCCGTAGCGGGTTTTATCGCATTTCTAATTATGCGTCAATTAGGCGAAATGGTGGTCGAAGAACCTGTTTCAGGAAGTTTCAGCCATTTTGCTTTTAAATATTGGGGTGGATTTGCTGGTTTTGCATCTGGTTGGAATTATTGGATCCTTTATGTGTTAGTCAGCATGGCTGAGTTAACGGCCATCGGGGTTTATATCCATTTTTGGTGGCCAGAAATTCCTTTGTGGGTGTCAAGTTTGTTCTTCTTCATCGTGATCAATGCAGTGAATCTTAGTTCTGTGAAGGTTTACGGAGAAGCTGAGTTTTGGTTTTCCATTGTGAAAGTGGTCGCGATTATCGCCATGATCATTTTTGGTTCATATTTATTATTAAGTGGGACCGGTGGTGAACGTGCCTCCGTTACTAATCTATGGAATGATGGTGGATTTTTTCCTCAAGGAATTCTCAATTCAGATGGAAATGGTGGCTTTACTGGCTTGTTAGCAGCCATGGCCTTGGTTATGTTTGCTTTTGGTGGCTTGGAGTTAATTGGCATCACTGCAGCGGAAGCAGAAAATCCTGAAAAAAATATTCCAAAGGCCACAAATCAAGTAATTTATAGAATTTTAATATTCTACATTGGTGCTTTAATTATCTTATTTTCTTTATCTCCATGGAGAGATATTACGGCGGGTAGTAGTCCGTTTGTAGCCGTTTTTGACACTTTAAAAGGATTTGAGTTTACCCTATTTGGCAGGACCTTTTTCTTTACCAGCATCATTGCGAATGCATTAAATATTATTGTGTTAACAGCAGCATTGTCTGTTTATAACAGTTGTGTATATAGCAATAGCCGCATGTTATTTGGTTTGGCACAACAAGGAAATGCACCGAAGTTTTTAAATAAACTATCAAAACAACACGTGCCTGTGCGTGCAACTTTAGTCTCTTCTGCGTTTGTGGCTATCTGTATTTTGGTAAACGTCATCATGCCTAAAGAAGCATTAAACATTATGATGTCACTGGTGGTGTCGGCTTTAATTATTAATTGGGTGATGATCAGTGTTACTCATTTATATTTTAGAAAACAAAAGAATATTGAGGGTCATCAAACAAAATTCAGAGCGTTTTGGTACCCATTTACAAACTATTTATGCCTCATTTTCTTAGTAGGTGTGTTAGTGATTATGTGGATAACAGGCATGAAAGTACCAGTGGAATTAATTCCAGTTTGGCTGATCTTACTTTATATAAGTTATAGAATTGTTAAAGGATCTAAAATTAAATCAGCGACTACGGGTAAATGATCCGAAGGGAATCGTTGATTTTTTGCATCCATTAACGCTGCATATTTCAAGACTTTAAACGCATCACTTACGAAGATATAATCTATGCGCTCTGTAAGTGGTGCGTTCCATTTAAATCCATTAAAGGTACCTACTGGACCGTAGGGCGGCGCCAATGTCGCATGATAGGTGTCTTTTAGATACGAAGCCAGTTGAATCATTTGTTCCGTTTCAGGGGTGGAATTAAAATCCCCCAAACAAATCACAGGTTTGCCATTCGTAATCGATCTCATTTTTTCCATCAGTAACTTGGCGGATTCCACGCGTGCTACTTTCCCCTGATGATCAAAATGCGCATTAAATACATAAAACTCTTCCCCATTATTTAATGATTGAAATTTCACCCAACTTGTAACGCGATTGCAACAGGTTGCGTCCCAGCCTTTACTTGGGATATTGGGCGTTTCACTTAACCAAAAATCACCCGAATCGACCAATTTAAATTTATCTTTATCATATAAGATGGCTGCATGTTCGCCGCTGCTCTTCCCATCGTCTCTCCCCTTTCCATAATAGGCATAATTCGAACCCATCACCAGGTCTTTTAATTGATGAATAAAGCCTTCTTGGGTGCCAATAATATCCAAATCATGGTAGGCCAATAATTCACGTACTGCTGACTTGCGATTTGGCCACGCATTTAAACTATCCCGCGGTGTATCCATTCTTAAATTATAAGTAGCTACTTTTAATCTGAGCGGCTGATCCCCAATCATAGCTGAGTGCTGTGCTTTAAGAATGATGGGCGATACCATTAAGGCAAGTAAGATTAAAGGGGTTGATAAAGATTTAAGGCGCTTCATTTTGGTAGAGTTTTATGCATTGTAATGAGACTAAAATAGTATTTTTGTAACACAAATTAGAACGCAACTGTATGTTTGATAAAATAATTGATTATTTAGGTAGTATCGAACCGGTTTACGCTGCTTTAATCGCTACTACCTTTACTTGGTTATTAACTGCTTTGGGCGCTTCATTTGTCTTTTTATTTAAAACCATTCGAAAAACGGCGATGGATGGCATGCTTGGATTCACTGGTGGGGTCATGGTGGCGGCATCTATTTGGAGTTTGCTGATTCCAGCTATGAACATGTCTCCTGGAGAAGGTTTTATAAAAGTCCTACCGGCGATCATCGGTTTTATCCTTGGTGCTGGATTTTTATTTGCTTTAGATAAAGTTTTACCCCATTTACATGTGAATTTTAAGCAAGTAGAGGGTGTTAAATCTCCTTGGCAAAAGACCACCTTATTAGTTTTAGCGATCACCCTACATAACATCCCTGAAGGATTGGCGGTAGGGGTATTATTTGGTGGTGTAGCATTAGGCATCCCAGAAGCCACGATCGGTGGCGCTGTTGCATTGGGTTTAGGAATAGGATTACAAAACTTTCCCGAAGGAATTGCAGTTTCTATGCCCTTAAGAAGAATGGGCATGAGTCGAAGAAAAAGTTTTTTTTACGGACAATTTTCTGCGATTGTAGAACCTATAGCAGGCGTTTTGGGTGCCTTAGCAGTGGCCAGTTTTACGCCCATGCTGCCATATGCATTGGCTTTTGCTGCTGGCGCAATGATGTTCGTGGTGGTGGAGGAAGTTATTCCTGAGGCACAACAAAACCAAGGTTCCGACATAGCAACCGTAGGCTTCTTAATCGGCTTTTTAGTGATGATGACTTTGGATGTAGTTTTGGGGTAACAAACAAAACTAAGGTGAATCCTAAATAAAATCGTAATAATCAAATACAAAGAAAATATTCAATTTTTTTAAAATAAATTTTCAGTAAAAATACATCAAAGATTAATAACAGGTAAAACGGTTGTAAATAAAGGCTTTATAATCGTTTTTTGATTTTTTGGTAATGAGGTAAAAAGCAGTAAAAAGCGAGGTTTGGCAAAAGTAAGGTTACTAAAACGTTACTTTTAAACATTAGAAGCAATCCCTTTAAAATGCTGTATTTCAGCTTTCTGCATGGTTTTTCATGTTGTTCCGTAGCTCACATAGGTTTAATTTTATCATTAAGAATTGCGAGTATGGAAACGACAAAAAAATCAACATTTAAGGTATTGTTTTACCTTAAAAAGAATGCCCCGAAGAAAAACGGAAAAGTTACGGTTATGTGCAGGATTACCGTAAACGGCAAACAGTCTGCATTTAGCACCAAGCTGGATATTTCCGCAACAAATTGGGATTTGAAGTACGGCAGGGTTTTAGGTAAAAGCCGAGAAGCCCAAGAAACAAACAGTAAACTCGACAAAATCCGTTTGGGTATTGAGGAATGCTATTCCAAAATTTTAAAGAACGAGGGAGCTGTAAACAGTGCTAAACTTAAAAATTCCTTTCTTGGAATGGAAAGCGGAGAACTGACCTTTTTCAAATTTTATGAACAGTTCCTTTCCGATTATGAGAAAAAGGTCAATAACGGACTTCGGGTAAATGGTACACGCAGTAAGTACAAAACACTTTTAAAGCACCTGCGAAATTTTGTACTGACAAAATACGGTTATTCCGATGTGTCTTTTAACGACCTTACCCCTGATTTTGTACAGGAATTTGATTACTACCTGCGTGACGCCCAAAGTTTGACACATAACACCATTTGGCTGTATATGATTGGATTTACCACGCTTTGCCGTTTGGCAATGAGCAGAAAGCATCTTGCTTTTAATCCGTTCAGCGAGTATAAGAATA
>CAYTDM010000002.1:0-21286 GCA_964436635.1 uncultured Sphingobacteriaceae bacterium
AAGTGGTGGGAGATACTGGGTTCGAACCAGTGACCCCCTGCTTGTAAGGCAGGTGCTCTGAACCAGCTGAGCTAATCTCCCTTGGGTTTGGGACTGCAAATATAATGCAGTTTAATGGAATTCAAAATTTATTTTTAAAATTATTCTTATTTTTTTTCGATTGTGCTCATTATTAGCAGAAAAAATTTGCGCAGCAAAAAATTATAGCCTTGCACCAAACACTAAAAACGATACTCGCCATTAATCGTAAAACCTCCAAACGACACCCATGCGGAAATTGGCGTTTTGCATCGGATACCTGCGCACGGTATAATAGCCTTTTGGATAAAGATGTTGATTTAGGAAATTATAACTCAAAAATAAATTTACACGTTTAATAGTGGCCGTTACCCACGTATCCACGATCGGATAGGTAGAAAATTCTATGCCGACGTTATCATTATAAAACTGCCCGGTGTTAATGGAGTAAGAAGGCGTACGGAAAGGCGTGTTAAATCGCACGTCCAACCCGATGTTATAGTTCATGGCCCCTTTGCTCAAATTGCCGTTAAAATAAAGGGAATGCCATGTATACAAGCTTGGAATGGCTAAGACATCATTAAAATCCGACTGCTGGTAAACCGCGTGATTATCGAAATGGAAATTTCCAAATTTCAACGCTTGCGTCACGCTGACTTTTAATAAATTAATGTTTTTATCAAACTGCGTCGGCTCGATGACCTTCATCAGCTCTGGCAAACCGTTCGGATTGTCGACTTCTTTAAAGTAAAGGTAATTATTAATCAAAAAGTATTCAGCCCGGCCACGAAACCCAAGTTGGTCATTTAAATAGGTGAACGCAAAGTTAGTCGTTTTTGATTTCTCAAACTGCTGATCCCACTGATGGTAGGTGTAATCCATGTATTCATAAGCGAGCTCAGGCGATTTATTCTGCGTGTACGCCCCAAGCTGAATTTTGCCTGCCGATTTACTCAGCAACACGTCTAAATTCGCTTCATACAGGTAATCACCGAAATGTTGCCCTTGCAAAATTTGCCTAAAATCCCCTGTCAGATGTAAACGATCACTAAAGCGATACGCCAATCCCGCCTTGATCATGCTGTTTTGATAAAAAGGCGAGCGAGTTCTGGACGACAACCAATGCATGTCTAATTGGTACCCCACATCTAATTTCACCTCGTTTTTAATCACCGACTGGGATTTGCCCCGCAAAAAGAAACTGTAATTAAACTCGTTCGTGATGGTCGAAAGCCGCGTCGTGTCTGTGGCCAGCACACTCTCTCTAAAAGGCAAGGCGCCGTACACATCCTCTTCGTTTTTAAAAAAGGAATACTGTTGTTTTTTATAGTTTATGCTGTGCGCAAATCGATTCGTGGGCAATAACTGTTGTTCTGGCAGGCCTTTGTTAATGGTGTCTAACTTGCCAAGATATATGCTCTGTCGCAAAAACAATTCATTATCTACCCAACGGTTTTTAGGCCGATTATCTCCCTGCCCCCTTAATCGTACAAATTCTGCTACGCTGCTGCGGCGTTCTGGGTCTCTAAAGACGGTATCGTTTAAAATCGAGCCGTTTTCACTGGCGGTCAATTTATTAAACACCCCATTGGTAATTAAGTTATACCGATGGTTTTTGGATTCGTACCAGGAGAAAAACACCCAACGAATATCTCCATACTGTTGGTTGACATAATACCCTTGAGCTTTGGCACCGTGAAACTCGCCCCCTACATTCCACCTGGAGTGTACGTTTTGGGTGATTTTAGCCCGCAACACCTGGTCTTCAAAGAAAAACCCGACATTATAGAGTTCGGTATAAGGGGCTCTTGCACGATAGTATTGCACCTCATCTGAACGGTAAAGATATCTTTCTAAGCTGCGAAAGCCCGTTTGAAGGCCGATGGTCTTATTTGGGTTAAATAATAAATCACGCGTAGCCAATCCATAACTGCCCAAGTGAATGCTCGGATTAAAGGGTTGGTTTTGCGGGTTATAATACTGAAAATTCTTATGCGCAGTATCTATCTGATAGGTGAACGTGCCCTGCTTTAACATGGCTAAGGTCGCATACCGCACAAACCTTGAAGAATAAATGACGGTGTCTTTTTTATTGTCCTCTTTTTGCCTCGCTTCATCCAATCCCGTACTCCATTGCGGATCCTGTTGCGCGCGAACATCCAGCGTGCAGACCGACAAGACCGTTAAAATAATCAGCCAAAACCAGCGTTTTCTCATTCTTGCAAAGCTACCAATTCTTTCAAAATTAATGTCATTTTTGGTTCAGATAGATTCGCTACCGCAATAATTTCATCTAAAGAGACCGGTTGTAAGTCTTCATGAAAGCCCTCGTCTGTGACGACTGAAATCGCAAACACAGGTAGACCGGCGTGATTCGCCACAATGACTTCTGGAACTGTGCTCATGCCGACAATGTCCCCGCCAATAATGCGCATGTATCGATATTCTGCACGGGTTTCTAAATTTGGTCCCTTGGTGCCCACGTACACTGCTTTATGCGCTGCAAAGCCATGCTTTTCTGCGATGGCCATCCCTTGATCAACCATATCAAAATCATATGGACGACTCATGTCTGGAAATCTTGGCCCAAAACGTTCGTTATTAATACCTCTTAAAGGATTATCTGGCATTAAATCGATATGATCTGTAAGGATGGCCAAATCACCTTTCTTAATGGCTGGATTTAGTGATCCAGAAGCGTTAGATACAAATAATTTTTTAATGCCCAATTCTTTCATCACTCGAATGGGGAAGGTAATCTGTTGCATGTCGTATCCTTCATAGTAATGAAAACGACCCTGCATGGCCACGACTTTGCGCCCGCTTAAAAGACCAAAAATTAATTTACCTCGATGAAACTCTAAGGTGGAAATGGGGAAATTCGGGATGTGAGAATAAGTAATGCTGTGAATGACCTCGATTTCGTCCACTAATTTTCCTAAACCGGTTCCTAAAATGATTCCAAATTCTGGAACAAATCCATTAATCCTGTTTTGAATTTCTTTCGTTGTTTCATCAATTAAATCGTACATATCACCTGTATTTAGTTGTTTATAATCGTTATACAGAGGTAAAGTTACACAAATACCTGGCCACTACCAGCATATTTGGCAAGAATTATTGAAGAACTTGAAAGCAAAAAATGAAATGCCCTGACTTATGCGTAGCTTTCTTTTTTAGAGATCATGAGCAACATCAAAAACGATAATGAACCGTTATAAATGATTAACTCAAATCCCATATTATAGCTGGTGTACGGCTGAATAATATAGGTGATCACTAAATAACAAAGTATCGGAGACAACACACAAATATAAGGCACCAAACGATCCGTCACGCTGCGTTTAGTTAGAATACCAAATGCAAACAATCCTAATAATGGACCATAGGTGTAACTAGCGGCAGTAAAAATGGCGTTCACCACAGAATCATCATTGATTATGCGGAAGGCTAAAATCACCAATAGCATAATGAGCGAGAAGCCAATGTGTACGCGGTTTCTTACTCTTACTAATTCTGGCGAGTTTGGATTTTCCTTTTTATTAAATCCTAAAAAGTCTACGCAGAATGAAGTGGTCAAGGCCGTCAAAGCTGAATCCGTAGTTGCAAAGGTCGCTGCCGTTAATCCTAACATAAAGATGACTCCAGGAAGTATGCTTAAATGGTTTAAGGCAATTTCTGGATATAAATAATCGGGTGTAGGGAACAATGTTTTATCGGTAACGTCAATGCCGTTTTGCGCAGCGTACACATACAATAACGCGCCCACAGCCAAGAAAAACAAGTTAATGACCACAAAGATTCCCGTGAAGGTCAGCATATTCTTTTGTGCTTCTCCAATGGTCTTCATGCTCAAATTCTTTTGCATTAAGTCCTGGTCTAGACCCGTCATCGCTACGGTTATAAAAATACCTCCAAGGAAATGCTTCCAGAAATGCGCTTTATTTCCCAGGAAGTCTTCCCAGAAAAACACTTTGGAGTAAGAGCTGTTTTTAATGGTTTCAATGGTTTCTACGACGCCTAAATTTAAGCTATCTGCCATGAAATAGATGGATAAAATCACAGCAAGTACCAAGAAAAAGGTTTGGAACAAGTCTGTAATAATAATCGTTTTAAGCCCTCCTTTATTAGTGTAAAGCCAGATCAACATCAAACAGCCGATAATGGTGGCCGCGAAAGGCACATTCCAGGTGTCAAAAATATAGCGCTGCAAAATAATCGCTACCAAATAAAGGCGAAAAGCAGACCCAATGGTTCTAGATAATAAGAAATACATGGAGCCTGTTTTATAGCTATTTGGCCCCAAACGTTTCTCTAAATATGTATAAATGGATGTTAAATTCAGCCGATAATACAACGGCAATAGCACAAACACAATGATTAAAAAGCCTACAGCGTTTCCTAAGATAAATTGAAAATAGCCGAAATTACTGTTTCCAACCGCACCAGGCACTGAAATAAAGGTAACGCCTGATAAAGCGACTCCAATCATTCCAAAAGCGACCATATACCATTTCGAACTGCGGTTAGCAACAAAAAAGGTAGCGTTATCGGATGAATTTCGAGAGGTAAAATAGGAGATGCTTAAAAGTATAGCAAAATAAACCGCTATAAAGCTTAATAAAACAATTGGAGACATGTGCTATTCGATTTAGATTAATCCTTTTCTACTTGAGTACTTTTGATCGCGTTTCGAACGCTGCCATATTTTTCTAATAAATCTGCTGCGTGATCTGCGTCGATGCCTGTTTCTTCCATAATGATGCGCACGCCTCTGCTGAATAATTTGTTATTCGTCAATTGCATGTCGACCATTTTATTTCCTTTTACACGACCTAATTGGATCATGACCGTCGTAGAGATCATGTTTAACACCATTTTTTGAGCGGATCCAGCTTTCATACGCGTAGAACCAGTCACAAATTCTGGGCCTGTCACGACCTCGACCGGAAACTTAGCTTCTGCGGCGATTTTAGTACCATTATTACAAACGATGCAACCAGTAACTAATCCTGCTGCATTCGCAGCTTTTAAGCCACCATACACATATGGTGTGCCACCTGAAGCAGCAATCCCGATCACAACATCGTTCGCGTTTATGCCAAATTCTTGAAGATCAATCCAAGCTTGGTCCTCGTCATCTTCTGCAAACTCCACGGCCTTTCTAATCGCCACATCGCCGCCCGCAATGATCCCAATGATCCAATCAAAAGGCACCCCAAAAGTAGGAGGGCATTCAGATGCGTCTAAAATGCCTAAACGACCGCTCGTGCCTGCGCCGATATAAAATAAACGCCCGCCTTGTTTCATGGCTGTAACTGTCGCAGCAGTTAGCGCTTCAATCTGTGGAATGCACTTTTGAACGCTTTCAGCCACTGTATGATCTTCTTGATTAATGTTTGTCAAAATCTCTTGAATTGACATCTTATCAAGATCCTGATAGTTCGATTCTTTTTCCGTTGTATTTGTCATTACAAATTCAATATACAAATTTCAAAATATAGACTATTATCACCGCTCGAGGGACTTATTATTCGTTTAATAACTCATCCACTCGTTTAAATTCGTATCCTTTGCTGCGCAAATCATCGATTAACGCTGGCAATAAATTATAAAACTTATCTGGTCTCCGTGGATCCGTCCCCAGGTGAATTAACACCATAAATCCATTTAATCCATTGGAATTAGATTGCTCGTAATCCATTACATGTTGGTAAATCCACTCGGAAGTCAAATATCGATTTTCACCCATCTCAGGATAGGTATAGTCCGCAGCAGTCCGTAAACCCGGGGTAAAATTAACTAATTTTAACCCATTGTCAGCAGTCCAATCGGTAATTGTTTGATTGTACCATTCATAAGGAGGCATGAAATATAAAGCATCGCGCTTTTGAACCTTCCATCGCTCCATTTTTTTATAATTTTCGATCAAATCCCGTTCAAATTCTTCTTTTGTTACTAATAAACTGTCTCGTTTCGTCCAGTCATTATATAACAAATGTTGATCAGAATGAGCTCCTAAATAATGTCCATCGCGGATCATCCATTGTAGATAGGGGGTGTTATTTTTTGCCTCGTAATACTTTCCTGTCAAGAAAAATGATCCTTTTACGTTCTTTTCTTTAAACGTACTTAAGATGGTTTCTGCTCCTTCTCCAAACTCATCAGCAGTAAATACGAGCGCTATTTCTTTCTTTGTCGTATCGCCTCGAACAATGGCTCCGTAGCGATCAAAGACTACTTTTTTCCCTTCGCCCCTCCTAAGGACTCAAACTCCTTTGCCGCCAACAAATAAATTAAAGACGCCGTACCATCCATGGTCGGTTCATTCGTACTATAATCCCCAAAGTCATCGTGATACACGGCTAAATTTGATTGGAACATGCCATATTCATCTTCGCCTTCTAAATGAACACCAGTAAGGCTATTGAAAATCGACCCATAAACCGGACCGTCCACTAAGCCTCCATCCAGCGGAATTCCATGAAGGAATGTTAAGGAAGAATGTGGCTTAACCGGCGTGTCGCCCCATGAAGGCAAGCCGTACACCATGCTGGTTCCCCATGGATTCAAGCCAAACAGCCAATCAAAGTTTGCTTGCTCTAATTCAGCGTAGGTATCATCCCCCGTTAAGGTTCTATATAAATAACATTGGATCGCAAAAGAAGTAGTCAAGTTATTCGAGCACCAAATAAACGGCACGCCTCTAAAAAACGCGTTGTCTTTTGCTTTTGCCCACACTTTTTCAATGCCTTCTTTATAGTATCCAGCAAATTCTGGGCTTAATTCATCATCATGTTGCTTCGCAATCTCATAATGACCAAAATTATGGAAAGGATACCATTGGTAATGACGAGCAGTGTCTGCGCCCAGCCACGGTGTCACGGTTTCTTGACGGCCATAATTACTCGCTTCTTTTAGATAGCTGGCATCACCTGTTAATTGCCACAAGGCCACAGCGCCTAATTGCATATCGTCTACCCAGTTATCCTCTTCATAAAAATAAGGCGCACGCATTGGGGCCGTCTGAGAAACTCCTGGCTTCTTTAAACCATAATTAAATGCTGTTTTCGCTTTTTGACTAAATGTAATCGCGATTTTATCTTCTTTTTCTGCGTACACTTGTGCCGCTAGCGCAAACGCACTTGCAAATTTACCCGCAGTCGACGAAGTGCCTGTCGCACGGTTTTGATGTTTTCCTAATCCTTGTGGATCTCCAGTAATAAAATAAACCGGACGCGGACCTCCAGGTCCCATGCCATAATCCACGCTGTCTATGGTAGGAAGACGATAACCGGAGTGATCGCGGTCATCTGCAAGCTGATTGAACATCCAATCTGGACGAGGGTGCATTTTCAACAACCACTCCAAGCCCCAACGTGCTTCATCCAACACATCGGCTATGCCGTTTCCACCTTCTAAGCCATTGGCCAGGTGCTGATCTCCAAAAACCTCAGGGAAATCACGATATGCAGCTAACAAATGGTATGTTGCGTTCGCAGAAGTAGTTGAATATTGTAAATAATCCGATGCGTCGTGCCATCCACCAGAAACATCCACCAAAGTGCTGTCAGGCATTGGCCCGTACATGGTATAGCCGTCATGAACGTGGCAAGAATCTTGAAAATATGGGTTAAATCCACTGCGTTGTTGACGCATGTATTTCAAGGCAAAATCTGCTGCGCCTTTATACACATCCGCTGCAATTCTAAATTCCGGTGATTTGGTACTGCCTACTTTTAAATAATATTTTCCTGTGTCTGAGAAGGTAGAAAAATCAAGTCGGTACGAGGATTCGAAAGGTCCATAGCTCCCAAAAGCTTTGCCTGCATCTCCTTTAAATACTTCTTTCCCACTATTTACATCGATTAAAGCAAACTCCTGAATGGTTTTATTGTCTTTTGCTGCCCAAACAGCTTGTTTAATGCCTTGTGGAGTATATCCCAGCTGATTAATGCGAATCCATGCATTCGTTTCTTTCTTTTCGCAAGCGATGGCGAAGAGCAAAACTGCACAAAAAGTAATGAAGGATAAAGCTTTAAAGTTAATTTTCATAATTTAATCATTTTTAGGTTTGCCTAAATCGGTTCGTCATATATATATTAAAACTTCAACATTACTATTTTTCCATCCATGGTGCTGGCGACCATCTTTCTCCCCGAAATGGTCGTCATGGGATTAATCATGGCGTTGGATATTTTATATTGCCACAACACATCACCATTGGACGCTTGAATGGCACTTAATAAGCCTGCGTGGCTTGGCACAAAAACCACTTGATCACTCGCCAACAGGGCTGTAGGCGTTAATTCGTAAGGTAATTGCAAAGTTGATTTCCATTGGATATCCATAAAATCTGAAGTCGTGGAAATGCCGAAAACATTACCATCCATGGTTTTCACATAGACGAATTTTCCATCTTCAGAAAGCCCCATGGACTCCCGCACGCGCAGGCCTAATTCTTTTTCTTTATTTTCTCTCCAAATGACAGCGCCGGTTTCAGCGTCTAAAGCTGTCATAAAACGATCCGGTGCTACCAGAAAAACTCGGCCATTGCTCGCTACAGGATAACAAGCCGCTGGAGAAAGATTGCGACTAGCTGAACCATTCGACCATTCCCAAACTTTTAAACCCGTTTTAAGATCAAGGGCATAGAAATCATTGCCCCAAGATCCAAAATATACTTTATTTTGATAGATTAACGGTTTACCAGAAACATAGCCTTTTACTCCTTCAAAGGCCCAAATTAATGTGCCATTTGACAGATCAAAAGCTCTAAATTTTCCGTCAGAAGCACCGATATAGCCAATTCCATCTTGAATGGCAGGGCTGCCTAACACCGCTTTATCTGTTTTGAATTTCCATTTTAACTCTCCGTTTTTGGCGTCTAAACAATAGATGTATTGGTCGGTTGAGCCAAAAAACACTAAATGATTCCAAACTTCTGGAGTGGAATACACTTTTCCATCTGTTTGAAATTTCCACTTTAATCGTCCGCTTTCCTGGTCAAGAGCATAGACTTGTCCAGCCGTGTTGGAAGTTATAAATACATCGTCCCATGCTACGATTCCGGCACCAATATCGCTTTGATCCTGATACGTCCATTGGACAGAAACACGATCTGCGTATTTTTCATTGACGGCATAGCTCGGCCTTGGATAGTTCGCTAATGTGTTTTGAAGTTGACGGTCGAACAAAGGAACACTTAACCATGCTTTTTCCGCTGTTCTTACGCCTGGATAACGCAGGGTAAAAGTGGCTTGATCTGGATAAATGCTGACAATGTTATAGGCGCCAACGGTATCTGCTGCGCGCAAATTAGAACGGCTCATGACACCTGGAATTCCATCAAAATCATATAAGCGATTTTGGTGTCCATGACCGCACAACGCTAATTGGATGTTGTGCATTTTTAATCGGTCGACTGCGTCAAACCAATTGTTCAAAGCTGAGTCTTGAGGGTAGTGATTAATGTAAATGATGGGGGTTCGACCCGGTGCATCCACTGCCAAAACGGAATCTAACCAAACGATGTTTTCGCGTGGAACCTGACCCGGACTCATGCGCATGTTAGGCCCAGAGTTTGTGCCTAAAAAAAGGTATCCTTTATGCGTAAATGAGAAGGTTTCGTCGCCAAAAACTGTTCGGAAACTATTTCCACCACTTTCAGACCAATTGGTGTCGTGATTTCCCGGAACGATATACCATGGAAGTTCGAGCTGATCAAGAACTGCTTTTGCAGATTGAAGTTCTTCATCAGATCCAAACTCGGTGATATCACCAGACAATACGACAAAATCAATATAGCCTTTTTGTGCATTGAGATCCTCCACAGTTCGGGCTAAATCTTCGAGGCCTGTATGACCGCCGACATGCGTGTCTGTAACTTGAGCAAAGCGAAAGGTTTGAGAATAACCAAGTTGACTACTTAAGAGGAGTCCAATAAAAATGGAATAAAAATACCGAAGCATGAACGCTTGTTTTTCAAATAAAATAAATAGCCAGTAGGCGCAATGCGCCTACTGGCTATAAACCTAATTAATTATTGCCAGCCTGGTGTCTGGGTTAAGGTGTAACCTTTATCAAGGTATCTAGAAATATCATTAGTACCTATTGGAGACATATACACACGGTCATCAAATCCTTGACGATTTTGTGCATTATCAATCATATAGAAACCAACGATATCCGCAGCATTTTCACCATTATAAGTAACAATGGTTCCATCTTTTTTCTTCACTTTCAATAGGTTTTTGAAAGAAGTTGGAATCGTAGGGAAGTCCTGTGCTAAATTAATCCATGGACCTAAGAAATAATCAGGGTCTCTACTGAAATCCATATAATTAATTTTCTTCCAACGTTTCAAATCTAACAAACGTGTATGCTCGTGGTGGAACTCAACACGACGCTCTCTACGAATTTCCCACATTAAAGGAGAAACATCTGGATCTCTTGCTGGATCATTTGGAATGTTCGCCAATTGAAGAGGCGCCAATTTTCCAACACCTTTAGCTGCCGCAACTGCGTCTACAGGACGATTTCTAATACCATTAATTGAACGATCGATGTCCGCTTGAGTAACAGCAGGCCCACCAAAGTGTTGAGCTAAAATTGCTTTTGCTTCTAACCAGTTTAATGCTACTTCTGCAAGACGCACAATCGGAGCATCTGAAGTGTTGGTGTTACTACCCCAAGTAGCAGGATATGCGCCACCGATATAATTCAATGCTTCACGAGAGGCATACTTGTAAGTATAAATCAAGGAAGTAGATGGCGTATGCGGACGATCAATAAAAGAAGCCTCAAAACGTGGATCACGCGTTACCGCTAAACTTTTCAAAGAAAAGTCATCAGCATTCGCTACACTTGAATTTTGCCAAACCTGACCATCATTTGCAAGGAAAGATTTAACTAAATTAAGGTTAACCCCTGTTTGTCCCTCTGTACCGTTATTATATGAAGCAATGTGGTGCATTACCAATCCTTCTCTATAATCACGGTACATAATCACTTCTGGGTGACCAGCTAAACTCTCAGAAGAGAATAAGCTCTTATAGTCACGTCCAAATGACCATTTTCCGCTGTTCAAAACAAAATCTCCTGCCTGAACAACCATTTCAAGGTATTTTTTAGCACGAGCAGGGTCAATGTTATGATAGTGTTGGAAACTTCCTTCAAATAACATCAAACGAGTAATCAAAGAAGCAGCGATATAACGATTTAATAAGTTAGCACCATCGTCTAAACGCATGTTGCTCATTACATATTGGAAATCATCATATACCTTGTCCATAACAAATCCACGATCATCACGGTCTTTGTACATTAAATCAAGGTCGTTCTCGCTGAATGGCGCATCATAATAAGGCACTGTACCAAATACACTCACTAAACGAGAATATTCAAAACCTCTGAAAAAACGTGCCACAGATGACCAATGGTTATATTGATCAGCGTTCAATTTTGGCTTCGCTACATTTTCAATACGGTCTAAAAATATATTGGATTTACGAACCCATCCAAAGTTAAACGCAGGACCAGAGTACTGAGTTAACATGGTGTAACTTTCACCTGTACTTGATCTTGAAGTAGGAACATTCGACTCAAAACTTGATTGAATATTTCTTCCAGTAAAATCATCCGCAAAAGTATAGCCTCTAACAGGGGTGTAATCCACGCCCCACGCACTATTATACCCCACAAAATAGTTTGTATAAAATCCAGTAGCAAATAGGCGAAGATCTGACTCCCCCCTCCAGAAGTTGTCATCAACAGGCGCAGTTAATTGTGGCCTGTCTAACACTTCCTTGTTGCAGCCAGCAGAAAATAAGGTTGCCCCTAATGCCAGCATGAATAATTTATTGTTAATTTTCATAATTTCTTAGCTTAAAAATTCAAATGCAATCCAAATGAAACACTTTTGAAAGTTGGTGTTCCTACACCGGTACGTCCTGAGTTATAGTTCGAGGTATTTAACATGTTATAACCCGCGATTTCTTCTGGGTCAATTGGAAGACCTTTAAGGTTATCCCATGTTAAGAAGTTCTCAAATGCAGTGTAAATTCTCAATGATTTCACATTTACACGGCTTAATAAACTTTGAGGCAACGAATATCCTACAGTAAAGTTTTTCAATCGCAAATAAGACATATCTAAAATGTACCTGTCTGAAACTTGCATGTTAAATCCACTGTTTGAACCAGCCATGTTCCATGGACGTGGGTAAAACGCATTCGGAGTTTCTGGAGTCCAGTAGTTATCAGAAATAGCCGCTGGCATCGCACCATCCGCAGAGTTGAAACCTGGAATCGCTAAGAAACCTGATCCCCAAACTTGACGGCTTCCGATACCTTGGAAGAATGCAGATAAATCAAACCCTTTAAAGTCTAATGCTAAACGGAAACCATACTCATAACGAGGAGTCGAGTTACCGATTACAGTTAAATCTCCGTGATCATCGATTAAAGAGTTTCCTGGATCGATTTCTCCATCGCCATTGATATCTTTGAATTTAACGTCACCAGGACCAAAGAAGAAGTTACCGCTTTCTAAACGAGCTTGGTAGATAGCGTTTGGATCTTTTAACAAGTTGTAATCACGAGTGGATACCGCCCATTTAGATTGATCAACTGTAATTCTACCTTTTAATGGCTGACCATCAGGACCTAATTGGAAATCGTCATATTGGTATAAACGATCCACTTGGTAACCCCAGATTTCACCATATTTTTTGCCTTCATACCATCCGTTGATGCTACGAGTGCTTCCGTATTTCAAAATGGTAGTTACCGCATCCGACATGTTCGCACGCAAGTTGATTCCTAAACCATTGTCAAAACGGTGGTTGAAGTCTACAGCAATTTCAAAACCATTGGTCTCTAATTTACCGTAGTTTCCTTCTGGTGCACCCGTTCCGAAAGTAGGACCTACCCCTTCCATAGGAACGATCATGTTGTCAGTGGTTCTTCTGAATAAATCGAACATTACACCCACTTTGTTTCTTAAGAAACGAGCGTCCATACCGAAATCAAGAGTAGAAATTTCTTGCCAAGTGATGTCAGCAGAAACTGAAGATGGAGTTCCAACTTGGTTCAAACGAGTTCCACCTGAACCAATCCAAGTAGATTGACCTGTAGACATAGTAGGAACATATAAGCTGTTACTTACTGACTGGTCACCAATACTACCCCAAGATCCTCTAAATTTCAAGAAAGAAATCTTATCAGCAATCGATTCCATGAATTTTTCTTCTGTAACAACCCATCCTGCTGACATTGAAGGGAATGTTCTCCATTTCAATGCAGTTGGGAATTTCGAAGATCCGTCGTAACGTAAACTTGCTTCAAATAAGTATTTATTTTGGAAAGCGTAGTTAATACGTCCAAAGTAACCCAATTGAGATGACCAGGACTGACCACCGCCACCTGTAATCGTACCAATACCATAGTTAAACTGTGGGTTTAAGATATCGGTCAAGTTGGTTACTTGATTCCAGTGTGATTTGTCATCTCTCGTTACACGGTTTAAACCAGCCATAAATTTGAACGCATGTGAATCATTCAAATCTAAGTTGTAAGTTGTATACGCATTGATGGTATTTCCATACATGTTATTTGTTAACATATATACGTGATCTGGGTTTGCACCATCAGTCGTGTATTGGTGAGGAATTAACTCGTAAGCTAACATTGCGCCAGCGTCTGTTGAAGAAACTGGTAAACCTTGTGCATTTACATACATTCTGTTACCGTTTTCATCTAATCGGATACGAGGTGCTCCCCATGAATCTCTTCCATAGAATTTGGTACCTGGACGATTGATGATGTACTCTTCGTTTCCGTGAGTAAAGTCAAAATCAAAATTCCAGTTTTTGGTGATTTTAACAGTCGTACCAACAGAGAAATTCATGTAGTTGTTTTTCATGCTCGCTACATTTGCATTTTTGGTTTCTGACCATGGGCTACGGATATCGTCACCGCTTTCATCCTCTCCAAGAGGATATAAAGAACTCCATCTGTAGATATATAACCATGGATCTGCTGTAGTAGAGTTCGTCGCATATGGATAAAATTTCTCGCGTTGGGTATAAATCGCGCCGGCACGTAAAGTAATGTGATCGTTGATCTCACTACGGATACGTACTGAAGCATTGTAACGGTTGAATTTATCGGTATTTGTGCTGATCATACCGCTTTGATCCATCGCTGCTAAACCAACATTGAATGAGGTTTTACCAGAAGTACCACCTACACTTAAATGCTGTTGGTTGGTTGGTGCCCAACTACGCATCATATACTCTTGAGGATCGTAAGTACGGATACCCATTTTCGAGTTTGTTGCCGCATCAAAGTACCAGTCTCTTCCGTATACAGTCGGATCGTCTGGACCTAAAACACCAGCGTAATTATCATGCCATTCCACTGCGCGGTTGTAGCTCTCACGGTTTACACGGTAGAATGCACCCACAAGGTTTCCACCTGTACGCTCTACTGCATCTAGAGAATATTTTAATGCACTTAATCTTCCCATTTCAACATCTTTTGATGGATCTTGGAAAGAGAAGTTGTTGCTATAATCTACAGATACTCTGTTTGTTTGTGCACCTTGCTTAGTCGTAATTAAAATTACCCCGAACGCTGCTTTCGCACCATAAATGGTCGCTGCAGATGCATCTTTTAAAACAGTAATTGACTCTACGTCCATAGGGTTGATCACTTGGATACTTGGAATTTCCACGTTATCCAATAAGATCAACGGCTCAGCTGAACCACGGAATGAACCAAATTGTCCACGAATACGGATGATTGGATCCGATCCAACTTCCCCTGAAGGAATTTGAACGTTCAAACCTGGAGTCGCGCCCTGAATCGCACGACCAACGTCTGCAATCGGACGGTTTTCTAAGTTTTCTTTAACACTGATAGAAGAAACTGCGCCAGTTAAACTTCCACGACGTTGTTGACCGTAACCTACTACGACTACTTCTTCGATGTCAGTTTCCACAGACTCTAATACCACATTTAATGTAGATCCAGAAACCAATACATCTTTAGACGCATGACCCACCATGGTAAAGCGTAAAGTTGCACCAGCTGGCACATTGATTGAATAGTTACCTTGAGCGTCGGTCTCAGTAGTGGTCGAACCACCAACTAAAATTACGTTCACTCCAGCAAGTGGTCCAGCAGCATTGCTTACTTTTCCACGTACGGTGTTCTGAAGAACGGATTCGGCACCCATATAGGAATCCGATTCAGGTCCTTTTGGCATACTGCCAGCACTCGTTGCTGAATTCGCATTCGCGAACCCTGCCAGAGGGGCTACAAACCAAAAAGCAATAAAAAATAAAATAAAATTTCTCATTGTTTTAATTGTTTAGTGTGTAAAATTTTTCAAATACTTTTTAATTGGTTAATGTGAATGATGAATGTTTATTAACATTTTAACATAATTTAGATTATTTAATGATTGGTTTACTGTTTATTGTGTTTATGATACTGTGCTAATTAATGTATTTAATTTAATGAAGTTTATTCTATAGTCTGTGTAAGATTTATTGACCATCACCGTATAACAGGTACTTCGCGCGCATGGTTTTATAGGCGTCCAAATCTTCTTTCCAAGAAGCACGAATTTCTTCTTCTGTTTTGCCCGCCAAAATTTGCAGTCTTAACTCATCTGTACCCGCCAGTTTATCGAAAAAGTCTGGCCTCGCAAAGAATTTCGATTTATCAGGCATCAAATTATAAAAGTCCAATAAATATTTTAGCGTAAAGGATTGTTCATCCGGGTTCAAATTTCTTAAGTCAAGACCATAGTTGGTTTTTCCTTGGCCCTCCACATGCAAAGCCATTCCATCTTTCACGCCTGGAGTAAATGAAAAGTCTCCAAAAATCGGATCCGCATAACCCACTACCTGGAATGGCCAATCGGTTCCTCGACCCACACTCACATCCGTCCCTTCAAAAAGGCATAAAGACATATACAAACGGACAGAAAGATGATTTGGAAGGCTTGGAGAAGGAATTACTGGAAGGGCATAAGACATGCTGTGGTCATAATTTGCAACTGGGATCACCTCTAAGTCCACTTGAGCCCCATTTTCGAGCCAACCTTCACCATTAATCATTTGTGCCAACTCGCCCACCGTTAATCCATGAATCATCGCAATTTTGTGATAACTCACGCCCGATTTAAACTTATCGTCTTTTCGGACAGGGCCATCAATTTGATCGCCATTCGGATTTGGACGATCTAAAATGATCACTTTTTTTCCATGATTCGCCGCTAACTGCATCACATCGTGCATGGAAGTGATATAGGTATAGAATCGGGCGCCTACATCTTGCAAATCAAAAATAATAACATCTACAGAGTTTACTATGGAATCTGCTTTATCATTTTTTCCATATAAGGAGTAGAGAGGAAGGCCTGTCACTTCATCCACATCGTTGCTGACTTTTTCGCCTCGTTCGATTTGTCCTCTAAACCCGTGTTCTGGGGCAAAAGCAAATTTTAAATCAACACCTTTAGATAATAAAACATCTACTAAATGTTCTTGTGTACCGTTAATTTGAACAATAGAGGTTTGATTTCCCATTAAACCGACCTTTTTACCTTCTAATAAAGGCAAATAAAGATCTAATCGATCAGCGCCTGGGATGATTTGGTTGGTTGTTTGATTTTCCTGCGCTTGTCCATTACCGGAGCCCGCACATGAAACGTTCAAAAACACAGTTAAAAAAACTGATAAAAACGCATAAAATGCTTTCATATAGAATAGAAATTAATTGGCCAATAATTACTAAACATTATCTAATTGATGGTACACACACAATTCGACAATACAATAGTAAGAAGAAATTTTCTATTTCACGCACGTTTCAGAATGTTTTTTGCAAAAACACGCAAAATCCCTTAAAAAAACAGGGCCAAATTCGCATAGAAACGGGGCGCTAAATCCATTAAGGAGAACCAGAATTATAAATCTAAATTTAACTTATCAATATTAGGAGTGACTTATTAATATTAGGTGACTTCGATGCAAACAGATTAAACATTATTTAAATGTTTTAATGCGTTTTGCAACCGCTCCTCGCCCAAACCACTGACTACTTTATAATTAACCCCCAATTCCTTTAACTCGCGCTCCCAAACCTGCATGAAGTAGGGACGTTGATTCGGAAAATCACGCAAGGGGTCATCTTGCCAGGGCAAATCAATATCCATTAAAAGGTAGAAATCATATTGAAGTGCAGGCAGCTTTTTTAAAACTAATTCTGGAGTATAACCAAATAAGTAGTCGCACCAAATCTTGACGGTTAATACTGTGGTGTCACAAAACACCAAATTATTTTTTGCAAATGGCAACAGGGCGTTTTCCAAAGCAAGCTGCCCATGAAACATCGCTATTTCATCCTCCATCGTATACAAACGATTTAGTCCTTCGCAGTAATACCTTGCGAACTCTGGAATGTAGATCGTGCCAAAATGATCCGCCAAGGCTTTTGCCATTTCGGACTTTCCTGTGGACTCTGGGCCGACGATAGCGATTTTTTTTACGGTTGTATTCATATGCTTCCCAAAACTACTTCATTTTCTTAATATTCTTCAAGGATTTGGCACGGAATAAAGAAACGTTCTGGCAAAGGCAAATAAAAAGGGGTAACAAACGCCACCCCTCTAAAATTTTTAATTTTTAAATTTCGATTATTTGAACACGTATTTAAACGATAATCCAAATCGACCTGCATTAAAGTCAGACCCATGATCTACGTGCCACAATGGACGCCAATCAAATCCTAAGGCTAAAGGAGCGCTCGGGATTTTAAATTCAAGACCCAAAGCTGGACGTATAAATAAATGCGTGTCTCCACCACCAAATCCAACTTGAGGACCTACTCCAATGTTCCAAGATAACCCCGGAGCACCTTGAAGAGGTTTGTTGTAAGAATACTCTGCACCTAATACAGTAAAATTGTTTCCAAATAACAAGGAACCTGCAATTGCATTTTCACCTGTAAAGAAATGCTTTACAGTCGGGCCTACGAAGGTAGTACCATCGCCAATATCAATCATCAAGCCACCTGCTGTGCGGTATTGCTGTGCGCTTGCCGCAAATGAACATGCCACTAAAAGGGCTACAAATAAAAACTTTGTTCTCATACTTAAGTTAGTTTTGTGAGTAAATGGGTTTCTTATCCTTACATACAAAACTATGCCAAAAAAACGGAACCATCAAAAAATAATTCACAAGTAAAATAAAATGATGTATCTTTGCACTCCGACAAAACAGTCGGAATTCTACTTATCGATTTTCCTCTGTTTTTGCACTAAAAAAAGATTTTTAACAAATTAGTCTGAAACAATGCCCAAAAATCCTGCTATCAAATCTGTACTGATTATCGGTTCCGGCCCTATCGTAATCGGTCAAGCTTGTGAATTCGATTATTCTGGTTCTCAAGCCGCTCTTTCATTAAAAGAAGAGGGGATCTCAGTATCGATTATTAATTCGAATCCAGCGACCATTATGACTGATAAAGTCATCGCTGACCACGTTTATTTATTACCCCTTACTTGTGAGAGCATCGAACAAATTTTACAAGAAAGGCAAATTGACGCCGTTTTACCTACCATGGGAGGACAAACTGCGTTGAATTTGTGTATCGAAGCAGATGAACGAGGATTATGGGAAAAATACAATGTTCAAGTAATCGGGGTCGATGTCGCTGCGATTGAAAAAACAGAAAACCGGGAGGCTTTCCGCCAGTTAATGGTAGATATCGGTGTAGGCGTTGCAAAATCTAAAATTGCGAACTCCTTCCTTGAAGGCAAAGAAGGCGCACAGGAAATCGGATTTCCATTAGTAATTCGCCCTTCTTATACATTGGGAGGTACTGGCGGAGGATTTGTTCACAAAAAAGAAGAATTTGAAGCTGCATTAAGCCGTGGATTACAGGCTTCTCCAACACACGAAGTCCTTGTAGAGCAGGCCGTTTTAGGATGGAAAGAGTTCGAATTGGAATTATTACGCGACAGCAATGACAATGTAATCATTATCTGCACCATTGAGAACTTTGATCCAATGGGTATTCACACAGGGGACTCGATTACAGTCGCTCCAGGCATGACCTTAAGCGATAAATGTTACCAAGACATGCGCGATCAAGCGATAAAAATGATGCGCGCTATTGGAAACTTTGCAGGCGGATGTAATGTTCAGTTCGCGGTAAACCCTGAAAACGAGGATATCATCGCGATCGAAATCAACCCGCGTGTTTCGCGTTCTTCTGCATTGGCATCGAAAGCAACGGGGTACCCAATCGCTAAAATTGCTTCAAAATTAGCCATTGGATACAATTTAGATGAAATTGAAAACCAAATCACAAAGACCACTTCGGCTTACTTTGAACCGACGCTGGACTATGTAATCGTAAAAGTTCCACGTTGGAATTTTGATAAATTTAAAGGAGCAAACAAATATTTAGGTTTGCAAATGAAAGCGGTAGGTGAAGTAATGGCGATCGGTCGCACATTCATCGAGGCACTTCAGAAAGCTTGCCAAAGTTTGGAAATCGGCCGTTTAGGCTTAGGTGCAGATGGACGCCAAAACAGAAATTTAGACGAAATCATGCACAGCTTGGAAAACCCGAGCGGCGATCGTCTATTCCATATTAAAGATGCATTTGAATTGGGCGTTCCATTAGAGTCCATTCGAAAAGCAACCTTAATCGACAAATGGTTCTTGCAACAAATCCAAGAATTGGTTGTCTTAGAAACCGAATTAAAACGCTATCAACTAAGCAATATCCCTAAGGATTTCTTCTTGACCTTAAAGCAAAAAGGCTATTCAGATGCTCAAATTGCCTGGATCCTTGGCTCGAATATCACAGAAGACGATGTGTACGCGCGTCGGAAAGAGTTAGGTATCCGCAGATCATACAAAATGGTGGATACTTGCGCAGCAGAATTTCCTGCAGCGACTCCGTACTATTACTCTACGTTCGAGGAGGAAAATGAATCGCAGCCATCAGACAAAAAGAAAATCATCGTATTAGGTTCAGGACCTAACCGCATCGGGCAAGGAATTGAATTTGATTATTCGTGTGTACACGGTTTGCTTGCCGCAAAAGAAGTTGGATTCGAGGCAATTATGATTAACTGTAATCCTGAAACGGTTTCTACCGACTTTAACATGGCAGATAAATTATATTTTGAGCCGGTTTTCTGGGAGCATGTTCGTGAAATCATTGAATTAGAGAAACCAGTAGGGGTAATCGTTCAGCTTGGTGGCCAAACCGCCTTAAAAATGGCAGAACAATTAGAAGCAAACGGCATCAAAATTATTGGAACATCCTTCCAAGACATGGACCTTGCAGAAGATCGTGGCCGTTTTTCAGATTTATTAAAAGAATTAGAGATTCCATATCCAAAATACGGAGTAGCTGAAAGTGCTGAAGAAGCGATCAAGGTGGCAAACGAAGTAGGTTATCCTGTATTAGTACGTCCAAGTTATGTATTAGGTGGACAAGGAATGAGCATTGTCATCAATGACGAAGAGTTAGAACGTGCAGTGGTGAATTTGTTGAAAAATCTACCAGGAAACCGCGTCCTAATCGACCATTTCTTAGACCGTGCCGAAGAAGCAGAATCCGATTCCATTTGTGATGGGGAAGATGTACACATTATCGGATTAATGGAACACATTGAGCCGGCGGGTATCCACTCAGGAGACTCCAGCGCGGTATTGCCTCCATTTAGCCTTTCAGAAAATGTGAAGAACAAAATGGAAGAGTACTCGATAAAACTTGCAAAAGCATTGAACGTTAAAGGGTTAATTAACATCCAATTTGCGATCAAAGATGAGAAGGTGTATGTAATCGAAGCGAATCCAAGAGCCTCCCGTACGGTTCCGTTTATTGCAAAAGCGTACGATGTTCCGTACATTAATATTGCTTCGAAAATCATGTTAGAAACACACAAACTTTCTGATTTCGAAATCGTTAGAAAATTAGACGGATACGCCATCAAGGAACCTGTATTCTCATTTGATAAATTCCCAGAAGTTGACAAACAATTGGGACCAGAAATGAAATCAACAGGGGAAGCCATTCGATTTATTAAAGATTTGAATGACCCTGTATTCCGCGAATTATATGCTAAAAAATCGATGTTTTTAAGTCGATAAGCAGCAAATAAAATAGCATTAAACATCCTAAAAACCGGAAGTGAACTTCTCACCTCCGGTTTTTTCATTAAAAAAGCTCCC
>CAYTDM010000002.1:21296-61150 GCA_964436635.1 uncultured Sphingobacteriaceae bacterium
AGGAGCTATATTTAGGTTGATTATCCCTTCTTTTTTGTTGTAAAACCCTTTTCCCTATGAAAGGGATGCATAGCAGAAAAAGGAACCCGTGCGTCTATAAAACATTTTTACTGTCGACCATAAACGCACGTGTACTTTGTGAATATTTTTTGCCATTAGCGTCTTTGTAGATTAGATCCACATAAAACGCTTTATATCCGTTTGCCGGCAAAGATACGCTGGCGACAAACTCATTTACCTTCTTGATTCCCAAATCCCTTGAAACCCACGTTTCGTTTCTAAAATCTCGATCGGTGGATGTGGCCTCCCACACACGAACACCCACCAGTTTGCTTTTGGTGGCTTCTACGGTTACGTGTACTTGGCCATCTGATACATGAGTCGTCCAATTCGTAATCGGATACGGTTTTCCTTTCGCTGTATAGCTGAAAAATGCACCCAACGCTTGAATGGCTTGCTTTCCATCGCCTAAGCTATGTCCAGCATTTGGCACATAGTGCAAATAATTTTCACCTGGAATTCCTGGCAAATAATGTTTTACCGCATCAATCACCCAAAATGGGTCGTTCGTGCCATTAAATATCATTTTTGGCACAGTCAACTTATGACGATAAGAATATGGGTCGATCATCGTAGTAATCGCTTGGCCCTTAGGACTGTTTACAGTTTGAGGAATCTCTAAATCTGTATAGTCCTGAATTTCTTCGCTGTATTCGTTATACGCTTCTAATTGGTAATTTAAGTTTACAGGCATGTTTAATATATCGATGACCATCGGCGCGATGGCTTTCACTCGAGGATCACCCGAAGCAGCCGTCAACCAAGTCGTCCAACCTCTTTTAGAAGCCCCTGAAACTACAAATTCTGAAACCTCCTTTGATCGTTGTTGGGAAACCAATTCTTGCACAGCATCCATGGCGCGGATCGCACTTTTTGTCATTGGAAATAGCAACGGCCAATTGTAGTCTCCGTCGTTTTTAAAATTGTGTAAGGTCATAGATATTAATGCATCCTCACGTTTTCCGCCGTATAAGGGTTGTCTGGGAACATTGCGCAGCACCGCCACCACAGCTTTGTTCTGCAATGCAATTTGTGCAACACCTAAAACAATCGCATCCTTTCGAGGATCTCTCCAACGAACATCTCCATTATCATCTGAACTTCCGCCTTCAATAAACATAAGGCCAGTATTACTTCGTAGTTTTTTAGGGACGACCACGGTTAATTGGTGCTTCCAAACGTGCCCCATCCAAGTTTGGGAAGTCAATTCTAAAGTATAAGCGGTCACAGGCCCGTATTTAAATTGATCATGAATTTTCCACGTGTAGGACGGATCAATTTTCTTTAAATAGGCATCCAGTGCCGTTTCAGGTGTGACGGTTTCTTCAGTCGACGCTGTCTGTGTTGCTTGCTGGGAATAACTAAGGTTGATCGTTAAATAAAACGAAAAGCAAACAAATAAAACGAGTTTCTTCATTTAAATGAGGGATAAAGCGTTAAAAAAATAAGAATGTTAATGATGTAGTTGGTCCAGTAATGACAATGCCTCTTCTATAAAAAGTTCGCCCGTTAATTCTCCTAAACTGGTACGTGTAATGTATTCGTATCGTTTAAAACTATTATAATCCACTTTGGTCAACATATATCCAAATGCGTCATTAGTTAACCCAAATAAAAACGCATGTGGAGTGTTCATTTTCCGTTTCAAATAATAGCCAATATTCGGCAAGGCTTCTCCAGGAATGGTTAAAATTTTAGCTGGACCGATTTTAACTACATTCACCTGGGTAGTGACATGGCCTTCTTTACTTCCTGAATATCCAATAGGCGAATTGCTTAAAATGTACTGCATAATGGGCGACTCGACAGGAAAATCAACTTTTTTACTTAGAACAGTTAAATCAGGATTTGTAACGACCTCGCCTTTTTCTTCCAAAATACGAATGGATTCATCTGCAAGGAGTTCGCCAATCCGCACTGCTTCTTGCCACATGGTTTCATTGTCGACGGCCTGACTTTTTTGAGAATTTTCTGGCCGATTATCTGCAGTGACCATGCCTCCCAGCGCCCCATTCATAAACACAGCCACTCCTCCAAACTTTTGCTCAATGCGGTCATATAAGGGACCGCAAACATCCGGACTTAATAGCCCACGATCCGACCCGAGCACTTCGGGATGAATGGCATAGTTGACTAAAGTGCCGATAACTTGTTGATTTCCTATATCGATGGCTTGAATAATTCCTGCGCGAGGATCGTATAAATCCTCTGCATAGTAATTAAAAGCAATCTTTCCTTTCGCCTCACCGGTAGCAATTTTTAGCGTGGCAGGCCTTAATGAGTCGTATGCCTCATTTATCGCTTCTGCAATCTGCTGTACGCAATGGTTCAAGTAGGTTAAGTCCGCAAAATGCTGTCCTTGCTCGTTAGGAAATCCATATGCATCAGGGCCGCTATGGGTGTGAGTGGCTCCAATCAAGATGTTTTCTGCAGGGATTCTTGGTGCCAAAGCCCTTGATAAATCGCCTAAGGCTGAAGGCCACCCCAAATTATCGATGCCAACGATAGCAAGCTTTTCGTCGCCCTTTTTAAGCACCATCACTCGGACAAACAAATCACCCTTTTTCTCCTGGGCCTTCTTAGGGGTGCCAATCCCTCCAGAAACTGGCAACAACGGATCCGGAGTAATGTTCCGGACCGATGCTCCTGCCATAAATGGTTGTTGGGCAAGAGCTCCACCTGCACAAAATATGCAGAGCAGAACTCCTACAACAAACCTTTGCAATGTTCCTACCCAGAGGCGTTCAACAACCATATTTTTATTCACTAATAGAATTTTTAAAACGGCTTTCCTGTGCCCTGAAATAACCAAGTTTTTGCCCAAATACTGTTTTTAGTGCCCCCGCTCCATGGATCATCAAATGGACTGGCTTGCAATTTTTCAATGGCCGCATTTGCATTCGCCTCATTTAAATTACGCTCATCCAATGGATAATAAAATCTTACCGGCAAAACGCCTTGTTGGGTCGCTCCTTGAAGTCTTGGGAATCCGGTTCTTCTCCAATCAAACCAAGACTCTGTTGCCATAGTCCAGCTGGAAATCCATTTTTGCGTTAAGATTTGTTCTTGCGTGCCGTTAAAGGCTACATTCGCTTGAGCTAAATAACTCGCCGCGCTTCCCATATTCCATGCAGTAAAAGAGGCTTGGACCGCATTGTTATAATGTGTTGCTGCATTTCCAGTGTTCCACTTATAGACTGCTGCTGCTTCTGCTAAAATAAAATTCACTTCTGCTGCTGATACAAGGCGCACTTTGATGCCACTTTTTGCGTTCGCAAAAGCCGAATTCACCCAAGAAACGTGTGGGTTTCTTGAAGATTGAGTTGGATTAGGACTTAAATTATACGTATATGGCAAGGCCAAACCTAACGGCAAACCAACATAATTTGGGTGTTGGTTAATGTCGTTAATCGTCGTTCCCGCAGGGAACACGCTCGGGTGCACCTGACGAACTCTGCGTTGTTCTCCGTTAATAGTCGCCACAACAATGCGGTCGGTGCCCACTGGCAAGGTATCATCTACCTGAATAGGAATTTCGACACGGTTTGCGTAAGCGCCTAAGCGAGGATCATTAAATTCAAGCATTTTTCCAACTAATGGCTGCCCCATTTTAATCCTTCTATAATTCGTACTATCGGAATCATAAGTGGCGTTTGCTGGCCACGAATCGCCATTATTGTTTCCTGGGAATCCCATCGCCACGTCATCCGCAGCATTTGTAATGATCGGATATTTGGTTGGATTGCCGGCAATTCTTTCAATGCCTTCTTTTGCGACAGCTGGCAATTTTTCAGCTAAACGCATGTAATAACGCAAGGCTAAAGAGTTTGCGAAGCGCCTCCACTTCATCGCATTTCCGTTAAAGTAGATGTCGGATGAGCCTGGAGATCCTGTAACCGTGCCGGATAAAATCGTGTTCGCTTGCTCTAAATCTGCTAAAATTCCTTCATAAATGCTTTGTTGGGAATCATAAGCAGGGAAGCGGTTTTCACGTCCTTCCACATCGCCTTTTAATGCCTGTGAATAAGGGGCATCTCCCCATAAGTCAGTAATCAAGCCAAAAATTAATGACTTCATCACCAGGGATGCCCCTTGATGAAACGTATAGTCTAATTCAACTGCACGATCGTACACGTATTTATTGTTTCGCAAAATGCTGTAATAATTCGACCAGCTGTTACTTCCTCCCCAATCGTATGCGTTATGACCGGTGGCCCAACCATCTTTTTGGGTGTGCTGCATCAAGCCAGCGACATCAAGGTAACCGAGATTGACAAATGCTTTGCCAGATTCAGTAAGAACCGTTGAAAACACCAAGTTAGGATTCGAAGTTTGTGGATCCGCTCCATTCGGGTTTTCATTCATTTCTAGTAGCTCTTTCTTACAGGAAATCAACCCGCCCATCAAGACTATTAAAAGAATCGGAAATATATATTTAGTTTTCATACCTGAAAAATTTTATGTCTTCTTAAAATGTAAGATTCAATTTAACTCCAAAAGGAATCACCCAAGGATTTACGTTATAACGTTCCACACCTTGTTTAAACTGGGTGCCCGCTTGTGAACCACTTGATGGCTGGAAAGCATTCTCAGGGTCAATGTTGATTTTTGCTTCCGTCCACAAAATGATGTTACGGCTAAAGAATGAAATGCTGGCGTCTTGCATTTTCATTTTCTTTGTCAGTTCATTTGGAATTCCAATGGTGAATGAAATTTCTCTCAATTTCAAATAAGACGCTGAGAATAAGGTCGGCTGTAATAAGTCCCAATTCACGGCTGTCGCATATGGAACGGGCTGTGTGCCTCCTCCTTGAGTAGCTGGTCTGGCTGTCGGGTTCACGTTTTCACCCAAGTTTTCTACGTATTTAGTTGGGTTGCCGTTTGCGTCCCACTCTATCGCATAAACCCCTGGAATAATGACACCTCCATAAGGCAATACTGCTCCAAAGTAAATCGGGAATGTCGCTTTTTCAGGCGTTGGCCAACCAATCATGGTGTTAAATCCGTTGCCGCCTTTGATTAATTGATCCGCATTCGCTTTTAAATAATCAGCCAATTCTTTGCCTGACATCGTGCCCGCATCCATTAAACGTTGTAATGGAAGTGCAGATTGACCGTTACTCATACCGTAACGATGTGTTTGTGAAACAAAGTGTCCTCCGTGTCTCCAGTCAAGGGTGAAACTTAGGTTTAAGTTTTTCCATGATAAGGAGTTTTGGAAGCCCATTACAAAGTTAGGGTTGAAGTTACCTACTTTGTTTTTACTCGCTTGGCCTTCTTTTGCGACAGCTAAAGTAGCCCATCCATTTGTCGGATCAAGCTCTAATAATGGCCATCCATAGTATGGAGAAGTTTTATCTTGAACTACGCGAATTTCAGGTGCATAAATGTCGCCCACGTCTTCACCCGGATAGGTCCATGCGCCTCCTTTTGCTTCTTCCCAGAAAGTAAAGAATGGCATTTCATCAGGCAAGGACATGATCTTAGTGCGGTTTCTCGTCCAGTTAGTGTTCACTTCCCAACGGAAATCATCCGTCAATACTGGCACACCTCCTAAAGACAATTCCCAGCCTCTGCTTCTTAATAAACCTGCGTTCACATTCACAGAACCGTATCCACTGGATGGCGGTAAGCTGGTTCTGAAAATTTGATTTTCATTATCTAAAATATAGTAGGTTCCTGAGAAGTTTAATCTGTTTTTGAATAGGGTCAAGTCGATACCTGCTTCATAAGAAGTCGCTTGCTCTGGTTTTAAGTTGGCATTCATTAAGGTGCCGGAAGTTCCTAAACGTGGCACATCTCCCCATGTTCCCGCATTACCTAATACAGGTAATAAGCTGTATGGAGACGCGTCGCTACCTACTTGTGCGTAACCAGCTCTCAACTTAAACAAGTTAACCTTGTTTCCGTCTAAGCCTAAGATTTTGTTAGCAAGCACGCTTAACGATGCAGAAGGGTAGAAATATGGTTTTGCGTCTGGCAAAGTACTCGACCAGTCATTCCGACCACTAACATCTAAGTAAAGCATGTCTTTAAATCCAAAGCTACCCATGGCGTAAATCGAATTCACGCCCCTTTCAAACATATAGCTTGAAAAGTCTAAGTTCGCAGGCAAAATATTGCTCAAGGTATACACGCCTGGAACAATTAAACCTGTTCCATTAATGGATGCATTTCGGATCGTGCTTCCTTTTTGATAACGCATGTTACCACCTCCAGAAACACTAAAGTTGAAATCTTCCCACTGCTTATTATAGGTTAATAAGAAATCGGCATTGCTTTCGAAATGTTTGAAGTTGATAATTCCGAATCCACCGCGCGGGTCGTCTGTATAAGAATAAGGAATTTTTGACTCGCGTTGCTCATTATAGGTATCTAAACCATAACGAACCATAAAGCTTAAATCACTGGTGATTTTCCAATCCGCTTTTACATTTCCATAGATGCGGTCACGGACGAAACTATTTTGAACTTCATTCGCTAAGAAGTACGGGTTATTATACATCCCAACGCGAGGCGTAAGTTGTTGTAATCCTTCCTGCCCATCTACCCAGTAATTTTTCAAGTCTAAAATGTCTACGTGCGAAGGAACGTTGTATGCCCACTGCAATGGGTTGGTTCCACGCTCACCCGCTGGACGATTATTCGAGTTGTTTCGGCTGAAGTCTAAATTAGAGGTAATTCTTATAGCCTCATTTACATTCACACCAGAATTAATATTTAAGGTGTTCCGGAATAAGTCTGAATTAGGAATGATTCCGCGATTTTGCATATTCGAATACGAAATGCGGTAATTCATTTTGTCATTATTATTCGCGATTGAAATGCTATTTGTACTGGTAATTCCTGTTTGCACAAAATTTCGAACGTTGTTCTCATATCCTCTTAATGGAGTAGGAATTTTACGTCCTCTTTCGTCTAAAGGACTATTCCACTGTACACCGGTGTAACCTTTATCAAGTTCCCCACCAAATAATCCTCCCGCTCCTTCATCGATGATCGAGCCCAGTGGATTTGTATATGGGTTACCTGTCAATTCGACAGGAATCCCTGAAAACAATCCCGGTCCATACTTATACTGCCAATCTAAAAACTTATAAGGCGTCTCAAAAACTGAGTTCGAGCTGAAGTTTACGGTTGCTTTATTTAGTCCTCGACCGCTTTTAGTGGTAATCAACACTACACCATTCCCTGCTCTGGATCCGTAAAGCGCCGCGGCACTCGGTCCTTTTAGTATGGAAATGTTTTCAATGTCATCTGGATTTAATCCTCCAATGGCATTTCCATAATCCACGCGGTTATCGGTACCGATTTGACTCACGTTATTTAAGGTATTTGCGATCGGCACTCCGTCGATAACAAATAATGGTTGGTTATCACTGTTTAAGGACGTTGCACCACGAATAATCATGGAAACGGAAGAACCTGCTCCACTGGTTTGATTGATCGTGACCCCTGCCACTTTGCCTGACATGGCGTTCAACACGTTTTCTTGTGCGACCCGATTTAATTCGCGTCCGCTTACATCTTCGATCGAATAACCCAAAGCACGTTTCTCACGGGTAATACCCAATGCCGTAACCACGACATCGTCCAAGGTTTGCGTTGACGACTCCATCAAAACGTTCATCGAACGTTGGGCGCCAACGGTGATTTCTCTGGCGTTGTATCCAACTCCTGTAAAACGCAGCACACTTTGATTTCCAGCTACTCGAATTTCAAAGATCCCTTGGCTATTCGTTACAACCGTGTTATTAGTGCCTTTTTCATTTACTGTGATGCCCTCAATCGGTCCGCGATCATCACTGACTTGACCCCGAATCACTTGAGTAGCTTGATTGTATTTCGAAACCTTATTCGCATTGGCTGGGGTGTTTGCATGCGCAGGATGTACAGCCATGGTCATCCCAGTCATAGTTGCCAGCAACATGAACGGAATTAACCTTTGCGTTATGTAATATTTTCTCATAATCTAGTGTATATCTTTATTAACTAATTAGTTGTCTATGATTTATTTCTCCAACAACAGGTTTAACGGAACATCTCCTAATCCAGGAAAATTAACCGATAATACTAAATGCAATTCATTTGGACGCACCTTTGAAACCCAATGCGGATCCCGAACAGCCGCTGATGGAAACATAGAAATTACGTTGTCGTGCACTTCTAACTTCCAAGTACCCCCTTCTTTAGATTTAGGAAATACGTATTCAAGCATGGCACCCTCCATAGAATACTTGCCATCAGCAGTAAACGTGTAGGTATTATTTACCGTCGCTCGGTATGGATTACCCCCAAAAAGGGCTGTAAATACTGCGTTCAATGTAGGGTCTGTTACCAAACTCATCCCATTGGTTAGCTGGATTCCCGAGACGCGGGCAGAAGCTCCCAAGGTAATATCCTTTTGCTTCCAAGTGCCTGCGATCCACTCCAGCTTAGTTTGTCGTACATCCTCCTTGACCTCTTCTTTTTTACATCCAGAAAATACCAGGAAGAAACACGCAAGCGTTAATGTTAATAATCTTGTTTGTTTCATGGCCATTTGTTGTTTATGGTTTATCTTAATTAATTGGTTTACTTTTTATATACTTATACTTTTTATGGTTTTGAATGATAAAAATTTGCGTCGCAAATTATCGTTTTGGCACTGATACCGTTCGAAAAACAATGTTTCTGCGTTCATGCGTATAGGTCAGTGCTAACTCGTCACCCCAATGGATAATCGCAGGATAGGAAAGTTCGCCATCTTCTTTTTCTGATCGTTCCACAACGACTTCTTCCGGCCATGTTTGACCATTATCAAAGGAAAACGCTAAACTTAAAGTCGCTCTTGAGCCCCAATTTTCGGCATCTGGATTATATAATAGGGCTAACGTCCCGTCCTCTAATTTGACTAAATCAATCGCAGCATTTGGGTTCGGAAGGTCCGTGCGATAGGCTTCTGACCAAGTTATTCCATAATCTTCGGAATCACTGCGATAAATCGAACCTGCTGTGCTTCTTAATAATTGGTGTACATGACCCGGTTTAGACTCCCACAAAGTAGGCTGAATAATTCCTTTTCCAACGTCCCCGCTGCGATCGATCGCTAAGTAGGGGGTAGCGGTCCATGTCATCCCTTCATCTTCACTTCTATCTACAAAGGCTTCCCAAAGTCCTTCCTCATGAGAGGCGCCTGCTAACCAAACACCATTTGATAATACAATAGGTTTATTACGAACAGGTCCCCGACCACCATGATCGCCCGCAACAAGTTCGACTGGAGTCGTCCAGGTTTGACCTTGATCATCGGATGTAATCACCCAAGTTTCCCATTTAGGAATGGTTTTTCCAACTTTAAAATAAAGATAGATTTTGCCGGAAGGCGCCTTAAATAATACGGGATTCCAATGCGGATCTTCCCTAACTTTCGCCACTTCTAAAGGTTCCGACCAGTTTTTTCCATCGCCTTTTACCATCCAAATCCCCACATCATCATCCTTTTCTTTGGTGCCTCCAAAGGCCGCCACTAAAAATTGACCGTCATCTAAGCGAATCAAAGTAGATGCGTGCGATTGAGGAAAAGATTTTTGGTCTCCAAACACATAACTCGCGTCACCAACTTGAACCCCGCTTGACCACATTTGTTCATTAGCTGTTTGCTTTTCTTGGCATGCCAACACAAACAACAAAAACAAGGGCACGATGGTCGCTATACTCTTTTTCATGATGGTGATTTTCGCGTTATTCATGGTTCAAATTTCGATTCTTTATATTCTGCTATTATAAATTAAATGTTAAGGTTTCAATACGTTCACTAAACTTTTATAAATATTTTCCGCTTATAGAGGATCCAAATCGGAATGAAACAAATTAGAATAATCCCTATAGCCCAGATCATGGACGCTAATTTTGGATGCGCCCCGCTCTGGATGAAGGAGGCCACATACCATTCGTTTAGTGGTGTAATCAAGGAGGGCAACATGCTTCCGATAGCGTATGCTGTAATGGCGTTTGACCCAAAAGCAATCGCCGGCGGCGCCCAGCGCACACAATTACGGACATCCATAAAATACGATAAGGTCGCCCAAGTCATCGCCGCAAGTCCTGCAGTATATAACACATAAGAACTTGTCCATAAGTTTTTATTAATAGGGAAGCACCATCCCCATGCGGATCCAATCGCAAACGCGACAAAACCAGCAGCAAACAAAGCCTGAATTTTTTCTCCTAAAGAGAGTTTGTCGTCGCTGTATAAGCGCCCGGCTAACATGCCTGCAATCCCAGAAACGATCGCTGGCAACGTGCTTAACAACCCTTCCGGATCCCAAGTTCCTTGCCACATACTGCCCGGAATGTATAGGCTATCTAAGTGGGCCGCTAAATTTTTTCCTGGTTCTAATACGCCGGCTCCGATTCCAGGAACAGGCACCCAACTCATTAGCACCCAATACAAGACCAATAACCCAATTCCAATTATGCCTTGTTGCTTCCAATTGGTATATAGAAAAAGGATTGCGCAAGCTAAAAAGACCAGAGCTATGCGCTGCAAAACACCTGGAATTCGGATTTCATCAAAATTAAAATCAGGAAATAAACCTAAAAAAATGCCGATTAGAAAAATTAGCGCTGATCGCTTAAGGGTTTTGCCGATTAAAGCGCCTTTAGAAGCTCCGCGAGCGATCAGTTTTTGATACGATAATACGACAGAGACTCCCACGATGAAGATGAAAAATGGAAAAATATAATCCGTGGGGGTGACACCGTGCCATTCTGCATGCAACAATGGCGCATATACATAATCCCAAGATCCTGGTGTATTTACCAAAATCATTGCTATAATGGTTATGCCTCGGAAAGTGTCCAAAGACAACAATCGATTACCTGCTTTTGCAGTATAATCCAGTCCGTCGGCTTGATGCTTAGCTGACATAATTTAGTTTTTGGTTTATGCGTATATAATTGGTGTTTCTATACAATTCAAATATATATGGAAATCCCCACTTTGCATTGTACGATGTTATCATTTATATGGAATATATTAGCATATGAGCTCATATTCAACGACATAATGATACAATGATTGCCTCCTGGGCACATAATTTTGTGACACCAGAAGGCAATCTTATTAATTAGTTAGCCGAATCAATCACGCCTAAGTACCGGCCCATCCAGTAAGGGAAAAGCCAAATGTCCCCAGCGCTGTTCTCTTGGTTTCCTGTTCCACCGCCATCCAGGCCAAAACGATTCGCGTTATGTCGACGAATTTGCAATTCATCTGGAGGCAATACCACCTTCGTCGTTTGGTTCCTAAAATTTGGGGTTAATAACTCTATGTCTTTACGATGGCTATTGCTTACTTTCCAGTTGATCAAATCCATAGGATACTCCTGAAGATACCATACAGCCTCTTTTAGGTCAAAATTAGGCACGCCTGTAATGGCAGTGAAAATATTCCAGGCACCTTCTTTTTCAGGTCTTTCTAATTCCCAATGATCTAAAATAGCTTCTTTGTATTTCACTTTTAACGTATCGTTAAAGGCATATCGATACAGGCCCCAGTAACCCGCAAAATACATTTCATCATCCGAGTGATTCCATCCGCTTGAAAGCATTTTACTCCAATCATCGGCATCTTCTGGAGCCATTCCGATTTCACTCATTGGGCGAACCAGGTTCTCTAAATACCCATGATTATCCATTAAATCGAAGGCTGTTTCTTTGTATTTTTCTTTACCCGTAAAATGATAAGCTGTTTGAAGCATCCCGATAATGTTCGAAGAATTTAGCTTTCGATCTCCTACATTCGTTGGAAATGCGTTCACATATTCAGGATTCCAACGCGCCCATGTAGTCGGCTGACCATCAAAATCTATCATGTACAAATCATTTTTAACGATGTGACTCATTAGGGTGTCGATTAAGCGGATGGCTAAATCCTTTGTAGGTTGATGATCGACTAGTTCAGCGATAACGCCATAAGCAAAAATATGTCCGATCGCTTCGTCCGAGCTGGTGGTCGCTTTCCAAAACCATTCTGGATGTTCAGCGAGTTGCCATCTTTCTGGGTCGCCCAAAACATCCCGCGTGCCTCTGCGTTCAAAGGATCTGGCAGTAAATCCTTCCACCGGATTAATATCAAACAAACGCTCCATGGCATCCATGGATTCAATGATATTATTTAATGCCTCTTCCTCTTTGGTCACAGCATAACGAAAACCTTGGCCCGCCAAATACAAAGAAGTCCATAAGCCATCGTTATCCGAATCACTCATATATCCTGTGCTTAAATCCCCACGAGTCATTCCAGAAAGAGTCGCGTTAAACCCATTTCGAATGTGCCTTGCACGCACCTGTTGTTCGAAATACATGGCCTTTTCATAGAGAGTCATTTCCTTGAAATGCAAATGTCCGATGCCACCACTGGTTAACACATAAACGGAATTTTCAGGGCCTTCCATAATCTGTAACACCTCATTTCCAGGAATCCACCGCTCGCCTTCGTAATAATCAAACCCTTGATCAGATCTGATTTTAAACGCGCCATGACGCGTGCCGACCCACCAATGACCTTGTATAAATTTCACGACGGTAATGTCCGTTTCAGGAAGTTTTTCCTGGCGCTCTCCCACGCGTTTTTTATCGTTTAAATCGTATATCACATACCCAGCCGTCGTACCCACCATTAATTCTGCTTTGTTCGGATGAATGGCTGCAGCAGTCAAAACTTCCCCTTCTGCCGCAGAAAACACCTTCTCTATGCGCTTATCTGAAGGAAAAAATTGATAAACAGCATCCTGGCTAACTAATAAAAACGAACTTGCTCCATTGGATGCATCCGTGTGTGAAGAGCCAGATTTGACGGGTTCAGTTCCCGAAATCGTACCTTTCCACACGATTCCTTCTTGGTTCAATAAATGCAATTGGGTTCCATCAGAAGCTAAAAATTCTTGTTGATCATTCGCAAGCAGCATAGACGGATTCGTAAGCTCATGAGAAACAAACAGTTTGCCAGCCCAAGCATTGCTTAACACATGCGTTTTATCCATATAGACAAATTGCCCCGCACTGACCGCCAAAGCCAGCAACTGCTTCTCTTTCATAAATCGGTACGAGTGGTCTTCCACGATTTGACCTGGATGCAAAAAGGTCCCCGAGGTTAAGTGCTGAAGCCTAAAATTCGCCCCTAATAATTGGACTTTCCCGTTGCGATCTAAGCCCATGGATACGGGTTGTGATTCTGCAGAATCAGCATAATATTTTATACTATAATCTTGAATAAAAGCTACATCTTCGTGCTTTTCTTGCGCAGAGTTTTGAGCGTTTTCACTGCAGGCATTCCAGCCCATCCATAAAGGAAGTGCCGCAAGCAAATAGGTAAATAGCCGCTTGTTAATGTTCATGTTTTTTGGTTTATAGGTTATTTAATGTTGGTTGCAAAATGATTGTTCAGAATAGCAGCATCGATCAAAAATTAATTGATCAATAAAATTTATTTCACAGCAATCTTTTTCGGGTCTATGACCGTATACTTAATTGATTTTTGTTCACCTGTTTGATGATAGGAATACGTAATGTGTAGCAGTCCGTCCTTTCCTAAGATCATAGCAGGATAAGAATACCTGCCTTTTCGGTCTTTATCTAATTCTAAAACTTGCCCTGTGTGCCAATTTGCGCCCTCATCTTCCGAAATTAATAAGGTAAAGCGATACCTGCCATCCTCTACATCGTTTAATAATAACGCCCATCGCCCGTCAGGTAACACGACCGCGTCCACACTTGCCCCACTTGGAATCGCCGTTTTCCTTGAAACAGTCCAGCTATGCCCTCCATCTTTAGACTCACTCATTTGCACCCGCGATGGCGCATCTCCGCTATCCCGCATATATGCCACCAAGGTGCCATCTTTCTTAGGGAGCAAAGTCGGTTGAATCGGGCCGCGACCGACGATCGGCAGACTCGGCAACCAAGACCCCCCGCCATCTTCAGAAACAGCGACTAAAGACATATTTAAGCCATCTGAATATAAGGGTAACAAAATTCGATTTCCAAGAATTAAAGGCTTAATCCGCGTCATCCATCCAAAACTACGCTTGCGCAAATCCTGGCTGGCTTCGATCACCATGCGATCATATTTTGGCGCATATTCCGCCCATCCATGCCCTGGATCCGGCAATTCTTTTAGTCGCTTCGCAACTTCGTCCGCAAAGGCATCGGTCGGTTTCAACAAAATATTGTCTTGCCAAGTCCAGTTCGGAGCGCCGTCGCCTTCAAAACTTGCCGTGCTTCTAAGCCGTAACACGGAATGTTCCCAACGATTTGCTTGCACAGCAATCCACACTAAAAACAACTTATTATTTGCTAAGAACAAGACCGGGTTGCAATCTGGTAAATAGGGGGTGTCTGCCATTTCAAAAGGAGCGCTCCAGGTTTTACTACCTTTTTTTAAGCGCGCACCCATTACTTTAACATCGTCTGCTGTTCGTTCGCCGGAACCCTCAAACCAAGCAACGAGCAGTTCCCCATTAGGCAATTCGACCAAGCTGCTTCCGTGCACATGTAAGGATTGAATGGGAAATATTAATTCTGAACGCAAAATGGCCTGCGACGATTGCGCATAGCCCCCGTGACTGAACATCAAGCCTAAAAATGCCACAATGACCGCGGGCTTTTGAACAAATCTTAGAATTCCTTTAAATAATTTCATGGTCCTTAACATCATTTATTAATTTCAAATACGTTGCTTACACGTATTTACCTGTTTATTTTGTGTTTAATGCCGCTCTGGAACGTTTTTAGGCGCTTTATCCAGGAAACGATTCACTGTACCCGCTTGTTTGTGCAATTCAAATTCGTCATAAAGCTGCCCCGAGCTGGTATACGTTTTAAAGATCAATTGATCACCTTTGACATGAACGGCATGAAATAATTGGGTAAATCCCGCAGTACGATCCATCCAATCTGCCCTCAACACCTCTGACATTTTAGGGCCGCTAACAGACACGACGTATGCTGTTCCCGGAGACTGTCCCTTTTCCATTGGAACCTTTTCCATTCCTCGCACATAGGTGTGATCGTGCCCCTGTAACACCAAGTCCACTTTATATTGATCTAATAAGGGTTTTATTGCTTTGCGCAAATCCACATTATCTCGATTCCGTTTTGTAGAATAGATCGGGTGATGCATGAGCAAAACAGTCCACTTCTTAGGATTGTTTGCTAAAACGTCCTCCAACCATGCTAATTGCGCTTTTTTAACGGCTTTATACTCCTCAAATAGCTCGGTATTTATCGTAATAATGCGTACATCCTGTGCATCAACAAAATAGCAGCTTTCCGATACATCGACTGCATCTTTCGGCCCATTTTTAGGTAATTCAAACTGCGCTTTCCAAAACTTTGAGATGGAATATTTCCCTTTTTCGTCGTCCCCATGATCGTGATTACCGGGCGTTGGAATAACGGGAATGCTCGCGTGAATAAAACTGCCTGCAGAAAACCAATCGCCCCATTCTACATCCCGATTCCCACGATTCACCAAGTCTCCAGCATACAAAACAGCGGATGCATCTGGAACCTGCTTATAGGCCTGCCGAATCGTTCTGGACCATAGCGGCAGAATGTTCGTCTGCACATCTCCAAAATACAGAAATGTAAACTCACTGGCATCGCTGGCCGTTTTAAATTGGAACCATTCACTCCAGTGATTTCCTTGACCGACGCGATACGCATAAACGGTATTTGGCACCAAATCTTTAAAACTCACTGAAAAATACGCCGCATCAAGGCCTTCCGTACGAACCTCTTGGCGTTCGGCCGTTATTTTCTGAGCCTGCTGAAAAAACAGGGGATGCGGATCCGCAATCGCAATTTCTGCAAACGCTCGTTCCACTGAAAGAGCCGTTCTAAAAGTGACAGATGCGCCTCGGGTAAGATCTTCGGCCGCCGTCAATACGATTCTATCCGGCAAAGAGCTCGGCAGCACAGGATGCACGTCCAAAGACTGAGCCTGCGCCGCCCCGCTCCATATTTGAAAAATGATCCACCAAACAATTACGTTTATACGCATTTTTTTCCTCCTATTTATTTAAATAGAACCCTTTCACCGGATCGCCGACAAAAGCCCGGGTGCTTTGGGTGTATATTCTTCCTTGGGCATCCTTAAATTTAAAGTCTAAATAGAAGGCATAGTATCCCTTTTTAGGCGTTGGAACCTCCACAATAAACTTTTTAGTGTGCTTTAATGGCAGTTCTTGACTCGTCCACCGTTCATTCCTAAAATCCGCATCCGCCGAACCCGCTTCCCACAATGTCACGCCCACTAAGCGATCTTTGGAAGTTTTTGCAGCGATTTCTATCCCTATATTCGTTTGTTTCGCTTTCCAATCAGAAGTAGGATAGGACACTCCCTTTAATGTAAAATCCCAAAAGGCCGACAAAGCCTGAAATGCTTGCACTTTATCCCCTAAATTATGCCCAGCATTTGGCACATAATGAATGTAATTTTGACCCGGAATATCATCAATATAATGGCGCACAGCGTCGATCACCCAATACGGATCATTCGTCCCCATAAACAACATTTTCGGCTTATTAAGTAACTGGCGGTACGAATACGGGTCGATCATAGTCGCCAAATTTTTTCCGCGATCACTTTCTAAATCTTGAACCAATCCTAAGGCCACATAATCTTGAATTTGAGGGCTGTAATCCTTCCAGGTTTCGATTTGGTACACCAAATTCACTGGCATATTTAAAATATCGATCACCATAGGTGCAAAGGCTTCTACACGTGCGTCTTGTGAACTGGTTAGCCAGGTCGTCCAGCCACGTTTCGACAATCCTGTTACCACAAAACGATTCACCGCAGTTTTTCTTTTCGCTTTCGCAAATTCTTGCACAGCGTCCATGGCCCGCACAGCGCTTTTTACCATTGGAAATAATAAGGGCCAGGTATAATCTCCATCTTCTTGAAATTTATGGAAAGTCATCGAGATCAACTCGTCTTCTGTTCTTCCTCCATAAAGGGGCTGGTTGGGTGTTTGATACAGAACCGCTGAAATGGCTTGGTTATCGATGGCCATTTGCGCGAGCATCATGGCTTCCTTATTTTGCAAAGGGTCTCTACGATTAATGACGCCATTTTCTATAGATCCGCTCGACACAAAAAGCAAAGCTCCGTCGTGCTTTAGGGTGTGCGGGACCGTCACATTCATTTGGTGCTTCCATACATGTTCTCTCCATTGTTGAGAGGTCAAAATCACCTCATACAACGTACCCCCATCTAAAGAAATACTGTCTTTGATTTCCCAAGCAAATGTTTTATCACCATTGTTCAAATAGTCTCGTAGCGCCGTAGATGGCGTGGTTTGCGCGAGCGCAAACTGAGCAAGCCCAATGGCAAAAAAGAAAAATACCGCTTTAATCGTGTTAGTCGTTTTAATCGTTTTAAAATGCATGACTATAGTTTATTAATAAGGTTAAAATCCACCTTTGCCGATAATTCTGCAAAGTCATTATATAATTTTTTCATTCCTTGTTGTTCGGACACGCCAAAAGAAGCGCCGTCTCTACGCGTAAATCCCCCGATTTCTAATCCTCGTAATTTGAGAAAGTATTTGGCCACCACCGGATACGCATGATGCATGATGTCCATATGATTAATAAAGAAGTCTTGAACCAGCTGCACTTCCTGGGCATATTGTGAGTCTTCTGCGTGCTTGCATAACCACACCACGATTTCAGGATAATAATTTCCTTGTATGCAGGAAAGCCCTGCCGAACCGGCTTTTAACGATTCAACGGCATGTGCCATATAGGCGTCGTATAAACCAAAATGTTCATGCTTTTCTGTGGCGGCTAATTTTTGCTTAACCAATTCTAAATCTAAGCAGGTGTCTTTATGATAGGTAATGCGGCCTGTCTCGACCAATCTTCCTAAAGATGCTGCTGAAAGCACTCTTTTGAAGGGGTCTGGGCACTCATATAATCCTAAGGGAATTCCGGAAGTTTCTTCCATCAGCTGCCCCATGTTTTGCTCGAACTGTTGTTCAGAATCCTTTGCGCCAGCCAACATATTTGTAATCACAATGGCGGTATCAATCCCGGTATCATACATCCGTTTCACAAAGTCTGCTTGATGCGTGATCGGTCCCCCAAACGTAGCTGTAGCAACCACTGGCACAGCGCCATCGCTGCATGCAACGATCTGCCGTACGATTTCCACCTGTTCTGAAGCGGACAACTCAAACATTTCGCTCGACAAGCAGTTCGCAAAGAGTCCCGCAGCTCCAGAACGTAAATAAAATTCCGTTAACCTAATTAGGCTATCATAATCTACCTGGCCATTTTCCTTAAATGGAGTTAACATGACTGGTATAAAACCCTTGGTTTTTTTATGCATACTATATGTGTAATACTTCTTTTAAATTGGTTTTTTGCATCTTGGCAAACCAAAGGTATTGAACCTAAGCGCCGAATTTGTATATCAAATTTTCTCTGTTTTGTAGGATATTAGCGTAGCCCTGTTCTAATCGCTACTTGCCTTATTTCCATTCAATTTTGCTAAAAGCGACCCGACTAAATAAATCACCAAGGTGCCCACCACGATGATCATATTAGCGTGCAGTGGATATTTTAACATTTCATATTCCGCTGGCAGAAGGTATGAAAACGTCATCCAAAGAATGACTAACACTCCGGCAATTACAGCTAATACTGCTTCCTTGTTTCCTGCTTTTTTGCTAATTAATCCCAACAAGAACAAGCCCAGCATACCGCCTGCAAAAATGCCTGAAAGTTGCCACCAGACGTCTAAAATACTTTCTACTCCGATCATACCGATTCCTGCAATAATGCCCACAATCCCGAAAACAGCGGTCGAAATAAATAGCACCCTTAATGTTTGACGATTCGTGCTGGATTTATTGATAAAACGTTTATAAATATCTTCCGTAAAAACGGTGGCAGACGCGTTCATTCCCGAGCTAATGGTGCTCATGGCTGCCGCTAAAATGGCAGAGATCACTAAACCGGACAAGCCTACAGGAATCATGGTCACCATAAAATGAGGCATGACCTTATCACCGAAATCGGCCACGGTTAAGCTTGAGGCCAGTGCTTGCACCTCTGCTGGACTTGCTGAAGCCGGAAGGCGTTCCGTCGCGGCTTGTAATTTAAGGAGCTCAGTGAGTTCAGGCTGTTGGCCATAATAAGCATACAAAGAGGACCCAATAATAAAAAACACAAAAGAAATGGGTACATACATATACACACACATCCAAATGGATTTTGCAGCCTCTTTCGCTGATACTGCCGTATGGTACCGTTGAACGTAATTTTGATCCATCCCAAAATTATTCAGATTGATAAAAAACCCATACAATAAAATCACCCAAAAAGAAGAACTAACAAAATCGGGGCCCATAGAACCAAGGTTAAATTTCCCCTCATCCATGCCTACTTTTACAATTTGGCCAACTCCGCCATCCACATTGTCCACCACTAAATACAAAACAAAAAGCGCCCCAAAAGTCAGCAAAACTGCCTGTACCACTTCGGTCCAAATCACCGCCTCCATGCCGCCCATCACCGTGTATACAACGATACAAATACCGACCACGATCATAATCGTAGCCATGTCGTACCCAGTTAAAGCTTGAAGGCTGAGTGCAATTCCAAAAAATATAGAGCCCATGCGCGCAATTTGCGTGAGCAAAAAACAAATCATGGCATAGGTCCTCGCCCACGACCCAAAGCGATGCTCTAAATGCGAGTAAGCAGAGACGCCTCCCGCAGATCGGTAGAAAGGAACAAAATACTTTACTGCCACCCAGGCCGCCAAAGGCATGGACAAACTAAAAACCAAGGCATTCCAATTAGCGCCAAAAGCTTTTCCTGGCACACCAAGAAAGGTGTTACTACTTAAAAATGTGGCATATAAGGAAATCCCGACCGCCCAGCCTGGAATTAGCCCCGAAGCTTTCGTAAATTGTTCGGCACTTTTATTTTTTCTAGAATACCAAACACCCACTAAAACCATGGCAAGCAGGTAGACTAAAATGACGGATATGTCTATAATGGGTAGGCTTTTCATCTGCGTTTAGCTTAGGTTATAATTTAGGTTTAGGTTGATTTTACGTTAAATTCCACAATAATGCACGCGAATTCCTAATTCAGAGAGCACCACGCCCTTAATTAAACACGCGCGCAAGGCGGAAGCATCGTCTTCAGCATACACCACGTGTATATGATTCGCTTGATGTTTTGCCATGAGTAAATCCCGATCGACCCCCTTTAAAACCGCATGCATAATCGGCCATTCGGGAGACGTGGATTTCCAACGCCTTTCGGTCTCTTTCTCTGGTAGTTTGACTGCGTTCCCGACCCCTAAGTCTGCCTGAATCTGGTCGTCTTTAATATATACTCTGGACCAAACAATGGCACCAGGTTTACTGACGCCTCGTATCGTGCCTCCTCCTAATCGAAAATACATGGGCGACTGTCTCCAACTTTCTGCGCCAGCGTATCCTCCTTCAAAATGTGCCGGCGGAACCGCCCCAGAAATCATAAAGGTCCAGACGAAATCGTCGATCCCTTCGCCCTGATAATGTTCTCCCCAACGAATGTCGTGCAGCGTGTTTTCCCCACTCATTCCAAGTTCATTCCAAAGTTTATAGGTGATTAACGCGTCGATCCCGGCGCATTCGTCTACTTCATTAAAATGAGGTAAAGCATGATTAGCAAATAATTCTTTGCCCTGCTCATCGTACACAGGCGGACGCTCCACATTATTTAGCAATCCTTCCACCAAGTCGCTCGCCACTGTCAAATCTTTCAAGCCTTGTTGGTATTGAATTCCGATGGTGTCGCACCCAAATTCTGCCGCGATTTTTACCGCAGCGACATACATTTTACATTGTTCGAGGGTTTGCGATCGCGTCAATGCCTCCGCAGCTTTTGACTCCGCTTCCCAATTAAACTTCATGCCCTTATTTAACAGCCAGTTTAATACCGTTTCCGCCTCTTCATCAGACACTTCCCGCATTTTAGCATATAAAGCCGATTGACTTAATCGTTCCTTAAATATTCCGGTTTCATGCAGGAGATGATCTGGCACTATCGCGTTAAACATCCCCATACATCCCTCATCGAAGACGCCCATTATCGCCTTATTGGTTTTAAAAGCTCGCGCAAAATCTTGTCCGAACCTTGTATCCTGTTCAGAAACAGCATACTGCTCGAACGGAATCACATGAGGAGTCGGATGTTCGACGCTACCCGTTTGCAACCAGACGGAAAAAAGACGATTAAAATATTCATCGTCGAAATCTTTGCTCCATAAAGTACTATAGCGGATGCCCGCTTTGGTTAAGCAACCATTTAAATTCAACATGCCCACCAATCCTGGCCATTGGCCGCTCCAATTAGCTAAGGTTAAAATCGGACCTTCATGGGTATATAATCCTGCCAACACATGATGAGAATACTGCCAAACGCTTTCCGCCACGATGACCGCAGCATTTTTGGGAATGGTTTTAAACACCTCGATACCCATGCGCTGGGAATCAATAAAGCCGTGCCCTTTTTTGGTATCAAAAGCGTGCGCTCTTCGGATCGCCGCCCCATGTTTTTCTGCAGCACGAATTAATTTGTTTTCCATTTCAGCTTGTGCGGGCCAACATAGTTGGTTTGCCGCTGGCCGCAAATCCCCACTGGCAACAAGCCAGATTTCCTGCTTTGTTGATGCTTGCATGTTATTACGTTGCTTGATGACTGTCGTCAAAATTGGTTATTCACAAATATGAGAAGAAATTGAATTATCTTGTTTTTACTTCTTACCCATTTATTGTACAAAATTATCATTTGCTTGTTTGCTATAATAATTTTTTATAGATTCGAATCACAAATTCATACAATTATAAACTTGGATTCACGGCTATGAGACCTTCCTTTCATAAGGTTCCTACACAGATCCATTCCTCTTTTAGCGTTAGGCACGACATCCAACAAAACTTTGGGTCGGTTTGGCATTATCACCCAGAGTTGGAGTTACATCATGTCATCCAAGGGGAAGGAGTGCGGTTTATCGGGGACAATATAAATAATTTTTCGCCCGGAGAAGTAATTCTCTTAGGAGGGAATTTGCCCCATATGTGGCGGTGTAATCAAGAATATTTTGAGGATGACCCGAATCGAAAAGTGGAAGCCATCGTGATTCACTTTTTACCCGAATGCCTTGGAAAAGATTTTTTAAACTTGCCGGAGGCTTACCACTTACCCAAACTTTTTGAAAAAGCGCAAAAAGGCATGCGAATCTTAGGAAAAAGCCGGGACCGGCTCGCAGATTTAATGCATCAAGCTACCCGGACTACGGATCTTGACCGGCTCATTAACTTAATGTCCATGTTGAAGATTTTGGCAAAAACAGAAGAGTACGAGCCCATCACCTCAGCCCATGCTTTTTTTAAAACGAATGAATCAGACACCCTGAGGATCAATAAAATTTGCACCTATACCCTGAGCAATTACAAAAAAGACATCTCTTTAGAAGAAATCGCTTCGATTGCCAATCTAAGCGTGACCTCGTTCTGCCGGTACTTTAAAGTCATGACGAAAAAAACCTATTACGATTTTCTAATAGAAATTCGGATTAGCCACGCATGTAGACTGTTAGTCGAAGACCGCTTGTCGACTGAAATGATTTGCTTTGAATGTGGGTTTAATAATGTTTCGAATTTTTATAGGCATTTCAAAAAAGTAACCGGCTTGACCCCGATGGAATACAAAAAACAATACTTAATCAATAACAAAACAGTTGCTTAATCCGGCGAATTCCTTTGAAATCAAGTTGCTTTTGACGGCCCGTTTCCCTACTTTTGCAACGCAAGTAATTTAGTTTTAATTACCTGCTTAATGAGTATTAAAAACAAAATTTAGCGATCATGGCATATAGAATCGAACGCGATACGATGGGGGACGTACAAGTTCCTGCAGACAAGTATTGGGGCGCACAAACAGAACGCTCTCGTAATAATTTTAAAATTGGCCCGGAAGCATCCATGCCAAAAGAAATCATTGAGGCGTTTGCTTATTTAAAGAAAGCGGCAGCCTACACAAATGCTGAAGCGGGTATTTTACCTGAAGAAAAGAAACAATTAATCGCACAGGTTTGCGATGAAATTTTAGCTGGAGGCTTAGCGGATCAATTTCCGTTAGTGATTTGGCAAACAGGGTCTGGCACCCAATCCAACATGAACGTGAATGAAGTGATTTCAAATCGCGCGCATGTTTTGCAGGGCAATCCATTAGGAGAGGGAAAGCCTTTTGTCCACCCAAATGACGACGTAAACAAATCCCAATCCTCAAACGACACGTACCCGACAGCGATGCACATTGCTGCTTACAAAGCGTTGGTTGAAAAAACCATCCCAGGTGTAGAAAAATTACGCGACACCTTGAAGGCGAAGGCTGAAGCTTTTGCTAATGTGGTGAAAATCGGTCGTACGCACTTAATGGACGCGACTCCTTTGACTTTGGGCCAAGAGTTTTCCGGATATGTGGCTCAGTTGAATTATGGTTTAAAAGCGCTTCGCAATACCATGGACCACTTGGCTGAACTGGCGCTTGGCGGCACAGCGGTGGGAACCGGCATTAACACGCCTAAAGGATATTCAGAAAATGTGGCAGCGCACATCGCAAACTTTACTGGGTTACCATTCCGCACAGCTCCAAATAAATTTGAAGCGTTGGCAGCACACGATGCGATCGTAGAAAGTCATGGTGCATTAAAACAATTGGCGGTCGCCTTACATAAAATCGCAAACGATATCCGCATGTTGGCCTCAGGTCCTCGTTCCGGAATCGGCGAAATTTTCATTCCTGAAAACGAACCAGGTTCTTCGATTATGCCAGGAAAAGTCAATCCTACACAATGTGAAGCCTTAACCATGGTAGCGGCACAAGTGATCGGTAACGACGTGACGATTTCTTTTGGCGGCGCAAATGGACATTACGAATTAAACGTGTTTAAACCGGTAATGGCAGCAAACTTCTTACAATCTGCTCAATTAATTGGGGATGCATGTGTGTCGTTTAATGACCATTGTGCTGTGGGAATCGAGCCTAACTTAGACGGTATCAAAAAACACGTGGAAAACTCTTTAATGTTAGTTACTGCATTAAATCCACATATTGGCTACGAAAACGCGGCGAAAATCGCTAAAAAAGCTCATAAAGAAAACAAATCCTTGCGGGAAGCTGCATTGGAATTGGAATTGTTAACAAACGAACAATTTGACGCTTGGGTTCGACCTGAGGACATGATTGGAGGGTTGAAATAATTACCAATTTAAAACAATCTATGTTTAAAAAACATTCCTTCGGCAGGCTGCATTTTTGCGGCCTGCTTTTCTTCTTAACCGCCCAATTCGCGGGCTGCACTTTTAACTCTGAGTATCAACATCCCGGCGCGGAGTACTTACAGGGAGTTTGGGTTCAAGACCGCGAACCTTTCCACGACGAATTATTGCAATACACCTTGCATGAGTTTAAATTTACTTGCGATTCGATTTACGCGACCTTAAACCAGCACAGTGCAGTGAAAAACATTCCAGATTCTTGTTATAACGATGGGGAGTGGACAGAATATGCGAAAGGCGTGTATGTAGTAAGAGGGGATAGTTTAATCGTTGATGGCTTATATACCAAACCGAATTGGAAACAAAAAATCTCGGGGTGTTACCGCTCTGGGCAATACTTACCGAGATTTAAAATTGTTCATTATTCTTCGGATTCATTGGTTCTTCAGAATCGATTCGACCCAAGAACCATCGTCCTTAGAAAAGTATCAGAGATCACCTGTGTCCCTAAAAAACGTTGGGAATAACGGCGATCCAAGTGAGAATAACAGTATACAGGCTTAGAACGGCAGATCGTCGTCTTTTCCGTCTTCCGATGTAATGTCTACCGCTGGAGGAAAGTCAGCAGGAGCTGAAGCCGCTTGTCCTGGCGCTACAGGAGTGGTAGAGACCTTACTTACTCTCCACGCCACCAAGGAGTTAAAATAAGAAGTAACGCCTTCTTTATTGGTCCAAGGACGCCCTCTTAAGTTAAATGAAACTTCTACTTCGTCACCGACAGCTAAGTTGTCAAAAATACTGGTTCTATCTTGAGTCGCCTCGAAACGAATGTATTCCGGGAACTGTGGGTTTTCTGCATATAAAACAATCAGGTCTCGCTTTTTAAAGGTGTCGGTAACCTGTTGCGTTTGACCAATTTCGTGAACTTTTCCTCTAATATCCATGTTGTACTTGATTAAATCGTAAAGTTAAGCAATTATGCTTGTAATAATAAGTAACTTTGCAAAAAATACCATGGAAGTTTTCAACACTAAAAATAAAATCATCATCACCTGCATGAAGCGCTTAGCGCCCTATTTACATGCAGAAATCCAAGAGCTGGGGTTTGAAATCAAGGAAGCCTTTGCCACAGGCGCAGAGTTATATGGTACTGTAAACGATTGTATTCGTTTAAACTTGAATTTACGTTGCGCGAGCCAAGTGCTCTATTCATTAAAATCATTTGACGCAGAGAATCCGCATGTGCTGTACGAAGAAATTAACCGCATGCCTTGGGAAGACATCATCCCGTTTGATGGATACCTTTCTGTGACTTCAAATGTCATGAATGCGCACATTACCACCCCATTATTTGCAAATTTAAAAGTAAAAGATGCGATAGTGGACCGCATTAAAACCGTAAAAGGCATTCGCCCAAACAGCGGTTCTGAGCTAAACAAAGCGGTTTTTCACTTATATTGGAAAGAAAATCGGGCCGATTTATACTTCGACACTTCGGGGGAAACCTTGGCGAAGCACGGCTACCGCAAAATTCCAGGAAAAGCACCCATGCTTGAAGCTTTAGCGGCAGGTGTGATTATGGCCACCAAATGGGATAAAAAAAGCCCATTCATTAACCCAATGTGCGGCTCGGGCACACTGGCCATAGAAGCGGCCCTGATCGCGACGAATAGACGACCTGGCTTATTCCGCATGAATTATAGCTTTATGCATATTATAGGCTATAACGAAGAGGTCTTTTACGAGGAAAGACGTCGCTTAAAAGCCCAAATCATTAAAAATGTTCCGCTTAAAATCGTGGCCTCCGACCGTTCACAGGAAGCTATGGACATCACCTTGGTGAATGCGAAAACCGCAGGGGTAGATCAACTGATCTCGTTCCAAACTTGTGATTTTGCAGACAGCGAAGTACCTACCGAAGCAGGAGGGGTGGTCGTCATCAACCCAGAATACGGAGAGCGCTTAGGGGTCCATGCTCGATTAGAAGAAACTTATGCTCGAATCGGCGATTTCTTCAAGAAAAAGTGCCAAAGTTACCATGGATATGTGTTCACTGGTAATCCGGATTTGGCGAAAAAAATCGGATTAAAAGCGGACCGAAGAATCGAATTTTATAACGGTAAATTAGATTGTAGATTATTAGAATATCAAATCTATTCTGGCACAAAACGCACGCCTGAATAACCAGAGGCGCAGCAGCCTGAAAAAGCTCTGCCGCAGCAAGCCGAAAAGTCAGGGCCTCAGCAAGAAGATTAGTCAAACCTAAACTTAAATATAATGAAAATAGTTCAATTAAACAAGTGTTTCGTTACTTTTATGCTATTAGTCGCTTCGTTTACACCATTTGGGTTGCTTGCGCAAACGAATCCAGTTATTGCCCACCGGGGCGCCTGGAAGAAGGAATCGCTACCGCAAAACTCCATGGCCTCATTAAAACACGCCATTGAACTCGGTTGCGTGGGAACAGAATTCGATGTCCACTTAACCAAAGACAACATTTTAGTCGTCAACCACGACAATGATTTCATGGGCGTAGTGATTGCGACAGCGACTTATGAAGAGTTATTGGCCTTAACTTTGCCAAACGGCGAAAAAATCCCGACCGCGGAAGCCTATATACGCGAAGGCATGAAGCAACAACACACCACTTTAATCTTCGAACTAAAAACTTCCCCGCTTGGCTTGGAAAGAACCTTAGAATCTGCCGAATACGCTGTGAATTTAGTTAAAAAATTAGGCGCTGAAAAACAAGTGGAATACATTTTGTTTAGTTATGATGGGGCGAAAAAAGTCGTGGAGCTGGACCCTGAAGCGAAGGTCTCCTATTTAATGGGCGATATTTCGCCAGCCGAAGCAAAAGCAGCCGGTTTTTATGGAATTGATTATAATTTCAGAATTTACCGCCAAAATCCGACTTGGATTCAGGAAGCAAAGGACGTAGGTTTGGTGGTCAATGCTTGGACGGTAAACACAGAAGAAGAAATGCACCATTTACTCGATCAAGACGTACCATTCATTACGACCGATGAGCCCGAGCTTCTGTTTGAAGTATTAAAAAAACGAGAAAAAGCGCAAGATTAATTGAACATCAAGATGAAAGTGTCGATAAAAACTCTTTTCGCTGCCATTACCCTGTCCGCCACGTTAACATTTCACTCATGTGAGGTGCTAAACTCCCTGCCTGTAGGCGGCGTGAACGGTCTTCCAGGTACAGGCGGAATTAATGGGGCGGAAGCGGCTGGTGGGCTAAAACAAGCATTAAACCAGGGGTTAGAAAAGAGCATTCAACAATTAGCCGTAAGAGATGGATATTTTGGAAATGCGGCAGTAAAAATTTTGATGCCCCCTGAAGCTCAACAGCTTGAAAAAACATTGCGCGGCTTAGGCATGAATCGCCTTGTCGATGACTTGATTTTAAATTTAAACCGGGCAGCCGAAACGGCCGTAAAAGAAGCGGCACCCGTATTTGTTTCATCCTTGTCTGAGTTAACCATTCAAGACGCGTTTAATATTTTATTAAGTGGCCAAAACGACGCCGCAACTCAATATTTTAAACGCACTACCACAGACCAATTAATCGAGAAATTCCAACCGATAGTAAACAAGGCGATCGGCGAGCACCAGGTCGCAAGGCATTGGAACACCGTCATCAGCACTTACAACCAACTTCCTTTGGCACAAAGCAAAGTAGAAGCGGATTTAAATAAATATGTAACGGATAAAGCGATCGAAGGCTTATTCTTAATGGTGGCCAAAGAAGAAAGCAACATTCGCGCGAATCTTGCTGGCACCAGAAGCACGCCACTGCTTCAAAAGGTGTTTAAATACGCAGACGCGCACGGGGCCTCAAGCCGCTAACCTCAACGGAATTTCAAGCTGCGAACCTCAACGGGGCCTCAAGCCTCAACGGAACTTCAAGCCGCTAACCTCAACGATTAAGGGAAGCAAAAGATTTTGCGGGAGCAAAAAACCCTAAATCCGATACAGACCCTTTTTATCCATAAACGCCATAACCGCGTCCGGCACAAAAAACTTAGGCTGAATACCATCTTTTATCATTTGCCGAATAAAAGTGGATGAAATTTCGATCAGCGGAGTGTTCGTCAGCGTCACAGAAGGGTGCTTTTCTAAGGCATGCCCCTCATAACCCGGCCGAGGATACACCGCGATTTTATAATCCCGCAATAACACATCCGCATTTTTCCACTTGTGCAGCGTGTGCAAATTATCGGAGCCCATAATGATGTAATAATCATGGTTTGGGTGTCGCTCGCGCAAATAAGTCAGGGTATCAATCGTATAGGACGGCTGGGGCAAAGAAAATTCGACTTGACTGGCCCGAATATTATCGGTGCCCGCCAAAGCTAACTCCACCATCTCCAATCGATCGTATTGATTCGCCAAAGAACCCTTTTTCTTCAGGGGGTTTTGGGGTGACACGACCAGCCAAACTTCGTCAAAATCAGTTTGATTCGCCATGTAACTTGCGATCATTAAATGCCCCATGTGAATCGGGTTAAATGATCCAAAAAACAACCCGATTTTCTTATTTTTTGCCATTTTTTATAAAATCGCACACTAATTTTTTTGCCTCCTCATAAGCGGTTTCCAAATGGTCATTTGTGAGGATAACATCGAATTGATCCGCATAGGCCAGCTCTTTTTCAGCTTTCGCAATGCGCTCTTTTAGCTTTTCTTCTGAATCCGTGCCCCGTCCTCTTAATCTTTCCTCCAGGGTTTTTAAATCTGGTGGATTCACAAAAACCGCCAAAGCGCGATCTCCAAATTTTCTCTTTAATCGAAGCCCGCCGATGACATCCAAGTCAAAAATAACGTGTTTCCCTAAGGCCCAAATCCGCTCCACTTCCGAACGCAAGGTTCCATAAAAAGTGCCCGAATACACTTCCTCAAACTCGATAAACTGTTCTTTTGCAACGCGATGCAAAAACTCCTCTTTACTAATAAAATAATAATCTTTTCCGTCTTGCTCAGCACCTCTTGGTGCGCGCGTACTGGCTGAAATCGAAAAGCAAATCTTATCCGGGTAATTCTCTAATAAATGACGGACGATGGTCGTTTTGCCGGAGCCCGATGGCGCAGAAAATATAATTAGTTTTCCTTCTAACGTGTCTTCCATGTTGTGTGTTAATTGGGGGGGCAGGGTTTACAAAACGTTTAAAAGTTGTTCTTTAATTTTTTCCAACTCTTCTTTCATGCGAATCACTGTTTGCTGAATAGATGCGTGGTTTGCTTTGGACCCCAAAGTGTTAATTTCACGACCCATTTCTTGGGCGATAAAACCCAGCTTCTTCCCGTTGCCTTCTTCCGAATTCAACGCTTTTTTAAAATAATTACAGTGGCTTCTTAAACGAACCTTCTCCTCTGTAATGTCTAATTTATCAATATAATAGATTAATTCTTGTTCGAAGCGATTCATGTCTACTTGCTCCCTTCCTACCGCACGGTCAAGGTATTGACTAATCCGCTCACGAATCATCGGAACGCGGTCAGTTTCTTTCGACTCGACTTCCGTTAAAAAAGCTAAAATGCTATCGATTCGCTCAGATAAATCTTTCTCTAACACCGTCCCTTCGTCCATTCTAAATGTATCAAAAGCATTTATAGCCTTTTCAAACGCTTCGATGAGCAACGCGCCTTCTACTTCATTCACTTGTTCTTCGTCCTGCTTGATGACTTCCGGCATGGAAAGCGCTTGATTAAACAGTTCTTGCTCGGAAACTTGAATTCCAGCCTTTTCTGCTAATTGTTTTAATCGCTGAAAATAAGTCAGAAACAAGGCGTCGTTCACTTGAGCTGCTTGAGCTGCAGGATCTACGTGTTCCACAGTTACGGTTAGGCTTACTTTTCCTCGCTCGATCTGCTTCGCGCTGGCAGTACGCAAATACACTTCCTTATCTGAAACATGTTTCGGAATCCGAAGATTTAATTCAAGAAACTTCGAGTTTAAGGATTTTAATTCAACCGTGTATTTTACTTGTGCGTTTTGGGCGGACCCAAGGCCATAGCCAGTCATGGATTTAATCATGTGCAAACTTAGATATTTTGCCTGCAATTACAAAACTTCTGCGTCGGAGATACTATTCAAAAACAGGTTATAACGGCTCATTTTTTTAAATATTGTTTTTGATAATAGGCTTGATAATCACCTGATGTTACTCGGTCAAGCCAATCTTGGTTTTCCAAAAACCAGTCCACCGTTTTTTCCAGGCCTTCTTCAAAAGTCACGCTGGGGGTCCAACCTAATTCCTTTTGCAGTTTGCTGGCGTCTATTGCGTAGCGCAAATCATGCCCTAAGCGATCCTGAACAAATGTAATGAGCGCTGCAGAGCTTCCTGGTGCTCGACCTAATTTCTCGTCCATAATTTGGCACAAATAACGAATCAAATCGATGTTTTTCCATTCATTATGACCACCAATATTATAGGTTTCTCCGGCACTACCTTCGTGAAAAATTAAATCGATGGCCCGCGCATGATCCTCCACCCATAACCAGTCTCGAACGTTTTCACCTTTCCCATAAACGGGAATTGGACGGTTATTTTTAATATTATTAATCGCTAAAGGAATCAGTTTTTCAGGAAAATGGTGAGAGCCATAGTTATTGGAACAATTTGAAATGACCACATCCAGGTCGTACGTATCGTGGTAAGCCCTCACGAAATGGTCAGAAGCCGCTTTGGAAGCAGAATACGGCGAATGGGGGTCATATTTTGTCTCTTCAGTAAATAAGCCCTCTGACCCTAAAGATCCATACACTTCGTCCGTCGATACGTGGTAAAAACGAGGCCGATTTTCTCGAGGAACATTCCTGTTCGAGGAAGGCGGCTGGGACATTGCGGAAAGCGTACGAAAAGCGTTTAATAAAACGACGGTCCCTAATACATTCGTGTGAACAAAATCCATCGGTTGGTCAATGGAACGGTCTACATGCGATTCTGCGGCTAAATGGATCACTCCATCTGGACGCTCCTTTTCAAAAAGCTGCTGAACAAAGGCCGCATCGGTAATATCCCCTTTGATAAATCGGTAATTGGGTTCCTGCTCGATGTCTTTTAAATTCTCCAGGTTGCCCGCATAGGTTAACTTGTCCAGGTTCAGAATTAAATAGGAGGGGTATTGCTTCACAAACCTTCGCACGACATGTGAGCCAATAAACCCAGCCCCGCCAGTAATTAATATTGTTTTTTGAACTCGCATCTTAATTCGTTTTGCCGCTATTTTCCGGCCCTTTATGGTCATTTTGATTGGAATTTATATAATTTTCCCACTTCCAGGCCGAAGCCATCATCTCATCCAAGCCTAAAACCGCTTTCCAATTTAATCCTTGTTGGGATTTGGTCACATTGCCCCATACCTTTTCAATGTCACCAGGACGGCGTTCACCCATATTGTAGGCCAGCTTTACCCCCGTTACCCGTTCAAATGCTTGAATAATTTCCAGTACGGAATAGCCTTTTCCTGTTCCTACATTAAACACATCATAATTCCCTGTGGGATTTCCTTTTTTTAATAATTGTAGCGCGGCCACGTGCGCCTTTGCCAAATCCACTACGTGAATGTAGTCGCGGATCGCTGTGCCATCCGGCGTGTCGTAGTCGGAACCGTATACCGTAATAGGCCCGCGCTTTCCGATGGCACTTTGGGTAATAAAAGGCACCAAATTTTGCGGAACACCCAACGGCAACTCCCCGATGAATCCTGTTTCATGTGCGCCCACTGGATTAAAATATCGCAAGGAAATAATATTTAAAAGCGGATTCGATTGGGCGGTTTCCTGCAAAATTTCTTCAGCGATTTGCTTGGTGTTTCCATAAGGTGACAAGGCTTTTTTTACGGGAGCCGCTTCGTCCACTGGCAATGTGTCGGGCTGCCCATAGACAGTGCAAGAGGAAGAAAAAACCAAGTTCAGGGGCCGGTCTGAAAACACTTCTAACACGTTTAATAACGATTGCAAATTGTTTCTATAATACTTTAAGGGTTGTTCAACCGATTCCCCTACTGCTTTATGTGCGGCAAAATGGATTACGCCATCAAATGTCGGCAATGAAGCAATAAGGCCCTTTAATGCTCCCTCGTCACATAAATCCAACTGATAAAATGCCGGCCGAACGCCCGTAATTCTTTCGATTTGACCCAATACTTGCAGCGATGAATTTGCCAAATTATCGATGATAATCGGCTTATAGCCTTCATGGATGAGCTCGACGACTGTGTGCGAGCCTATATATCCCATTCCACCTGTAACCAATATTTGTTTACTCATTTTTCAGTCAAATTATTTTTATGCCTCTTGGGCCAATTGTTTCTTATAATACGCAAGTGTCCGTTCGAGTCCTTCCTTTCTGTCGATTTTCGGTTCCCAATCTAAAATTTCCTTTGCTTTTACTATAGAGGGCCTGCGTTGTGCTGGATCGTCGGTGGGCAAAGGAGCATAAGTAATGCTGCTTTTTCCTCCCACTAAGGCGTTGATTTCTTCCGCCAATCCTTTAATCGTAATTTCTTCTGGGTTTCCAATGTTAATCGGCAAAACATAATCGCTTTTTAAAAGTTTAAATATGCCTTCCACTGTATCCTGCACATAACAAAAAGAGCGGGTTTGATTTCCCTGTCCATAAATAGTAATCGCTTCGCCCATGAGTGCTTGTCGAATAAAAGTAGGAAATACGCGGCCGTCATTTAAGCGCATTCTTGGGCCGTAAGTATTAAATATTCGCGCGATTCTTGTTTCTAAACCGTGTACATTATGATAAGCCATGGTCAATGCTTCTTGAAAGCGTTTTGCTTCGTCATATACCCCTCTTGGTCCCACCGGGTTTACGTTTCCCCAATATTCTTCCGTTTGAGGGTTCACGGTGGGGTCCCCATACACTTCTGAGGTAGAAGCGATTAATATTCTTGCTTTTTTGGCTTTGGCCAAGCCCAAACAATTATGCGTGCCCAAGGAACTTACCTTCAGTGTTTGAATCGGCATTTGTAAATAATCCCGAGGACTCGCTGGAGAGGCCAAATGTAATACCTCATGCAATGCACCGGGGATCTCTATAAATTTCGTGACGTCGTGTTCGATAAAGGTAAAGTCTGGATGACTCAAAAGGTGTTGGATGTGATCCAGTGATCCCGTAGATAAATTATCCATGCCTAAAACTTCATACCCCTCCATCAGGCAGCGGTCGCACAAGTGTGAGCCTAAAAACCCCGCCGCTCCGGTAATTAAAATTCTCCTTTTTTCTGGCATAGAACGTGAATCAAAATTAAAAGCAAAATCCGCTTGCTTTCAACAAATTTAACTAATTCGCACTGGATCCCCAATATTTGCCAAAAAATTTCAAAATTCAAATATATCTGTACTTTTGCAGTCTATGGTAACAAAAGATTTGAAAATCGATCTGGTATATCTGTGGGTAGATGGGGACGACCCAAGTTGGCTTGAGAAAAAAAGTCGATTTTTGAACTTACCTTATGATAATTCTGAAACACATAACAAAGGACGTTATCAAGATAATGATGAACTTCGTTATTCATTGCGATCAGCACACGAATATGCGCCATGGATTCGTAAAATATTTATCGTAACTGATAATCAAAAACCGGCTTGGCTAAATGTAGATCATCCGAAGATTCAGGTGGTGGATCACCAAGAAATTTTTCCTGAAGGCATCTTGCCTTGTTACAACTCCAGCGTGATCGAATATTTTTTACATAAAATTCCTGGGCTTTCAGAACACTTCTTGTTCGCCAATGATGACATGTTTTTTAATGCCCCGGTGGAGCCGAGCTTTTTTTTCGCCGAAGATGGATACCCGATTTTGCGCCTAAAACCAAATCGCACACCTAAGTTTACTTATTTTTTAAAGAGTTTGCGGAGCAAAGGCGTCGGACAATACGCAGAAATGGTATATCAATCGGCATTGAGGATCGAAAAGAAATTTGGTAAATTCTATTCCGGCACCCCGCATCATAACATTGATAGCTATCGTAAATCTGACTATAAAAAGGCCGTAGAAGAGGTGTTTTCGGAAGAGGTGTTGGCTTCGCAAACCCACCGCGTAAGAACCCACGGGGACCTGCATCGATCCGCTTTTTCATTGTATGCTTTAAGCCAAGGGAGGGCGCATCTCACCTACATCGACCGCTACACATCTTCGCGAATTTTAATTCATAAACACGATTTTAATCGTTTTTTAAACAAATATAAACCGATTCTATTTTGTTTAAATGATAGCCAAAGGAACAACGAGGCCCAACGAAACTCCATCGCAGACCTGTTAACGGCGCGCTTTCCAAATCCTTCTCCTTTTGAACGATAGCTGCTTCCGCAAAACCTTTATGAAAAAGCGCAAACGCTCGATTACAGCTCGGGCAGCTGATTAAGTCGCGCGCGGTTGAACACAGCGCGGACTGTTGAACACAGCGCAAACGCTCGTTTACAGCTCGAACGATGATTTTTCAGGCAAAATATGTTGAAAAGATGCTTGAATTTCCGTCATGACCTGCTCAAAATTACGAATGTGTTCGTTATCATTGATACAAACCAACTTATATTCTTGATTCCGAATGGCCTTGATGGCAGGCTTGGACCGAAACACTAACGGAAACATTTTGGTGTCCTTATATGTGTTATACGCATGAAAATTAGATTGACAAATTTGCCAAGTTCTAAATAATTCCTGTGTATAATCGTTCGGGCTTCTGAATTTGTTCTTAGACATCTCGCGTAACTCATCCCCCGCATAATCCCATACTTCTTCAAACGTAGTTTTTAAATACGGTTGTGCATTATGCGGTGTGCGCAAAGTAATGAACTTGTCGTACCAGGATAATTGTTTGGTTAAAGATGCTTTGCTGCCATATTCTGGGAAATACCACTTGTCATGGTCACGCTTCATCACTTCTTTTTTGTCAAACTTTTGATTAATCAAACGGATGTTATTTTTCAGGCATTTGCTCCACAAAGACAGGCCTAAATTCATACGAAATGCGGCAATATCTTGTGGCAACCCTTCTTTAAAAAAGCGCTCTTTAGGTAAATCATCTATGATAAAAAAGTCATCATTGAAGTACACAAAATGGTCGGCAATACCCGGAATTTTATGCAGGTAAATTTCCAGTACGCTGGAGTTAAAACAAGGTAAATACTCCTTTGGGATATAATCCTCATGGTTCACCAAGTTTAATTTTGGATGCGACGCGTCTAACCATTCAGGTTTTTGGCCACAAGTCACGAAATGCACTTTTCTCACCCAAGGGGCAAATTTTTCAATTCCTCTAAACCAATATTTTAAAAGTCCATAATCGCGAAACCGCGCCACAGACACTTCATTTTTAGAATTATCAATTTTTCCAGAATAAGTGCCAAAATCCTTTTTCCATTTGGGATCGTTCATGTCCACCCAGGTGACAACAAAATCTATATCCATAAGACAAAGTTACATGAAAATTATGCAAAAGCGCTTTAAAAATTATGTGAAAAACAAATCCGAAGCGATGCGGTCAGCGATGAGCTTTCCAGAATTTGTTAATGTAAATACGGTATTTGCTTCGCCAAAGCTTGCCTTTTCGCTTTCACTGCTTTTGTTTACACAGCCCTCTTTCTCTAATCTATTTAGAGCTATTTCCATTGGCCCCCAATGGGAGAGGGGAAACGTGTTCTTAACATAATGCATATCGATCCCCCAAATGGTTCTTAGGGAAGTCATGATGTATTCATTAAATCGATCTGTGATGCTGAGCGTCTCCATTTCAACTGTAGGCGCTGTAGGAGGCTGATCCTGTTGGAAGGCGTTCATGTATTTTGCGTTGTTTGCAATGTTCCAAAAACGATGCTTGCCATCAAAGGCATGTGCCGAAGGACCAATGCCTAAGTACGGCACTTGCTTCCAATAATTACTATTATGCACCGCAGCAAAACCAGGCCTAGCCCAATTTGAAATTTCATAATGAATAAAACCCGCTTCGGAGAGCCGCGCCATCAGCTGCTCGAACTGCCGCGCACTTTGATCCTCATCCATGGGCATTTGCACGCCTTTTTTTACCCAGGTCCCTAAAGCTGTTTTGGGCTCCACCGTCATGCTGTAAGCAGAAATGTGGGGAACGCCAAGTTCCAACATGGTAGATATGTTTTGTGCCCATTTTTCATCCGTCAAAAGGGGATACCCATAGATTAAATCGGCCGTAATATTGGTAATGCCCACTTCTTGGGCACGTTGAATCGCCTCCTCCGCTTCTCCAGCACCATGCGCCCGATTCATCCAAATCAAATCTTCTGAGAAAAAGGATTGCACTCCGATGCTTAGGCGATTAACGCCTGCCTCCTTAAGGGCCCTTAACTTTTCTAAACTCAAATCGTCCGGATTCGCTTCCAATGTGACCTCAATAAGTCCGTCTACATTATACAAGGATGCACAAAGGTCAAGCAACCGCTTTACCTCGTCTCCGCTAAGCAAAGAAGGGGTGCCTCCTCCAAAATAAATCGAAGTTATTTCTGTGCTTTCATTAAAAAAACCGCTTGATTTGCGCCAGCGCAACTCCTTTTCCATGCATTGCAACATGTCATTTTTATGCTTTAAAGAAGTCACAAAATGGAAATCACAATAATGGCAGGCTTGTTTACAAAAAGGAATGTGAAAATAAATTCCGCCTTTTTGAGGCGTTAACTGCTTCCGCTCATCTGCACCTTGTATCATCTCGCCCACAAATACCCGTGTTTATTTTGTTTTAAATTTTTGAATCGCATTTTTAGTAAAATCGGACAGCACCAAGCGTCCAGAAATTTTTGCGCGCACTATCAGTTTTTCATCCCAATCTTCCGTACCTTCCCAACATGCTTTTTTAATTTCAGCCATGGCTTCTGGGCTGCTTTTGGCTAATTGTTCGCACAAATCATTCATCGCCTGATCGACTTCTTCAAGGGTAGCATAAATCGCGGTGTACAGCCCCTTCTCCAATGCCCATGCGGCCGATTGAAAAGCCTGCGCATGAATGGCTAATTGACTAAATGCGGACAAACCTATTTTGCGCTCCACCGCGGGACCAACCACAAAGGGGCCAATTCCGACAGCCAATTCACTTAATTTAACAGCGGCGTGTTCCGTGGCGATCGCATAATCTGCCGCCGCGGCTAATCCGACGCCCCCGCCTACAGCTTTTCCCTGTACCCGCACCAAAACGAATTTCGGTGCTAAACGCATGGCGTTAATAACCTTTGCGAAGCCTGAAAAAAAAGCGAGGCCGTCTTCCTCGTTCGAAATAGAAATCAACTCGTCAAAAGAGGCGCCAGCACAAAAAGCCTTCTCACCTCCACTTTTTAAGAGGATGACTTTCGCTTCCGGATCTTTCCCTAAAGTTTCGATCGCTTCCGCAAGTTTATTTAATTGAAATCCCGGCATGGAATTGCTCTGTGGATGAAAAAATTCCACTGTTCCTATGCCATTTTCAACCCTTGTATGTACGTATGCTTCCATATTAAACGCGTTTTTAAACGCCTGTATACTCTTTATATTTCTATATACTCCTTTTGATGCTTGTATACTTCTTTTGATGCTTGTATACTTCTTTTAATTCCTGTTTCCTCTTTATGAATCCTGATTTTTCTTCTTGACCATGGTCAAAATGGTGGCTAACGCGACCGATTCCCCTGTTTCGTCGTAGATATCCACGAACCATTTGATAATACCTTTCGCCAGATCGTTTTCATCTCGCTTCTCTTGAGAGATTTTCTCCTTACAAGAGAAACGGACTCCGATCGTAGAACCGGGATAAACGGGCTTTATAAACCTACATTCGTCCAGTCCATAATTCAGCAATACAGGACCTTTTTTTGCCTGAACAAACAAGCCTGCAGCCTTGGACAACAAGTAATACCCATGAGCCACATTCCGCTCAAACAGAGTGCCTTCCAAGGAAGTCGCGTCAACATGGGCATAAAAATGATCGCCCGACAGATTTGCAAAGTTATTAATATCTGATTGAGTAATGGTATGTTTAGCGGTAATTAAGGTCTCTCCAATTTCTATTTCCTCAAAATATTTGGAAAATGGGTGACGAATGTCTTCCTTGTAGTCGGCCCCGTATTGATATTGATTCGTCACAGCAGTCAACATATTCGGCGAACCTTGAATGGCTGTTCTTTGCATATAATGCAATACACCGCGTTTACCGCCCATTTCTTCTCCGCCTCCCGCTCGTCCCGGACCACCGTGGACCAACATCGGTAAAGGCGAGCCATGTCCGGTAGATTCTTTTGCGCTGGCCGCATCTAACACTAAGATCCTGCCGTGTAGAGACGCTGAATTTAATACAAATTCCCGCGCCACAGCCGGATCAGCCGTCACGATAGAGCAGACTAAAGAGCCTTTTCCCATCCGCACTAAATCAATGGCCTCTTGCAAGGTATTATAAGGCATTAAGGTAGAAACGGGACCAAAAGCCTCGATATCATGGACGTCTTTTTGTTTAAATGGTTCCGTATTTAAAAACAGAATTGGCGATATAAAGGCCCCTTTTTTTGCGTCAGCGCCGACGACCTCTACCTGCTCAACATGCCCGTACACAAGTTCTTGGCTCCGACTTAATGCCAACACTTTTTCACGCACTTCGGCCAATTGACTTTTGCCAGCCAAAGCGCCCATGCGCACCCCTTCTACTTGCGGGTCACCAATTTTGATCGCTGACAAACGCTTGGAAACCGCGATTTGAACCGGCTCGATCATTTCTGCGGGCACCAGAATCCGACGAACGGCCGTACATTTCTGACCTGATTTCGTCGTCATTTCACGTACGACTTCTTTCACAAACAGCTCAAATTCCGCCTGATCTTCCTTCACATCTGGCCCTAAAACACAGGCGTTCAAAGAATCCGCTTCCATATTAAAAGGCACCGCTTCTGAAAGAATTCGAGGGTGAGCCTTTAATTGTTGACCGGTACTCGCCGATCCTGTAAAGGTGACGACATCTTCCGTTTGTACATGATCCAAAATGCCTTGAGCTGACCCCGCAATCAGTTGAAGCGCTCCAGCAGGCAATATATTAGATTCTATGATGGCGCGAACCACCGCTTCTGTTAAATAGGAGGTTAAGGTCGCAGGTTTTACAATGGCAGGCACCCCCGCTAACAAATTCACTGCGATTTTTTCCAACATCCCCCAAACAGGGAAATTAAATGCATTTATATGAATGGCCACGCCTCTTTTCGGCGTCATCAAATGGGTGCCTATAAAAGTTCCTTGCTTCGATAAGTTATGGGTATCGCCTTCCACATAATAAGATTCGTCGCCGAATTGCCTCCTTAAGGACGCATTGGAAAACAAATTGCCGATTCCTCCTTCTATGTCTACCCATGCGTCTATTCTCGTTGCCCCGGTAGCCCAAGAAACCTGATAAAACTCTTCTTTGCGTTTCGTTAAATACAGTGCTAAGCGTTTCAGCATCAGGCCTCTT
>CAYTDM010000002.1:61160-116836 GCA_964436635.1 uncultured Sphingobacteriaceae bacterium
TACCCCGATTTCTTCTCCGGTAATGGCGTGAAAGAGCGGCTGTCCACCTGTCTTTTTTGACACCCACGCACCCAACGCATAATTTTCAATATATTTGGTCATAATCGTATGTTGATTTAGGCGTTCTCATCGTTATTAGCCTTCGAATTCTTTGATTCTTGCCAGGTTTTATAGGAAACTTCTTTTTGTTCCTGGTACCAGGCAGGTTCTTCCGTAAGAGGTTCACAAGGCCTAAGGGAGCGGCGGCACTCGTCCGGCAATTCCATATAAATTTGCGTCCCCGCGGATTTCCATGCGACCATTTCCTCTGAAATCTCGCGCACCTTCTGAGCCGGATTTCCGACTATTAAGCTTCTGGGCTCAAAAACGCTGTCCGCCTTTACGAAGGCCAATGCCCCCACGATGCTTTCATCGCCAATTTTTACTCGATCCATAATCACTGCGTTCATCCCCACCAACACATTTTTCCCAATTTCAGCCCCATGAATAACCGCCCCATGTCCAATGTGCGCTCTTTCATGCAGCGTCACAGTGACCCCAGGAAACATATGCACTGTGCAGTTTTCTTGGACATTGCAATGATCATGAATCACGATTTTTCCCCAATCACCTCGCAACGCACATCCCGGACCGATATACACGTGTTTACCTATCACCACATGTCCAGTTACCACCGCCTGTGGATGTACAAAAGCCGTAGGGTGCACCACGGGCTTATATCCATTAAACTCGTAAAACATCTTTTATCTATATATTATTCCTTTTAATCTGCATTTACCTTTCGATTGTCATCCTTTTTATCCTACTCATTCTCTGGTCCTTACACCCGTTCGATCACCACCGCATAACCCTGACCCAATCCCACACACATGGTAACCAGGGCGTATTTTTTATCTCGCTCGCGCAATTCCAGGGCAGCAGAATATAGAATCCTGGCTCCACTCATGCCTAATGGGTGGCCCAAAGCGATCGCGCCACCATTCGGATTGATTCGTGGGTCTTTGTCATCCAATCCCAGCTTTCTCGCACAGGCCAACACCTGCGCAGCAAACGCTTCGTTAATCTCGATGACATCCATTTGATTTAAGCTTAATCCTGCTCTTTTTAGTGCCATTTCACTGGCCTGTACTGGTCCTATTCCCATAAATCTCGGCTCCACCCCAGACACGCCGCTGCTGATCACCTTCGCCAAAGGGCTTAGTTGGTGTTTATTTATGCCTTCCTCAGAAGCCAACAACAAGGCCGCAGCCCCGTCATTTAAGCCGGAAGCATTCCCGGCGGTCACCGTGCCACCCTTTCTAAAAGCAGGCTTCAATCCCTGCAACCCTTCAAAAGTCGAAAAGTTTTTCGCAAACTCATCTTTTTGAAACCGTACCACCGACCCGTCTTTTTGTGGTAAATCTACCGGCATAATTTCTAACGCTAATCGACCATTTTCTTGGGCGATTTTTGTCTTTTCTTGTGACCAAAGCGCAAATTGATCTTGGTCTTCTCTTGAAATTCCTTCGCGCTCAGCAAGATTTTCGGCGGTTTCACCCATGGCCTCGACCCCGTACATGTCTTTCATTTTAGGATTGATAAACCTCCACCCAAAAGAGCTGTCATAAACCTCTGGATTTCCTCCGAAAGAAAGTGGTGATTTCCCCATCACCAAAGGTGCGCGCGTCATGTGCTCTATCCCACCACTAATGACCAAATCCGCTTCCCCCGTTTGAATCATGCGGGCCGCATGTACTGCAGCCGAAAGACCCGACGCACAAAGGCGATTCACCGTTTCCGCTGGAACCGAATAAGGTAAACCAGCTAATAAGGTCGCCATACGGGCGATATTTCGGTTATCTTCTCCTGCTTGATTTGCGCAGCCTAAAATGACTTCATAAATTTCTCCAGCATCGATTTGCGGGTTTCTGCCCAAAAGTTCTGAAAGCACCAGGGCGGCTAAATCATCGGCTCGGACCGACGAAAGACTGCCCCTTAAGTTCCCAATAGGAGTGCGAATCCCGTCTATAATATATGCTTCTTTCACTGCTTTATAATTGTGTTAGTAATTGCTTTCCTACTCGGTAACAGGTTCCTTTAAATACAGCCACCAATTCATCCCGTTGATTCACGACTTTGACTTCATAAAGGCCGGTTTTTCGTGTCGCGTTTAATTCCTTTGAAGTGATGGTAAACACGTCATTGACTGCACCTGCTTTTGTAAAAGACATGCTGGCCTCTAACGCCACCGAAATTTGATTTTCCATGTTACATGTGATGGCAAATGCGCTGTCCGCCATGGCGAAAGTCACGCCCCCATGCAAGGAACCGATGCCATTCATCATTTCAGGGCGAATTTTCGCTTGGAGCATCACATAACCTTCGTGGTATTCAATCAGTTCCAGCCCCAGCCATTTGCTAAAAGCATCTCTTTCTAATATTGTTTTAACGACCAAGTCTCTGTTCATGATAATAGCTTTAAAGTTTTACGGCTGTTTTTTAATAAACGGCTGTTTTTAATAAAATGTTTGAGCGTTTTGGGTCATTTTGCGCAGCAAAGGACTTAATCGATAGCGATCTTCCCTATATTCTTCGTACAATTCATCCATGCGGCTTGCAATTTTAGCGATGCCCAATTCATCTGCCCAGGCTAATAATCCTTTCGGGTAATTCACTCCTTTTGTCATGGCCAAATCAAGGTCCTCCTTACTCGCGATGCCCCAATACAACGCATCTGCAGCCTCATTGATTAACATCAATAGAATTCTTTCAAAAATGCGCGTTTTCAATTCGGAAGAGGTTTCCTCCACTTGGGCCGCAGCGCGATCGAACTGACCAGAATGACCACTTGATTCGTACTGATAAAAGCCTCTGCCCGATTTTCTGCCATAAAAACCTGCTTCCACCATTCTTTTTTGATAGATAGACGGTTTATATCTGGGGTCAAAATAAAAAGATTCAAATACGGATAAAGATACCTGATAATTGACATCATTTCCTATGAAATCCATGAGCTCAAAGGGGCCCATTCTAAAGCCTCCCAATTGAACCATCGCTTGGTCGATGCTCGACTCGCTGGCCAATCCTTCTTCCTTAATTCTTAAGGCTTCTCCATAATACGGGCGAGCGATTCGGTTCACGATAAACCCAGGAGTGTCTTTAGCGATCACCGGATGTTTGCCGATAGAGGACATTTGTTTGCGCAGCGTTTCTGCCAGGCCTTCACCCGTTTGCAACGCAGGAATAATTTCCACCAAGGCCATGATCGGTGCGGGATTAAAAAAATGCAATCCGATCACCCGTTCAGGACGCGTACAGACGGCGGCAATGGATGTAATGGATAGCGACGAGGTATTGCTGGCTAACACACAGGTGGGAGCAACTAATAATTCAATGTCTTTAAATAATTGTTGTTTTAGCGCTAATTGTTCGGAAACGGCTTCTATGACTAATTCTCTGTCGTGGAAGGCTTGCAGACCATGTTCGAAAATCACGTTTTGGAGGGCCGAATCCGCTCTTCCATGTGCCAACTTTCCCTTTTCGACAAGCTTTTCTAAACTGGCAGATAAGGAGTCTTTGGATCGTTCTAAAGCGATCGTGCAATGATCATATACGATTACATGGCATCCTGCTAGCGCAAAAACTTGTGCGATGCCTGTGCCCATCGCGCCGCTGCCTAATATTCCTACCTTTTTGATGTTTTCCATTGGATCAAAACTAGTGCTCCTTTAAAATTCTGTTTAATTCCCTTTAAATTTAGGGGTTCTTTTTTCTAAAAAGGCCGATACGCCTTCAGAAAAATCCTCTGTCTGTCCTGATTTTTGTTGATAATGACCTTCTGCCATTAACTGGTCTTCCAGATTATGTTCGCTCGCCAAATGAATTAGCTTTTTAGTGTACGCTAAGGCTTTTGTAGGCAAATGCGCAAGTCGATTTGCCAAGGCTTGTACGCGCTCTGAAAACTCAGCGTCATCTACCCAGTCGTAAATCATGCCACTCTCTTTCGCTGTGGCCGCGGAAATTTTATCGCCTAACATCATCCAAGCCAAGGCCCGTTGCTTTCCGACCAGTTTCGGCAAAAAGTACGTGCCGCCTGCATCTGGCACTAAGCCGATTTGGCTAAACGCTTGAATAAAATTTGCGCTAGCGGACGCCACCACCAGATCGCAAGCTAAGGCGAGATTCACTCCGGCCCCAGCGGCAACGCCATTAACGGCAGCTATTACAGGTTTTTGAAGGTGTACGATTTTTAATATCATCGGTTTATAGCGTTCTTCTACAATCTTGTCAAACGCAAGGGTAGAAAGTGCGGGCAATTTGCCCTCCGAATTTAAAAACTCACTGAGGTCTTGTCCGGCACAAAATGCCTTGCCTGCGCCCTGGATGACCACGCAGCGTACAGCATCATCCTGCCCAGCCCGGTCGAGCGCCTGATGAAATGCCGACATCATCGTGCCATCGAAGCTATTATAAACCGCTGGTCGATTTAAGGTGATCCAAACAACGCTTCCTTCTTGTTTATAAAGGATGGGGCTTTCTGAGGTGTTCTGAGTCATTTTTTTAAAACTAAAAGCGTGTGTATTCGTTTATAACTGGTTAAATGCAATTAAATTCAATGATGGCATTTAAAATAATCAAACGGTTCTTCACATGATTGGCAACGATATAAAGCCTTGCAGGCTGTAGAACCAAACTGGCTAATTAAAACAGTCTGTTTGGATGCACATAATGGACATTCAATCCCCGTCTCCTCTTCAAAAAGCTGATCGCAAAAACGAGCGGAGACCGGCGGAGCGATGCCGTAAGCTTTCATTTTTTCCTTTGCGTTTTCTGTTAAATCTTCCGTGGTCCATGCGGGACTTAGTTGCTCGATGACTTCTACATGATACAGCCCTTTTTCGTAAAGTTTCATCCTGATCGACATTTTGATTTCGTTCAAAGCAGGACAACCCGAATAGGTAGGAGAGATGACGATTTTGGCTTGCTCATTCGGAAGCCATTTAACCGATCGCACGATACCTAAGTCTATGATGCTAATCACAGGAATTTCCGGGTCAGAAACCTCTTCTAAGTATTTCCAAATAGTTTGTTCCATGTTTGATCGATTAATTTACCATTTTAAACCCGGATAGGTGCGTTGCATGCTTTGCATTTCTGCTAACACAAAACCAAGGTATTCCGTATGTAGTCCATCTTTCCCTCCTAATTGAATCGTTTTTGGCGGCCAAACGAGTTGTAAAAACGCTTCATCCATCACCTTATTTATACGTGCCAACCATGCATCCTTCAAACTTTCCACTGCGACGATTTGTCCCGCATCCGACAGCACTAACTCATCCTTAGATGGAGTAAACATTTCGGCTAAATACGGGCTTAAGTAATCCACTGATTTTTGGACCCTGGCATGGCTTTCTTCTGTGCCGTCTCCTAAGCGTATCATCCACTCAGAAGACCATTTCAAATGATATTTCGACTCCTTTAAGGCCTTTTTTGCAATGTTGCTTATGGATATAATGGGGCTAATCTCCAGGTTTTCAAGCAGCAACACATAGTAAGATTCGTAAAAGAATAGTTTTGCCACCGTTTGGCTAAAATCCCCATTTGGAAGCTCAGCGATTAACAGGTTTTTAAACTCCCTTTCGGTGCGCAACATCGCTAAATCATCTGCAGTGGTAGCCTGGTCTTCGAGCAGTACTACTTGATCATAAAAATAAGTCGCCTGCCCCAATAAATCCAACGCAATATTCGATAGGGCAATGTCTTGTTCCAAAATCGGCCCATGCCCACACCATTCAGTGAGCCGCTGCGCTAAGATTAAATTCGTGTCTGCTAAATGCAGAAGATAATTTTTATAATGCAAAATTTCCATTTCGAAATTCAAGTAAATGCTTCGCTTAAACTGCCCGCACGATGATTACATATTTTTAATTTCTGGCGGCACATCGTAAAATGTAGGGTGCCGATACACCTTGTCTTCAGCGGGGTCAAAAAGAGACTCCGTTTCCAGAGGGTTCGACGCAAAAATATGTCGAGATTCCACCACCCAAATACTCACGCCCTCCATGCGTCTTGTATAAACGTCCCTCGCATTGGTTAGGGCCATTTTTTCATCTGCAGCGTGCAAACTTCCAACATGTTTATGATCTAACCCTTGTTTACTTCGAATAAATACTTCCCAAAGTGGCCATTCTTTCTTATCCATAATCTTGTGAATATTGTGGTACCTTTATTTATCATTAAACCGCTTGCCGCTGAGCTCTTTTTTCTTGGTAAGCCATGGCTGCTTCTCGGACCCAAGCCCCATCATCGTGTGCTTTTCTTCTTGCATTTAAGCGTTGCTCATTGCATGGGCCGCCTCCCTTTACTACCCGCCAAAACTCTTCCCAATCGATCTCTCCAAAATCGTAATGCCCTCTTTCCGGATTCCATTTTAAATCTGGATCAGGGATTTGTAACCCTAAATATTCCGCTTGTGGCACGGTGATATCCACAAAACGCTGTCTTAACTCATCGTTCGTAAAGCGTTTGATTTTCCATTTCACAGAATTTTCTGTGTTTGCAGATTCTTCGTCTTTTGGGCCAAACATCATCAAAGTCGGCCACCACCATCTATTTAATGCGTCTTGAGCCATTTCCTTTTGTTCTTTAGACCCTTGACAAAGCACGATCAGCGACTCATAGCCTTGTCTTTGATGAAAGGATTCTTCTTTACACACGCGAACCATTGCGCGAGCATAAGGGCCATAAGAAGTCCTGCACAGGGGAACTTGATTTAATATAGCCGCTCCATCCACCAGCCAGCCAATCATCCCAATATCCGCCCATGTCAAAGTTGGATAATTGAAAATGCTGGAATACTTTGCCTTGCCGGATAACAAATCATCGATCATTTCGTCCCTTGAAGCCCCCAGGGTTTCTGCTGCGCAATACAAATACAAACCATGACCCGCTTCATCTTGCACCTTTGCTAATAAAATCTTTTTTCTATTCAGTGTAGGGGCTCGCGTAATCCAATTCCCCTCAGGTAACATGCCCACAATTTCTGAATGCGCATGTTGGGAAATTTGCCGAATCAGCGTTTTTCTATAGGCATCCGGCATCCAATCTCTGGGCTCGATGCGAATTTCTTCCGCTAATTTTTGATCAAATTGCTCTTGTAATGAAATTTCTGTTGCAGACATATGCCCTCCTTTATTTTGCGTCGTAATTCACGATCACCGCGGGTGAAATGGGATGAGATTGGCACGAAAGAATATAGCCTCTCTCCAATTCATCGGGTTCCAACGCGTAATTAACGTCCATGTGTACTTCTCCCTTCTCTATTTTACACTTACAGGTGGCGCACACCCCTCCCTTACATGAGAAGGGCAGGTCGGCCCCTTGTTTTAGGGCAGCCTCCAGGATGGAATCTCCATCATATGGCAGCGAAAACTTGTGCGTGATTCCGTCTAAAATGACTTGAACCTCACTGATTTGCCCCGAATATTCCACTCGCGCCCCTTGACTATTTCCTGACCCCTTTTCGATGGGTTGATGATAAAAAAGCTCGAAATGAATTTGATCGGGCGCCAAACCGGCATTTTTAAACGCAATTTTACTCGTTTCTATCATTCCTTCAGGCCCGCACAAAAACACTTCGTCTATGCGGACATTATTCAACACGCTTTTTATTAGCTTGTTGATTTTATCTCCATCGATTCTTCCTTGCAGAAAATCATTTTCCATTTCTTCCTGACTTAAGACATGAAAAACGCTAAATCTGTCCAGATATTGGTTTTTTAAAGCGTCTAACTCGTCCTTAAAAATAATTGACCGCTTATTTTTATTTCCATAAAGCAAGAAAAACTTGCTTTTTGGTTCCTCGTGTAAGACCGTTTTGATCATCGCCAACACCGGCGTAATGCCCGATCCCGCAGCAATCGCTACATACACTTTGCTGTGAGCCGGATTCGCTTCTAAACAAAAGTTTCCTTGAGGGTTCGAAATTTCCATCTCGTCTCCAACCTTTAGTTGGTCGTTCACAAAGCTTGAAAAATATCCGCCAGCTATTTTCTTTACGGCTACCCGCAATGGTTCTTTTTTAGGGGCGGCACAAATAGAATAATTTCGACGAATTTCTTGACCGGCCTCGTCTATGCTTTTAATAATTACATGCTGGCCAGGTTTATAATCGAACTTTTCTACCAAGTCAGGTGGCAAAGAAAAAACCAATGAAACACAAGATGCGGTCTCCCTCCGCACTTCAGACACCTTAACTTTGTAAAACGCTAAACTCATTTCTTTTATCTAAATCAGTCGTATTCAAACAAATATATAAAATTAATATGTTAAAAGTTCCTCCAAATGGTTGGCTGTTTTTGAAGCATTTGGTAACATCGCCGCCTCTAAAACTGCGTTTAAGGGGATAGCAGGAAGTTCCTTGGATCCCAAAACCCTAACTGGTGCGTCTAAAAACTGAAAAGCTTTTTCACTAATCCAGCCCGCCAAACTTTGTGCAAAAGAACAAGATGTCGGCTCTTCAGTGAGGAGCAAACACCTGCCGTGTCTCTTTACTGCTGCAAGCACAGCGGATTCATCCAAAGGAGCCAAGGTTCTTAAATCCAAGATTTCAATGCGATTTGGAAACTGTTTGGCCGCCTCTTTTGCCCAATACACCCCCATCCCATAAGTAATCACCACGGCCGTAGTTTGTGTGGTCGGCTCCTGCACTTCCAGCACGCTCCTCGCCTTGCCAAATGGCAATACATAATCGGCTGATGGCTCTATACAAGCCGCATCTTCCGTGCCTTTTATTTTGCTCCAATATAAGCCTTTGTGTTCTAAAATAACGGTAGGATTGGGGTCGTAATACGCCGCTTTTAATAAGCCTTTTAAATCTGCGCCATTCGACGGGTAAGCGATTTTAATGCCTTTTATAGCCGTTAAAACACTCTCTACCGAACTCGAATGATACGGACCCCCGCTTCCGTATGCGCCGATTGGCACCCGCAAAACCATGGACACTGGCCATTTTCCGTTGGACAAATAACAGCTTCTTGAAACTTCCGTAAAAAGTTGATTTAATCCAGGCCAAATATAATCTGCAAACTGAACCTCTACCATGGGTTTTAAGCCAACTGCACTCATCCCCACCGTAGATCCAATAATAAATGCTTCCTGAATCGGCGTGTTAAAAACTCGGTGGTCTCCAAATTGTTTAGCCAAAGTCGCCGCCTCTCTAAATACGCCTCCTAATCGAGCGCCCACATCTTGCCCATATAACAGCGCCTCTGTGTGCTTCTCCATGATTTCTCGAATGGCAAAAAGCGCTGCGTCTACCATCACGACTTTTTCGCCGCCAGCTGGAGCGCGTTCCCCCGCCTCTTCTGTAATCGTCGTTGGGGCAAACACATGTGTTTCCAAGTCCGTTAAGGAGGGTTCTTCGGCCAGCATCGCTTGATCAAATGCGGACGCAACTTCTTGAGTTACCCTATCCTCGATCGCCATTAGCTTCCCTTCGGACACCCCCCATTCAAGCAAGTAGGATTTCAATTTGTCATACGGATCGTTTTGGGCTGCTTCCTCCAAATCATCCCGATACCACTCTTTTCTCACCCCTGATGTATGATGATTTAATAAGGGCACTTTTGCCTGCACTAAAACAGGCCCTCGCACTTTCCGAATGTGTTGGACAGCCTCTCGTATAATCGCATCACAGGCAGGAAAATCAGTGCCATCAACCTGATATACGGTGATGCCGTTCAGGGCGCCATAAAACTCAGACACCCCCTGTGCTGCGTATTCCGCACCTTTTGCAGAAATATTCCACCCGTTGTCTTGAATTAAAAATAGTATAGGCAGTTTTTTCAAGGCAGCCATTTGAAAGGCCTCAGAGACCTCCCCCTCGGTACAACTCGCGTCCCCCATTGAGCATACCACGATGGGGGATGTGTCTTTTGAGTCCAATCCGACCAAAGCCCTATACTGCAATCCCAAAGCTACTCCGGCTGCAGGAATTGCTTGCATACCCGTTGCACTACTTTGATGTGGAATTTTTGGGAAACCTGGCCGATTTAAACTCGGATGGCTATAATACGTTCGGCCGCCAGAAAACTCATCTTCCTTTTTTGCGAGAAGCTGAAGCATTAAATCATAGGGCGATAAACCCATGCTTAATAACATAGCATCGTCTCTATAATAAGGAAAGACAAAATCGCATGCCTCCAAATGCAAGCCCATAGCGATTTGAATACCTTCGTGCCCCCTTGAAGTAGCATGCACGTACTTGCTCGTTACAGATTTTTCGCGCTCATAAAGGTGCGTCATTTCTTTTGCGGTAACCAGCAATTCAAATGCTTGAATCGATCGTTTAATTTCCTCAGCCCTCATAATTAAAGCACAGCCGGAGTTGGAACCGACTATAATTTGGTTTGTTAGGGGCTGAAGTTAGAAAATTTTATTTGTTAGTACAACAAACCCGTAAACATTTATTTGGAATAATTTAGTTTGTTCGCACAATTCATACCGTCAATCGCTGCGGACACAATCCCTCCTGCATAACCAGCCCCCTCTCCACAAGGATACAATCCTTTAATTTCGGGGTGCTCCAAGGATTCCTTGTCCCTTGGAATTCGAATCGGTGAAGAAGTCCGTGATTCAACCCCGACTAAAATGGCCTCATTCGTATAATATCCCTTCATTTTTTTTCCAAATAGTGGCAAGGCTTTTTTAAGCGCTTTGCAAACAAATTCTGGTAAAATCTCACTAAGCATCGCACTCTTTGTCCCTGGTTTATAGGAATTTGCTGGCAAATCCACCGACAACCTATCCTCAACGAAATCGATCATGCGTTGAGCGGGAGCTACTTGGAAACCTCCACCAGCCTTAAACGCCGCTTTTTCGATTTCAGCTTGAAAATTAAGCATGGCAAAGGAATCAGTAGCCGATTCCGGCACATCTTCCAGATTAATCTGTACCACGGTGCCCGAGTTCGCATAGGGATTATTTCTCTTAGACGGTGACCATCCATTTACGACCACCTCCTCATCTTCTGTTGCACAAGGGGCAATCACGCCTCCTGGACACATACAAAATGAAAACACGCCTCTTCCGTCAGCTTGTTCCACTAAACTATAATAGGCTGGAGGCAAATGTTCTCCTCGCACCTCACAATGATATTGCGCTTGGTCTATCGTCTCTTGAGGGTGCTCAATGCGTACGCCCAATGCAAAAGGCTTTGGCTCCACCTTCCAATTTTTACTTTTAAACAATTCGAAAATATCGCGTGCTGAATGGCCCGTTGCCAAAATTATTTTGTTACAAATCAACTCTTCTCCTTCCGCTAATCGAACTCCTTTCACTTCATTTTGCTCAACGAGTACGTCCACCACCTTTGCTTCAAATCGAACTTCTCCTCCATGAGACACGATGGTTTCACGAATATTTTGGATAATATTAGGCAATTTATTGGTGCCAATGTGCGGCCGAGCATTCACGGCAATGTCTGGATCCGCGCCATGTTCTATAAACCAGTTTAACACTTTTTGAACGTCTCCTCGTTTATCAGAACGCGTATAAAGCTTCCCGTCTGAATAGGTTCCTGCCCCTCCTTCTCCAAAACAATAGTTGGATTCTGCGTTTACGATGCCTTCTTTATTTAGCGTGGCCAAATCCCGTCTCCGCGCCCGAACTTCTTTCCCTCGTTCTAACAGAATCGGCTTTATGCCAAGCTCTAAGCACCTTAATGCCGCAAAAAGTCCGGCGGGGCCTGCGCCTACAATAATCACGGATTTATTCGGGTCGATCGCTGAATACGTAGAGCTAAAGATCGGCTCCACAGGCTCTTCATCGACAAAAAACAGCACCTTCATTCTATATAGCACCTGCCTTCCCCGTCCATCAATGGAGCGTTTAAGTACTCGAAAACCACGAATTCTATCCAGTTTTAGGCGCAATTTTTGTGCTCCCAATTCCTGAATGTATATATCGTCATTGATTCTTTCAGGCACGACGGCCAATTCGATTTCTTGTTGCATTTGTATAGATAATTCTCTGGTGCGCGAATTTTACTGGTTCGCTTTGCTTAAAATGCAAAAATACGGATTTATCTAAGCCTTTTTCTGAGAAAAATTTGAAGATTACGTTTATTTTTTAATTAAATTTGTTCTTATGAAGCCAACAAAAGAAACTGTAAATCAAGAAGTTTTTGATCTATACGATCAATACGCTCACAATCGCGTCGACCGCAAAGAATTTATTCAAAAACTTTCCACCTATGCGGTTGGGGGGTTAACGGTGCCTGCATTAATGAGTTTTTTAATGCCTGACTATCAAGATGGAATCCAGATTAAACTGGACGACCCTCGACTGAATACCAGTACGATTTCCTACGACTCACCAAATGGTGGGGGCAAAATAAGTGGCCAATTAAGTCATCCAAAGGGCTTAAACGAAAAACGCGGAGGCATTATTGTCGTCCATGAAAATAGAGGGCTTAATCCGCACATTGCCGATGTCGGCAGGAGAGCTGCTTTAGCTGGGTTTATCAGTTTGTCTCCGGACGCACTAAGTCCATTAGGCGGTTATCCTGGAAACGACGACGAAGGCCGCGCGTTGCAAAGTCAACGAAACAGGGATGAAATGTTGGAAGATTTTATTGCGGCAGCAAACTATTTAAAAAATCACCCGTTATGCAACGGAAAAGTGGGAGTAGTCGGTTTTTGCTTTGGCGGTTGGGTTTCAAATATGATGGCAGTAAAAATGCCTGATTTGGCGGCTGCAGTGCCTTATTATGGTGGTCAAGCACCGGCAGAAATGGTTCCTCAAATAAAAGCTCCCATCCAGTTGCATTATGCGGAATTGGATACACGGGTAAATGAGGGTTGGCCGGCTTACGAAGAAGCCTTAAAAAAGCACGGTAAAACGCACGAAATGCACATGTACCCTGAAACGCATCATGGTTTTCATAATGATACGACTCCAAGGTTTGACAAAGAGGCCGCAGCTTTATCGTGGAACAGAACCTTGGATTTTTTTAACAAGCATTTAAAATAATTGGCATTGAATTTGGCCTTTTGACTGTAACAGCTTTTGATTTTTATGGTCAAATAGGAAACATAACATTAAAAAAATTTAACATGAAAAGATTATTAGTTTTTGTATCGGGTTTATTATTGACCTTATCATTTAGCTCTTGTGGATATAACACCTTGGTAGACAAGGAAGAAAATGTAAAAGGAAAGTGGGCACAAGTAGAAAACGCCTACCAAAGAAGAGCGGATTTGATTCCTAATTTAGTGAATACCGTTAAAGGGGCTGCTAATTTTGAGCAAGAAACTTTGACACAGGTAATCGAAGCGCGAGCAAAAGCTACTTCTGTAACGGTAGACCCTACTAATTTGACTCCAGAAGCGATACAAGAATTCCAAAGTTCACAAGATGCTTTATCTCAATCTTTGGGTCGATTATTGGTTTCCGTAGAACGGTATCCAGAATTAAAAGCAAATCAAAACTTTTTAGATTTACAAGTGCAATTAGAAGGCACGGAAAACCGAATTTCTACCGAAAGGAGAGCGTTTAACGAAGCGACCCAAGATTATAACGCGACTGTACGTCGTTTTCCGAATAACATCATGGCCGGCATTTTTGGATTTAATCAAAAAGGCTATTTTACAGCAGAAGCTGGCGCTGACAAGGCCCCTGAAGTTCAATTTTAATTAACATGGGATATTTTAGTGAAGAGGAACAAGCGGAAATCATCCATGCGATTACATTGGCTGAGCATAAAACCTCAGGTGAAATTCGTGTAGCCATAGAAAAACGCTGTGTCAGCACCGCCATGGATCGGGCTACCCAATATTTTAATCGCCTGGGAATGCACAAAACGGCACAAAGAAATGGGGTGTTAATATATTTAGCGACCGAGGACCACATGTTTGCGATCATTGGTGATCAGGGAATTAATAAGAAGGTTCCTGAACATTTTTGGGAAGACACGAAAGGATTCATGACAGAACATTTCAGAAACGGAAACATTGTAGAGGGTATTATAGCAGGAATAACGAACGCTGGGCTTCAATTAAGCCATTATTTTCCTGCGTCTATGGACGACATTAATGAATTACCAAACGATATTTTATTCGGAAATGACTAAGCTAAAAGGAATCTCTACGTTTTTGTGGGGAGCGTTGTGCCTGTTAATAATTGCTTTGCCCGGCCACTTAAGCGCTCAAACGGATGATTTCCCTGCCACGCCGAATCGTTTAGTAAACGACTACACAAACACCTTGAGTGCCGCTGAAATTCAATCTTTAGAGCAAAAGTTAGTTGCTTTTGATGATTCTACATCTACCCAGATTGCGGTCGTCATCATGAAATCTGTAGGTGCTTACGACATTTCGGATTACGGAGTGCGTTTGGCACAAAAATGGGGTATAGGGGGTAGCCAAAACGATAACGGAATTTTATTATTAGTCGCTTTAGGAGACCGTGCTGTCACCATTCAAACTGGGTACGGGGTAGAGGGCGCTGTACCTGATGTGATCGCGCGTAGAATAATTGAAAACGAGATTAAACCTGCTTTTAGACAAGAACAGTATTATTTAGGCATTGACCGCGCGACAGATGCCTTAATTTCTTATACGATTGGGGAATATACGGCCGAACCCAAAAAAGAAGGTAAAGGCGGGGGAGGCAGCATCATCTTCTTAATCATTATAGCCGTCGTAATTTTTTCTCTTGTGGCCAAATCTGGAAAAGGTGGCGGCGGGGGCAACAACGGTGAAATTATGGGCCGTAGAGGTGCAGCAGACGCGTTGTGGTGGATGACCATGCTCGATCAAATGAACCGTGGCGGGCGAGGACGCGGTGGATTTGGAGGAGGTTTCGGTGGAGGATTTGGAGGAGGAGGCTTTGGTGGCTTTGGTGGGGGCGGTTTCGGCGGAGGAGGAGCAAGCGGGCGTTGGTAAAACACCGAAGTCCACGGACACGCAAGAAAGCTTGAGGTAATGCCTCTTTAGGTAATACCTAAAGAAGTTTGTGCTATTACCATATAAAGCCTGTCCTTTTATTTAAAGAAGTTTGTGCTATTATCTCACAATTAGTTTGATGCACGCCCACAATCTGCTTATATTTGAAAATTCTATCGATACATCCATCTATTTTTAAAATAACACATTCAACATGTTTAAAATATCCGCACGCTTTACCGTACTTTTCATCGCTCTTTTTGGCTCCATTATATCGGCTAAGGCGCAAGAAGATTATACGATTTCAGGAAAAATTAGTCAATTATCTGCTCCCGCAAAAGTCTATCTCACTTACCGGGTAGAAGGTCAGCCGCTATTAGATTCAGCGAGCATCAAAGACGGGGTATTTAAATTTAATGGAAGCGTGGAGGTGCCTACTCGAGCATTTTTAATTTTGATGCATAAAGGGGAAAGCATTTATGAAAACGATCAGCCAGATGGGGTAGAACTTTATTTAGAAAAAGGAACCATCCGTGTAACATCCTCCGATTCCCTTAGCAATGCCACGATCGAAGGCAATGTAAATAATAAATCTTTTTCAGCCTATAAGGCGGCCATCGAGCCTTCAAGACAGAAAATTCAAGCGCTCGTGGCTTCATTTCAGTCGGCAAGCGAAGAAAAAAGAAACGACCCTGCATTTGTCCTTTCCTTACAAGAAAACGCTTTAAAGACCCAAGAAGAGGAGCGCATGGCCACCCTTTCATTTATTGAGAACAATGGGAATAGTTTTGTAAGTTTAGAGCTATTAGCTGCTTTAATCGACGGGGAGTCTATTAGTTCCGTCATAGAACCTTTGTTCAAAAAGATTTCCCCTTCTATCAGGTCTACAGAACTTGGGAAGTACTTAGAGCAACGAATTAACACCTTAAAATCCCTGGATATAGGCGCCATTGCCCCTGACTTTACATTGCCGGATACCGCAGGAAACATGCTTTCTCTATCTTCCTTAAGAGGGCAGTATGTATTAATAGATTTTTGGGCGAGCTGGTGTGGTCCGTGCAGACAAGAAAACCCAAATATAGTCGCTGCATACGAAGCCTACAAAGACAAAAATTTCACGGTTTTAGGCGTGTCCTTGGATCGTCCTGGACAAAAACAAGCTTGGCTAAGAGCGATTGAAGTCGACAAACTAAGTCAATGGCCTCAAGTTTCAGACTTAAAATTCTGGGAAAGCCCCGTCGTGGAATTATACGCAATTGAAGGAATCCCACTTAGCTTTTTATTGGATCCTGACGGCCGAATTATAGCCAAGGATTTAAGAGGAGAAGAATTGTTTATCAAGTTAGCTGAAATACTTGAGTAATACTCCTAAGAAATTTTTGCTTATTTTTGTGGAAATTTCTATAATTTCTACAGAACGTGAGCATTATATCTTCAGAACGTTTAGGCCACACCTATGGTGATCGCTGGCTGTTTAAAAATTTAACATTCGGAATTGGGCGAGGAGATCGTGTGGCATTAGTAGGAATTAATGGCACGGGCAAATCTACCTTGTTGAAAATATTAGCCGGACGGATCGTTCCAAACGAAGGTTTAGTGGTTTCTGAAAAAGGTGTTCAAATAGGATATCTTGATCAAGACCCTGATTTCAAGGAGTTTACGTCTGTTAATGACTTTGTGGTTTCCACGGGAAGCGAACAGCAAAAGCTGATTCTTGAATACGAAGAGTTATTAGGGCAGGTGCAGCCAAATGTTAAACGCTTGGAGCAATTGTATGCGGAAATTGGTGCCCAAAATGCGTGGGAATACGAACACAATATTAAAACGATTTTATCAAGGTTAGGAATTACAAATCTTAAACAATCCATCGACACGCTTTCTGGAGGTCAAAAAAAACGATTAGCCTTGGCGAAGCTCCTGATGGATGATCCTGATGTATACATCTTAGATGAGCCAACCAACCATCTAGATATTGAGACCATTGAGTGGTTAGAAAAACTGCTTCTAACAGGGAATAAGACCGTGTTACTGGTTACTCACGATCGATACTTTCTAGATGCAGTTTGTAATGAAATCATAGAATTAGATCGGGGGGAACTCTTTTCTTATAAGGGGGGATATTCTTATTTTTTAGAGAAAAAGGCGGAGCGCTCTCATAGCCAACAATTATTGGCTGAAAAAAGCAAAAACTTATGGAGAAAGGAACTTGAGTGGATGCGTCGTCAACCCCAAGCAAGGGGAACGAAATCAAAGGCAAGAATTGAGGCTTTCTATGAGTTGGAGAAAAAGTCAAAATTAGTTGCAAGTAATAAAGCCCTGGAGTTAGATGTTAAATCTACCCGTTTGGGTAATAAAATTATTGAACTTGAAAATGTAAGTAAATCCTTCGAAAACAAGTGCATCATAAAAGGGTTTGATTATATTTTCAAAAAAGGAGATCGGATTGGGTTAGCGGGTAAAAACGGAACAGGGAAGTCAACTTTTTTGAATTTAATCACTGGAAATGTAAGCCCAGATAGTGGCAAAATAGTATTAGGTGAAACCGTAAACATCGGTTATTACAAACAAACTGGTTTAAATTTTAAAGGAGACGAGCGGGTAATCGATGTGGTGAAAGAGGTCGCTGAATTCATTACCCTGTCAAATGGTGATCAGTTAACGGCAAGTCAATTGTTGACAAACTTTTTGTTTCCTCCAAAAAAGCAGCATGATTTTGTAAAGAACTTGAGTGGGGGTGAAAAGAAGCGTCTTCAACTAATGAGGGTGCTCATGGCAAATCCGAATGTGTTATTTTTAGATGAGCCCACCAATGATCTAGACATTGACACTTTAAATGTGCTCGAAGAATTTTTGGATCACTACAATGGTGTGTTAATTCTGGTTTCCCATGACCGCTATTTATTGGATAAATTAACGGAGCAGTTGTTTGTTTTTGATGGGTCGGGTTTGGTCACAATTTATAATGGTAATTATTCGGACTTCAAATTAGAGCAAGAAGCCGAATTAAAGAAAAAGAAAGCGGAAGAAAAAATAAAGGAAGAGGAATTAGCGGCCAGGGATAAAAAACAGGAGGCTTCCACAAACGACAAAAAGAAGTTAAGTTTTAAAGAGTCGAAAGAGCTGGACAGCCTTAACAATGAAATTCCTTCTATTGAGGAAAAAATACAGTTGTTGACAGAAAAGCTTTCTTTGACGACCGATCATGTAGAACTCTCAAAATTAGCAGAGGAAATCGCTCTTTTAAACGAAGAGCTGGACGCTAAATCGGAGCGTTGGTTAATATTAAGCGAGTATAATTAAACGTTCCACGTGGAACATTTACATTCATAAAAATAAATGTTCCACGTGGAACTCTAAGAACACCCAAGCATATGTTTGACAAATACAATGTGATTGTAGTAGGGGCTGGGCACGCAGGGTGCGAAGCTGCAGCAGCAGCAGCAAACCTGGGATCAAAAACCCTATTGATCACAATGAACATGGGCGTAATCGCCCAAATGAGCTGCAACCCGGCAATGGGCGGAGTAGCAAAAGGACAAATAGTAAGAGAAATTGACGCATTAGGAGGCTATTCTGGCATCATCGCAGACAAGAGCACGATACAGTTTAGAATGCTAAATAAATCGAAGGGGCCAGCCATGTGGAGCCCAAGGGCTCAAAATGACCGCATGCGTTTTGCGGAAGCTTGGAGGCTACAATTAGAAAGCATACCTAACTTAGACATTTGGCAAGACACCGTAAAAGAAATAATCGTTAAAAACGGAAAAGCTTGCGGAGTAAAAACATCCCTGGGAATAGAAATCGCGTCCGACGCCGTGATACTAACGAACGGAACATTTCTTAATGGAATTATCCATGTGGGAGAAAAACGATTTGGAGGGGGTCGAACAGGAGAAAAAGCAGCAACAGGCCTCACTGAACAATTAATAGAACTTGGTTTCGAATCCGGGAGAATGAAAACTGGAACACCACCAAGGATAGACGGAAGAAGTTTGGACTATTCCAAAATGGAAGAACAGTGGGGAGACGAAAAAAGAGGGCGCTTTTCTTATACAAATGTAGAACTTCCCACAGAACAACGTTGCTGTTGGATTACCTACACCAATGAGAAAGTCCACGAAGTCCTTAAAGAAGGCTTTGACAAATCTCCTATGTTTACAGGACGAATCAAGGGACTCGGGCCGCGTTATTGCCCATCGATCGAAGATAAAATAAACCGATTTGCGGAGCGTGATCGACACCAAATCTTTGTAGAACCAGAAGGGTGGAATACCGTAGAAATGTACATCAACGGATTTTCTACTTCTTTGCCAGAAGAAATCCAAATGAAGGCATTAAAACTTATTCCTGGGTTCGAAAATGCGCGTATGTATCGTCCAGGATACGCCATTGAATACGATTTCTTCCCGCCAATGCAATTGGATTTAACATTGGAAACCTTTAAAATAAAACATTTGTTCTTTGCGGGACAAATAAATGGAACGACGGGATATGAAGAGGCCGGAAGCCAAGGCTTAATAGCGGGAATCAATGCGCATTTAAGAATTAATGATCAACACGAATTTATTCTGAAAAGATCAGAAGCTTATATAGGGGTGCTTATTGATGATTTGGTGACAAAAGGAACAGATGAGCCATATAGAATGTTTACTTCAAGGGCAGAGCATCGCTTACTTTTAAGGCAAGACAATGCGGATATTCGATTAACACCAATGGCACATAAATTAGGATTGGTAGGAGATGATCGTTTAGATTTGGTGAATACAAAGATCCAAAACACTGAAAATTTGGTTAACTTTATTAAACAACAATCCACTGAAGTCGCCGAAATAAATGAAGTATTAACTGAAAAAGGCACCAGCACCATCAGTCAAAAAACAAAATTGTCAGCGTTATTGTCCAGACCACAAATCGAAATGGCCGATTTACAACGAGGAAATTCAGCGCTGAAAACAGAGTTGGAAAAGTACACTGAAGAGGAAATTGAACAGGCGGAAATATTAATTAAGTACGAGAGCTACTTTGAGAAGGAAAATGAAATCATTCAACGAATGAAAAAAATGGAAGATCGAGAAATAAATCCATCTTTCAATTACAACAACTTGACATCGCTGTCTTTCGAAGCAAGAGAAAAATTATTAAAGATAAAACCGAGAACATTAGGTCAAGCATCCAGAATTTCTGGTGTTTCGCCTTCTGATATCTCGATTTTAATGGTTCATATGGGTTAAAATTTATATCTTATTGATTGTTAACAAGTTATACTCGAATAAACGCGGCCTAAAAAGGGGCCCTCAGAGAAAACAAAATGAAATTTTCGACTCAATATATCAAAAACCACAAAAGCGTCTTAAATCGCTTAAAAACCGCCAATTTTAAGGGGGCGTTCTTTTTTGCTATTTTCCTCGTATTAATTTCTGCAAGTTATAACTGTGCAAACATTCAACAACCCATGGGAGGTCCAATCGATAGCATCCCACCAAAAATATTGCAAGAACAACCCGCAAACTTACAAGTAAATTTTGCGGACAAAAAAATCGTATTAACATTTGATGAATTTATAAGAATCACAAACCCAAACAAAGAAGTCAGTATCTCTCCAGACATGGAGACCTTTCCAAAAATAACAGCAAATAGGAAACAGGTCGAAATAGAGTTGCCAGAAAATTTAGAAGCACAAACTACTTATGTCATAAATTTTGGAAAAGCCATCGTAGATAATAATGAAGGAAATCCATTAGAAAATTATAGCTATGTATTCTCCACCGGAGATAAAATAGATTCATTAAGTATATCTGGGAAAGTAATTAACGCGCTTACGAACGAGCCGGAAATCCAAACATCAGTCATTTTAATTCCCGTCGCCCAAGACTCCATATTTGGAAAAAGAAAAGCTAATATTTTTGCCACCACAGATTCTACAGGAAACTTTAAATTAAATTACCTTAGGCCAGACACCTATAGAATCTATGCGCTTAAGGAACAAAACAACGACCGGATCTATAACAGTCCTGATGAATGGATCGGATTTTTAAAAGACTCTATAGAATTAACGAAAGATACAAGTGGATTACAACTATTGATTAGCAAAGAAATTCCGGCAAAAACCAGAATTATAGACCGGAACCTGGACGGAAAAGGGGCATTAAGTCTAACATTTAACCAAGAATTATTCGATCCCATCCTTAAAATTGTAAACCCAGATAGTTTAGATCAAAATAAACTCGTTCACTTTAATAGTAAAAAAGATTCGGCGATCATTTGGCTCTCAAGCTTAACATTTGATTCCGTAAAAGTTAAATTATTCGACAAGGAAGAATTTCTTGATTCGATGTTACTTAGAAGACCGTCAAGCGATAAATATAATCGAACGATGTTGTTGACGACTAACTTATTGAATAATAAAGTAAACAGAGTAAAGCATTTAAGGTTGTTTTCATCCTCACCGATAGAACAGTTAAATAGAAACAAGATCAGCTTACTCGAAGATTCCATCCTGGTTAATAATTATCAATTAGCCCGCGACACCTCAGATAATCGAATATTAACCATTCGATATGGTTGGAAAGCTGGAAAAAACTATGAATTAAAGCTGGAAGAAGACGCGATTCAGAATAAATTTTTAGATAAAAACGAACTCGTCTCTTTCAAATTTACTTTTGATGAAACGGATAGATATGGGGATTTAACCATTAAAAGCACTCTACCTGATTCAAACCAGACTTTTATCGTTGAATTAATCGATGAAAACAACACAAAAATCGTTGCCAACAAAACCATAACCACATCAGAAAACATTGAATTCAAAAACATCCAAGAAGGAAAATACAGAATTCGATTTATCTATGACGAAAACAAAAATGGTCGTTGGGATCCAGGTAATTTGACCACCAAAACAGCCCCTGAAAAAATTTGGTACTACGAAAAAGTGTTTAATATCCGACCAAATTGGGAACAAGAAGAAACGATCAGCGTTCCGAACCAGGATGCACCGCGTCAACTTTTGCCACTAAGAAAGAAATAAGCCCTTTAATATCAATACTTTAATACCAGGAAGAATACATCACATAATTATCGGGCAAACGATCTAAAAGGCGAATTTGCTCATCTGTGAGGGCTTTAATTTTCTTAGCCGGCACGCCAGCATATAAGTGCCCGCGTTCGCATACGGTACCTTCTAAAACCACAGCACCAGCTGCGATAATCACATATTCTTCTACCACAGCATGATCCATCACGATCGCACCCATTCCTATCAACACCCGATCTTTCACAGTACATCCATGTACCATAGCCTGGTGACCGATATTCACATAATTCCCAATAACCGTAGCGGCAGTTTGGTAGGTACAATGAATGACCGCGCCATCTTGTATATTCGTAAACTTTCCAATAGAAATTTTATTCACATCCCCACGAACAACTGCGTTGAACCAAATAGAAGATTTTTCCCCGATTTCTACCTCTCCAACAATGGTTGCATTATCAGCAACAAAACAGCTAGAATCAATGTTCGGATGAATCCCTTTAACGGGCAAAATTAATGGCATAAAAATGAAGTTAAACTATGATAACACTAAAATGATAACATAAAAAAATTAGAAAGATTTAAACATTAAACAACCGTATCTTCAGCAATAGGAAGATGGTTTAAATAATCAGTAGTATAATGTAAACCCCTGCTTTCTTTCCTTTCTTTTGCACATTTAATCACCAGATAAGCCACTTGAATGACATTCCTTAATTCACATAATTTCACAGATAAGCGAGTACTTTTATAGAATTCCTCCGTTTCTTCGTATAATAATTTTAAACGTCTTAAAGCGCGTTCTAAACGGAAATCTGAACGCACAATCCCCACATAATCGCTCATGATTTTTTGCGTTTCACGCAAATTATGCATCACTAAAATATCCTCATTCGAAAGCGCGGTATTCGAATCATCCCAGTCAGGTACCCCTAAAGCATATTCACTAGTTTCCGCTACTTTAACACTGTGCAGATAAATCCTGTGCGCAAAAACAGCCGCTTCTAACAAAGAATTAGAAGCCAATCGATTCGCACCGTGCAATCCCGTAGAAGAACATTCACCACACGCATATAAATTCTTGATAGACGTTTGCCCAAAATCATCCACCTTAATTCCACCGCACAAATAATGTGCAGCCGGAGTCACTGGAATATAATCCCTGGCCATATCCAAGCCTATAGATAAACACTTCGCATAAATATTCGGAAAATGCTTTAAAATATCTTCCTTTTTACGATGAGTAATATCTAAATACACGAATTCTTCTCCTGATTTTTTCATTTCTGCATCGATCGCTCGCGCAACAATATCTCGAGGAGCTAAGGATCCTCTTTCATCATATTCATACATAAATTCGGTACCATCCTTTCTCCTCAAAACACCCCCAAAACCACGTACGGCTTCAGAAACGAGAAAAGCAGGGTATTCACCTGGATTATATAAAGCAGTAGGATGGAATTGAATAAACTCCATATTTCTAATTTTGCCTTTGGCTCGATAAACCATCGCGATTCCATCCCCGGTAGCGATCACTGGATTCGTGGTACTCGCGTACACATGCCCAGCTCCCCCTGTTGCCATGACCGTAACCTTACTTAAAATCTTTCCTACTTTCAAAGTATGTGTGTCTAAAACATACACGCCATAGCATTGAATATTTTTCGTACTCTTATCGACTAACTCCCCCAAATGATATTGAGTGATAATTTCTGTAGCAAAATAATGAGTTAAAATCTCAATATTCGGGTTTTCATGCACCTTAGCAAGCAAGGCACGCTCTATTTCAAAACCTGTAATATCCTTATAGTGAAGAACTCGATGTTCTGAATGACCACCTTCTTTCGCTAAATCAAATTCCCCTGCTTTAACTTCGTCAAAATTTGTCCCATAATCAATGATTTCTTGAATACGTGCTGGACCTTCTGTAACCACCTTTTCTACAATATCTTCATCACATAATCCATCACCCGCAATTAATGTATCGGCAATGTGTTTTTCAAAAGAATCGGATTTATCCACTACGACTGCCACGCCTCCTTGAGCATACTTTGTGTTTGATTCGTCTTCGTTCGACTTCGTGACGATTAATACCTTCCCATGATTCGCTGCTTTCAAAGCATAACTTAAACCAGCGATGCCCGAACCAATGACTAAAAAATCAACTTTAATTTCCATATTCTATTAACAAAGCGTGTATAAAACTGTGGATAACTTGTGAATAAATATTAATAACTTTTAAAAAGTTTAAACTTATACACATTTCCAAATTTTATTCCACAGACAAACAAAAGTTATACCCATTTTCCACCTACAATATTAACAATTATTTCAAGGAAATTTATCGACATTAAAATGTGAATGAATATATTGATAAAACAAACATTATTTGAATATCAGTAACTTAACATACTTTAAATGTTAATAACTTGTGGATAAATAACTAATAACTATAAAAGCAAATATTTCGTAGCCAAATTTTTCACATAACTAACATCCTAATAAACTATAATAAATCTTATTTATAAATATTAATAATTATTATTGAGTGTGTGAAAATGTGGAAAGCAAGTCATAAAGATTGGTTACTTTTGTAAAAGTAAAGCTAAAATGCAGGATATGGAAAACATCGTAGCGGAAGTAAACACCAAAGGTTATGTGGATGCACCTATTGATCCAACCTTGGATTTATTTGAAGAAATTAAGAGGCTGAAAAAAGAAAAAAATGCCGTGCTTTTGGCGCATTATTATCAGCATGCTGAAATTCAAGAATTAGCTGATTATGTGGGCGATAGTTTAGGCTTATCTCAACAGGCGGCTGCTACCGAAGCGGACGTTATTGTATTTGCCGGGGTGCATTTTATGGCGGAAACCGCAAAAATTTTATCACCAAATAAGAAGGTATTGCTTCCAGATTTAAATGCTGGATGCTCATTATCTGATAGTTGTCCTCCACATTTATTTGCAAAATTCAAGGAATTATATCCTGATCACCTGGTGATTACTTATGTAAATTGTACGGCCGAACTAAAAGCTTTAAGTGATATTGTGTGCACATCCACGAATGCGGTTCAAATCGTGGAGTCATTACCGAAAGATCAAAAAATAATCTTTGGACCTGATAAAAACTTAGGTGCCTATGTCATGAAAAAGACAGGGCGCGACATGGTTTTATGGAATGGTGCGTGCATGGTCCATGAAATTTTTTCATGGGATAAAATTAGTGTTTTGCGCGAGCAACATCCTGATGCTAAATTCATTGCACATCCTGAATGTGAAGCACATATCCTGGATGTGGCAGACTATATTGGATCTACTTCAGGCTTATTAAAGTATACCATAGAAAACGAAGCTGAAACGTTTATTGTGGCTACAGAAAGTGGAATTTTGTATCAAATGCAAAAGGCGAGTCCACACAAAACCTTTATTCCTGCTCCTCCGAATAATACTTGTGCATGTAATGATTGTCCGTATATGAAGCTAAATACCCTGGAAAAATTGTATAACTGTTTAAAATACGATGCTCCAGAAGTGGATTTACCTCAAGATTTAATCGAGCGAGCTCAAAAACCAATCGAACGCATGTTAGAAATTTCTGCACGCTACGGATTATAATTAGTTATTTCACTGAAAAACAGAAAATAAATGTTTGAGAACAAAGATAGATCATCGCTAAATGAATTAGGAGAATTTGGATTGATTGCACATTTATCCCAATCGGTAACAATTGATCAAGCTTCCACGATTAAGGGCATTGGTGACGACGCAGCTGTATTGGATTTTTCAAACAAACAAACTTTAATTTCAACAGATTTGTTGTTAGAAGGGATACATTTTGATCTCAGATACGTACCTCTTAAACACTTAGGTTATAAAGCTGTACAGGTGAACTTAAGTGATATTTATGCCATGAATGGCAGGGCAAGCCAAATCACTGTATCTTTAGGTTTATCGAGTAAATTTCCAGTAGAAGCTATCGAAGAAATTTACGAAGGGATTTTATTAGCCTGTAAGAAATTTGATGTGGATTTGGTAGGTGGGGATACCTCTGCTTCTGTTCAAGGTTTGGTGATTAGTATTACAAGCATTGGTTACGCAGATAAAGATAAGGTTGTGTACAGAAGCGGGGCAAATGTGGGTGATTTATTGTGCGTAACGGGTGATCTTGGAGGTGCATATGTTGGCTTGCAATTATTAGAAAGAGAAAAGCAAATATTCCTCGAAAATCCATCTATTCAACCGGATTTAGAAGGTAAAGATTATATCATCGAGCGCCAATTAAAACCCGAAGCTCGAAGAGATGTGATAGATTCTTTTGAGAAATTGGATCTTATTCCCACTTCCATGATCGACGTGTCCGATGGCTTGGCTTCTGAGATTTTACATCTTTGTAAAGCTTCTGATAAAGGATGTAAACTCTACGAAGAAAAAATTCCGATTGATCCTATGACCTATGAAACCGCCAGGGATTTTGGCTTAGATCCGACGATTTGTGCCTTAAGCGGCGGCGAAGATTATGAACTTCTTTTCACGATTAGTCAATCGGATTACGATAAAATTAAAGGGTCGGTGGACATCAGTGTCATCGGGCATATGACGGAACCGAACGAAGGTTGTGATCTAATATCTAAATCTGGAAAAGTACATCCGATAAAAGCACAAGGCTGGAATGCATTTACGAATTAATTAATAATTATTAATTAATTTTCTTTTCAACTTAATTTTATTATCTTTGTAATTAATTATTAATATTTTTTACAAAAGAGAGTGAGTTATGGAAAAGAAGTGGATGTTAATAGCAGCATGCCTGCTAACACAAGTTCTGGTGGGGTGTAAAAAAGACCAAAACTTAATGATCAACCCGAAGGAGGTTGAAGAAAAAGAAGTAAAGTTTACATTTAAAGAGTTTGCTTCAAGTATTAAACAAATGAGCAGGTTATATGCACTTGGAAACCCTTCCCTTGCATCAAACTTATTAAATGAACAAATTTCCGCTACAGGAAATGTACAATCAGCGGATTATACGCAACTGCTCTACTTTTGGAGCTTTAATGAATCTTCGCTTGTTCCAGCAATTGGATTGGACACGGTACAATCCACAATAGTTGTAAATTCTTTTGCGAATGGAGATCCAATCTCCTATGTAAATGGAATTTCTTATCCGCCCTTATTTGAAGGAACTGGTAAGCAGTTATCCATAAAAGGCGCGGATGAAATGGTGATTTCAATGCCCATTTCGCATGTCAACCATTTAGAACGCCTTTCATTTGATGCGAGCAGTTCGAACACCGGTCCGAAGAGTTTTCAAGTGTATTATGCACTTGGAAACCCAACAAATTTCCAAGAATTTGGCGAAGCAGATTATTTATCGATCGATGCATCAAAAAGCACAAACTATTCATATGATTTAAGTGACTTAAATACAGATCAAGTGCAGCCTTCTATGATCCATATCAAATTAAAAATGAGTGAAAGTGGTCCAAGGCCAGAAGGATCTGAATACAAGCAAACCACCGGAGTATTTAAAATTGATAATGTGAATTTAACTGGAAAGTATAATAAGCCAGAAGAATCAAATCCAAATCAATCGGATATTGCCATTCATTATTATATTTTCAATTCAGCTGATAGCGCATTCCTGTTATCTGAAGTGAAAAACTATGACCCATTGTTGATGGAACCAGAAGTTGGAATCCGGCTAATAGAAGGGAATTATTTTATAAAATTTGTGGCCAACTTATCTGCAACCCCGATAAATGTTGCTGAACCCCTGATGCATGCATCTGACTTACAATTTAATCAAGTCTTGTCAAATGCACAACCCGAAGTTTATGGGGCAACGGTATATGATCTGGAAGTGGATGATGACATAGGTGTAAATATCAATTTTAAACGATGGTTCAGTTTAATTAAAATCGAATTTGCGGATGTGGGTCCTTTATCCCAAGTGCATAAAATAGAAATAACACCTATGGATAGTTACGGCGTGTACGCACCCTATACAAATGACGCGGTAATAAATACAGCTTGGCAAAATCAAGAAGATTTTTTAGTCATTTATCCGAATTTTAGCGAGAAGAAAGAAGTGCAATTCCATCAATTTTTAGGGAATTTGACAGACACAAGAAGAATCGAATATCATGTGAATGCATACAATGAAGATGGTGATTTATTGCGATTTTTCCCTATCAGCGCAGATATTCGAAATAATCAGCAGGTGACTTTCCGAGGGTATTTATTAGAAAACTCGTTCTGGGGCTTTCAGATAAACTGGTTAAACAACTGGGATAATCCGATCAATATTCAATTCTAATATTAGTAAAATTGCGATGGAATCGGTGTTTAAAGAAGCAGAATAATTAATTCTGCTTCTTTAAATATTTTGTTAATATAACGATTTGTTGGCCCTCAACACGACCTTCAATTTGTTCGGCATTATCTTCCACCAGGCGGATATTCCTCACCACTGTTCCTAATTTAGCACTAATGGAACTTCCTTTTACATCTAATGTTTTAGTTAATACGACCGAATCGCCATTTTGTAATTCGTTTCCAAAAGCATCTTTATGTACGACCTGAGCACTCGCATTTTCATCTGGATTCGTCCAGTCTTCAGCCCAAGCTAGAGTCTCTTCATCTAAATATAAAATATCAAGCGCATCTGCTGCCCAACTTTCATTTTTTAATCGAGTTAACATTCTCCATGATAAAACTTGAATGGCGGGCACCTCACTCCACATAGTATCCGGCAAAAAAGTCCAAGCGGACGCATTCAAAGGTTCTTTTCCTTCGATTTGAGGAATCAATGAAGCGCAAATCAAGATTTCATTATCCTTTTTTTCAGGAAGTACACTGTAAACGGTTAAATCACCATCATTTTGACAAAGCTCACATTTTCCACCGCTTCTTTCCAACAACTTTTCCTTCATTTTCTAAAATTTAATTTGAATATTCCGTATAAAACAAAATTTTTGATGTTACAAACATAGATTTTTTAACGTTCAAACCAAAAGATTCGCCAATTTTGTATATTTTAGAGCCTTTACTGTATATAAATTAGGAATTGATGCTGTTTGCAATCTTATCTGGACTTATTATTTCTATATTGATGATTCCATTCGGCCGCTATTTGAAAGGTCGATGGTCGATTTTAACAGCCTTATTGCCGCTGTTCCTGTTTTTGTATTTTCTACAGTTTGTTCCAACGATCTCTGCAGGAAATCAATTACAGTTTATAACGCCTTGGGTGCCCTCATTAGGCATTAACTTTAGTTTTTACTTGGATGGACTGTCCTTGCTGTTTGCCTTGATGATCACAGGTATTGGCACCCTCATATTTACCTACGCGGCCCCCTATTTGAAAGGACACCCTTATTTGGATCGTTTTTACGCCTACTTAAGTTTATTTATGGCGTCGATGTTGGGCTTAGTATTATCTGACAACATTTTGCTATTATTTATATTTTGGGAACTTACCAGCATCAGTTCATTTTTCTTAATTGGGTTTAATAATAACGAAGCCACATCCAGAAAAAGTGCATTGATCGCATTGGGAGTAACGGGGGGAGGCGGATTTCTATTGATGGCAGGATTAATTCTGTTAGGTCACCTTTCTGGCACATATTCCATCCAAGAAATGATAAGTTCAAATGAATTTATCAAAAATCACTCCCTGTATGTATTAATATTGGGGTTGGTGTTTGCGGGAGCTTTCACAAAATCTGCACAATTTCCATTTCATTTTTGGTTACCCGGGGCGATGAAAGCGCCAACGCCTGTTTCGGCATTTCTTCATTCAGCAACCATGGTAAAAGCAGGGGTATTCTTGTTGGCAAGATTATTTCCAGTATTAGGCGGCACCGATTGGTGGATGTACACACTCGTTATCGTAGGCGGATTTACCATGTTATACTCCGCATATCTGGCCCTTTTTAGGACGGATATGAAAAGCATTTTGGCATTTACCACCATCTCTGCCTTAGGTGTGATGGTATTCTTAATAGGAATTGGAACGAAAGAATCACTGCTTGCTGTTTCCACCTTTATCTTGGTTCACGCGCTGTATAAAGCGACCTTGTTTTTAGTAACAGGAATTGTAGATCACGAAACTGGTACACGGGAAATCACCAAATTGTCGGGTCTTTCCTCCGTACTTTTTCCCGTTGCGATTGCGTCCTTTTTGGCCGCATTATCGAGTGCGGGCCTACCGTTTACTGCAGGCTTTATTGGTAAAGATTTAATATACGAAGCCACCTTGAACACCCAAGCTGGCTGGTTTGAAGTGCTAACAGCGATCGCGTTATTTACCAATATTTTCTTGTTATGCGCCGGGTTTATGGCGGGAATAAAACCCTTTGTCGGAAAATTACCAGAGGCCTATAAAAACGTCCACCTACCAAGCCCCCTGATGTGGTTAGCTCCAGTCGTCTTAGCTGTTTTAGGGGTGGTTTTTGGCTCGTTTCCACATTTAATGGATCAATGGTTCGTTTCTCCTACTGCTAGCGCAATTTTTGGACAAACACTGGAAGGACACTTAAAAATTTGGCACGGATTCAACACGGTATTAATCCTCAGTGCTTCCACCTTAATTGGCGGCACGATTTTATATTTTGTGTTTAAGCCGACTGAGGCCAAATATAAATGGATTATGCGTTTCCATACGTATTCAACTTATGCCTGGACAAGCGGAATCAACAAACTGTTTTTAACGATCTCGATTCGATTTACAGCATTTTGGCACAACGGGTTTTTGCGCTCCTATTTATTTAGAATCGTAGCCTTTGCCGGAGTGTTAATCGGATATAAATTAATAAAAATCGGATTGATACCCCTGAATATTGACCTTATTTCACCTGTGTCTGTTTATGAAATAGTCGTCTCTTTGGTCATGATCTTAGGAATTTATTTAACCTTAATCACACCATCACGATTGACCGCAGTGGTTGCGACCAGCGTCGTAGGATACTGTATTTGTTTGTTTTTCGTGTTTTATAGCGCGCCAGATTTGGCACTTACACAATTTACCATTGACACCTTAACCGTCGTTTTGTTTGTACTTGTACTCTTTAGGCTTCCGTCTTTTTTAAAGTTTGCAAACAATCGAGTAAAATTTAGAGATGCAATTTTATCTATTGGATTTGGTGCTGTGATTGCTATTTCAGCACTTCACGTCCTGCACGAACCGATTAATAATGAAATCAGTGATTTTTATGGGGATAACGCATACCGATTGGCAAAAGGAAAAAACGTGGTCAATGTGATTTTAGTAGATTTTCGGGGTTTTGACACCATGTTTGAAATTATCGTCCTTAGCATTTCGGCCATAGGGGTGTATAGCTTGCTAAAATTAAGATTGAAACCAACGGATAAAGAATAAAAAATCGTTCTAACATTATACTGCTCTAACAATATCAAGATTAGAAATGAAAAGCCAAACGTTACAAACAGCCACGAAATACATATTACCGATTTTATTATTATTCTCGGTTTTTGTTCTGTTGCGAGGACATTATCATCCAGGAGGAGGGTTTGTGGGCGGACTGGTTGCGTCCATTGCCTTTGTCTTACATAGTTTCAGCAACGGAACGGAAAGCACATTAAAACTATTAAAATATCATCCGAAGACATTTGTCCCTTTTGGCTTACTCATCTCTACGCTGAGCATGTTTGCTCCTGTGTTTTTTGGTTTGCCTGTCATGACGGGCCTATGGTGGGACCAACCTATTCCAGTAATTGGTTTGGTCGGCTCCGCTTTGTTTTTTGATTTAGGGGTTTATATAGTCGTGATTGGGGTGGTCTTATCCATTTTATTTACCATTAGTCAATATAGTGATTAGGCGCATATGGAGTTAGTATTGGTTGTATTAATAGGAGTATTATATTCAGCAGGGTTTTTTCTCATTTTGAGAAGAAGCATGGTAAAACTTCTTTTGGGCATTACTTTTTTGGGATACGGGGTAAACTTATTAATCTTTTTGCTCGGTAGAATTACCAAGGGTAAGCCGCCTGTCATGGAAGAAACGGCCAGCTTTTTCACAGATTTATACGCAGACCCCATACCACAAGCGCTGATATTAACCGCGATTGTGATTAGTTTTGGACTACAATCGTTTGCGATTGTGTTATTGAAAAGGGTTTATGCATTGTTAGGTTCCGACGATTTGGACGATTTAAATACGCCAGAAGACGAAGATTTATGATTGAGAACATATTGATATTACCGGTCATTACACACTTATTTGTGGCCATCTTTTTGCTTCTTTTTGGGAGAAATTACCTTGCGCAAAAAATAATAAGCATCGCCGGAAGCGCGATCGCCCTAAGCCTTTCTATTGTCCTTTTTGGAAAAGTGTGGCAAGAAGGTATACATATTTTGAATGCAGCCAACTGGAAAGCTCCCTTTGGAATCGTGTTTGTGGCGGACACCTTTAGTAGTACCATGGTGTTGTTAACCAGCATTGCCAGCTTCGCAATTTCCATTTTTGCAGCAGCTTCTGTCTCCAGACAAAGAGCTCAATATGGATTTTATGCAGTCTTTCATTTTTTAATCATGGGGTTATTAGGTGCCTTTTTAACGGGAGACATTTTTAATTTGTACGTCTGGTTTGAAGTAATTATTATCTCCTCATTTGTGTTGCTCACATTGGGAGGGAGAAAGGGCCAAATTGAGGGTGCAGTTAAATACATGGCGATGAACATTCTTGCATCCATGATCTTTTTAACAGGCATCGGCATGCTATACGGCATCACAGGCAGCTTAAACATGGCCGACTTGTCATTAAAAGTGGCGGCGGTCGAAAACAGGAACTTAATTAATCTGACCGCGGTATTTTTTATTGTAGGATTTGGGATTAAGTCCGCTGTGTTTCCCTTGTACTTTTGGTTGCCCTCCAGTTACCATACTCCGCCATCAGTCGTGGCCGCTATTTTTGGGGGTTTGTTAACCAAAGTCGGTATTTATGCTTTATTTAGAGTCTTTACTTTAATTTTTGTGCCGGACTTATTTCTAAAATCCTTATTTATAACGGTCGCATTTTTTACCATTTTAACGGGTTCATTTGGAGCCGCGATTAAACAAAATATCCGAAGAATTTTTTCTTACTTAATCATTTGCCACATTGGCTTTATGGTGGCGGGCTTGGGAATGTTTAAAAAAATTGCCATCATGGGCGCCCTGTTTTACTTAATTCATGACATCATCATTAAGACTAATATATTCATGGTTTCGGGCATCATTCGAGGCATCGGAGGAAGCATGAACTTGGATAAATTAGGAGGACTATATGCTAACTGGCCAAAATTATCAATCCTTATGGCAATCGTCTTGTTTTCTTTGGTAGGAATTCCTCCTTTATCCGGCTTTTGGCCGAAGATTTATCTGTTTGAGGCAGGATTTATGGAAGGCAGTTACTTCTTCATGGCGGCCCTTATTATAGGCAGTTTTGTTACCTTGTTTGCGATCGCTCGATTATGGTCGGCGGTTTTTTGGAAAAGCGCCCCGGAAACAAACATGGATCGACGAGAAGTGTTTGGTTCTTTAGACTTTTTAACTTGGTCTCGATCAAAACAAGCCTTATTAGTCGTTCCTGTAATCCTTTTGGCTGGAGTTTCTTTATATATTGGGCTGTTTGCAGAAAATATTATACTCGTGGTGGAACGAATTGCACAGGAAATGATAAACCCTACGCCCTACATACAAGCAGTATTAGGGACATAATAAAACATAAAAACACATTGAGCGATGGTTAAGCAGTTTTTAATGAATTTATTGCTCTCCTTTATTTGGGTAGCACTTACAGGAGCCTTGTATTTCGCCAACTTTATATTTGGATTTATATTAGGCTTCTTCATTCTATGGTTAATGACGCGTAACGAGCAAGATAAGCGTTATTTTAATAGGGTTCCCAAAATTCTGGGCTTTATCTTATTTTATATTTATGAAATGATTAAGTCAAACATCCAAGTGGCCTACGATGTGATAACACCAAAATTTTTCATGAAGCCCGGGATCATTGAATACCCAATGGACGCAGAGACAGACTTTGAAATCAATATGTTGGCCACAGTGGTTGCGCTAACTCCAGGAACACTATTTATGGATGTTAGCAAAGACAGAAAATCCATTTATATACATGTCATGTATCTTCGGGATAAGGATAAATTTATTCAACAGTTTAAAAACGGCAGCGAACGCCGTCTTTTAGAAATTTTAAGATAAGAATTCAGATTTGATTACACTAACTAAAAGGGAATGGATTTAAGTTTATACTTCGATTACGTCATCTTACCCATTTTGTCCTTATCCATGCTCATCGTGTTGGCGCGCTTGATGAAAGGACCGGATGTAGTCGATCGCGTAGTAGCTTTGGACTTATTAATCACCAGCGGAGTTGGTGTGGTGGCGGTTTACAGCATTAGTACCGAACAAAACACATTCATGGATGTGGGATTAATTTTGGCCCTAATTGCTTTTTTAGGAACCATTGCATTTTCATATTACATTGAAAAGAAAGGAAAAGAATGACAGCCTTGATCTCAGAAATAATTATTGCAATATTAAGTACGATTGGTGCCGTAGCCATTTTAATTGCTTCTATCGGAATTTGGCGGATGCCTGATTTTTACCTGCGTTTATCGGTGACCGTGAAGGCCGCCACCTTAGGCAGCGGGTTGCTATTATTAAGCGCTGCAATTTATTTTCCGCAAACTTCCGTAACGACAAAAGCCATAGCGACGATATTTTTCTTAATATTAACCGCACCGGTTTCGGGACACATGATCGCTAGGTCGGCCTATTTTATAGGCACACCCTTATGGAAAAAAACCATTCGTGACGACTTGGAAGGCATGTACGATTATGATAACCACAGCTTAAGAAGCAAGTCAGATGTGGTGGAAGAGGCGGCAAAAAAAGCAGCCCAAGATGCTCAAGAATCGACCGTTGAGAAGTCGAATTTAAAAGAAGAGAAAGATTAAAACGAGGAAAAAAAAGAGGGCGAAATTTTCAATCCGCCCTCTTTTTTATTACCAATCCTTTGTTTATTTGCCCGAAGCTTATTTGCCCGAAGCTCTCATTTTTTCTGCACCATCCAAAATCTCATCCACCACAGCTGGGTCCAGCAATGTCGTGGTGTCACCTAAATTTGACACATCCCCCTCTGCGATTTTCCGTAAAATTCTTCGCATAATTTTTCCTGAACGAGTTTTTGGCAAGCCAGAAACAAATTGAATAACATCCGGCTTCGCAATGGCCCCAATGATCCGGCTAACCGTTTGATTGATGTCTTGACGGGTTAAATGCTCATCGACATGGTGTCCAGAAGCGATTACATAAGCATAAATACCTTGCCCCTTCACTGGATGCGGATAACCCACGATGGCCGATTCAATCACATCACTGTGCATATTAATGGCGTTTTCGACTTCTGCAGTACCTATACGGTGACCCGAAACGTTTAACACATCGTCTACACGCCCCGTGATTCTATAATAGCCGTTTTCATCGCGCAAACAACCGTCTCCTGTGAAATACATGTTTTCATAAGCGGTGAAATACGTTTGTCTACAACGCTCATGATCCCCATAAGTTGTACGAATCATGCCCGGCCAAGGGAACTTAATACACAGGTTTCCGCTAACGCCATTCCCTTCGATTTCTTTTCCATTTTCATCCAACAGCGCAGGTTGTATACCAGGAAGCGGTAACATCGCATAACTCGGAATCGTAGGAGTAATGCCCGCTAAAGGCGAGATTAAGATGCCCCCCGTTTCGGTTTGCCACCAAGTATCTACGATAGGCGCCTTCTCCTTTCCAATGTTTTTATTGTACCAATCCCAAGCTTCTACGTTAATCGGCTCTCCAACACTACCCAGTACGCGAATACTGCTTAAATCTTTGCCCTCAAAATAGCTGTCACCAGCCCCCATCAAGGATCGAATCGCCGTTGGAGCCGTATAAAAAATAGACACTTTATGCTTTTCAACTACATCCCAAAAACGACCAGCATCAGGCCAAGTTGGCACCCCTTCAAACATTAAGGACGTAGCGCCGTTAAGCAAGGGCCCATAGACAATGTACGAGTGCCCTGTAATCCACCCAATATCTGCAGTACAGAAATAAATGTCGCCTGGTTGATATTGGAACACGTTTGAAAATGTATAGGCCGCATAGACCATGTATCCAGCGGTCGTATGAACGACCCCTTTGGGCTTCCCTGTAGAGCCAGAAGTATACAGGATGAATAGTGGATCTTCCGAATCCATTTCTTCTGCAGGACAAGCAGGGTTCCCTTGGGTTTCCACTTTCGTGATTTCGTCTTCCCACCACACATCTCTGCCTTTAATCATAGAAACCGGCGTTCTGCTTCTGGTCAACACGATGACTCGATTTACTCCGTTGCACTGCACCAGCGCATCATCTACAATGTTTTTAAGTTCGATGACTTTTGTCCCCCTATATCCCCCGTCTGCAGTGATCACTAATTTACATCCAGCATCATTGATGCGGTCGGCAATGGATTGCGCAGAAAACCCGCCAAATACCACAGAGTGGATGGCCCCTAATCGAGCACAGGCTAACACGGCGATCGCTAATTCTGGCACCATCGGTAAATAGATACATACCCGATCACCCTTACGTACTCCGTTGTTTTTTAACACATTTGCAAATTGCTCCACTTTCTCAAGCAATTGCTTATAACTGATAATCCTGTATGCTTCATTCGGGTCGTTTGGTTCCCAAATAATCGCCGGTTGATCACCTAATTTATAAATATGACGATCTAAACAGTTTTCTGTAATATTTAGTTTTCCTCCTTCATACCACTTAATGTCTGGCTCTTTAAAGTTCCAGCGCAGCACATTATTCCATTTTCTTCTCCAGAAAAATTGATTCGCGACATCGGACCAAAACCCTTCTGGGTCTTCTACACTTCGTTTATATACGTCTTGATATTCTTCGAATGACTTAATTTGATAATCCATAAGGCTAATGTAAAGACTTTAATAGAATTAGTCAAGAGAGAATAGGTCCCTTTTCTGTTAAGAATTCATCTGTTAAATTTCGTTAAATTGTCGGGATAAGGGAGATTTTTAGTATTTTCGGCGGTTATATTTTCCTATTTTTGAATTTATTCCATTAAGTGGATTAAATCTAATAGTTTTGCAACGACTTAAATAACAAGATAGTTGATGAAGAGGTGTACTTTAATAGTTTCTTTGTGGGTGTTCATCGCCCTAATTCCTGCCCAAGCTCAGCAAACAAAAGTGGTGGATAAAGTGGTGGCTACGGTTGGATCAAACATTATTCTTCAATCGGAGATCGAACGGGAATACGCACAATATTTAGCCCAGGGCAATCCTCCTGACGAAACCATCAAGTGTTATTTATTACAGCAGCAGCTCACGCAAAAACTATTGGCTCAGCAAGCCATCATCGACTCCATCGACGTAAGCGAAAGTGAAGTGGACGACCAGATTAACAATCGCTTACGCTATATGTCTACCCAGGCGGGCGGCCAAGAGCGTTTAGAAAACTTCTTAAACCGTTCTTTGTTACAATACAAAGAAGAAATGCGCCCAAGTGTATACGAGCAAATGAAAGCCAATCGTATGCAACAAAAAATTGTTTCTGGTATCGATGTGACCCCTTTAGAAGTTAAACGGTATTTCGAATCCTTAAATCAAGACAGTTTGCCGTATTTTGGAACAGAGGTAGAGGTTGGTGAAATCGTGGTGTTCCCAAAGCCAAATCGTGAAGAAAAAGAACAATTTAGAAAACGTGCTGAGGAATTGAGAAAGCAAGTCATCGATGGGGGTGACTTTGCCACCATCGCTCGTTTATATTCTCAAGATCCAGGATCCGCTCCTTTTGGAGGAGATTTACGCTTTCAAACAAGGGATGGATTTGTAAAAGAATTTTCTGCTGTGGCGTTTAGAATGCGACCAGGAGAAATTTCACACGTTTTCGAGTCCGAATTTGGGTTTCACGTCGTTCAGGTTTTAGAGCGCCGCGGTGAAGAAGTGCGCGCACGCCATATTTTGGTGCAAATTCGACCTGCTGCCGCAAGTTTAGAGCGGGCAAAAAATCACATTGACAGCATTTACCAATTTGTCAGCGATGGCAAAATGGACTTTTTTACGGCCGCTACGCTTTATTCTGATAACAAAGAAACTAAGTTCAACGGAGGAATGCTTATCGACGTTGAAAATCAGAGTTCAAGAACCACTATTATTCCGGTTGAACGCTTAGACGCAGCCATTTTCTCTGCTATCGACACGCTTCAGCCAGGAAGTTATAGCAAGCCGGCACAATTCACGGATGCCACAGGAAAAGCCGGATATCGATTTACTTATTTGAAATCAAGAACAGAACCGCACAAAGCATCTTTAGACAAGGATTATGCAAAGATTCGTGAGGCGGCACTGGAAGATAAAATCAACAGAAAATTAAGCGAGTGGTTTGAAGGAAGAAGAAAAACGACCTACATTTCCATCGCCGAAGAATTCCAAAACTGTGAGGAACTAAAGGTTTGGGTGAAAGAATCCATTCCAGCACAAGGCCGGTAAACAGGGAGAGCCTCCTTTTAAACGGGAAAATACAACCTTTTAAACAGGGAAAGCTTACCTTTCTGAATAAAACTCTATGATGACTCGCCACTGATGGTCGTCTTGGCGTTGCCAAACTCGTACATAATTGTACTTTTTACTAGCAGCACCCTTGTGACGAATGTGTGCGGTTCCGTATGAATAAGCTAATTCTCCGCTGTAAGCACGGTCCACAAACTCTACCTCCGTCTCGATTTCTAAGTTTTGAGCCTCTAAAAAATCGAGGACTTCAATCCTCCCTTTGATTGGCTGTTGCCAAGGAAAATAAAATCGCACTTCAGGAGATAGAAACTCTAAAAATGCCAGCTGATTGTTTGATTTTAATACGGTTGCGAAAAGGCGTTCATTGCTATGCACCACATCTTTGCGTTGATTTAATCGAACTTGTGAACGATGCTTCAAATAATCAGCGCTGTCAGGCTCCAAAAACAAAGCATTCGGCAAGGATTCATCTATTTGCTTCGAATGGTTGCCATAATTCTCTGACACCCCATGTGTTGCGATTTTCCACCTGCCTTTGTGGTCTCTTTTCCAAATAGTAAGATATTGACCATTGCGCTCAGGCGCGCCCACCCGCTGAAATGTCATGTGTCCTGTAGTAAACCCTAACTCCATACTTTTTGCGATGCCGGAAAAAGAAGGATCCCAACGCATGACGTCCGAGATATTCGGCCTGTTTTTTAAATACTTTAACCCATTAACAGGGCCCGGCGAAAACAGTACCGTTTCCTTATTGCTGGTGGCCAAAAACGCACTATGCGGAGTATTGGACAGTGCTAATCGAGCAAATGTCCTGTCCGCATTTATTAAGCTTCCGACCTTATTAGGTAATTGAGCTACCAACACATTTACCGTGCTGAAAACGGCAAATAAAGTTAGTAAAGTCGATTTTTTAATTATATTTTGCTCCATAAGGTGCCATCTTTGCTGTCTTTTAGCTGAATGCCGATTTTGCTTAACTCATCTCGAATGCGATCGGATGTGGCAAAATCTTTATTCTTTTTCGCATCATTTCTTAATGAAATAATGGATTCCATTAATTTGCCAAAATCATCATTTTCTGCATGCTCTTCTTTTAATCCTAAGACATCAAAGGTATATGCATGTACCAAGGCCGTTAATTCGGCCAAATCATCTGAAGAAATGGATAGTTTTCCATCATAGATGCTATTGATGATACGAACCACTTCAAACAGCTCAGCGATTAAAATCGGGCTATTGAAATCGTCGTCCATGGCCGCCTGGAATTTTGTCTCCATGCTTTTTACATCCATGGCAGGAGCATTATCTGAAGGATTAATTTTCCCCAACAAATCCACGGCGCTCATTAAGCGTTTAAACCCTTTATCAGCAGCATCTAAGGCCTCATTAGAGAAATCCAAGGTGCTGCGGTAATGTGCTTGTAACATAAAGAATCGAACGGACATCGGAGAATATCCACGAGTTAATAGCGGGTGATTTCCTGTAAACAATTCGTGCGGCAAAAAGCCGTTACCTGCAGACTTCGACATGCGCGTGCCATTCACTGTTAACATGTTCGTATGCATCCAATAAGTGGCCGGTTGGGTGTGATTACATGCTTGAGATTGGGCGATTTCATTCGTGTGGTGCGTGGCCGCTAAGTCCATTCCGCCGCCGTGTATATCAAATTTATCCCCTAAATATTTGCGGCTCATTGCCGAGCATTCTATGTGCCAACCCGGGAAGCCCACTCCCCAAGGAGAAGGCCAGCGCATAATGTGTTCCGGTTTTGCCTTGATCCACAAGGCAAAATCCAATCGACCTTTTTTCTCGTCTTGACCACCCAATTCTCGGGTATTATTTAATAAGTCTTCAAGCTTTCTATTTGTAAGGATGGTGTAATCGTGCTCTTTCACATATTTCTCCACATCAAAGTACACCGTCCCGTTCACTTCATACGCATACCCATTTTCAATAATGGATTGGACCATCTCGATCTGCTCCGAGATGTGCCCGGTGGCGGTAGGTTCAATGCTTGGCGGCAAGGCATTAAACAGGCGCATCACTTCATGGAAACCTAATGTGTATTTCTGAACGATTTCCATCGGCTCCAGCTGTTCCAACTTCGCTTTTTTCGAAAACTTGTCGTCGCCTTCGTCATTATCACCCTCCAAATGCCCGGCGTCGGTAATGTTTCTTACATAGCGAACTTTATAGCCTAAATGCGTTAAATACCTGAACACTAAGTCAAAGGACACAAAGGTTCTACAGTTTCCCAGGTGGACATCGCTATACACGGTTGGGCCACAAACATACAATCCTACTAACGGCGGATTTAAGGGCTGAAAACGCTCTTTTTTCCTGCTTAATGTATTATATAATACCAAGTTACTTTGCATAAGGCGAAATTACAAAATTAATGCGATTAATCGTACCTTTGTTTAACGGGCAAAACGTGCGATTTTCAGTTTTATTCACATCATAAGGCACAAACAGGAGGTACTTTGGACTTACATGCTAAAATCTATGTGGCGGGTCATCGAGGCATGGTCGGATCGGCCATTTTACGCAGACTTCAAGAATTAGGCTATAAACAGCTAATTTTCAAAACCTCTGCCGAATTGGATCTAAGGAATCAAGCTGACGTCGCCGCGTTTTTCGAAGAAGAAAAGCCAGATTATGTTTTTTTGGCTGCCGCAAAAGTGGGCGGTATTTTAGCTAATAATCGTTATCGAGCGGAGTTTTTGCATGACAACCTCATCATTCAAGATAACATTATTCACCAATCCTATCTACACGGGGTTAAAAAGCTCTTATTTTTAGGTTCGAGTTGTATTTATCCGAAATTGGCTCCGCAACCACTAAAAGAAGAGTATTTATTAACCGGCCCCCTTGAGCCCACAAATGAGCCTTATGCTATCGCAAAAATAGCCGGAATTAAACTTTGCGAAGCGTATAGAGACCAATACGGCTGCAATTTTATAGCCGCCATGCCGACTAATTTATATGGAATTAACGACAATTATCACCCGGAAAACTCCCATGTGTTGCCTGCGCTCATTCGCAAATTTCATGAGGCAAAAGTGGCGGGAGATGCTGAAGTGTCGATCTGGGGTTCCGGCAAACCCCTACGTGAATTTTTATATGCCGACGATTTAGGGGATGCTTGTGTGTACCTAATGAATCATTATGACGAACACTCCTTTATAAATGTAGGAACCGGCGAGGACTTAAGCATCGCTGATTTGGCACATGTAGTGAAGGAAGTGGTGGGTTATTCTGGCGAATTAAATTTTGATTTGACAAAACCCGACGGCACTCCCCGAAAGTTAATGGATGTTTCAAAAATTCATCAACTCGGTTGGAGGCACAAAACGTCATTAAAGGACGGAATTACTAAAGCATATCAAGACTTTATTCATCGATATGCTTCAGTTTCCAATCGTTAAAAAAAATCAAATTTCAGCTGAAAAAACCAACCGTATTCGTGCGGATATTAAGAGGCTTCGCTATCAGGCGGTATCCCAAAATCCAGAGATGAGGAAGCGTTTCTTGGTAGATTTGTAGGGTCCTTCAAATTGTTTTTTTTGCTTCCCCGAATGAGATCTGCGATGGTCTTTATGATGGAAGATGCGCGATCTTTGTTAACTAAACTGCCCGCCTGTTGAGCAAAAGCTGAGAATAATAAACGTTTAATCAATCCCGTACGACGTAAAAAAAGCCGGTTCATTAACGCCACCGATCCTGCGCTAAACAACTTTGACACCCAATCGCCATCGTTTTTGTTTGCGCGGCTTCCGGCTAATTCCCTGGCAATATCTACACCAGGAATCCATGAAACCAAATTATTTATAAAGTTCACTGGTTTTTCAACCTTTGACTTCAATGCCTGGTACTGTTCACCTAAATAAGCCTCCTGCACTTTTGCTTGGGTTTTTAAGCGAACGATTTCCAAATGTAGGTCGTCAATGTTTTTAATTTTGAGGTCCTGCTTCATGATTTTTCATCCGTTTTGGTTTCTTCCTCGTCCTCGTCGTACCATTTATCTAAAATGCGCCGAATCGAAAGATTCATGAGTTTTTGCTCTAATTTTGGCTCGATTAAGATAATAATGATCAAAAACACAGCAAATATTCCCCCGGTTGCTAAAAAACCAAGAGCCGTGCTGCCTAAGAGCTCACTTAAATAAAACCCCAATGCAAGGCTAAAAAAGAACAGAATAAAAAGGAATAACACGACCTTCACACCATCCACCAATAAACTGGCGAGTAAGCGAGAGAATCGTTCAGTCATTTTCAATTTAAACAATTTCAAACGAGTATCAACGTACGCTTGAAATTGTTTAAATGTTCCACTTAACGAGAACTTGATGTCTTTTTCTTCCTGATTCAAGATCCAATAGTTTTAAGCGTGCTCTTCAATAGCATCGTCTAAATGTGACTCAGCTTTATTAATTTTTGATTTTACGGTACCCACCACCTTATCAGCCATATTTCCTATGTTACTGATTTGCTCGTTCGTACGTTCTTTAATGGCATCGCCAAGATCCTTTAAAGAATCGCTTAATTTGTCGCGGGTTTCTGACCCTTTGTCTGGGGCAAATAAAATGCCCAATGCTGCTCCTGCTGCCAATCCTGCCAACAATGCTGCTACTACTTTAGCGTTATCACTCATTTGAATTCAGTTTTGTTCAGTAAGTTAATAAAAATTTTTTAATTATTGAGCTTGATTTAAAGCTTCTTGCTTCATTTTATCGTTCGCCACAATCACGATCTCCACACGACGATTTTCTGCACGTCCTGCTTCCGTGTCGTTGTCAGCAATCGGTTCGTGGAAACTTTTACCCTGAGTTTTCATGCGAGCCCCATTTAATCCTATTGAAACCGCATAGTTTTTAACCGCTTGAGCTCTTCGCTCGGAAAGGCCCTGATTATATTGATCTGTACCGCGGCTATCCGTGTGCCCAATTACCAAGATGTCTGTATCTGGGTTTTCATCCATGGTTTTAATAAGGCTTTTAATATTTTCTTTCGCAGCGGGCTTTAAGTCCGTTTTGTCGAAATCAAATAAAATTCCTGAGTCAAACTTAACCAAAATAGCTTCTCCAGCACGAATTACCTCAGCCCCATCCACCGTTTCTTCAATTTGTTTCGCCTGTTTATCCATTTTGTTCCCAATCAATCCACCGGCAACTCCGCCAATAGCAGCTCCCGCAATCGCACCAACTGCAGTATTTCCCGCTTTATTTCCAATAATCGCACCCAATGTGCCGCCAGCAACCGTCCCCACGGCAGCGCCCTTTTGCGTGTTATTCATTGATTGGATAGTAGAACAACCATTCATCGTTAACAAGGTCGATGTAGCAACCGCCAATCCAAACACCTTTAAATTTTTTGTAGAAATCATACCTTCAACATTTTTATTCAACTATTCAATAATTTTATTCAACAGAATAATTACAAAGCAAGTGCCAAAAATCCAATAACAGTTAGAAAATTTTGGGGAAATTCGAATTAAATCCTTATATTAAAGGAATATATGCGATAAGAAATGCGTTTGTCTCCCTGTTAAAAAGTGTTAAACGACTGTAGACTCATAAATTGCTTATGTACTTTTGTCAGGAAGTTATAATTTACAAACATGAAGAAAAGGAGTATTAGTGTAATCATTGCCTTGATGACCATTGCGTTGCTGGGTGTTATGGCCATGCAATACTTTTTTATCCGCCAATCTTACCTGCAACAAACACAACTGTTCGATGAATCTGTGAATGCCGCCATAAGCGCGGTCGCATCTAAAGCAGAAAAAAGGGAAGTGCTGGAGTTTTCTCAGTATGTACAGCAAAGAAATCAAAAGCGCATTGAGCGCACGCAAAATTTAGAAAGACAACTAAAGGTGCAAGAGGCGCTTGATCTTGCCAGGAAGGATTTGTTTGCGAAGCAACAGGCTTATAAACAACAAGAAGAGGAGTTGTTTATGCATTATCCTCATGCTGTTCTATTGGATAATTCATTTTACGAAACCTACATTAACAACCCGATTAATAATCATTTGGTGTCTGTGGGTGTGGGGACAAAGCGTCTTGTGGGTCAAGGAAATGTGATTCAAGATAACTTCATCGAAGTCAGCGCCAGCCGGTCACTGCCTTTGGAGGCAGCTAAGGACGACAGCGTTCGATACTTGCTTTTGATGGACTTTAACCCTCTAACCAAACAGTCTATTAATAATATTGTGACCCTGCCACCAAGAATGGACGAAGAGTTAAAGCTCCAAATCGAAGGGCTGGAGAGGGAATTAAAGTTGTTTCAAGCCCAATCTTTGACAGACTCCATCGCGATTTTGGGGGGAAAGCAAACGCAATTGATCGAAGAGCTAACCATCAGTGTGGAGCTTTCTAAAAGACCACTAAAACAACGCATTGATTTTGAGTATATTCAAAAGGAACTGGAGCAAGAGCTAATTATTCGAGACATTCGAATTCCATTTCAGTTAGAAGTAAAAAGTGAGGAAGAAGTACTTTATCAATTCGCGAGCACAGGAATTACAGACGATCAAGCAAATAAAAACGCCACCTATAGCACGCCGTTGTTTCGCGGAGATTTAGACCAGTCCATGGGCCAATTGTCGGTTTATTTTCCGAACAAACACCGTGAATTAATTAGCAATGTTTCTGTCATGCTGGGATCTTCGATTGCTTTGCTTCTGGTATTAGTCTGTGCCTTTTCTTATACCATTTTAACCATTTTAAAGCAAAAGAAAATTTCAGAGATGAAGACGGACTTCATCAATAATATGACGCATGAATTTAAGACACCCGTGGCGACCATTATGATCGCCAGTGAAACTTTGTTAGATCCGGATGTAACCAATGACCAGAAAAGAGTGTCTAAATTAGCAGGAGTGATATACGATGAAAATGTCCGACTCGGAAATCACATTGAAAGAGTGCTGAACATTGCCCGGCTTGAAAAAGAAAATTTAAAGTTGGTCAAAGAAGACGTTGCGGTGAACGCTATGATAAAAAGTGTGTTAGAAAGTATGGAACTGCAGGTTCAAAAATACGGCGCCACCTTAATTTCGTCTTTAGAAGCCAAGCCAGACGTGGTCGTCGGAGATGAGTTACACTTATCAAATGTGATGTTTAACTTATTAGATAATGCACTGAAATATTCAAAAGAAGATCCGGTCATTCAGGTGTCCACGAAAAGTTCAGCGCATTCGATCACTATTTTAGTAGAAGATAATGGTATTGGAATGAGCCGCGATCAGGTGGCAAAAATCTTTGACCAATTTTATCGAGTCCCTACAGGAAACCTGCATAATGTAAAAGGGTTTGGATTGGGTTTAAGTTATGTTTCGGACATTGTTCACCGAATGAGAGGAAAAGTCTCGGCAAAGAGCGAGAAAGGGAAAGGCACCATATTTGAGGTGGTGTTGCCATTAAAATCGACTTAACAAAAAAGAGAATTTCTGAGTTAAAAATTATTGACCTAAAAAGAGACCAGCCATGCAGAAAATATTGCTTGCAGAAGATGACCCAAATTTGGGGGAAATATTAAAGGATTACCTTGAATTAAAGGGTAAATTCGACGTCATTTTATGTAAGGATGGAGAAGAAGCGTTAAGGGCATTCACGAAGGAAAAGATCGATCTTTGCATTTTTGATGTGATGATGCCAAAAAAGGACGGGTTTAGCTTAGGCCGAGAAGTTAGAGCATTAAACACGGAAGTTCCTATTATTTTTGCTACCGCAAAGGGCATGATGGAAGATAAGTCTGAAGCCTTTGGTCTGGGCGGAGACGATTATATTACCAAACCTTTTCGTGTAGAGGAATTGCTATTGCGCATTCAGGCGCTTTTAAAACGCGTATCAAAAGATAAGCACGAAACGCAGGAGGACACCGCAGAATTTTCCATTGGAAAGTACCAGTTTGATTATAAATCTCAGTTAATTAAAATCGGTGAGGAACAGCAAAAGCTGTCAACAAAGGAAGCGGAACTCTTGAGGTTGCTTTGTATCAATATGAACGATGTCTTGACGCGGGAAACTGCTTTGTTGAAAATTTGGCACGACGATAATTATTTTAATGGGCGAAGCATGGATGTGTTTTTAAGTAAACTTAGAAAATACCTTAAAGCAGACCCCAATGTAGAAATAGTGAATGTGCACGGAAAGGGATATAAACTCTTGGTTCGCTAAGTGCCAGGCCTTTAACCTTTGACTTTATTTGCGTAAATTTGCGCGGAATGAGTAAGAAATCAGTAGATCCCCAACAACATATCATAATAAAAGGCGCACGCGTTCATAATTTAAAAAACGTAGACCTTGAATTACCAAAAAATAAATTAATCGTCATCACAGGCATGTCGGGCTCCGGAAAGTCCTCATTAGCCTTTGACACCCTCTTTGCAGAAGGGCAAAGACGGTACGTAGAAAGCTTGTCTTCCTATGCAAGGCAGTTTTTAGGCCGAATGAATAAGCCTGAGGTCGATTACATAAAAGGCATTGCGCCAGCGATCGCTATCGAGCAAAAAGTGATTACGAGCAACCCTCGTTCTACCGTGGGGACCTCTACAGAGATTTACGATTATTTGAAACTCCTGTTCGCAAGAATTGGAAAAACCTATTCGCCGATTTCGGGCAAAGAAGTTAAAAAGGACACGGTCGCCTCGGTGGTGGATCAAGTTTGGAGTCAACCCATAGACACCTTAGTTCAAGTCCTTTGCCCACTTATCCCCCATCCAAAAAGAACCTTATACGAAGAATTAACCATTCTTCTTCAGAAAGGATATGTGCGGGTACGATTTGAGGGCGCTTTGCATAAAGTAGAGGCCTTGATGGAGGTCTATAGCGCTGGCGCAAAAAAGAAGAAGGGGGTAAAACCAAACGAGGTCTATATTTTAATCGACCGCATTCGGCTGGATGGTGAGGAAGAAACACAACACCGGCTGAGCGACTCCATTCAAACCGCTTTTTTTGAAGGGGGCGGCGATTGTGAGGTCCAAATCGGAGAAGAATCTTTCTTTTTTTCAGACCGCTTTGAATTGGATGGCATTACTTTCGAAGAGCCATCTCCTAATTTTTTCTCCTTTAATAATCCATATGGAGCTTGCCGGGTTTGCGAAGGCTATGGCAAAATCATTGGAATTGACCCCGATTTAGTAGTTCCAGATAAAAGTCGATCTGTGTATGATGGTGCGATCGCGCCTTGGCGTGGAGAAAAAACGGGCGAGTGGTTACAAAGCTTAGTTAAATCGGCTTTGAAATTTGACTTTCCGATTCACAGATCCTATAGAGATCTGACCGAAGCACAACAACAGTTGTTATGGACAGGAAACGAATACTTCAAAGGATTGAATGAGTTTTTTGAAGAGCTGGAAAAAAACACATATAAAATTCAATATCGAGTGATGTTGTCACGGTATCGGGGTAAAACCACTTGTCCAGCCTGCAAAGGAACACGCTTAAGAGAAGACGCATCCTACGTGTTGATTCAAGGCAAATCGGTTTCCGATGTCGTTTTAATGCCTCTTTATGAGGCGCTTGAATTCTTCAAGACCCTAAAATTAAGCGACTATGAGCAAACGATCGCGAATCGAGTCTTGAACGAAATTATTACACGCCTGCAATTTTTAAGTGATGTGGGCTTGTCGTATTTGACCTTAAATCGCTTATCGAATACGCTTTCAGGCGGAGAATCTCAGCGCATTAACTTAGCAAATTCTTTAGGAAGCGCCTTAGTTGGGTCGATTTATGTATTAGATGAACCCAGCATTGGCCTGCACCCAAGAGACACGCAAAGGTTAATCGGCGTATTAAAAGCCTTGCGAGATGCGGGAAATACCGTCGTGGTCGTAGAGCATGAACAGGAAATGATGGAGGCGGCGGATTACATCGTGGATATTGGACCTGCTGCGGGAGCGCACGGAGGAAGGGTAGTGTTTAAGGGAACCTATCCAGAGATAATCACCGACGAAAATAGTTTGACAGGGAAATATCTAAGCGGAAGAGAATCCGTTCCAATGCCGGCCAAACGAAGAACATGGCGCGATTCGATTCAGTTGAATGGCGTTCGTGAAAACAACTTAAAAGGCATTGACGTACGCTTTCCTTTACACGTATTTACCGTTGTAACAGGGGTTTCTGGTTCTGGAAAAACTTCGTTGATTAAGCGCGTATTGTACCCTGCTTTACATAAAGCTATTGGAAGTTATTCTGGAGAGCATACCGGTTTATACGATTCATTAACAGGAGACATCGCTCAAATCGAGCAAGTAGAGTTGGTGGATCAAAACCCGATCGGCCGTTCTTCTCGTTCGAACCCAGTTACTTATGTGAAAGCTTGGGATGAGATTCGGAGTTTGTATAGTCAGTTGCCCGGTGCAAAAGCTTCCGGCCTGAAGCCGTCAGCCTTTTCATTTAATGTGGATGGAGGACGTTGCGAAGCTTGTCAAGGAGATGGAGTGGTGAAAATCGAGATGCAATTTATGGCGGATATTGTACTAACCTGCGAATCTTGTAGCGGGAAACGCTTTAAACAGCCTATTTTAGACATTACCTGGCAAGGAAAAAACGTTTCAGATATTTTGGAAATGAGTGTGGAAGAGGCGATCGAGTTTTTTGCGGAGCAACCGAAAATCATCCATCGTCTTCAGCCCTTAGCCGACGTGGGTTTGGGTTATGTGAAGTTAGGCCAATCTTCCAGCACCTTATCTGGGGGCGAGGCCCAACGCATTAAGCTGGCGTCTTTCCTCATTAAAGGAAATCACTGCAAAAAAACCCTGTTTATATTTGACGAACCGACCACCGGACTGCATTTTCATGACATCAAGAAATTATTAGCTTCTTTCGAGGCCCTGATCGCTCAAGGAAACACCATATTAGTGATCGAACATAATATGGAAATGATAAAAACGGCGGACTGGGTGATCGATATTGGTCCGGAGGGAGGAGATAAAGGCGGCGAGTTGGTGTTTGAAGGCACGCCAGAGGAGTTAGCGAACTGTCCTAAATCGTTCACGGGCAAATACTTAAAGAGACATCTGAAATCTTAACACGAGATTTACATGAACAATGTTATATTTGTTCAGCATGAAACATTTGAGGCTATTATTACTTCCGTTTTCTTTCATATACGCGGGTGTCATCTGGTGTCGTAACCGCTTGTATGATCGGGGATGGTATGCCCAAACCTCATTTAATCTGCCGGTTATTGTGGTGGGAAATTTAGCTGTTGGCGGCACGGGCAAAACACCTTTTACCGAGTATTTAATTCGTTTGTTAGCTCCTCAATATAAAATAGCTACCTTAAGTCGAGGCTATGGCCGAAAAACTAAAGGCTTTAAACGGGTAGAAACGATTTCTAAAGCGGAAGAAGTCGGAGACGAACCCCTACAATTTAAACTAAAGTTTCCAGAAATTACCGTTGCTGTAAACGAAAACCGCGTGAAAGGGATAGAAATTCTAAAAGAAGACCACGATTTAATTTTATTAGACGACGCTTTTCAACACCGGGCACTTAAACCAGGGTTGAGCATATTGTTGCTTGAGTATGAGGGTTTTTTTGCGCCCCAATACCCCCTGCCTGCCGGAAATTTTAGGGATTTATTCCAAGAAAGAAAGCGAGCAGAAATTATTATCATTACGAAGTGTCCGAAAGAGATCCCCTTAAAAAATCGGGAAAAAATAGAGCGAAAGCTTGCAATTCGAAACAGCAATCCACAGATTTTCTACACAAGAATCAACTATGATTTGCCAAAAGCCGTTTCAAAACTTTTGCACACGCCTGTGAAGAGCTCTAAACTTATTCGTGAATTATCTTGGAGCAATGTGGATCAAGTTTTATTGGTCACTGGAATCGCGAATCCTCAACCACTTATCAACTATATCCACGCCCACACGGCAGAAGTAGAGCACATGGATTTTCCTGATCATCATCGTTTTACTTTGCAAGATGTCAAGACCATTCGCCTAAAGTTTGAAGAGCTCGTTGGGGCGAAAAAAGTTATTTTAACGACTGAAAAAGACGCCATGCGTCTAAAGGAAGACGAGTTGTTTTCCATTTTAGCCGACTTACCAATCTGCTATATTCCGATCAATATATCTTTTTTATATAATGATCAGGACCGATTTGAAGCCAGGATTCAAAACTACTGCGAACAATACCTATCTTAATATTGGCGGGTTCCAAGCAGCACTAACGTGCACGCTTCTATACATTCCACCCCAGCATTTTCAGCCAATTTTTTTAAATCTGGATTTTCTGTTCCAGGGTTGAAGATAATGCGCCGAGGATGTAGGCTTAAAATATAATCGTAATAAGCTTCTTGATTTTTAGGCCCTAAATAGAGGGTGACCGTATCAATGTCTGAAGAGGCTGTTCCGAAAGGCAAAATCGGTTCCCCTGCCACTTCCCCGTTTTTTAGGCCAATGTTCACAATCGGATGTCCTGCATCGGTCAGTTTATGAGCGGCTTTATACGCATACCGTTCAGGATTTGTGCTCGCTCCAAGAATTAACGTTTTTTTTGCTTCCATAACGTTTAAATTTATTTGCTTCCAAGATATTCGCCTTTACCCGAATAGGCGGCCTGTCTAATCACAGGGATTTCTAAAATTTGGTATAATTCATCTAAGTGCAACAAGCTGTTATTGGCCATATTGGATAACAATACGATGGTCACATCGTTTGTGATATCTCGCACGTATAAATTACGAAATCCATGCCACCATCCCGTGTGATAGACTGTTTTTTGTCCTTCTTTTTCGAAAGTTCGCCAACCGAGCCCATAACCAAACGCTCCTCGTTCAAGTTTGCTGTAACCTTGATAGGCCGCTTCTTGCATTTCAAGTGAAATGATCCTTCCTTCTTTTAATGCGCGGTCTAATAAATATAAATCTTGTACCGTGCTGTAGATGCCTTTGTCACCAACAGGACCATCCAAAAAGTTTTGCACCACGGATCGTCGCCAAACTTTGTCGTGCCCGATCACATGCGTAGGAATTTTGTCATACGTCGCCTTTGAATACACAGCGGTATTCTTCATGCCGGTGGGTTTAAAAATTTCCTCTTGCATATACACCGCAAATTCTAGGCCGCTGGCTTTTTCAATAATGCCAGCAAGCAACATATAATTAGTGTTATTATAGAAAAAGCGTCCATCAGGCGCGCCATAACGGGCGGGTTGGTGTTTGGTTAACAAATCGATGGCTTGTGTGTTCGTCACGCCGACTCTTTTGTCCGACCACACCTCTTCCAAAAAGTAAATATAATTTGGGAGACCGGATCGATGGCTTAATAACTGCAATACTGTAACTCCAGGATAAGGAAACTCCGGAAAAAAATCTTGAACGGATTGTTCTAAGCTGATTTTCCCTTCCTCTACAAGTTTTAGAATAGCGATCGCCGTCAAGGGTTTGGATACTGATGCCAATTCAAACTGCGATTCAATCTTTAAGGAATCCCTCAATAAATGATTTGCCCACCCAAAACTATTCTGATATACGACCTTCCCATTTTTCGCGATAAGGACATTCCCGTTAAAGCCGGATCGTTGATGCAAGCGCTGCATATACCGATCTAAGTCCGCGTTAACATTTAAAGAATCATAAAGTAAAGCAATGCTGTCTTTTCTAGCCTGAATCGCAGCCGGATCTTCTTTTTTGTTTGTGCTTGCGGTAAAGCTACATGCTGTCGGCCCTAAAAGTATGCTGCATAGGCCGATAAATAGAAATATAAATTTGGATCTTCTCAAAACACAAAATCAACGGGGTCCCTAACTAAACAAATTTAATGATTTGAATTTTTTAAAACAAAATTTGTAAGTTTGATGTTATAAATGTTGCAAACAGGAGCGCAACATGCACCAATTATCCATTAACCTTAATTTATCGATTATGAGGTTTATTATTAACACCCTACTTTCAGGATTAGCTGTTTTTTTGGCAGCACTCATTTTACCGGATTCAGCCGTACAGGTTGAAAGCTTTGGATGGGCTATTTTGGCGGGCTTACTTATTGGCTTTGTCAATGCGACAGTCGGCGGTTTGCTGCGCCTGTTTACATTTCCGCTTAATTTGTTGACTTTAGGGCTGATGTCCTTCATCATTACTGTTTTGATGGTCATGTTGACCAGTTGGCTGATGGGGTCCAAATTTAATGTGGAAGGATTCCTTTGGGCAGCGGTTTTTGCCATAATTGTGGCTGTTATCGAAATGATTTTAGACGGCATTTTTGGCAAAAAGAAATCCGATTAAATCACGCTGCTTTTAACGTATTCATGTATCTTTGCTGTTATGACAAAAGAACAAGTTCAAGACTTGAGGGAACGTGTGAATTCCCTGAGGAGGTATCTTTGACATTGATGCTAGAAAAGCTCAAATTGAAGAACAACAAGCATTAACCTTATTGCCAGGATTTTGGGACGACTCCAAAGCAGCCGAAGGAATTCTGCAAGGAATCAAAGCTCAAAAAATATGGACAGAAGAATTTGACGCCGTTTTTAATGCGGTAGAAGATTTAGGGGTCATGTATGATTTTTTTCATGCAGGAGATGCGAGTGAAGAAGAAGCAAAAGCAGAATATCAGAAAGCCAAAAAACTGGTGGAAGAGTTGGAATTCAAGAACATGTTGAGTGCCAAAGAAGACCAGTTAGACGCGGTATTGCAAATTACAGCTGGCGCAGGTGGAACTGAAAGTTGCGACTGGGCCAGCATTTTAATGCGCATGTATATCATGTGGGGTGAAAGCAAGGGTTACAAAGTCATCGAGCAAGATTATCAAGAAGGGGATGTGGCCGGAATTAAGACGGTTACTCTCCAATTCTCCGGTGATTTTGCCTACGGTTACTTAAAAGGAGAAAATGGAGTGCACCGATTGGTGCGAATTTCTCCCTTTGACTCGAACGCGAAACGACACACCTCCTTTGCTTCTGTATACGTGTACCCATTGGTGGATGATAACATTGAGATCGATGTTAAAGATTCAGAAATTGAATGGGATACCTTCAGGGCCGGGGGTGCTGGAGGCCAAAACGTAAACAAAGTCGAAACAGCCGTACGTTTGCACCACAAACCTACAGGCATCATCATTAAAAACCAAGAATCTCGCTCGCAGTTACAGAACAAGGAAAACGCCATGCGCTTATTAAAATCCCAACTTTACGAGATCGAATTACGCAAAAGACAAGAAGCCACGGCGGCCATTGAGGGCAATAAGAAAAAAATCGAATGGGGATCCCAAATTCGAAACTATGTCTTGCATCCATATAAATTAATCAAGGATTTGCGCACCGACATAGAAACCTCTAATACCCAAGCGGTCTTAGACGGGGATTTAGATGAGTTTTTAAAAGGGTATTTAATGGAATACGGGGGATCCTAAACGTTTTAAACGCTTAGATTAAACGCTTAGAACTCGTTTTTCCACATCATACTTTCAACGGGGCGCGTGGTTTTTTGATTATACTTCGCGTTCCCCTTTGAATTGTAAAAGGTTTCAATATCCCCTTCTACCGCAAAGTAAATCAATTGTCCAATGGGCATTCCGGCATAAATACGTACGGGCTGTGCGACCGAAATTTCTAAGGTCCAAGTATTGCAAAATCCCACGTCGCCCTTTCCAGCAGTCGCGTGAATATCAATTCCAAGCCGTCCAGTACTGGATTTTCCTTCTAAAAAGGGCACATGAAGATGCGTTTCCGTGTACTCCAATGTCACGCCCAAATACAGGGTGTTCGGCTCCAAGACAAAGCCTTCTTCAGGAATTTGAAAATGATCAATTTCATTGTGTCTTTTTGCGTCTAACACGCGATCTTTATACGTGGCCAAATACTTGCCCAAATGAACATCGTACGAATTTGTACCCAAATTGGAACGGTCAAAAGGCTCGATCACAATGTTTCCCTTCTCAATTTCTTCCAAAATTCGTTTATCCGATAAGATCATCTCTACTGCTTTTTTAAATTACCTATAATGAGCGCCTGCGGGTTGATTTTTGCAGAGCAAAATATTTCCCCAATAATCGGAAAAATTATGCGATTGTCCATGCTTCGAATGGGTTAATTTACAAATAATCCCTAAGTTTGTTTTATGGGATTAGTCTATCAGAGAGAAATAAATTCACAGGTGAGATTTGCCATCTGGCGTGTAGAAGAATCGGCAGATGATTTACTAAGTCGATTGCAATTAAACGATCGAGAAAGGAGTGTGTTGGCAGCACTCAATAAAGGGAATAGGACCCTGCATTGGCTATCCACTCGCGTCCTCCTTCGACTCATGTTAGACACACCCGGTTATATCGATTGCCCTTCTGACCAGAATGGGAAACCCTATTTGACTAATTTTCCACAAAAAATATCCTTGACGCACTCCTTCGATTATGTGGCTGTAATGATGAGTGATTGCGGGGAAGTTGGCATCGACCTCGAGTTAATTGGGCCGAAAATTCTCAGAATCGCCCATAAATTTATGAAGCCGGAAGAGCTGTCCGTGACCGAAAAGATGCCTGAAGATGAGCGCATTCATTATTTGTATGCGTGCTGGTGCGCAAAGGAAGCCGTATATAAGTTGCAAGGCAAAAAAGGCGTATCCTTTCGGGAGCACATGACCATTCCGCCATTTAATTTACAAGAACAAGGCGAGTTAACCCTGGTCCTTCAAACCGATCAAACCGATCAAATCGAACATACCGATCAAACCGAACATACCGAAAACGCACCCCAAAACGAATCTTCAACGATCACCTATCAGGTCCACTATCAGCGCTTTTTATCTTACATGCTTGGTTTTGTAATGGAAAACTCATCCACCAAGGCCCCCTGTTTATCGTAAACAGTCATGGATAATTTTCGGCCCTGAATCACAAATCGTTGAAATAAATTTCCTTTTTCATGCCGCTTTTCGACGAAGGCTGCAGGAAATTTTGCTTCCCTCGCTGCTGTCGTTCCCACGGACATTAAATACCGAACACCGATGGGATGAATTTCTCCTGCTACCAATGGATGTGTGCGCATATAATAGTGAAAATGACCACTTAGCACAAAATCCACCCCGTGTTTTTCCAGTAATTCTCCCCATGCCGCCACCAAGGCGGGATACGGCTCTACCTCATTATATGGTGGAAAATGCACGACTAAAAACTTCCAATCCGCTTTACTTTT
>CAYTDM010000002.1:116936-184092 GCA_964436635.1 uncultured Sphingobacteriaceae bacterium
CCTCATTATATGGTGGAAAATGCACGACTAAAAACTTCCAATCCGCTTTACTTTTTTTAAGAGCGTTTTCCAGCCACTCCTTTTGATCATCGGCCTCAAAACTAGCCGCGTCTATCATAAAAAACGCGCTATTCCCATACTCGAACGAATAGGTCGTGCCCGCCTGCAAACCTGTCGGACCATTCGCCGGGTACTTTAATAATTGCCTAAATAAGCCCGCTCCCAACCCGTCCTGACTGTCGTGGTTTCCTGGCACAGCCATCAGGGGCGCTCGCGCAAAAGCTGGATGCGAATACTTAAAGAAGAGATCCCAATCGTCTCGATGTAAGCCCGTATTTACTAAATCTCCTGAATGTAGGTAAAATTGGGTAGAAGGGAAGCTTTGCTGCGCAAACTGAATGGTTTCCCCCCAACCGGCATCATTATGCGTGTCCCCAAACCAAATAAATTCAAGGGGTGCTTCCTCCGAACGGTGATCTGCGGTCTTAAAATTGAAAACCTCGGATTTTGCAAATCTTCCTCGGTGCCCTTCTTTCGTATTTTGATTCCTCACATAATAAAAATACCGTTTTCCAGGACTTAATCGAGTCAGTGTTGCAGAATAACGATGGACGTTGCGGTCGTTTAAAATCAAACGATCGGCTAAAGCTTCTAATTTTGCAGGCACGATCGACGAATCTTTTGCATGTTCTTCCCAATAGATGACTTCTCCATATTTTGCTTCGGAAGAAGTTCTCCACTGCACCGTCATGCTGGTGCTGGGATCATCAGAGATCGTAAGCACCACCTGATCAGGATGGGTGTTAGCCGGTTGGGCGGTCGTCCTAAACGCCTGCACAAGGTGCGCTTCTCTGGCCCTTCCTCGAATGGTGCTAAGCAGCAGGTCTCCAGTTAAATCTGTAGGCACAACCGATAATTTTAACCCGTCCCAATCGTGATAAGTAAAGGAGCCTACCTGCATGCGCTGCAGATGTTGATTTGCAGGATGGATGGGTGTTAACTCTAGTCCATTATGATCGGTTAATCCACGTACGGAAACAAAATACACCGGCCTGTGCTTGTCAAAACCGTTGATTCCAAGCGCAATTTTCCCCGCAGGAAACTCTTTTTGCCACACATCGTATTGGCTCATTTCGTTTTTTACCACCATTCCGGATTTTTCAAAGCCCCGTTCGGTTAGCCAAAACGGAGGGACCGCTTGCCTTTGGTCGCTCATAATGGATATTCGGACTGGCTGGTTCGCCATAAATTCCCAATATTTTGTGCTTAACACACTTTTTTCTTCGGCGCTTAGGTGCGAATGAATAACGGAATCCGTCAAGGCGTCTAATTGATCGTTGGTCCACCCTCCGAATGTTCGCGTGACTAAATCATCCATGGTGCTGGACACCGTAACTTCTGTATGCTGGCTACGCAAAAAACTGTTCAATAATTCCGGCTCATCCGTTTGAACAACATTTGCTTGCGGGAGCGATGCAAAAAAGTCCAGGAAGTTACCCGGGTTTACTCTCGCCGCCGAATCCCTTTTTCCGAGGGTGTTTGCCCAAAGGCGGACCTTGTTTTTGCGCAGCTGATCCAATGCTGGATGGCCACTAAAAGACTCATCTATATGAATAATGTCGGTCAGGTTAAGCGCGATAATGGCTTCAAGGTCTTCTGCCGAACGTGCTCTTGGCATCACCCGAATGCTTGGGTCCATGGCATGAAACTCTGGGAGCTGTCTGTAATCATACAGAAAAAAGATAACCTGCTGCTCCATGCCCAGTTCTTGGATTAAGGCATAAATTCTTTCCGCCGATTCTTTTGTGCCAATTTTAAAATCGAGGTCGACTAAGATCCGATCCTTTGCGGCTAATAGCGCTTCTTTTAGGGTGATGGGATGGGCATCGGTGGTGTCGCCTTGGTGAACCAAACGAAGTGCTTGAACCTCCTCCCAGCTCAAGGAATCTACGGGGCCAGACCCAGTAGTCGTCCGATCTAAGGTGCTGTCATGTAAGAGAATGAGTTCTCCGTCTTTGGTTTGGCGCACATCGATCTCCAGCACATGTGCGCCCGCGTTGATGGCTTCTTCGATCGCTGCTAAGGAGTTTTCAGGGGCCTTCAAATGTCCACCCCGATGTGCCACCACGAGCACACTGTCTGGGTGTTCTTCAAATAAGTTTAAAAGTTTGTCCGTCCGAGTCCAATCTCCTTTAGGAGCAGAGCATGCGCCTAAAAAAAGAAATAGGAGGCCATATAAAACAGGTTTCATATTTGTGCTAAATTGGTTGATTGCGGCGTATTGCCGCAGACGAATATATGGAAAACCCTGCTTTATAACAACATAGATGCAAAAATTAGGTTTCTTTGCTCCATGGACATAAAACTTGCAAAGGTTGCGTTAAACTGCTTAATCAGTCCTTCCCTCGTTAATGGCGTGGCTCTTCGTCCAGCAATGTCAGATTTTATGGTTGGCGAAGTGTACTCCACTTTGGTCGCGTAGATGGAATAATGTTGTTCTGGAACGGCTAAGCCCATGATCATGCCAGGCAAGCCATGTACGGTGCCTGGTCCAGCGGTCGTCGGGATTTGATCTGTAAAAAAGGCTACTACATAGACCGAATCCAGGGTAACTCCATTGGCTCTTCTACAATCGTAGCCAGCAATGTTCCTATATTCGTTCGTCAACTTCCATTTCACATCCAGTAATTTATCCTCTACATAAATTTGGCTACCGCCCATTTCAAACAAAGATTTTGAAATATTTTTATCAAAATTTTGATAGACTGTGCCTTGGTGATCCAATAAGCCTGACATAACTAAGTTAGTGATAATAGGGTCGAAAGTTTGCTTTTCACTTTCTATGAACACTTCTTTTCCACGGAATGACATTTTTTTATTAAAAACCGTTGTTTCAGGCGCTTTACTTAGCAACTCTTCATAAAATCGCGCTTGAAATGCGTTTTCTTTACCCAAATTATTAATATGCCTGCGCAGTATATTTTTAACGTGAACTGTTTTTTCGTAGGTGATGACGCCTTCTTGTGGAAAGTAGGCAAACTGAGCTTGTGCATGTTGTGGGAGCACAAACCCAACGAAAACAAATAAGAAGCCTAATGCGAATCCGCGGAAGTGATTTTTATATGTAGTGATCATCTGTTGAAATTTCTTATAATTTATAATCATTTATTATATCCTCTTATTATTTGACGCCAGCACCCATTCTTGCAACATCCCAGGTCACGGTTAGCATAAAATACCTGCCAATGGTGTTGTAAGAGTTCTGCTGGAAGGTGTTTCCAGATTGAAAGCGTCTGAATCCTTTATTTTGATTCAATAAATCATTAACAGTGAGCGTTAATATTAAACTTTCATCTTCTAAGAATTTTTTAACCAGCCCCGGATTCACATCAAGTCGCTCGAACCTCTCATTAAAGGCTTTGGTTGGAGCCTCATACATATAATTGAATTCACTGACTAAAGAAAACTTGTTTGGTAAGAACCATTGAAAACCAGTGTTGGAATTAAAAGTAAAGCCTTCGCTATTGAATTCTGGTTGTAAGGAGTTGCTTAGGTTTTGCCAACCTGGCCTTAAACCCACATAAAAATCAACGTTTTTAGTCGTGTTTTTACTAATGGCAAAATTTAATGATGTAGAGAATCGATTGTTTTCATTCAACGCACCATTCACATAATTATAATAGTCGGAAACACTTAAATCTACTGTTAAATCGCTTTTCAACACTTTGTTTTTCGTTAAATCGAAACTCGTCATCCCCATAAAATTATAATTTGTAGAGACTTCGTCCTCAAGGTTCACATATGTCGATGTACGAATCCCCGAAAGCGGATCGATCGTCACATTCGATTGAATGGAATTATGAGATTGAGAAACATCGGCACTGAAGTAGGTGTAGAAGCCCTGTAACATGTCGTAGGAACTATACGATGCTCCTAAACGATTGGTGTGTGCAGGCGTTAGCGCTTCGTTACCAACGACAATATTTAATGGGTCGGTGTTCTCACGCAATGGATTGATTTGCGTTAGCGAAGGCAATTGATACGATCTAGAAGCGTTTAAGGACACATTCTTTGATCTTGAAATATTGTATGTGTAACGAATATTCGGCACATAGGTTTGGAAGTCGCGTTTAATTTCTCGATCTAAATAATTATTACGTTGGAAAAATTCATCGTGACGCACGCGATTAATAAAGTTAACTTCCCATTTCTCTGCTTTATAGCGCAAGGTCACGTTCGCTTGGTGTTGCGATCGCTCGAAATCAAAGTCATTGCTAAATGCATTGTCCTTAATGCTGTATTGACCATTGTTATCCTTATTATATGAGTCGTTTATAGAAGAACTATTGCTATTGGTCAAATCATAACCAAACCCAATGTTAAACTTGCTGGTGATAGGCTCCGTGTACGTAATGGATGTATTTATAACGTCGGTGGTTCGCTGAATGTCCTTCATTTGGTCGATCAGCTGCGTGCTGTCCAATGCCCCGCCTCTGTATAAATTCGTGGTCGATTTTAAAAAGGAGGTTTCGTCATTCGTATTTCCATTTGCAACCACATTAAGCGACAAGGAGCGACCTGGTTTTGCAAATTTTCTGGTTAAATAAGCGCGCACCGAGTAGTCGCTTTTCTCTGCATCGGAAAGCTGTAAACGTTGGTTGTCATTTAACAACGCATTTAAACCGTCCCTTGTTTCCGCTCGAGTAGCAAGATTCGATTCAGATTGGTCTCTTCCTACCGAAAAGTTCAAGGAAAGGGTGGTCAAAGAGTCCATTCTCCAATCGTAAGTGGCATTTACTTTATGACGATTTGCATCGGTAGAGCGGTCGGATGTGGTGTTTGAATTAATTTGTCCATTTGGTAAATTATTCTGTGAAAGATTGTTTTCTTCTACATCGTTCCAAATTCTTCCGTATTTGTAATTCATGTTCAGTTTATACTTGTTTTGTTGCCAAGCATCCATAAAGCTGACACCTGAATTAAAGGCTCTCGGGTGGCCTTTTCCGTCCCAATAACTAAAGGCGTCCATGCCTCCAGACATAAAGTACATCGCCCCGTCTTCTGTAAACCCACTTTGAGAATCTGAAAAATTAAAGCGCTCACTGTCTTGCCAGCCCAAAGAAATTTCTCCGGTATTCGAACCCACTGCAAAGGCGGAAATTTTTTGACTTCCTTTAAATTTATTAAACGCTAATCGGCCTAAGTAATGGCCCAATTCATCGCCTGCACCACCCCCAACATCAGCTTTTCCAAACCAACCGTGCTTTGCATCCTCTTTCAAGGTGACATTAATGGTTTGTTGACGAATCCCGTCGTCCACTCCTGTTCGTTCTGCGGCCTCCGATTTCTTTTCAAATACCTGAACTTTGTCGACCATGTCCGAACGAATGTTGCGGGTGACTAAGGTCGGGTCGTTGCCAAAGAATTCCTCACCATCGACCAATACTTTTTCTACCGTTTTCCCTTGCGCAGTGATGTTTCCTTTTTCGTCGACGGTAATCCCAGGCAAGACTTTTAAAAGGTCTTCCACTTTGGCATTTTTTTCAACGACAAAGCTGGATGCATCGTATTCCGTGGTATCCCCTTTCATGACGATCGGAATCTTCCCAGTCACCAACACTTCCTCTAAAATATGCGCCACACTGGATAATCCTATGGTTCCTAAGTCCGAGGGATCGCTCGGCAACACGACTCGGTTATATTCCCCATATTTTGGGTAGGTAATTAATAATAAAAACGAACCCGCCTCTGGTTTTACAATCGAAAACTTACCGTTTTCATCTGCACGCGCATGCGCAATCAATACCGAATCCTGTGCGTTTAACAAGACCACACTGGCTAAGGCCAGTTTTTGATTGTCTGCTGCGTCGACTACAGTTCCTTTAAAAGTGGATTGTGCAACTAATTGAAAAGGAATTGGAAATAATCCAAAAAGAAATAGAATCTGGTAAATTTTTAACTTCATAGATGGTAATTTAGACTGATGTTTTGAAGCTATGCCGGGCACAGATCGAGCCCAACACTTAGTGCTTTACTATAGGACGTCAACCATAACATTTTGTTACAATTACGATTAATTTATTAGATAATTTGTAGGTTTGTGATATGCCTTTCGGAAATTTATACCTGATTCCTGTGCCGTTGTCAGATGGAGCGACGAGCGCCTCTTTTACTTCTTTCGCTACGCAAACGATTCAAGAAATCGACGAATACATTGTAGAAAACGAGAAAACCGCCAGAAAGTTTTTAAAAGAAGCAGGGATTAAAACTCCGCAAAGCGCGCTGATTTTACACGATTATGGGAAACACCAGCGGGATAAAATTCCTGTAAAAGGCTTTTTGAACGCTGCTTTGAAGGGCAAAAACATAGGATTAATGAGTGAAGCCGGGTGTCCTGCTATTGCAGATCCGGGTTCGGAGATCGTGGCAGAAGCACATCGTTTAGGGATTCGCGTCGTGCCTTTGGTCGGACCGAATTCCATGGTTTTGGCTTTGATGGCTTCTGGTTTGAATGGTCAATCCTTTGCTTTTCAAGGGTATTTGCCGATCGACAAGGCTTTGCGTAGCAAAAAAATAAAGGAACTCGAGAAGGAATCCATCGCAAGGAAGCAAACGCAACTGTTCATAGAGACTCCGTTTAGAAATGACGCTCTGTTTGAGGAACTGTTGAGGACCCTGCAAGCGAAAACCATGCTGTGTGTGGCCGTTTCTTTGACTGGAGAGGACGAACTGGTGCTGACAAAATCAGTGGCCGAATGGAAGAATTTCTTGCGCGCGCAACCAGATAAATTGGCTTTACATAAGCGTCCAGCCATCTTTTTGTTTTTGGGATAAGGAAAAAATAGGATGAACCCGCCTAATGTTTTAATTGTAGGTGCAGGATTGGATGGCTTAATGATGGCCGCCCAATTGCTTCACCATGGGATTCAACCGACGATCATTGATAAAAAATTTGGCCCCCAAAAGGATAGCCAAGAATTTATTCAGCTCACACCTAAGGGGCTGGAGCTTTTGGCGCAGTTGGGATTATTCGACGCGGACGATCAGAAAGGGCATCGATATTCTTATTTACAAGATTATACTCGTAAGGAAGCGTTTGCATTCGGCTTGTATTTAAGCGATTTTACTTCATTTCCGTATTTCTCGATTTGGCCTTTCAACGAATTAGAACAACGGCTGATGCGCTATTTAACGCAACATGCTTGTAAAATTAATTGGGGCACCGAGGCGCTGAGTTTGGTTGAAAAGGAGGCGGAAGTGCTGGTGGAGTGGGCTGCGGACCATGCTGAGCCTGCGGACCATGCTGAAGCGGCGGACCATGCTGAAACGGCGGACCATGTTGAGGCGGCGGATGGATTGCGGTCTTTTTCAGCTGCGCAAAAGCCAGAATCACATCGTTTTACTTGGGTAATTGGCGCCGATGGAAAGAATAGTTTTGTTCGAAAAAGCCTTGGAATAGCGCTGAGTCCTAACGATGTTAAGGGGGATTTCAGAAAGAACGTTGGTTTATTTCTTTTAAAGCACTCCACTCAGGACGAGGAGCCCTTTTTAGCCACCAATGATCATCCCTTATCAACGATTCGACGGTTTTATGAAAGTGACCTGCATGGGGCAGTGTATCCGCTAACTAATAATCGTTCATTCATGCTTGTGCAAACGAAACAGCCTTCCCATACAGAGGATGAGATTCGTGCCTGGATGAAGGGTTTTATTTATCAAGCGCCTGATTCCATAGAGATTGTATGGGAAAAGTGGGAGTCAAAACCGCAGAGCTTAAGCAATCAGGTATTTAGCAGACGCGTGTTTTTGATTGGTGCTGCGGCAGCAGGAGAAAACTTGAAATATGAGGCGCGATTTTTTGGCACAGACGAGGGATTTCAAGACGCAGGGAATTTGGGTTGGAAATTGGCTGGCGTGATGAGGGGTTTGTTGGACAAAAAGATGTTGCGAAGCTACACATTTGAACGCGGCACATTGGCGAGAGAAACGCTTGATGGCTCGAGGCAAAAATATTTTCCGCTTGACCTTCCCGGATTTCGGCGCAGAAGTTTTTGGGATCACGCAGCCGATGTACTTAATCGCGGATTTTTTAAAGGGTTGCGTGTTAAAAGCGCGCGCGAAAAGAGTGAGCACACTAAAAGCAGGCATGTTAATAGCGAGCGAGAAAATTATAAAGAGGCGATGTGGGTCCGAAATTCCGCAAACTTAAAGACCCATTATAGAAATTCACCTCTTTCCGTGCATTATGCCTTGTCAGCCAAAATTAAATCGGGAGACCGAATGCCGTACTTGCCGTTATATCACGAAAAACAAAAGGACTGGGTAGACACGCATCAAATCTTCCCAAAAACGGGGTTTACTTTGCTGATTTTAGGCAATGTCAGCCAACAATTATTGCATATTTTAGGGCAGTGGATCAAGCAAAAATATCCGCAAGGGCTTCATTTATACTATGTTCCTTACAGCGAAAAGAATCAGGCGCTGTTTGATGAGTTTGAGTTAACCCCTCCCCGCACCTTGGCGATGTTGCTGAGGCCCGACCGACACATCGCTTTTATGACTAATTCATTAAGCATCGATGTGCTGGATAATTACTTAGGCGAGATCCTTGGGCTGAACCGCTACCGTCATTTTGAATAATCCGAAAATTCCTCTTATTTTTACAGCAATGGATATGAAAATGGAAAACCTTTCACCAGACATGCTTCAGGCCGTTTGGGTGCTGTTGTTAGCGGGAATAGTTGTGTGGCTGCTCTACGCAAACACAGCGCGGAAATTACTTTTATTGATTCATCCAGAAAATCGCTTTATGAAACCCAACCAGGTTTGGTGGCTGGCGATACCGTTTTTAAACGTGTATTGGAACTTTGTAGTCGTCAACCACATTGCGAATTCGCTGAATAATGAGTTTTTTGACAGAAAAATAGCGGAAGAGGAGATGCCAGGGAAAAGCAGAGGAATTTTATATGCTTGGATGTATATGTTGTCTCACATTCCCTTTCCAGGTTTTTTACTTTTAACTTTTTCAACCTTGAGTGTCGTATATTTTATCCAATATTGGGTGAAATTAGCTAATTTTAAGAATCTCCTTTTAGAGCATAATAAAATTATAAAGGAAACGGATGATGAAACTGCACGAATTAACTAATTATTTAGAGGAGATGGCGCCATTAGCTTGGCAGGAATCGTATGATAATTCGGGCTTAATCGTCGGCCAACCCGATATGGAAATCAGCAGCGCGATCATTTCTTTGGATTGTACCGAGGAGGTCGTGGAAGAAGCCATTCAACGCGGAGCCAATTTGATTATTTCACACCACCCCATCGTTTTTAAAGGTTTAAAGCGTTTTAATGGGTCAAATTACGTAGAAAGAGTGGTGATGAAAGCCATTCGGCACGACATCGCAATCTATGCCATTCACACGAATTTGGATAATGTTGCGCTGGGCGTAAATAATAAAATCGCCGATCGATTGATGTTGGAAAACCGTCAGATTTTGGCACCGAAAAAGCAGGTCTTGCAAAAATTGGTTACTTATGTGCCGGTTGCGCAAGCAGAAGAAGTAAGAAATGCACTCTTCCATGCGGGAGCAGGAAAACTGGGTAAATACGGGGATTGCAGCTTTAATACGCCAGGAACGGGAACTTTTAAAGCCTTAGCTGGCGCAAATCCTTTCGTAGGGGAGATCGGCGAACGCCATCAGGAAGAAGAGATTCGGGTGGAGGTGCTTCTGCCGGCGAACATTCAGCGAAAGGTGGTGGCCGCTTTGAAGCAAGCGCATCCTTATGAAGAGGTGGCGTATGAAATCCTTACCATTGAAAATCAATATTTTGAACTTGGAAGTGGGATGGTTGGAACCCTGGCAGAGCCCATGAACCCGATTGGGTTTTTGGCTTATTTGAAAAAGGAACTGAACGCGCAAGTCATTCGACACACGACCCTCCCCCAGCATAAAATTCAAAAAATAGCCGTTTGCGGAGGTAGTGGAAGCTTTTTGCTTCAAGATGCGATTCGATCAGGGGCTGATGTGTTTGTCACATCGGATTTTAAATACCATGAATTCTTTGATGCGGAAGGAAAAATTGTGATTGCAGATATCGGACATTTTGAAAGCGAACAGTTTACGCAAGAATTATTGTTGGAAGTAATTCAAAAAAAATTCCCTACCTTTGCAGTCCGTTTGACGGAAAAACAAACAAACCCAATAAATTACTACATTTAATATATCGCATTTTTTATAAATTTGAGGGGGTTAAACACTGTTTTAACCCCCTTTTTTGTTTCAAATTTATAGGATTGATACAACTTATGATACACAAAATTTTGCCAATGAAGCCATATTACCTAAATGAAAAATATAGGTTTACAGAACCTAAAGTGTCCAAATCAACAAAAATAATAAGTGGACAATATTTGTGTACTACTACATTGAAAAGGATAGACATCCCTTGCGATTTTCGCAAGGGCTGAACCAAGATTATTTTCGTGGTGTTTCAATACATGGTGTTAAAGAAGCGAAAAAAAGGAACAAAGAAAGAGAGCAAATTGCATTGCAGATAATCAATCAAGTAAAAGAGTGGATTGAGAATCGTGAATTTGATCCGGGAACCAAAGCATTTAAGTTACCAGAGAATGAAGTAAGCCTAAATGAATACCTGGACAAATTTTTTGATTATAAATGCAGGGAAAGTATTAGCCCCAACACGTTGAAACAATATAAAGCTAAGCTGAATTCTTTTAAAGATTATTTGAATAAAAGAGGCAAGAAAGACATCAAACTGAAAGAAGCGGGGAAAGACCTGTACGTTGATTATTTTCAGGAGATCAAAGCCAATAGCCGAGTGAATTGGCATAATGGGTTGCTTATTTTCCATAGAATGTTCTATAAATGGCTCACGGACATAGAGGAAGTGCAAAACTCTAATCCAACGAAAATTATCAGAACATTGCCTAAGGAAGACATTGTTATGCACAAAGCTATTAACCGAGATTTAGTAGCAGAAAGTTTCGATCAAATTGAGCGGTATGGGTCAAATATTCTGAGGTTGATGTGTGAATTTATATTTTATACGTTGCATCGTCCCAATACTTTGGTGCAGATTCAACGGAAAGACATTGATCTAAAAAACGGAACAATAAATATCTCCGCTTCTATAATTAAGACAGGAAAGGGTGTCATTTTGAAATTGCATGATAAACTATTGGAAATTTTAAACAGCTATCTTTTGATTAACGAAGTACATCCTGACTGGTACTTGTTTGGATATGATAGAGTTGAAAGCATAAGAGGAACGAAAAGGGGGTTTAGTCTTTTTGCATCAGAAAAGAGTAATGAAACATTCTATTCTCAAAAATTTCAACATTTTGTAAACGAACAAATTGTCAAGGCGTACAAAAGTGACGAATCAATACCTAACATCTTTTTTTCAGGATCTACGACCTTGTATGGGTATAAGCATAGTGGCGTAGTTTTTTTACGAAATGCAGGCTGGACATTAGAGCAGATTATACAGTTAACGGGACATAAAGATACCGATATTGTCAAATGGTACGGCAGAGAGTATAAGCCCACACTTCCGGCATTCCCCTCGCTTTAAGGAATTGTCATGGATACACTCTCATGAACTGAAATATTCAATTCAACGTAAGATACAATCATTGGAAATCATCGGGAACCACAATGCTCTGGATCATTTCTTTCGTAGCTCTCAGTCGATTGTATTTTCGTGTTGAATCCCTAAACCTCGCTAAAGCCTCCTGATTTACCTGCCCAGTTTGCATATTTGCCATTAATGAATCATTGTAGATGTTCAGCATTTTACGCATATACCTTGCTTTCCGTTCCGAGGGTATTCCACTTTGTTCCAAACTATACTCAAACATCGAAACAACTTTTAGTCTATAGGCTTCTAAATCAGTTTCAATAATCCGGGTGCATTGATCTTCAATAGACGAACCAGGTTCTAATTTCGTATAAAATTCTGCTATGGATTTTGGTATGCTCATTTTTAATTTTCCCCATTCAACGCCAGGTTCAAAACTGTTTTCAATAGTAATGAAGACATCCTGATATTTTTCTAAAAAATCGTGGAATAAGGATGGAACCAAATTTTTGGCTTCAATTACCAATTTATCTTCAGGGAGCAGGTCAACTACAGTGCTACTATTGATTGTGGAAATCTCATTTTTTGGTGAAACCTCTTTATAATCAGCCTGTATGGAAGCATTTTTTTCTTGTATTTCTTCAAGCAGAGAGGTGTCTGATCCCAACAAAACGGGTGATTCTTGTTTTACCAAATCATCTGTAATCTTCGAGCCAACCTCATTATTCAAGACATCACTATCCTGTGGTATAAATATTAACCATGCACCTATGGCACAAAATGTGACCAATCCCAAAGCTAAATAGGCTTGGTTAGATTTTTTATTATACTTTGCTTCAACAAGGTTAGCTTTTACTTCAGTATAACCGTATCTTTTATCATGATCAAAGTGAATACAACCAGCTATAATCTGATTTAATGGAACTTTGGAGAGGGTGATTTTGGATGGGTCTGTATCCCCCGTTAGTATTTCCATAATAATCAAGCCCAATGAGTAATAATCACCTTTGAATGTCATTGGAGAACCCCCCGATAGTTGTTCAGGAGCAGCATACTTACGGGTGCCAGCAGCCCCTTTAAATACATGATGAGAGTCTGTATCAGACAACCCAAAATCAATTATTTTAACGTTACTGCCATTGTGCGTTATTAATATATTCTCAGGTTTTAAGTCACGATGTATAATCTGTTTGCTATGAATATAGCCAAGTGCTTCATTTAATTGTCGAATAATGCGTCTAATGAGTCGAAGGTCATTCCTAAAGTCCTGTTGCTGCATCCGTAAACTCAAGGTATCACCGTCCACAAATTCACTGATGACAAACATTCCATTATTATCATATTCCTTATCCAATACTTTTGCTATATGTGGGTGATCCAGTTGATACCCAATTTCAAACTCCTTTTCAAGTAACTGAATATAAGTTGGGTTTTGAGCGTATTGTGGTTTCAGCCTTTTGATAGCATGCCACTTCCCATGTCGTTTGGCTTTCAGAACGACGCAATATCCAACAGTAGTTTCCGAAATAATGGAAATTTCCTTGAACTTACTGGAAAATGCTTCTGCATCAGATTTTGTAAAAAAACCAGAATTGGTTAGCAAAGAAATATAATCTTCATTGGGATTTAGGTTACTATTTGTCATTTATAAGTTTCAAAATGGTCAACCCAGAATTTTTCCCTGCAATATAAACCTTTTCTTCCTTTGATTCGTCTAAAACTTCTTCCAAGTACAAAGGATGTCCCAGACTAAGTATAGCTGACCTAAAAATAGTTCCCACTTTCAATTTAGAGTTTTCGACATAAGACAATTCGTAGTAATTATCACCTTGATAAATCAATCGGCATAGTCGATTTGGCTCCCATCCAACTTCTATCATGGTGCCTGGCATGAGATCCGCAGACAACAACACTTCAGTATTAAGGAATCCAGAATGCTGCTCTTTAGACAATCCTGCTCTGAAACGCTCAAAATTGACCCATCCACAATAGTTTGCCAGTATATCAAGAGTAGATTTTCTCACCTGTTTCCTTTGTTGGACATACCCCCATAATCGTTTCAAAGTTGATACACTGATTGGACTTTTAGTCTTAAAAAATATATCCATAGCCAACTGTTCGAAATCAGTTGGAGTCTCATATTTTCTGCCTGTTTGCTGCTCTAAATAGGCAATTAATGATTTTATCTCCGAAATGTTGACTGCTGTCATTATCATAATTATTTATGACAAACATAAATAATCTTGTTCATTCAATATGAGAACATACTAAATGAACCAAAATGAACCACATTAAAGCTGTTAAAACAATTGATCTTTGCGAGTAATATCAAAAGGGGGTTTCAGGCAAAAAATCCTTCAACGAACAATCAAAAATTTTTGCAAGTTCATTTAAATGATTAAGGTTGTATTTAGCCCGGTATCGGGGATTTTCAATATGGCCGACGAAACCAATTGAAAGATTTAACAGATGAGCCAAGTCTGCTTGGGAAAGACCTCGTGATGTACGCATTTCACGCACTCTATTGATTACATATAATTCAATGTCTGACTTTAGTATTGTCTTCGCCATAGCAAAAACAAGTACGTAATAGAAAAAGACTATTTCACATACACATATATATGTATTTTTGCATATTTTTGCTCCATACGATGCCATATATCTTGTGGTAATAAGTTTATTGTCATAACCTAAATCATATGAAAAAGATGAAAAATATCCTTTCATTGTTGCTTCTGAGCATGATGTTCTATTCATGTGAACATTACAAAGAAAGTCAGATGAGACATCAAATTGCTCAAGCCGTGATTGAGGATTCACATAACTACCTAAAATTAGTTGGATTTGAAAAATCAAAATCCTTTTCAATGATACGAGATGGAAGAGAGTACTTTACTATCCATTACACAGCAACAGTTGAAGCAACAGGATCTAATGTTTGGGCGGCGAGCTCGTCCGCTGAAGAGCTATTAGGCCCTTGGGTATTCGACAGTGAAGATCAAGCACGTAATCTTACTAATCAAGCTCCGGTCCAACTAAAAGAAGGTCAAAAGTACAGATATACTACATCTTCGACCTTTATAAAATTTAACGAAGGTTGGGAAAAAATCTACTGATAAATATCAATACACACCTAAATATCATGTCATACGAAAAACTTATCACTTTTTAATTTTTCACAATTAAAAACAAACGAAATGAGAACAATCCTTTCTATAATTCTAATCGCACTTGCCTGTTCCTGTCATGATGGTAATTCAAATGAAACCTTTAAGTTATATACTGGCAAAGCCTTTCTCCAACCTTTGGATACAGTAACCTCGTTGCATATGGCTGAAATTGAATCATATATATTTATTGAATTTTTAGATGATGATTATTGCAATGTACTAATAACAAACGCAATAGGAACTCTAAAAAAGGAAAGATTATATACAATAAGGGATGATCAGTTTATTTTGATAGATCCTATAAGTAATGAGAAAAAAGCGTTTACCACAGATGTTCAAGATTCGCATAATGCTAACTTAATTTCAGAAAGTGGTATCAGATGGAATCTAACGTATCATTACGCCGATCTTAATAGTTCAAGTTCTTTAAAAAAGAATGCAATGCTTTATCCTGTTCTCAATGAGAGAGAAAGGCAGTATGGTGCAGGAGAACGATTCTATTTCGATGAAAGCAAAGGAGAATTAAAGATAGAATCGCACCCTCTTAAAAACAAAGTTGGTTCTTCGAACTATCTTGATGAGTTTTAACTATTTTCATAATCATTAAATCCTTTTGTATGAATAGGATATTAGTAGCCGTTTTATGCTTCGTTGCATTATATTTATCAAATAGCTGCAGTTCCCCTTTAGACAATAAATTAAATGGAAAGAAACTGTACCGTTTATCCCTAAGTGTGAAATCAATCCAATCGACTCTTGGCCACATCCCAGGAACATTAAAATTAACAACTGTTTTGGAAACCGAATTTCATTTTATATCAGACTCTTTAGTTAAAATAAGTCTAACAGATGCATTTATTGACTATGAACAAGAATTGTTTCTCGAGGCCCTAAATCTTGAAAACAATGAGTTTTCCCCAAGGGAATTTCAATATCAATACAATGATGGGATTTTGAAAATCTCTGAATTGGGATTGGCTCCCACACAGATAAAAGAACACGATAATTTATACTCAACAGTTGACGGCGAGACATTCTATATTTATAACGAATCCATTGCTACGTTAAGCAAAGCGGAAAAACGAAATAGGATCAGTAAGTTCATTAACCTAAATGACGAGGATTTGGACAAGCTTGTTGAATCAGAAATCTTGATCTCTGATCTAATTGAAGCGCATGAAAAATTAATGATAGAAGCACTTGGGATCGAGCGTTCAGTTGCTACAAGCAAAAGGATTATGGAAGATATCGATTCAAAGGAAAGTATTGACAATTATGTTATCTTATATGATGATCCTAATCTTTACAAAACTGATGGCAAAACGTGGCCTGATCAAGAGCAAATAGATAGGATATATTATGTTATCACGGATAAGAACCAAATATTAGCTATAACTGAAGTTCCATTTAGTCAATCAGGTGATTGGTACATGAGTATCACTCATTACTTTAATACATCGGGTAAAACTATTGCGACAGAGAGAATATTCAATGAATTTTTTAGGGATGCTGGTGACGATTTTTACATACCCGGACAATTGTATAAACATCGTTTAATCAAGTTCTTTGATGCAAATCAACATGTAATTAAGGAAGAATATCGCATTACAGACGGAAATGATAATGAAAAGGCTAATCCGTACAGTTATTATAAATTAGATGGGCTTGAAGATTATGAAGATTTTCAGAATCGTACATTTTTACTAAAAACCAGAAAACTGAACCTTAGCGGTGCAGTCGCTTTTCCAAAGAATATAAAAGATTTATCTAATCAAACAAAGACTACGAGAGATGGTGTATTGCTCATTGAAGAAGTTGAAGTGCAACAACCTCCAAAAGATAATGCCCCTGGATTTGAATCAGTTGAGATTCCACCAACACCACCACAAGGAACCCTTGACGGTTTTAGGAACTGGTTTGCAGGTGTTTATCAATTGCCAGCAGAAGCCGTTGAAACTAATGCTTCTGGGTTTTTGGAAGTGAGTTTTGTAATTGACAAAGATGGTAGCCTTATTGACTTCAAAATTATCAAGGATTTTGGTTATGGGACAGGAGAAGCAGCCATTGAGACATTGAAAAAATCATCAAAATGGAAACCTGGGGTACAGAATGGCAGACCGGTTAAAGTCATGTACACATTTCCTTATGCTGTATATAATCCCAATGCCCTCTATAAAGGCCGTCAGAAAGACACGCTATAAATATGTAAATCGTTGTAAATAAATGTATTTTCAATAATTCAGCCAGATAACGTTTAGTATCTGATATCAAACACATAACCGTTGTACTTAGAATTTTAATGTTTCAAAATATTGGTCTTGACTTGATGTAAAATCTCACAACAAATTCATTCCAAGTTCAACCTAAAAAGTCTCACAAAACCAACGTATTATGATAAGAATAAGGAAACAAAAAACAAACATGGTGAAGGTAACCTGATGAGGGTAGAAGTAATGTTTAAAAGAAGTTGCCTAAGGCATATTTTTAATACGGACTTGTTGTTTAATCATATAAATGAAGAGGTAATAATCAGTTTGATTGAAGAATGGCGTGATTTGGCATCTCAATATCCTAAACAATGTATGTCATATAAAAATTCAATTAATTACCATTATAATGGACTAAAAGCTTTCAAGGATTCTATGATTTACACCACACTAAATGATGAAAATCTCTACTGGCAGATTATGAGGTCTATCGAAAGTAATTGTTCAAGGCCAAAAGTTAAGCACGACATAAAAAAATATATCTCTACAATTAGTGATAAAGGTGTTGAGATACATGATCATATTTGGGAACTAAGAACGAAAATTATGGAAAGTTTTAAGGATGAATTAGATCTGTGGAAAGGCGTGCCTCCCACAGCGCTCGGAGTTGGTTTAAAATGTGCTTAATCCATAATCTTTGGTGATGATAATTTAGGTTGATTTTTTTATGTTCATATTGCCGAATACCGTACAGTATTATTTCAGAATAATCCATAAAGAAGAATTGGACTGTTCAAATGCGATTGCCCTGTTAGATATGTTAAAGAAGTTTGAACGTATCCACGTTGGGTACAAGGGCAATTTTCAAAACTTTCGTGGAGTAGGTTATCATACAATTTTAGAATGGGTACAACAGGCAATTCACAAGGTTGAGACATCACATGTGTTGTATCAATCAAAGGGTAATTTATTAACGAAAAACACAAAACAATACGATATTCATACTAAGATCGAAACATGCCAGAACAACTTAAGCAACGAACAGCGAATGTTGGTAAAAGAGGCCACCAAGGAGGGCATCCGGGAGGTGTTTTCTCCTACAATAAAGGTGTCCCGTGTAGGGAGCCAAATAATTTATAATATGGAGAGGAGAAATGCTGAAAAGATAAGAAAAAAATAATATGATATTTTGTGTATATTTGCCACTATAATTTGAGTGAGCAAGGTTTTGAGCCAACTGTTGATACAGTTTTTGATACACACAAATTTTTTCATCAATATTTGTTGTTGAAAATCAATGTTTTAGAAATTATCCAATAAATTACTACAGTTAGATGGAACAAACCGTAGAACAAAAATTAAAAGCGTTATGGTTGTTGCAAACCATACACTCTAAAGTGGACAGAATTCGCCAAGTGCGAGGTGAACTTCCTATGGAAGTCGCTGACCTTGAAGACGAAATTACTGGCTTAGAAACTCGCATTGAAAAAATTAGAAGCGAGCTTGACGATTTAGAAGATTCAATCGTAAATCGTAGAAATATGATTACGGATGCGCACGCAGCGATTAAAAAATATGAAGTCCAGTTAAACGAAGTGAAGAACAATCGCGAATACGACGCCATCACGAAAGAAATCGAAATCCAAGGATTAGATATTCAAGTAAGTGAAAAGCGAATTCGTGAGTATGAATTTGAGATTCGCAATAAAACTGAAAATTACGACACTACGCAAGCAGCCTTACAAACGGCTAAAGCAGAGTTGGAAATTAAAAAGGGCGAATTGGGAACCATCGTTGCTGAAACAGAAAAGGAAGAGAATGACTTATTGAAACGTTCTGAAAGTGCTGAGAAAAACATCGAAGAACGCTTGTTCAAAGTTTACAATCGTCTGCGCGGAACGTACAAAAACGGCTTAGCCGTGGTTTCGATCGATCGCGACAGCTGTTCAGGCTGTTACAACAAAATTCCACCTCAGTTACAATTGGAAATCAAACAACGGAAAAAAATCATTGTTTGTGAACATTGTGGAAGGATCATTGTGGATGACCAATTAGTAGAAGAAGTCGAAGGAGATTTAACCGCATAAGGTAATTAAAAGGTCTGAACAAAACGTTCAGACCTTTTTGTTTACTGGAAAACTATTGTAACTTTACAGACCGAGCCCCTAAACGGTCGGAGAAAAAACATTGTCTGTCCTCAAAAAATTTGCCGGGCACACCCTTATTTATGGGTTAAGCACCATTATTGCAAGGGTGCTTAACTTTGTATTGACCCCATTATTCATCCGAAAATTTCCTACAGAAGTTTATGGCGTATTTACCAACCTGTACAGTTGGGCAGCACTCCTTAATAACTTGCTCGCATTCGGAATGGAAACCACATTTTTCCGTTTTTTAGATCGGCAAGACGGGGATAAAAAAGGGGTATTCAATCATACCTTTGCGGTGGTCCTAATGACTTCTACCCTGTTTTTATTGGGCATTTCTTTGTGCATCTCGTCCATCTCCACGACCTTAGCCCATTGGTTAGGGAAGGGGGCGAACGTGGAGGATTTTACCACCTATGTGTGGTTTTTTGCTTCCATATTAGTATTGGACGCCTTAGCCGTGGTGCCTTTTGCAAAAATTCGGGCTCAGGGCAAAGCGTTTAGATTTGCGTGTGTTAAACTCATCAACATTCTCACCGTCGTCGGCTTTAATTTATTGTTCATTGTCATCATCCCTATATGGTTGGAAAATGGACAAATGAACTTTCTTCAATTTGAACAGTGGTATCGAGAAGGCTGGTTAGGGTATGTGTTTTTGTCTAATTTAATCGCTAGCGCAATCACTTTTCTCCTTTTAATGCCGGAATGGATCGGCTTTAGGCCTTCAATAAATAAAAACTTGATGAGGAAAATGATTGCATATAGTTTTCCCATTTTAATAGCCAACATTTCCTTTATAATCAATGAACTATTGGATAAAATGTATTTTATCCCAAAACTGGTTTCAGCTGAACAAGCAGCGACTGACTTAGGGATTTATGGTGCAGTTTCGAAATTGGCGATCTTTTTAAGCATTGCTGTTCAGGCGTTCCGACTCGGCGCTGAGCCTTTCTTCTTTTCTTACGCCAAAGAAAAAAACGCCAAAACGGTCTATGCAACCATCATGGATTACTTCGTCATTATCATGGTGTTAGCCATGGTTGCGCTTAGCGTAAACATCGAATGGTTAAAATATTTCATCAAAGCTGGGGATCTCGTCGAGCAGGAAAAGTATTGGTCTGGCCTAAAAATTATTCCTGTCCTATTATTAAGCTACGTGTTTTTAGGCATTTACACAAATTTATCCATTTGGTATAAGTTAACGGATCAAACCCGGTATGCGATTTATATATCAGGCATGGGGGCGTTGGTCACCATCGTGTTTAATTGGATTTTTATCCCGACTTATAGCTACGTGGCTGCGGCTTGGGTGACCTTATTATCTTATTTCGTCATGGTCTTGGTTTCTTATTTTTGGGGCCAAAAGAATTATCCCATCCCGTACAAAGCATTTAAAAGCTTGGTGTATATTATAATTGGAAGCGGAATTTCTTGGGTGAGTTTTTATTATTTAGACCGAGATTTAGTTTTTGGGAACCTTTTACTCGCGGCCTTTGCAATCGGCGTGTTTTTAAACGAATATAAAAGTTTAAAACGACTTTTTAAGCCAGGGAATCCATAGGAACGGCTCCAAATTGATCTTCGACTTCTTCAAGCACTTCGTAGATTTCTTGCACATTTTCCAAAGTCACTAAACGCATTCTGTATTCTTTAAAGTTTGGAATCCCTTTAAAATAGTTGGAATAATGTCTTCGCATTTCGAAGATCCCTACCTTGTCCCCTTTCCAGGCGATGGACTTTTCTAAATGCGTTTTACACACTTCTACACGCTCTTGAATACTTGGACCCGGAAGCAACTCTCCAGTCGCAAAATAATGTTTGATTTCTCTAAAAATCCAAGGATACCCGATCGCTGCACGACCGATCATAATCCCATCCACTTCATATTCTAATCGCCAATCCATGGCTTTTTGAACCGAATCGACATCGCCATTTCCAAAAATAGGAATCTGTATTCTAGGATTACGTTTGATTTGCTTAATTAAGGTCCAATCGGCGTGTCCCTTATACATTTGGGAACGAGTACGGCCATGAATGCTCAGGGCTTGAATGCCTACGTCCTGTAAGCGCTCTGCGACTTCGTATACGTTTTTTGTGTTGTCATCCCAGCCGAGGCGGGTTTTTACCGTTACAGGTAAATGAGTGGATTCTACGACCGCTTTGGTCATCGCCACCATGCGGTCGATGTCTTGTAATAAGCTGGCTCCAGCGCCGCGGCAAGCCACGTTTTTTACCGGACAACCATAATTGATGTCGATTAAATCGGGTTTAGCTAAAGTGGCGATTTCTGTTGCTTCGCGCATGCTTTGGATGTCGCTGCCAAAAATTTGAATGCCGATCGGACGTTCGTATTCAAAGATGTCCAGCTTCTGTCTGCTTTTTGCGGCAGCACGAATTAAACCTTCAGAAGAAATAAATTCAGTGTACAGCATGTCCACGCCGTTTTGCTTGCAAACATACCTAAATGGGGGGTCGCTAACGTCCTCCATGGGTGCGAGCAAAAGCGGGAATTCGCCAAGGTCAATATTTCCAATTTTAACAGACATGCTTCTTCAACTGGTGCAAAAATACGAAAATTCTAATATAATCGTCTGTTTAACTGTTCTTCAACGGCTTTGAATACTTGAACAGGGCGTTGGTTTCGCCAATTCAGCTCGTTCAGCATCCCTCCGAAATTGATAAAATAATCGATGTTTGCGGAGCGAAACTCCTCGATCACATGCGTTCGAAAATTCACTCCTGCGATCCATCCGTCTTCAATGTCTTGAAACCATTCTTCATAGTAACAATCGTCCGACGCATGGAAATTCAAGACGTTTTCTCCGATCAAAATGAATTTATCCACGCCGTTATCGACCATTAAATCAATGAGTTCGCGTTTTAACAGCATGATGTCGTTATAAATCGCATCGTTCCATTCGCCAATGAGCTCCATGATCGCGTATCCCCGCTCGTAATCGCAATATAAAACCTTCAAATACAAGGTGCCAGAACCGAAAGAATCCCATTGTGGATGCAAGAGAAAGTTGTAAATTTGTTTGTCGAATTCAAACTCACTGTATTCGGTGCCATAAAATGGAGAACGATCGTCTTCCGAGGCGATGTAATCGTCCCTCCAGCGATAATATGGCTCGATTTCGTGCATATGAAAGGAATTTAGGACAAAGATAGTAAAAGCTGGGTATGCAACACGGGACGAAGCGGAATTTATTTGTGGCTGCTTCCTATGCAGCGGTGCTAATTATAGGAATCATTCTGGGACAATTGTATGTGATTGACAATAAAAATACGCAATCACAGGCTACTGCTATGTCCGAGGAGGAGCTCGAGATCGAAAACAATGTACAACGGGCGCTAAAGCTGATTTCAGGAAACTACGTGGATAGCATTAACATGGATTCACTACAACATGCGATTTTGAGTGAGATGGTCGCCCGATTAGATCCGCATTCCGATTACTTAGCTCCTGGCGAAGCGGCGCGAAGACAACAGGTTTTGGAAGGCACGTTCGAGGGAATCGGTGTGGAATATTTTATGCTGAATGACACCTTATTAACGGTGGGTTTGGTGCCCAATGGCCCGGCACAAAGAGCGGGTCTGAAGGTGGGCGATAAAATTCTATATATAGATAATTTACCCGTTTCTGGGGTGGAAATTGCGAGCAGCGCATTAGAGAACTTAATAAGAGGTCCGAAGGGGACGAACATCGCCGTGAAAATTCATCGCGAGGGCGTAGAGGAGCATCCTGTGGTGAATGTCGTACGAGATCGCTATGAAATAAGTTCCATTGACGCCGCATATTTATTGACGAATCATACCGCTTTTATTAAGATTAGTAATTTCGGGTCAAAAACCGTTGCCGACCTTAAACGACATCTTCAAACACTAAAACGCCAAGGAGCTAAAGACGTCATTCTGGATTTGCGGGGGAATGGTGGCGGATATTTGTCTGCAGGCATAGAATTGGCAGGGTTGTTTTTGCCGCAAGGAACCCCGATCGTTTATACAAAAGGCACGCATGAACCAAGAACCGTTTATACTTCTAAAGATGGCGGACTTTTTATCGACATGGGTTTGGTCGTTCTGATCGATGAGGTTTCTGCATCTGCGAGTGAAATCGTGGCGGGTGCCCTCCAAGATTATGAGCGAGGAACGATTATTGGGCGCCGATCATTCGGAAAGGGCTTGATCCAAGAGCGTTTTGGATTTGGTGACGGATCTGTATTAAATTTAACGGTCGCGCGCTATTACACACCTTTGGGCAGAAGTATTCAACGACAAGCAGGGAATTTGTCCACGGATACTGCGGTGCAAAAGGCAAAAGAATTTGTGACCAAATCAGGTAAGATTTTATATGGGGGCGGGGGCATTATTCCTGATATTCTGGTCAGCATTGATACCGTGGAAGTTCATCCTTTTTATCAAAAAATTCATCAAGCAGGTTATATTCATGAATTTGTGTACAGTCGATTAATCAAAGGGGCCCCGGGTTATTCCATAGAAAATTTTTTAAATGGATATACCTTGCCAGAAGATGATTTTTCGGCGTTTGTACAATTCGTAGAAAGCAAGGGCGTGGAATTCGCCTCGAATGACGAATCGCCGGTTAAACAGAGGATGGGGTTGGAAATTGAAGCCGTATTAGGTCGGTATTATTTTGGAAGTGATGCCTATTTTAAGATTAAAAACCGCTTAGACGCGGATATCAACGCGGCCTTAACCCAATTAGAAGTTCAAAGAGCGGTCGGTGAAATGAACGTCTTTTAAGTTTTCAAACCTTATTTTTGAATTGGTTAACAGTGCCACTTTGTTAATAGCTGAAGAGTGGCATAAGCTTAATAGCTGAGGGTAGCCCAAATAGGGTAATGGTCGGATAGCTTTTTCTTCACAATGTGAAATTCTTCAAAGGTAAATGAAGGGCTAGAAAAGATGTAGTCGATTTGAAAGTTTGGAAAATCTCCATTGTAGGTTTTTGCGAAGCCAAAACCTTTTTCTTTAAACCCATTTTTAAGGCCTTTACTCACTTTATTTACTGCAAATGAAATCGCGGTGTCATTAAAGTCACCCATTACTAAATACGGGACATCGGTGTTCTCTAGATGTGCTTTTAATGCTTTTGCCTGCTGACTTCTGGAGTTAAATGCGTGTTTCATGCGACTACCAATGCGGCGCGTAGAAGTCACATTGTTTTCAAAACTGCTTTCGGTCGCGCCTGAAATAAAGTCGTAATCCTCTTTTTGGAAACCAAAGGACTGCAAGTGCACATTATAAATTCGGAGCAGCTCGCCATTTTTCTCAATGTCTACATAAATTACGCTGTTTACACCTTTGCCAAAATTAGGTAGGTGACCCGCAGAAACAATGGGGTATTTTGAAAAAATGGCTAATCCGTACGCTTCATAATTATTCTTTGCTACGGGATGGAAATGCTGGTGAATATAACCTAAGTTCTTTTTGAAGGTCGATGAGATGTCGTGCGTTCCCTTTTGTCGGCTGTAAAACTCTTGCATGCAAACCACATCCGGGTTGACCGAGGCAATTAAATCAATGGCTTCGTTTTTAATGGTGGGTTGGTTTTTTTTCTCGTTGAATTCTCTGAAAAAGTGCACATTATAACTCAATACTTTGATTTGCCTTATACCGGTGTCGGGGGCACTGGTCTCCAAGTCAGCGAGGTTATTATTATTGTTCAGACTGCTGAAGTGAACACCTACAAATGCATTGAAATATGGGAATCCGATTAAAATCGCAATTAATGAATAGAACAGGAAACGTTTTCTTTTGAACCCCCAAAAAACCAAAAATAAAGCGTTAAGGGCGATTAAGGGTAAATAGGCCATGCCAATAAATGCGACTGGCCAAAAGCGTTCTGGGTCCACATAAGGGGCCGTGTAGCTTAGCAACAGCAACACCACCACCACCATGTTGATGCCGAGGATGATTTTACTCAGTATGCCGGGTTTTGCCTTTTTTATGCTCCGTTTTGCCATGCCTGAATCAGTCTTCTTTGCTTGCTCTAAACAGAATTTCTTTTTCTTCCTTGCTCAAATTTTCATATCCAGATTTAGAGATTTTATCTAATATTTCATCAATCTGTGCTTGTTTTTGGGCTTTTATATTCTTTTCGGCTTTGCCAAATTTTGCTTTCGTGTTTGAAGGTTGGTCAATCTCGCTTTTCACATGCACCACTTTTAGAGGGCTTTTTTTCTTAAACCATTTGGTCGGCCAATGGATCTTTCTCCCACTTCTTAATTGCCGAATAAAAAGATATCCACTAAAAGCTCCACCTATATGAGCAAGACTTCCCCCTGCGTTGCTTCCCCCTACGCCTAAAATGTCCAATACGATAAACGCAAGGGCCAGGTATTTTAATTGAACATTCCCGAAAAACAGCATGCGAATGGTGTATGTCGGCACTAAGGTCGCGGTGGCAAAAATAACGGCGCAGACGCCCGCCGAGGAACCGATTAAAAAATGTTGATCAGCCTGCGCGCTGAATACAGGAATGAGCCCATAGGACAGGAAAAAAACCACCGCTCCCAAGATCCCGCCCATTAGGTAGACTTGAAGAAGTTGACGTTGCGTTAAGAAATCCAAAAAGATTTTGCCCAACCAAAACAACCACAACATGTTAAATAACAAATGAAATACGGAGACTTGAGTCACCATATACGTTAGCAGGGTCCAAGGCTTCTGGATAAAACTGTAAAAGTTTGCGGGAAGCTGGAACTGCTGGAATATGGCCGAATAAAAAGAGGCGGATAAGACCCCAAAGGTTACCAACAGATTAAGAAGATTAATCAATAAAAAGATGAATACATTGATCGCAATCAGTTGATACAATCGATTTCCACTGCGAAAAACAGTGTTCCAAATTTCTTGTGTGGTTCCCCGATTCATTAGCCTAAGTTATGAATTTTTCTCCTAGACATCAATACCAATATCCTGGTCGGCGAATGTTCCAAAGTTTGATTAAGATAAAGCCGAATAAAGCGCCTCCAATATGCGCAAAATGCGCTACTGAAGTTCCCGCCACCCGTGAAACGCCTAAAAACAACTCTACCACAATTAGAATCGGGATAAAGTATTTTGCCTTGACCGGGACGGGAATAAACATCAAATACAGGGAAGTGTTTGGAAACAAATACGCAAAAGCGATTAATAATCCATAAATCGCGCCGGACGCACCCACCATCGGGGTGTTATAAACCGAAACTAACTTCGTGAATTCTGCATTGGACATGGTGGGATGATTTCCATAAACCATTCCTTTTAACATGTCAAAGCGCAGCCAATGGCCCGCTGAAACCGTGCCTGCAATGGAGTAAACTTCCCATGCCTGCACCGCAAATTGCAATACCAACGCACCCAAACCTGTAATAAGGTAAAAGTGTATAAAACGTTTAGAGCCAAATATTTGCTCCAAAACCGGCCCAAACATAAACAGGGCAAACATGTTAAAGAACAAGTGCGCAAATCCTCCGTGCATAAACATGTAGGTGATGATTTGCCAAATTTTAAAAAATGGAGAATCTGGATAATACACCCCAAATAAGCGAGCTGCGGGTTCAAAAATCAGTGTTCCTATGAAACAGATAATATTTATTATCAATAGATTTTTGACTACTGGAGGCAGTCCTGCAAAGGGCGAAGCTGAGTTATTAACCATAGTTTTTTTGTAATTATTGAAATTGAGCTAACAATTCCGGAATCGTAAAGGTAAGGATTACTGGCTTACCTTGTATAGACGTATTTGCAAATTCACAGGCGAATAAGCGATCGATGAGTTCTGCCATTTCTTCTTCAGAAAGGCTCGCGCCGGCTTTTATGGACGCGCTCCTCGCTAAACTTTTTGCCAAATGATCGTTCTGAGCCATGTGGGTCGATGGACGGTTATTTTTAAAGTCCTCGATCAAGGTTAAGATGATTTCTTTTTCGTCGGTGCCAACGCCAATGTCTGCCGGAATGCCTTCAATGACAAAGGTGTTTTTCCCAAATTCACGCAGTTGGAAACCAAGTGTTTGCATAGCAGGCAACAGCGATTCCAAGATTTGTAAATCCCCTGGATCGACGGTTAAGGTTTGAGGGAATAAACTTTGTTGACTACTGGCTTGTTGATTCGCTAAGCGATGCAATATTTGTTCATATAAAATCCGTTCGTGCGCAGCTTGTTGATCGATAATCATCAGGCCCGAATGAATCTGGGAGAGGATAAAACGTTTGTGAAGCTGAAATAAACGTTTAGGACTCGTGTCTTCTTGATCATTGGATTGCGCGAGCGTCAACTGCTCTGGAGAAACTTTTTTAGTCACTTCAAAAAGGCTTTCCCAGTCTTGATTTGGAGATAATGGCGACTTTTTATAGGTTCCTCCGCTGGAATTTGTGTGCGGTTTTTCATTCCCGGACTCGTTTAAAAACGGATTAAAGTTCGGGTCAAAGGAAATGGTCGGTGCTTGAATTTCGCCCAAAGGTTTTGCCTGAATTAAATTAGCAAAGCCCGGCTCTTGTTCAAAATCTAAACTTGGAGAAATGTTATATTGGCCTAAAGAACGACGAATCGCCGAGCGCAAAATGGCATAAATCGACTTTTCCTCTTCAAACTTTATTTCTGTCTTTGTAGGATGTACGTTAATGTCGATTTTAGAAGGATCGATCTCGATGTTTAAAATGTACAGGGGATAGGTGTCGTCCGGCAGCACCTCTTCGTAGGCCTTCAGAATCGCATGATTCAAATAGGCGTCTTTAATAAAACGTTTATTGACGAATATAAACTGTTCGCCCCGAGCCTTTTTAGCGTATTTTGGTTTACCGATAAATCCATTCACTTTAATGATGGTCGTGTCCTCCAATACAGGCACCAGGCGTTCGTTATAATTGTTGCCAAACACGTGCACAATGCGTTGTTTTAGCGTGCCAATCGGCAAATGATAGATCTCTATATCATCGTTATAGAATGAAAAATGGATCTCTGGGTGTGCCAAGGCCACCCGTTGAAATTCGTCTACAATGTGCCGAAATTCCACCGCATCGCTTTTTAAAAAATTTCTTCTGGCAGGAATATTAAAGAATAAATTTTTTACGCTAATGCTGGTGCCGGTTGGCATGGCGTCCGAATATTCATTATTTAAGGCAGAACCCGACACTTCTAAGACCGTACCTAACTCATCTTCATGTCTTCTGGTTCGAATTTCAAGCTGCGCAATCGCTGCAATGGATGCCATCGCTTCCCCCCGGAACCCCATGCTTTTGATCGCAAAAAGATCTTCTGCTTTTCTGATTTTTGAAGTTGCATGGCGAAGCAAGGAAGTTTTTGCGTCCCGCGAACTCATCCCACAACCATTATCAATGACTTGTATTAAGGATTTGCCCGCATTTTTAATGATCAATTTAATTTGATCTGCTCCAGCGTCAATCGCGTTTTCGATCAATTCCTTTACCGCGGATGCGGGTCTTTGAACGACTTCTCCTGCTGCGATTTGATTCGCCACCGATTCGGGCAATAATTCTATAATGTCTGGCATATACTGCGAAATTAATAAATTTCCGTAATTTTATCCCTTTAGGATTAATCCCTCTGTTATAAAAATGAAAATAAAGAACATTTGCTGCATTGGCGCAGGTTATGTGGGCGGCCCAACGATGACGATTATCGCAAACCAATGTCCGGACCTTCGCATTACGGTGGTGGACGCGAATCCAGCTCGAATTGATGCTTGGAATAGCGATGATTTGGCCGAATTGCCGATTTATGAGCCGGGTTTGGCTGACTTGATTCAAAAAACCAGAGGGGTAAATTTATTTTTTTCAAAAGATATAGACGCAGCCATTGATGCCGCAGACATGATTTTCATCTCGGTCAATACGCCTACAAAAACCTATGGAAAAGGGAAGGGCATGGCAGCAGACTTGAAATTTGTAGAAAGTTGTGCGCGACAAATTGCCAAGGTTGCAAAATCGGATAAAATCGTCGTTGAAAAATCCACAATTCCTGTTCGTACCGCGTCATCTATAAAAAACATTTTAAGTCAATCCGCCGGAGCAAATGGAAGTAATTCTCAAGGAATTAACTTTTACGTACTATCAAATCCCGAGTTTCTTGCCGAAGGAACTGCGGTGCAGGATCTATTGAATCCGGATAGAGTGCTGATCGGGGGCGAAGACGAACATGCGATCGACGCGCTTAAATCCATATACGCGCATTGGGTGCCTGAAGAAAAGATTATCACCACGAATTTATGGTCGTCTGAACTTTCTAAGCTAACCGCAAATGCTTTTTTGGCACAACGCATCTCCTCGATCAATGCGATTTCAGAATTGTGTGAAGTTACGGGCGCGAATGTAGATGAAGTCGCTCGTGCAGTCGGAATGGACACTCGAATTGGACCAAAATTTCTAAAAGCATCTGTGGGTTTTGGGGGCTCCTGTTTCCAAAAAGACATTCTGAATCTCGTTTATATTGCAAGAAGTTATCAATTACATGCGGTTGCGGATTATTGGGAGCAAGTAATCCTCCTAAATAGTCATCAAAGACAACGCTTTGCAGATAAAATTGTAAAAACCCTATACGACACCGTTTCTGGAAAGAAAATTACTTTTCTGGGCTGGGCTTTTAAAAAGAATACAAACGATAGCCGTGAATCTGCTGCCATTTATGTGGCGGACGCATTGTTAGCTGAAGAGGCTGAATTAGCGATCTATGATCCTCATGTGGCTGAAGAGCGAATTTTCGCTGATTTAGATGCTTTGGGCACCAGATCTCCTGAAGAAAACAGGCGATTAGTGAAGGTGTATAACGAGCCTTACGAGGCCATGAACGCCAGCTATGCAGTGGCCATCCTTACAGAATGGGATGAGTTTTTAACCTATGATTGGGCAAAAATTCAAAAAAGCATGAATAAGCCCGCATTTGTGTTTGATGGAAGACGCTTGCTGTCCCGAAAAACACTTGAAAGTTTAGGCTTTCAATACTTTGTGGTTGGGGGCTAAACCTTCTTTTCTTATCTAAAACTTCGCGATCATTCGCAAATGCTTTGCAAATAGCTCAAATCTGCTTGATTTGTAGCGATTTATCTACAAGTTGAATGAATTGACAATTGCGCAGACATAAGTTTGTTGTATTTTTACCTATTATTTATAACAGATCATATTGTTATTGATTGATCTTTATTTAAGCCAAAAAATAAACAGGAAAACATCATTTAAATTTTTAAACATCTTGTTTAAACTTGCTGGGTATAATTGGGGCTAATACTTAATATTCTTTTGGCAAGTTAGTAACCGAAAAATTCAATGAAAAAAATATTGATCCGTATTTTTTTAATGGTAGGCCTGCTTAGCGGGGGATTGAGAGGGTTTGCGCAGCAAAACATCCAGTTCACCCAATATATTTTTAATGCAATGAGCGTAAATCCTGCCTACGCAGGGTATAAAGAAGAGTGGTATTTGCAATTAGCCGCCAGAAGTCAGTGGGTGGGGTTAGAAGGAGCTCCGCAAACACTCTCTTTATCTATAGACGGACTCACAAATCCAACACAAAAAAGGCACGGAGTAGGACTTCAATTGACCACAGATAAATTAGGTCCGCAGTCTACGAATTCCATTTATGGAAACTACGCGTTTAGGATGCGTTTAGATGAGTCAGATTTGAAAAGACTTAGCATCGGTATTGCAGCAGGAATCACCCAATACAGTTTAGATGGAGCCTTACTCGACCCGATAAATGCAGGGGACCCGACCCTGCCTGAAGGGAAAATAAGTAATTTCTTGCCGGACATAAGAATTGGCGTTTACTACAACAGCCCTACTTTTTACATGGGGGCTTCTGTAATGGACGTGCTCTCAGGAAACTTAAATAGCGATATATTTCGATGGGATAACACCACCACAGACAATATCAAAAGAAAACCACATATTTATATTATCACGGGCGGTCTCATTAATATCGATGCGGGCACGAAAATTCGACCAAGCTTATTATGGAAAGAGGACCTTAGGGGTCCTTCAAGTTTAGATTTAAATGCCATGGTTATCTTTGGAGAAAAACTTTGGATAGGTGCCGGATGGAGAACAGGGGTTACCGTTTGGACTAAAAATTATGAGCGCTATACTGGGAATTCTTTGAGTAAACAAAACTCCTTTTCAGGAATTCTACAGGTATATGCAAATAAGAACTTTAGAATTGGCTATTCGTACGATTACATCGTAAGTAAACTAAGCAGCGTTCAAAATGGTTCTCACGAATTAAGCATAGGATATACAATCGGAAGCAGCAGATCAAGGGTATTAAGTCCTCGTTATTTTTAAAAGTTATGACGAGTATTAAATATTTTCCATTATACATCTGTAGCCTGTTATTTAGTTCTGGGGTGTTGTTTGCACAAGAACAAGCGACGGTGAATCAACGTGCTGAAGAACAGTTTCATCTATATAATTATGCGCAAGTCGTTCAATTGCTTGAGCCTAGAGTAAAGTTGGACCAAGCTTCTGCCCACGACCTTTACCTGATAGCTGAAAGTTATTTGCAAATGCGTGATTTCAAGCAGGCAGTGGCTTGGTATGCCAAAGTCGTTTCTAAAGACGACCATACCGCAGCACATGCTTTTCAATATGCAAAAGCATTGAAAGCTCAAGGAAATTACGAAGAATCAAAACAATGGTTTCAAGAATCTATCAACAAGGGAGGAAATTCGTCTGCAGCCTACATTCAAATAGCAGGCTGTGATTCCGCATTGGCAACCCGTCCTCAAACACCCGCCTATACCATAGAAAACTTAGGGGGATTAAATTCCGAAAACGCTGAGATCACCTTAAACAGGATTAACAATCATTATTATTTAGTTACCGAACCATCAGTTAATCAAGAAAGCATTGGCACTACCTATGGTTGGACGGGGAATCCGTATTTGAAAGTATACACATTTGATGAACATCCTTCAAACCACGTATCCATATCGGGAGCAACAAGCCCGCTGTTCAGCACTTCTGAATACCATGTGGGGCCAGTAGCGAGTCCCGATCAAGGCAAAACCCTTTATGTAACACGTACTTTTGTAGGCAAAGGATTGGCACAAAAGGAAAGAAATAGAAAAACCCGCACCCAGCGTCTAGAGATTTACATCTATAAAATGGACCAAAACCAGCAATGGAGCGATGCAATCCCATTTGCCTACAATGATCCAAACCAGTATTCAGTAGGACATGCGGCATTTTCCACAGATGGAAAAATCATGTATTTTGTCAGCGATCGCCCAGGCGGAACAGGCGGCGCCGATATTTGGTATTGCGAGTTGGAAACGGATGGAACTTGGGGCACGCCAAAAAATGCAGGTCCAAGCATCAATACAGTAGGAAACGAATTATTCCCGACTATTGGCTTACAAAATGAATTTTATTTCTCCAGCGACGGCCACATCGGCTTTGGCGGCTTAGATATTTATCAAGCCACAGGTGAAAAAAGCAATTGGACGGATTTAAAACATTTTAAAACGCCTATAAACACTTCATACGATGACTTTGCCTTCCACGTTGTTAACGACGATGAGGAGCGATTAGAAGGGTATTTTGCCTCGAACAGGCCAGGCGGAAAGGGGTCAGACGACATCTACCGCATGCAGCATGAAAAACCAAAGCCTGCACCGGAGCCAATCGTGCTTTTGGTACAAGGAAAAGTACTGCATCAAACGACTAAGGAGCCGATTTCAAACGCGGCGATAGAGGTTCAGGTGATTCCTTCGCAGCCTACACTTAAGCTGTTCACGAATAGCCGGGGCGCATTTGAGTTTTCGGCCGACACAGCCTTAAATTATCAAATTCGAGCCTCCAAAACCACCTTTGTATCGAACATAAATTCGGTCACGACAGTAAATATCACCAAATCCGATACGCTTTACACAGAATTATTGTTGGAGCCAGAATACACCGTGGGCAAAACGTTTGTCCTAGAAAACTTGTATTACGACTACGACAAGCACCACATTCGTCCAGACGCCGCTTTGGTGTTGGATGGGCTCGCGCAAATTCTAACAGAGAACCCAACCATGAAAATTGAGCTTTCCTCACATACAGATAGCCGCGGAAACGACGCCTATAACCTGAATTTATCCCAAAGACGGGCCAATGCCGCGGTTCAGTATTTGATTCAAAAAGGAATTGCAAAAGATCGATTAGTGGCCAAGGGATACGGAGAAACCCAATTAGTAAATGACTGTGCAAATGGCGTAAAATGTACAGAAGAACAGCATCAAGCCAACCGCAGAACTGAAGTAAAAGTTCTAGCCATGTAGTTTAGTCAAAAGCAAGATCACTTAAAAACTGAAATACACTAAAATAGTGTCATTCAATTATAAAAGAAAACCCCGGGAATTTCGTTCCCGGGGTTTTCTTTTTTCCATGCGATCATCACATGGAAACAGGGTAGGTTTGATTAGTTCAAACCACGTTTTTTCATTAAGTACACTGGGTTCGGATCTTTCCCTCTGAATTTGTTATACAACACAGAAGGCTTTTCAGTACCACCTTTTTCCAAAATGTTTTTACGGAATGATTCCGCAGTCGCTTGGTCGTACAAGCTGGTTTCTTTAAATGCAGCAAATGCATCTGAATCCAATACTTCCGCCCAGATATAGCTATAGTATCCAGCTGAATAACCACCTGCAAAAATGTGGTTGAAGTACGAGCTTCTGTAACGCGGAATAATCTCGCTAATTAAACCGATTTTATCCATAGACGCTTTTTCAAACGCTTCCGCAGAATCGTTAATTTTCTCCGTCACGGTGTGGAAATCCATATCTAAGAAAGAAGCAGCTAAGTATTCTACAGTCGCAAAACCTTGATCAAAGCTTCCTGCATTTTCTAATTTTTTGATTAACTCATCAGGAATCGCTTCTCCAGTTTCGTGGTGCAATGCATATGATTTCAGCACTTCTGAATCTGCCGCCCAGTTTTCCATGATTTGCGAAGGCAACTCGACAAAGTCACGAGAAACCGCAGTTCCCGCCAAGCTTTCATAAGTTACATTCGATAACAAACCGTGTAAAGCGTGTCCAAACTCATGGAACAAGGTATTCGCCTCATCAAAGGTTAATAAAGCCGGTTGGTCACCCACAGGAGGCGTGAAGTTACACACGATCGAAATAATCGGAGCCACACGCTCACCATTTACCGTGCTTTGTCTTCTATACGAAGTCATCCAAGCTCCACCACGTTTTGACGCACGCGGAAAAAAGTCTGCATATAACAAACCTAAATGGCTGCCATCTTTATCGAACACCTCATACACTTCCACTTCTTCGTGGTATGTAGGCACATTGTCCACACGGTTAAACGTTAAGCCGAATAATTTATTCGCTACCGCAAACGCTCCCTGAGTCACGCTGTTTAAGCTGAAATAAGGCTTAAGCTCGTTCTCGTCGATTGCAAAACGTTTTTGACGAATTTTTTCGGTGTAATATCTCCAATCGTAAGGAGCTGGCTCGAAAGATTCTCCAGCGGCTTCGATCTCTTTCTTAATGTCGTACGCTTCGATTTTTGCTTTCGCCAATGCTGGTTTCCACAAATCGTTTAATAATTTATACACGTTTTCAGGAGTTTCAGACATCGCTTCTTCTAACACATAATGCGCATGCGTCGCGTACCCTAAAAGATTCGCTTTTTCCAAACGAAGGTTCGCGATTTTCACTAACACCTCATTATTGTCCTTATCGTTTCCGTTATTTCCTCTGTTTTGGTAGGCTTCCCAGATTTGCTTACGCAATTCACGGTTATCCGCATATTGTAAAAATGGCATAACGCTTGGATTTTGAAGGGTGAAGATCCATTTTCCTTCTTGACCGTTGTTTTTAGCCGTGTTTGCGGCAGCGGCTACTAAACCAGCAGGCAAACCAGAAAGATCTTCTTCTTTATCTACTACCAATTGGTACGCATTGGTTTCTTCCAATAAGTTTTGACCAAATTTCACAGTAGCTACAGAAAGTTCTGCGTTGATTTCACGCAAACGTTGCTTTCCAGCCTCGTCTAAATTTGCTCCACCACGCTCAAAACTTTTATACGTGTCTTCAAGTAATTTATGTTGTTCTGCATTTAATCCGAAGCTGTCTTTGTTCTCCCACACATGCTTAATGCGTTGGAATAAGGTGTCGTTTAATGAGATATTATCACGGTGCGCAGAAGAAATCGGCGCTAATTCTACCGCTAAGGCTTTTAAAGCATCATTTGTATTCGCAGAATTTAAATTGCTAAATACAGTGGATACGTTGCTTAAAAGCTTGCCTGAATTTTCTAAAGCAAGGATCGTGTTGTCGAAAGTTGCTTCTTCGGTGTTGTTCACAATAGCCGCAATTTCTTCGTTATGCTTTTTGAAAGCTTCATCGAAGGCGGGCTTAAAGTGCTCATCTTTAATTTTGTCAAATGGGGGTACTCCGAAAGGAGTTTCATACGAAAGCAATAATGGATTTTCCGTATTTTTCTCACCAGATTCGCACCCTACAATGCTGGCTGCTAAAATCATGATCATAGGAATTACTTGTTTTTTCTTCATCTTTATAACAATTGTTAAGACATAATTTATTCAAAGGTATAAAAATCGTACAATAATGAGTAGCTTTACTCGTTCCAAATATTAATTCTATAAAATTCTATCATTATGGCAACTATAACATTCAAAGGCAATTCTATTCAAACAGCAGGAACATTACCAAGTAAAGGCAGTGCAGCGCCTGATTTTACATTGGTCGCTTCGGACCTTTCAGAAAAGACCTTGGCAAATTATAAAGGGAAACGCGTGATCTTAAACATTTTCCCAAGCATTGACACCGGCACCTGTGCGGCATCTGTGCGCACCTTTAATAAAGAAGCAGCAGATTTGAATAATACCGTAGTTTTATGCATTTCAAAAGATTTACCTTTCGCACAAAGCCGTTTTTGCGCAGCAGAAGGAATTGAAAACGTGGAAGTGCTATCTGAATTTAGAGACACGAACTTTTCGGACGCCTATGGTGTAGCTTTCGCAGAAGGGCCGCTTAAAGGCTTAATGAGCCGTGCAGTTGTGGTGTTGAACGAGCAAGGAGAAGTGGTGCACGCTGAACAAGTCGCAGAAACGACGGAAGAACCGAATTACCAAGCGGCCATCCAGAGCCTTTCGTAATTTAAGACTAATAAGCGTAATTCGCTGCGCAAATCACATTAATACGAATATCCGATTCCGAAAGCGGTGTGAATTTTACCCCGTTGAGCCGGATGATTATCGACAATGAATTTTACCCCGAAGTCAAAATTCGGTAGATAATACCGGAAAAGATGGAGGTCCGCCCGAAGCTCTACGCCGTACGTTCTTGGGGATAAAGAGGAGGAATTTGAAGGCTTTACATTTTGAAAGTCGGCAAAAATTCCTCCTTTTATGCGTTTAATATAGGCCATATTGCCCAGCTCCCAGTCTGGATACGCGATCGGGAATCTATAGGCACTCAGCAAGGTATTATATACAGGAGTCGGGCTTAAATAATCGTGTCCACTTACCATAGGAATATGATTCGCATCCTCATAACTTCCTTGACCATCTTGGTAATTAAAGCGAAGCACGGTCGAATGATTCCGCATGATTCCAGGAAAATAAAAAGTCGAACTCCAGGTAAATAAAGCACTCTGCTCGTCTTGCTTTAAGGCAGGATCTTCTGGCCTTTGCACATGTCGGTAGCTGATGGAAAATAATTGTCCCCACCTTGGCCCTAAATCCAAAGCACTTCGGCGAACCGTATGACCGAAGCTCATTGCGTAACGCAAAGGAATTTGGTGGCTCATCGGAATATTTTTCTTTACCAACTCACTCGCAGGATCAATGTTTAAGCGATAGCGCTCCACCAGGGATGCGCTCACTAAAAAATTAAACGAATAACTATGGTTGTATTGGTAGAAACTCAGCGGGATGCTCGCTTCCACGCGCCAAGCATTCTCTCTCCAGGTTAATTTGTGATCCACAAAACTGCTGTCCGATCGCTGTATGACTCGAGCCACTCCGGAACGCCCCTTGTTTTCATAAGAGACAGAAAATTTTGGAAAAAAGCGTTGATAATGAATGGCGGCACTGTATCCCTTGCTGCGCTCCTCTGGATCCACATGAAAGCCAATTCGTGTTTGCACGGTGTTTAATAAGTTATCAGACAACAGGTAAATGCTTTGGCTTAAGGAGGCAGCATCCGAAAACTCATCTGCAGAAACAGATAAACTGTGAAATTTAAAAAGGTTCCAGGCCGCGGAATACGGGCGGCTCGAGATGGAATCTCTGCCCAAGATGAAATCTGGGCTTGTGTTCGAAACTTTCCCATTTTGCTGGCCAGGTGTTGCGTTTTGCGCAGGGCTTGTTGGGTTTTGCGGAGCGGTTCCTGAGTTTTGCGCGGCGGTTCCTGAGTTTTGCGGAGCAAAGAAATCCCTTTTCTGCCCCTCGTCCGCCGACAAGAGCAAGACCATGTCTGGGCGATTAAACTCCACTTCACGCGCTAAATAATCGCTGAGCGATAAGGCGCTAATTTGGTGGCCACCTAATTGATAATCATTAAACCACAAGGTTTCACCGGAAGCATCTACAAATGGATTAAAAGCCCCAAATCGAACATGCGTGACCTGTTGAATGCGCACAGCACCTGCCCCCGAACCTTGCGCACCTGCCCCCGAACCTTGCGCGCTCGCCCCATTTTTTGCGCTCCGCGCGCTTAAACTCGCTCCTTCACCCAATCCCGAAACCTCACCCGGGAAATCCCTTTTTACTACATAAATATTATCGATGCCTCCAAAATGCGCTTTAAATAACACATCGTTTTGCCAATACACCGGACGCTCTATTTGGTGAAACTGCCAGTCGAATAAGAGCTGAAACTGCTGTTCCGCAAGGTCCACTTCCAGCAGGCTGGTTCCATGCTGAGAAACGACTACCGCCACGATTTTATCTCCGTTCTCATGGAAAGCGGGCGTTTGCAGCCCCCAAGTTTCCGGCACCGCCACCCTTTGTAATTCCCGGCCCTCCCAATCCATGATCACCAGCGCAGTTCGACTTGCTTCGTCCACTTCTACGCTGACGATTCGGCTTCCATCCGCAGATAAACTCGGCGAAAATAGGCGCGATCGAACAGTAATTTGTTTTTTCTGCTTCGTGATGGCGTCGTAGGTCACTAAAACATGATGGGTTTGCATCCCAAAACGTGGGTGCACTCGAATTTCATCCCACACGATTCTATTATTTCGAGCAGAAAAGTGCGGTTGAGTTTGCCAACCCATGTCCACCAACACTTTTTCTGTATACCCACTAATATGCCCTGAACTTTCCTCAATCGGGTTTTCCAATGCAACATACACGATTTTCGGCGGCGCTTTTACGCCTTGTTTTAGTGCCAAAAACCCTCCAAGCGCTGAAGGTCCTCCCGACCCATCATCGCTTCCCGAATCAGCAGCCCTACGCGAAGCAGTCCCACCCGAAGCAATCCCATCTGACACATCAAAAGCCTGTGGCAACAGCCAGTCCGTAGGAAAATCACCGTGATTCCCTTCTCGGCCCGAGCTTCCAGGAAATGTCCGGTACGATTCTTTATGTCGTTTGCGATCTTCTTCTTCCCAGACTCGCGTTAATTCCTGAATGGTTTTTTTGTGCCAAGCTTTTGTGCTGAACCCGGTTTGTTTTTTAAACGCCCGATTCAAGCTGTAGGGCCGAATCAGATTTTTGGACACCACTTTCATGATGTGAGCAGCCGCCTCTTCGCCCTGTATTTGCGCGAGCTGATCCACCATGGCGTAACCCAGCTCATAAAATCCAGGCGTCACATCCTTATAGGAACCTAAATAATCCTTTTGATAAGAAAACTGTTTTCCGCTTAACGCATTGGTTCTAAGCGGCATTAAAAAAGAAGGCGTCCTTCCTCTACCACCTTTCGTCAAGCGGCTTTCCACCCATACCGCGTCCCCCTCAAAAAACCAAGAAGGCAGGTGCAAGCCAAACAAAGCCAGGCCCAACTGTTCGAAAAATGGAGCCCTAAAGCGGCCTACCACCTGATCAAACTGCGCCACATGCCGCATTTCATGAATGGATAATTGCGTCATCCAATCTAAATTTTCCCCTCCCGAAGGCGGCGTGGTGTACCATTCACTTTTCCGAGGCGCCAATTGCACGAAACCATTCGAATACACCGTTTGATTCTGTAGAATGATCGGCATTTTCCGAGGCCGCGCTTGCAAATCTTTATTCACTAAATGGTATAAGCTATCTAGTGTAGGCGCCACTGTAAAGGCGGTTTTTTCTGCCGAAGAAGGGTAAATCAGGCGAAAATGCTCGCCAGGAATTTGTCTCCATTTGATTTGAGGCGGATTGATGTCCGTTGAAATGATTTGCGCATGCGCTCCCGCAAAATTTCCCAACATAAAACATGAAAAAGCCCAGCACAACCTAAAATACATAGGACGTTTGCGGATTTTATTTAGGTCAAAATCGTGGCTTGGCTTCATGTAGCCAATATCGCAAAATTTTATTAAGCAAGTACATTCTTTCTTTTCGTTAAAAAAACCGACTTTTGCTCCAAGAATTTTCGATCCTAAGGGGGCATCACACATGTAGTCATACGTTTAAAAAAGAAAGGAGGGGTTTTATGGAAGAACTCGATACATTGGTAGAAAAGACCAGGGAGTTGCTTGCGACAGAAAATGTCGAACAACTGAAAGAGTTTTTAGACGACTTGAACATTTCAGACGTGGAAGCGCTGATCGACGAGTTTCCCGAACATGGCCCTACTTTTATTGAAACCCTGCACATTAACCGCGCGGTGAATGTGTTCAGGATCCTCGATTTTCCTACTCAAGAACGTATTTTAAAAAAGCTTTCTGGTAACCGCATTTCAGAAATCATTAATAATCTCCCTCCCGATGACCGTACAGCGATCTTCTCGGAATTAAAAGGGGAGGCCGTCAAACAATTGATAATCCTGTTGTCACCGGCGGACCGCAAAGAAGCTTTGGGCCTTTTGGGCTACCCAGAAGACAGTGTGGGTCGAATGATGACCCCGGACTACATCACCGTGAAGCAGCATTGGGACATGAATCGGGTGTTGGAACACGTCAGAAAATACGGAAAAGCGTCCGAAACCATCGACGTGTTGTATGTCATTGATAAAAATGGAGAACTGCTCGATGACATTAAAATCAAAGATATTTTATTGGCCTCGCCTGAAACTAAAGTCCGCGACCTGATCGATAATCGCCTCATCGCCTTGAATGCGAACGACCATCAAGAAGACGCCATTAACGTGTTTCGTATGAATAATCGCGTGGCTCTTCCCGTCGTGGATGAACAAGGCATTATGTTAGGGATCGTGACGGTGGACGATATTTTATGGGTGGCCAACGAAGAGTACACCGAAGACATGCAGCGAATCGGGGGTACAGAGGCCTTAGATGAACCTTATTTGGACGTTTCTGTTTTTCATTTATTTAAAAAGCGCATTGGCTGGCTGATTATTTTGTTTTTTGGGCAATTGATTACCACAGCCGTCATGGAACATTACGAGAGCCAACTGGCAAATACCGTGATGTTATTGGTGTTGGTGCCTTTGATCTTGTCAAGCGGAGGAAATAGCGGTTCTCAAGCCTCTACGCTGATCATTCAAGCCATGGCCTTGGGTGAAGTCACCTTAAGCGATTGGTGGCGCGTAATGAAACGCGAGATTTTATCGGGCTTGCTTCTGGGCTTGGTCTTGGGAACGTTGGGATTTGTTCGCATTTATTCGTGGCAAGCCCTATCGGGAACTTACGGCGAACATTGGGATTTGATCGCTTTAGTCGTTGGGGTGTCTCTGGTTGGAGTCGTTTTATGGGGGTCTTTAGTGGGTTCCATGTTGCCTTTTATTCTTAGAAAGTTCCGTTTGGACCCTGCCACATCGTCCACACCCTTCGTTTCTACGCTGGTTGACGTGACTGGATTAATCATTTATTTCACGATCTGTTTAATTATTTTGTCCGGCATCCTTTTATAAGGGCTTGAATCTTATAGAGTTTGGAGGATATGTGCGTTTTGGGGACAAAAACTTGAAAAATTATTTTTCAAAAATTTTGCTTTTTAACGGAAAACTTCCGAATATTGCAGTCCCGAAATCGGGGTAGCGAGGTAAATCCTCGAAAATAGAACACTCCTCAGTAGCTCAGTCGGTTAGAGCATCTGACTGTTAATCAGAGGGTCGCTGGTTCGAGCCCAGCCTGAGGAGCCAAATCAAAAAGCTGTTTTTCGATAAGAAAAACGGCTTTTTTGCTTTCTAAACGAAGATTAGAGACATCTTCGTTTGACCGATCGGGTTCTCCGATTTGGTTTGATTTACATAGTTTTTTGTTAAACTTCACGTAGGAATGGTACAAATAGGGTACAGAAATTCCGGCGTGCTTAAGGAAAAAAAATTATGGCAACCGTAAGCGCAAAAATCTTTTAGCATCACAAGAAAGCTGATGGCACTTACAACGTAAAAATCAGGGTCTATCACAAAGGAGACAGAAAGTACATTGACACGACCCATTATGTGGTCAAAAAGCAACTGACCAAAGACTTCAAAATCAAAGACCCCTTTATTGCAGACATCGTTGAGCAACAGTTGAGGAAATACCGAAACACAATCAGTGATTTGGAGGCTAAACTTGACTACTTTTCTGCGGAATCGTTACGGGACTTTTTGAGGGATATGGACGAAGAAGTTGAGTTTGTGAAATTTTGTGACGATCATATCAAGACACTTAGAGAGGGGGGAAGAACCAAGAGTGCGGAGAACTTCAATGTGGTACGCAACAGCCTTGTGGATTATTTTAAAACGGATTCCTTTTCTATTAATCAGATTCACTACAACATGCTCCTTTCGTATGCTCGCTATTTAAAGTCAGAGCGAACGATGACGCGTATCAATCAGTTTGGCAATCCGGTCGTGACAACTGTAAAAGGTGTTAGTGATTCCGCAGTCCATAATTATATGCGTGATCTCCGCACCTTGTTCAATGCTGCAAGAAATCGCTATAATGAGGAAGATATCGGTATATTCCGTATCAAGCATTATCCGTTCAAAAAGTATAAGGTAGGCACGCCACCCCCACGGGGTAAAGACCGGCACAATACGATTGAAGAAGTTTTGGCCATAAAGGGGTGTGTCACCAAACCAGGTAGCCGTGCAGAACTTGCACAAGAGTTATATATGCTTTCGTTTTACCTATGCGGTACAAATGCCGTAGATTTTTACAAATTCGGGCCACAAAATATTAAAGGTGACCGACTTGAATACAAACGTTCAAAAACCACAGATCGGAGAAAAGATGAAGCCTTTATTAGTATCAAAATTGTGGATGAAGCTAAACCATTGTTAGAAAAATATATTGGTAAGCTGGCGGAACGATATTCTACTATCGGGAATCTGAATAAGGCTTTGAGCAAAGGGATGGCCGAAATATGTCGCTTGACTGGTTTATCCGAAGTAACATTTTATTGGGCAAGGCATACATTTGGTAACACAGCAAGGAATGTATGCCGGATGAGCAAAGATGATATAGCCCTTGCGTTGAACCACGTGGATGAGGGCAACCGCACGACCGACATTTATATTGCCAAGGATTGGAAAATCGTGGATGATGTACAACGGAAAGTCATCGCATTGCTTAGAAAAGAGGAAGTAAGGGCGATGAAGAAAACACAAAAAATCAATCGGGCGGATGGAATTGCCGCCTAAAGATCAGAATGCATTGCATGGGAGCCTCCCATGCAATGTATATTTATAAAAAGTATAAATTTGATAGACTATGAGAACTGTTATTTGGTTTTTTATTACTTGCATAATCGCAACAGTCGGCTTTTTTGCCGCACTGTCCATGAAAACTCCGTGGATTGGATTCGCGGTCGCATTCGGCGTATGGATCATTTTTATCTATAAGACCACACAACCCAGATCAAGACGTTAAGTTAAACCATTCCCGATAAGAGGTTCTCTCTTTTAAAGGATTTATGATCCTGATTTTGTGGAGGTTTAGACACTACAGGAGCGGTAATTTATGCTGCTCCTGTATATTACTCCGAGAGACAAACTATTTGCCATGCACCCGCCAAAAATAGGTCAACTTTGGCGTTTGACTATTTTTATCTATAAACAAAATAACGAGCTCCCAAGCCCAATGTACTAAAATGGAGTATGACGACAAGAAGATGTCGAGCAAAAAGCACATTTGGTGTGGGTCAAATCCCATTTGGTTGAAATTATTATCGGATTAAAAACTTAAATCCTATCCTTGTGAGGAGATTTATCATCATTCTTGTAGTACCGATGCGAAAATTCAATATATCCATTTGCAGAGTATATTAACTAATTCATAACCTTAAAACAATTAAAACCATGAAAAATTCTTTTAAAAAAGTGTCATTGATGTTTTCAGCATTGATGCTCTGTGCGGCATTTATCCTTCCAACAAGTGCAAGAAGTGTTGCTCCTGATGTTGATGAAAAAATATGCTACGCAAACCCGTGTGCACTTCCATCAGGTTCTGCGATTTGTTGCTTGGAATCACCTACTACGGATTTGACCTGCTCACCCTGTGGTGGTGTAGTACTTGTACCTACAGAAGAAGACCCACAGTAAAACTGTCCACAGTTTTAATTAAAACAGTGTTTTAACAAAGAATAATAAAGGTCGAAATAATGCGGCCTTTATTATTCTCTACGTTTATAGGTTCATTAAACCAAAATGAACTTGTCCAAAATCCGCTCCGATCAAAATTCCATTATGAAAATAAAATCAGATGTCTTCCTATTTATTTTTATTTACCTTACACTTTTCTTTAGTTCATGCCAAAGCAATAGCGTAAGCTCAATTGAATTTGACAACCTGTTCAAATTAGAAAATACAATACACATTCCAGAACAGAACGGGTTACTTCTACAAGGCGTGTATTACCCAACAGTTTATGAGGATAAAATATTTTTACCCTCTATGACTATGAATGATATCTATATATGTGATCTTAACGGTTCTATGATTGGATCACTAAATGTGGATGATCGATTAAACCTACGCTCTCCCATTGAAATTATTAGAAATGGTGAAAATTATTATGTAGCTGATAAGGGGAATCACCAAATCAAGAAACTCAACGATGAATTTCAAATTGAGTCCACCATTCATATCAATGGACAAATAGAAAAAATACTCATCCCCAAAAATGGAGACGAAATCATTAATCACGGGACACAAAGAATTAGTAATGATTTTGTACTCTTTAAGAAATACAACAACTCAAATTCTGAAATTGCAGCATTTGGCACCTTAAACCCAAAGGCAGTCTTTCGCACATGGAAAACAGACATTGATGATGATGGGAACATATATTTAATTAATGTTTTTGAAAACCAATTGGAGATTTATTCTTCATCAGGCCGTTTATCAAATAAAATACGTTTAAAATCATCTTCAATAGATTCCCTATTAAACACGAAAGGATTTGTGGGTAAAAATCCCGTTGAAATTATCCGATCAATAGAAAACAAGCCTTATTATACCATAAACAATATTACTATTTACAGAGATAATATTTTGGTTCAATTTCAGCATTCAATTTATAGGGATAGATTTCTGCTTGATATATACAATAAACAAGGGAAAACGATATATTCTTCTATTAAAATGTCAGAAAGGATACTAAGAATAGAGGATGGTTTGCTTGCAACATTTTCACAAAATTCCGACTCTATTAATAGCATAGATGTAAGAACATATAAAATCTACTTATGATGAAAAATGTAAAGTACATATTGCTTGTAGTGGGGATAGCTGTTCTTAGTTTTCTGATTTATCAGAAAAGAACCGATTTGAATCGTAATCCAACTACGATTTTATCCGTAAGGAATCAAGAAAGCATCAACAGTTTATTAGAAAAACCAATAAAGCTAAATTCGGCAATTTCTCTTGTATCAGTTGATGGTAACAAAGAAACACAGATCGATTTTGGCAATAATCCGGATTCTTTAAGCCATATTTTTATTTTATTAACTAAAGGAGATTGTTACGACTGTTATCAGGATATCCCTTTTTGGAACAATTTGGGTGACATATCGTCAAGGGTTCAGCCTTTTGTAATTATAAAGCCAGAAGATCAAAAATACATGTTTGAGTTTATAAAAGGTCAGAACATCAATGTTCCCATCTTAATTGATATTAATAATGAAATCTTCACTATATTAGATAATATTTTTAACGCATATACACCTATATGTCTTTTTGTTAATGACAAAGGTGTAGTTATGGCTGCTACCAAATCGAATTACGGTAATAAAGAATCTCAAAATTCATATCTGGATTATATAAGGGAAAACATATAAGTAACCATGAAAAATACCATTTGCATACTTATAGCCTGTCTGATGCTTGCCCATATCAAGCTTTCAGCACAACAACATGAGGTTATTGCCAAAGTATATTATGAGTTTAAGCACATTGACGATACTACACAAAAGGATAACCCTTATCGGGAAGATATTGTTGTATATCTGTCACATGACGCAAGTTTACAGAAAAGCGTATCGGCCCTTTCCCTCAAAAAAGCGGTTGATGATTTCGTGTACAACCCTAATCGGGAAGTCAATGCCAGCGGGGTCGTGGTTATGAATGCCCCTAAAGTTACCCAGGATATATCCATATTTGAATATTATTACAATAAAGGAACCCGGGAATTTTATCTGTTTAACAATATATATGATACGTTCTATATGATTCCGGAGGAAATACCGGCTATTGATTGGGAATTGCTTGAGGAACAAAAGGAAATTGGAGGGTATGCCTGCCAAAGGGCAAGAGGGTATTTTGCCGGACGGACCTATTATGCCTGGTTTACAATGGAGATTCCTTTTTCCATTGGCCCATGGAAACTGCATGGGCTGCCAGGGCTTATCTTGGAAGCTGCTGATGAAAAGGAAGAAGTTGTCTGGTCATATGCTGGTTTTGAACCTTCTGAAAGTGATCCGCCTGAGCAGATTACATTGCCCAAAAATGCTTCCAAAACCACTAAAGCCAGATTCGAAAGATTGTATGAAGCCGCCCGAAGGAATCCCGAAGGAGCACGTAAGGCCGCAATAGAAGCAGCCAAAGTTTCTGGAAGATTCGGCCTTGATATGTACAATATGTACCTTACCGGATATACATTGGGCCAGAGTAAAAAAGACGGATATCAACCAAAAAACATTAACAATCCCCTGGAATTAGGCAAATAATGAAAGGCCTTGTACTGATAATCCTGTTATTGTTTTGCTTTGTTGATACAAAAGCGCAGGACAATATCATTCGTGGAACTATCAAGGCCGAATCCGGTATTCCTGTGACCCAGGCGACTGTCACATTGCGAAGCAAACCCTCTGATCTTGCGATTGGTTTTTCCACAAGCGATGAACATGGCAAGTTTACCATTAAGGTGAAGGCGGGTTATCATCCAACGGATATACAGTTGATGATCAGCCACCTTTCTTATAAACCCAAAACGCTCAATTTACTACCTGATGTATGGCAATATGAAATCGTTCTGGAAGAAAGTACGGTGGCTTTGGAAAGTGTGGAGATAAAAAGCCGACCGAGGGTAGCATTGCAGGGAGATACGATCAATTATCATGTCGATAGGTTTGCAAGGAACGAAGATCGCACTATCGGGGATGTGTTGTCCCGAATCCCTGGGATTGATGTGGGTGAAAGTGGTGAGATACGCTTCAATAACCGGCCAATTTCACATTTCTATCTGGATGGTGACGACCTCTTAGGTGGAAAATATGCCATCGGGACCAGAACAATTCCCCACGATATGGTGGATAAGGTACAGGTATTGACAAATCATGAACATATCAAGGTCAGAAAGGATCGGTTCCAATCAGAGGGAGTGGCCCTCAATCTGCAGATAAAAGAGGATGCCCGGCTAAAACTGGTCGGCATCGCCAAGCTGGGCGCGGGTTTATCCAGCAAATATGACCCCGAAGTGAATACGATTCTGCTGAACAGAGATTTTAAAATGCTCAATTCAGCTAAAGGGAATAATGTAGGTGAGGATCTGTCAATCGATGTTTTTGACTTGCTAAACAACCACTCAGCAAATAATGGATTGGTGAGTAGCAGTGCTGTTTCCACTCCATTTATAGCCAGAAAACGATATTTTCTCAATCATTCAGGGATGGCCACCGCCAATAACTCACACCGCTTCCGGAATGAGCTGTTTGTGAGGAGTAATCTGAATTATCTTGTGCAGAACAACAGATTGATGTTCAGCGGTATCAATAAGGTATATGTAGAGCGGGACACCGTCACTTTTTTTGAAGACCAAAACGGGAAAAACCTCACTCAGTCTTCGGCGGTGGATTTATTTGCGGAGATGAACAAATCCACCTATTATATAAAGAATGATCTTAGACTAAAGTACGATTGGGGACGGATACAATCCGATATGAGCAACAACGCCACTGGCTTTAATCAGCATTTAATGAACAGAGGGCACCGGTTCTCAAACCAGATGCAGTATATCCCGGCATTAAAAAACAAGGATATTGTGCATGTCTCCTGGAATCTGGACGTGAATGATGGACCCCAATATCTCCGGTTTAACCCGGGAATTTTTCCTGAAATCATATATGCAGGCAATCCTTATCTGCAATTGGATCAGTATTCCAATGTTGCATCATGGTCCAGCCGCTTACAAACAAGTTACCGGGTCTCAAACAGGGGAGTCATTGGACAAGACTACGGAGCATCGTTCCACAACCGGCATCAATCCCTAAGTTCGGCCATCAGTTTGGTCGATGGAAGTCACAATTCGATACCATACCTAAACGGTGAAAATGACAATGCCCTGTCATGGGACGAGTACAATGCGCGCGTTTATGCCGGATACAGGCATAAAAAGGATAGGTTTCAGGCCGAATGGGGACTCCCGCTGATTTTTTCCCATATTACCTATCAGGACAGCGGTTTTAAGCAGAAGAAGGCAAATACATATTGGCTCATTGAACCTTATGTCAATATGCAATATCAGCTCAATACACATGACCGGATATCGGCCAGTTACCGGATGGACAACTCGGTCAATGACATCACTTCTTTGTATCAGGGATATATATTCACTAATTACCGTACGTTCCAGCGAAATGAGTTGTTCAATTTATGGTCCCAAAACAGCCATAACTGGCAGATGGGTTATCATTTCAAAAGACCGTTGAGCCTGTTTTTTGCAAACATTGGCGTAAATTATAACCTGACCAACCGCCATGTTCTCCATACGACACACTTTGAGGACAATATGCAAAAGCAAGTTCAGATCCCTCTTGCAAATCAGGTGAAAATGATGGGGGCCAATATGGTTTTCAGCAAATATATTTTCTTTCTTGGCACCACACTTGCCATTAAGCCCAAATGGTCAAACCTGCAGATGGAGGAATCTTTCAATGATGTGCTGTATCATATCGATAATAATAACTATACTGTTTCGACATCGATGGATTTTCAGGTGTTCCGCAAAATCAGCGTCACCCATAATCTGGAGATGACCCATTCAAAGAATAGTTTCCGACAAACCTCGGATAATAATTTTTCTTCCGTCAGCAATAATCTTGTAAGGAACAATTTGAGTCTGACCTATTCCCCTCTTGACCATCTTCATTTGAAAGCGTATGCACAGTCTGTCCATGTCCAACAAGGTGAGGTTCTGGACGTTGATATGTATTTTGTTGATATCAGTACCAAATGGAAAATAAATCACCTGCGGTCAGACCTGGAACTTTATATATCAAATATTGCGAACCACAAAAACTTTGACACATTCTCTGTACGGAATAATGGTTTTGTATATAATCAGTTTGCTCTTAATCCCCGGATGGTGATATTAAAATACGTCTTTAACTTCTAAAGAACGTATCCTGCCATAGTTTTAATAAGAACGATGGATTGTACTGTTCTTATAGTATAGATCTTGTAAATATTGTTTAATGCTTACTGTCAAATTTATGAGCAAATAATAATGAACACACGAGGGATGTTGAATGGGGTGAGGGTAAAGATTATAATATTTATTATCGTCTGAATCGATCTCGTCCAACCCGTATGATCCGCTTACATCCATTGATTGAACACTTTTTAAGCGATTTGAAATTACTTATTGTTATATCTTGAAGAAAATTGCTCATGATCTGGATTTTTCCGAATCTGTACCCGAACCTCATCGCCGAATGTAAATCGAATCTTACGATTTCACACAAGCAGATAAAACTTAAGGAACAATGGAAGAAGTAAATTGATAAAGCTAAATCTCTAAAGCAGAGATTTAGTTCTAATCAACAGAATCGGGTTCAGTAATTATCGGTAGATCACCCTTAAAAAATTGGGGCGGAATGTTCAGGGTGCCCGTCACATTGCCCAAATTGGAAGTCAAAGTGGATATAAAAGATCTGATATACGGGAACATGATGGCAGGCGCATTTATGTTTACGAATGACTTTTGGGAATGCTCATCAATCTCTCCGTGTAATTCAAAGCTGCCAACTGCGACTAAAAATATTTTGAAGGTATCTTGCACAGAAACGGTCACTTCTTGTATGATCTTGAAGTGCTTGTTGTTGTCTTTGGGGAAATAGACTTGAGGTTCGATACCGATGTTGATTTCCCCCTCGCCCAAAAACTGCTTTTCGGAGGTAAAATTGACGACCGGAAAATCAACACTGATAAAACTTAGTTTTACTTGGGGTTCTGTTGCCATTTGAAAACATTAAGCTGCTGTACACAGCAGATTACTAATATCGACGGTTGTTTCAGTCTCTTGTCTCTTGGTGACAACATCATAACTCACGGCCCTTGAAAACGATATTCTTGTGCTGGGCATATCGATATAGTCACCTTCTCCCAAAGAAGATATGTACTTCTTTAGCCTTCTATTGAAAAGCCAAGAAGTCATTGTTTCGGAAGTTTCTTGTGATAAAACTTCGTCCAACTGCTTTTCTAATAATTCTAAGTCCAACATATCTCTCTTATTTTATTAAACTACTCTTTCGGTCTTTTTGAGTGCAAAGTTAGAAATAATTTCTTTATTATATACCGCTATCTGTATTCTTTTTCTAAAAGCCACTGTTCTGACTTTACCATTTTTGTACTGTATAGGTTTCACCAAAGACCGTTCCGAATTTATCGGAAGGTCCTGAAATTGGATAAAATCGACCTGTGGCCAAATATTTTTGTCACGAATGTAATCATTTAATTCTTTAAGTGTCGGCCTCTCACCTGTTTTTATCATTATCTTTTTTGCAACTTTCTCAAGTTGGGAGATCCAAAAATAATAATGTTTTTCATTGAAAACAGTATCCAGATAATTGTCAGAATTCAAAACACATTCATATACTTCATAGTATTTTGTTCTCTTTTTAGAATTATTCCCCCAATCATCCGCATCTAATTCCTCTTTCCAAAAGTAGTAGGCCTCTCCAAGCCAGGCATCGTCTCTAACGCATTGCATTGGAAAAGTCAATGCATTGTATCTTCTTTCTTGAGTATGATAAACTGTCACGGTTCTCCCTTAAATAAAAAAGATTTTTTACTTACTTCCCTTCAATTTTTTAACCTCATCCGCCAGCTCTGCCACTACTTTAGTTAGATCCAAAAGTAGATTTTCTAAATTATCTGAGTTATTATTAAATGTAGGTTGATAATTGTGATTTGCTACTGAGTTATCATGAAAATCGTGATTATGTTGAATATTGTAGATCGCCTTTTCCTCACTGAAAGCACGAATAAACTCTACTGTCACTCCCAATGCATCGGCCAATTCCTGCAAGGTCGGCTCCGGGATAGTCCACATATTCTCAAACTCGGAAATCCTGCGCTGGTCAAATTTGCTCTCACATTTTTGTCCCAAAGCATCCTGCTTCAACCCCATAATCTCACGAATCCGTTTGAGGTTTTTCCCCTCATGTACTTTTTCTTCCTGAAATGCAATGCCCATAATTTCTATCGTTAATATTTCCGGTAAGATACCGGTTTTTTACCATTTTACAATCTATAATTGGTTTGTTATCTTTGGTGTAAAGATAAGAATTACTACGGATAAATGTAGTCAGATTCATACTAAAAGTATCTTCAAAGATACTAAAAGTAAGCCCAATTAAGCAACAACACACGAAATAATGTAGAAATGTCATTTAAAAAAGATAAATTTGAAACTTCAATATAACGTCACTGTTTGACGGAGTTTTTTCATCAAAATCTCGTCTGTGAAAACCGACTAATTTTCAATGGACACGAGGTGATAGGATGAAAAACACTGTCCCGACCATATTTATGGCTACGGGGCTGTGTTTCCTATCAGCTGCATGTGTTCAAGGTCCTTAGTCGGTACCCCACGGACGTGCAGACGGAGCACAGTCCACGTAGCCAATTTTGTTTATACGGCTTGTTCCGCCTGATAATCCCAAAGGCTAAGGAACAATGAAGAAACAACTCTACAAAAACATCATTAAATCTCCTATATAACCTCTCCCTATTATACCCCCATAATAGGATAAAATCACAATTATACTAACCCAATTATAAAACCAATAGAATGACGTTTTTATACGCAATGGGCATGTTTTGGCCCAAGCGGAAGCATCGAATACCAATAGTACCTCTGCTATCGCTCATCTTAATTTTTATTTCAATCATGTGTTTAGAAGCCCAGGCGCAGTCCGCTGGATACGGCGGAACTGCCAACGGGCAAATAAAACCGCTGCAAATCGGAGATCCGATCCCGGATGAACTTTGGGACTTGTCCTTGCAAATGGTGAACCATCCCCAGGGCAAGGAAACGATCACACTAAGCGAGTACAAAGACAAGCTGATTATCCTTGATTTTTGGGCGACATGGTGCGTACCGTGCATCAGGAATTTTCCAAAGCTACGAGACATCCAAAATGAGTTAGGCGACCAAATAAAAATATTGGCCGTAACCCAAGAAAGTACAGAAATAATCAACAAATTCTTTGAAACCGGAGTGGGCAAGGAACACACTTATGTAAACTCGGTAATAAATGATAGCGTTCTTTCAAGTTATTTCCCACATATGGGCGTGCCACATATCGCCTGGATAGATCAAAATGGGAAAGTGCTCAACACCACAATGGCCGAAGACATTACTATCACGAATGTACAAGCCATCTTGAACAATGAAAAAGTCTCAATGGTTAGCAAGATCGATATTGACCGCAACAAGCTTCTGTTTCTGTCAGACAGTTTTGATGATAATATGGAACTACGAAACTATTCCATTTTCGCAAAGGGCCATTATCCAGGGTTACCATCAGGTAGCAATATCAAAAGAAATGATGTGGGAAAAATATATGGCAGACAATTTACCAATCTTCCGATCATGAGAATATATGGTCCGATTATGTATGACATATTTGCAAGAAACCATGAACGTTATAACACCAAAAGAGCCATTATTGAAGTCAAAGAACCTGCGCTTTTAAATTGGATAGTGAAGGATGAAAAAAGCTACGAAACATTCAATTTGTATAATTATGAGCTCATCATTCCCGAAAATCAAGCCGACAGTCTATTCTTTTATATGTTAGATGACCTTAATCGATATTCTGATTATACAGCTATCATTGAGCAACGTGATGTTGATTGCCTTGTACTTGTAAGAACATCCAATAAAGACAAAATTAAGAGTAGAGGTGGCAAACTAAAGAATACGTTCCCGGCGACACCATCTATTTTACATAATGGGCCTCTTGGTTTTATGGTCAATTTACTTAATGGTAAGACGCCTATTGAGCACCCGATCATCGATGAAACAGGTTACAAAGACAATGTGGATATAGAAATATCTGGGGTTACAGATCTGACAAGTCTGAGAAAAGAACTAAACAGATATGATCTTGACCTTATACCATCAAAAAGACGTCTCAATATGTTCGTTTTGAAGGACAAATAATTCTTCCATTTTTTTACAATATAACTCATTAACGAATGAAATCATTTACTCTTATCATACTTTTTTTTACTTTTTCAAGTTGGATATACGCCCAGCAGCATATTGTAGGTAGGGTGCTATCCTTTAGCAATAACTCACCCATCGAGGGAGCCAATGTATCCATACGAGGAACTGATCTGAAAATAAGTACTGATAGCAAAGGATATTTTGCTATTCAAACTACATTAAATGCAAGTGAAACCATTTTAGTAGTTAATCATTTAGGCTATGAATCTACTAATATAACGGTAAAACTACCTCAAAATGACACATTGAATATTTTGCTTCGCATATCTCCTCACTTGCTGGAGGAAGTGAATATCATATCAACTGGTTATCAAACATTACCTAAAGAGCGTGTGACGGGTTCATTCTCCATAGTTGATCGGGCATTATTTAATCAACAGGTGAGCACAGACATCCTTTCCAGATTGCCAACTATTGCCAATGGTGTTGTCATGAACAATGGTCTTTCGGGGCCTCCACAAATGATGGTACGGGGATTAAGCACGATCAGTGGCCCCAAAGACGTCTTAATTGTAGTGGATAACTTCCCCTATGATGGGGATATTCTTAATATCAATCCTAATATTGTTGAAAATATCACCATTCTGAAAGACGCATCTGCTTCCAGTATTTGGGGAGCAAGAGCGGCCAACGGTGTTATTGTTATCACTACAAAGACAGGTCGATTTAACCAGCCGATTACATTGGAATTTAATTCCAATGTAACCATCGGAGCAAAGCCTGATCTTGGTTACATACCTCAGATGTCATCTACTGATTTTATCGATGTAGAGCAGGAATTGTTTTCCCGCAATTTCTATAACAGCCAGATCAATGCGGCAAACCGTCCGGTAATAAGCCCGGTGGTCGATCTGTTGAATAAAGTCCGTACAGGCACATTGACACAGGAACAGGCACAGCAACAGATCGACGCATTACGAAAAATTGATGTGAGAGATCAGTTTAGCCAATATATGTATAGACAATCGTTAAACCAGCAGTATTTTTTGAATGCACTGGGCGGTGGGGAAAAATTTTCATGGGGATCTTCGGTAGGGTATGACCACAATAAAGACAATCTGGATAGCTTTTATGACCGTCTCAATATCCGTTTTCAGAACATGTATCGACCAATAGAGCGGCTTTCATTGACGACAGGTTTGAATTATACCCAAAGCCAAAGTAATTCGGGTCGGTATGGATATAGAAGTATATCCATGAAATCGGGGAATTTCGTGCCCTATATGATGATGGCCGACGGCAACGGGAATGCGCTCCCCGTACCGAGGACCTGGAACCAAAGCTATATCGAGACAGCAGGCAATGGATTGCTTCTTGATTGGAACTATTACCCCCTAACGGATTGGCAGCATCAAACATCAAACAATAAAGTATTTGATATTTTGGCAACGGCCGCCCTCGATTATCAAGTCATTAAAGGACTTAACGCTAAGGTGAATTATCAGTATGAAAGACAATTAGGTACAAACACAGCATTTGCTGATGAAAACAGTTACATGGCACGGGACTACATCAATTCATTTACACAAATTGTCAATGGTAATGCGGTATTAGCTGTGCCTTATGGCGGAATCTTGGACAAATCGAACAATGAATTAGTGGCGAATAACCTACGTGGGCAACTAAGTTTTGACAATACTTATGGGAAACATAATATTATAGCAATAATAGGTTCTGAAATCAGGTCAGCTAACATCAATAGCCATCAGGGGCGATTCTATGGCTACAATGAAAACAACCTGACAACAGGGAATGTGGATTATACGCGTACTTATCCCTCTTTCATAGGCGGTGGGGGCCAATTTATTTATAACAACCAATTTTTAGGAGAGACTGTTACGAGGTTCGTATCACATTTTGCAAATGCTGCTTATACTTTTGACAACAAGTATGTACTTTCAGCAAGCGCACGTCGTGACGCAAGCAATCTTTTCGGCTTAAAAACAAACGACCAATGGAATCCGTTTTGGTCAGCCGGGATTGCTTGGAAATTATCAAATGAACAGTTTTATTCTCTTGATATTTTGCCCTATCTAAATCTTAGGGTGACTTATGGTTTTAGTGGTAATGTAGATCCAGCAATGGCCGCTGTTAATACCATAATTTATCAAGGAGGTGTCTCAACCTTTACGGGTTTGCCGATAGCCCAATTTAATAATTATTATAACCCTCACCTAAAATGGGAGACCTCTAAAATGCTAAATGTGGCCGTTGATTTCCGAACAAAACATAATCGAATATCAGGCTCAATTGAATACTATCGTAAAAATGGAGATAATCTATTTGGAATGGCTCCGACCGACTATTCAACAGGTGTTCCGCCGACCATATTAAGAAATGTTGCAAGTATGAGAGGTAATGGATGGGATATAGAATTAAAGAGCCTAAATATCGACGGATTATTCAGATGGGGAACGGCATTAAATTTCAGTATGTACCAAGATAGAATAGTGGATTACCAAATTAACCGCACATTGGCCAGACAATATATTATCCCATCCAGTGTACCTATATCCGGTATCGAGGGGCATCCTGTTTACACTATTTATGCTTATAAATGGGCTGGTTTGGACCCGAATACCGGAGAGGCACAAGGATATTTGGAAAATGAAATAAGTAAGAACTATAATAGTATAACAGGAGTAGGAACGGCAGTCGAAGATTTGGAATATTTTGGCTCTGCTATTCCTACAAAATTCGGTTCCTTACTTAACACTTTCTCTTATAGGAACCTAAGCCTGCAAGTTGGCATATCCTTTAAATTTGGATATTGGTTTAGGCGCGCTTCAATAAACTATACAAATCTGTTCAATAGTTGGGATGGGCACCCCGATTATGTAAATCGTTGGCAGAAAGCTGGGGATGAAGTGCATACTGATATTCCTGTAAACCTTTTCACGGCCAATATCAATAGAGATGCTTTCTATAACGGATCGAGCGTATTGATTGAAAAAGGTGACCACGTACGTTTACAGTATATCAATCTGGCGTATGATGTAAAAATCCCCGGTTTAACTTCGAAAACATTCAATGGAGGACAATTATATCTAAACATCAACAATATCGGACTACTATGGAAAGCAAATAAGGCGGGCATTGACCCCGATTATAATATGGGGATAGGATACCGGTTAATACCATCTACCAATTATGCTATTGGCATTCGTACTAAATTTTAATAAACTATATTCATCATGAAAAAAACATATTATCTAAGTATAGCATCACTTTTGTTTATTGGGCTGTTATCAGCATGTGATAAGTTCTTGGAGGAGAAATCGGATAAAAGATTGTCGATTCCCACTACTTTAAGAGAATTTCAGGCATTATTAAATCAAGCGGGAATTTTGAATGTTAATTTTGTGACCGCAGGTGAGGTAAGTAGTGACGATTACTATTTGACCGATGCCGACCTAAATGCTCTAACATATGAAAGTGACAAGAGATTATACACATGGCAGCCCGATTATGTAAGTCGAACTCAATCTTCTTCGGGGGACGAATGGTATAATACATATCGGCCTATTTATGTGTGCAATGCCGTACTACATGGAATCGAAGAAAATAATCTGATAGGAAAAGAAGCCGATAATATTAAGGGTCAGGCGCTGGCTTTTAGGGCCGCTCGTTACTTGGCAGGAGTACAGATATGGGCCCCTGCTTACAACAAACAAACTGCTCATAGTGATTTGGGAATGGTGCTAAGGTTAGACCCCGACATGAATCTCCCATCTGTAAGAGCAACCGTACAGGAAACTTATGACCTTATTATAAAAGACCTTATCGAAGCCATTGCTTTATTGCCAACCACACAACCCGGTGTCACACTTCCAACCAAAGGAGCAGCGCACGGAATGTTAGCAAGAACATTCCTCTATATGGCAGAGTATGAAAGTGCTCTGGAACATGTGCTCAAAGCACTTGAATACAATTCAATGCTAATAGACTTTAACACATTAAATGCCAATGCCAATTTCCCGATACCGGTTGTGAGTGAAGCCAGCGCAGAAATTGTATTTTGGAATACGCTGTTCTTCGCAAATCCTATAAATTCTTCAAGGGCGAAAATGAACCCAAGTCTTTATAATTTATACGCAGACGATGATTTAAGAAAAAGCATTTATTTTAAGAAGAATAATGATGATACGTATTTTTTCAGAGGTACTCACACAGGGAATGTAATACCAATCAATGGTATTACTACAAGTGAATTGTATTTAATTTTATCCGAATGTTATGCGAGATTGGATAGATTGAATGAAGCAGGCCAAACTTTGAACCAGCTACTATCAAAAAGATGGGTGAGTGGGAGTTTTGTCCCATATACATTCACAAATAAAGATATTGCCCTTAATACCATTTTAGAAGAAAGAAGAAAAGAGCTGGTCATGCGAGGGCTTCGATGGGCAGACATCAAACGTTTCAACAGAGATGGAGCAAATATCACGCTCACAAGGATTGTAGATGGTCAAACCTTTACATTACCACCAAATGATCTCCGATATGCTATTGCCATCCCAGAAGATGTAATTAAAATCAGTGGAATACAGCAAAACCCAAGATGATGGCAAGACATAATTAAAATTAAAAGAGGTTGCATTTTTTGCAACCTCTTTTGTATTATGGCCTTGTCGAACTTGGATTAATATCCATAACTTCATCATTACTCAAGCCCTGTAAATACAAGTCCAATGCTGTTTCGTCCACTGCTGGTACTACAATATTACATGGTTTAGTGCCACCAGTGATACAAGTTGAACCGGGCGCAAATCCTGATTCCCAATTCTCTGCTTTGGCGTATTCATCCTCATCCTCGCTATCACCTACAAAGTGCCAAGGATTTGTTGCTGTATTTGCCAGATTAAACGACATGGTTACTGCTGCAATTGCTACCGCAATTAATGCAAGCAAATTCACTTTCATTTTTTTCATGTTTCTAATTTTTAGAAGTTAAAGAATACTTTTTATACGTCTTTTGGCCGACCCGCCCTCGGTAGCTTCACTTCCCGCGTTGCTACTTCGTAGTTTGTACCATAAGTAAAGACCCAGTACACTTAGGATCAAAAAGAAAAGGTTAAAGAAAAAATGTTGTGTCCACGTCATACCACTTATGACCGATCCGCACCCACAGGGCAGTTGTTCCCAGGCACCTAAAAGAGCCACGGCGATGTACCCTGTAAATGCAGCCATCAATGCGATAGAGAGCATCAGACCGACCTTGCGAAACTTTGCAAAGATCAACCCAAATACGGTCAGAAATTCCAATGCTGGCAGTGTATAAATAAGTATGAGCCCCAGGTTATTCGAGAATGGTTGGCTTAGTATCCCTATCTTAAACAGGGTAAAATCCATTAGCTTGTCCATACTGACAGGTACCCATAACGCCAACAGCAAAATCACAACGATATAAAAACTTATTTGTCTATACTGACCATATTTTGATGCGATTTCCATAATTTGGACAATATTGGTGCTGCAAGTCACTTATTGCAGGTTTATGAATGAGAAAGAGAAGCTGGCGAGAAGTTAAGGCCTATCAATGTTTAAAAAAAATAATTTCGACGAAACCCATATTTGACCAATACCAAATGTGCTTTTTCCTCGACATCTTGATTTTGTTTTTGATGATGGTCTGACATTTATAGGTTATATGTAATAAAATAAACATATTCTATAAGTTTTTTTAATTATGTTTACCTTACGATCAATTTTCAAATCAATTTCTTCGAGAAATCTATGGGAAGAACATTCGACTGGGATAAATGGTACACTGGGCGGGTACGGATCATCAGCCATATTGTTTTTTGGCTATTGGTTACACTCATGTATTACCTCGCATATAAGCGATTTGGAATAGGTTATGTCTGGATATTCGTTGTAAAGGAGTTATTTGTCACCACCACACTTTTCTATTCCATTACATGGATCATTTCCCGATGGGTATCCAGAGGCAAGATCTACCCCCTGATCTTGTTCACCCTGTTTGCCTACGTTTGGTGGCTTTTCTGGACATATCTGACCTGTTACCTGGCCAAACCCTATATTCCCGAATCAGCTCGTGGATTTCAAATGTACCTTAGCTTTTTCCTCAATGATGGCTTTCTTGGCTTGTTCCGATTGGAAAGATATGGCACCTTAGCTATTGATTTTATTACGTTGGCATCAATCCCATTGGCGCCGAAACTGACCAAAGCACTGTTGGAAAACTCTATGAAGATGGTCAGGTTGGAAAGGGACAAGCTGGCCATGGAGGTAGAGCTGATTGCAAAGCAACGTGACCTGCTCGAAATGGAGCTCAACTTTCTCAAATCACAGGTTTCGCCACATTTCCTTTTTAATGTCCTGAACAGCATATATCGGATGTCGGAACAGAACAATCCCAAGACCCCCGATACTGTACTCCAACTTTCCAACTTGATGAGGTATGTGCTTTACGAGGGAAAGGGCGATGAAATACAACTCTCAAAGGAAGTGAGGTTTATCAGAGATTACATAGAGCTTGCCAGAATACGATATGGAGATAAAGTGCCCCTACATACGGAAATAGCAGATATCGATGAACCGTATAAAATCGCACCTTTGCTCCTCATTCCGTTTGTGGAGAATGCATTCAAACATGGTCCCGACCGAAGCCGGAAAAACTGCTGGGTAGATATTTCCCTCAACATCATCAATGATACCCTATTCCTAAGAATAAAAAACGGGGTGAACCATCAAGTGGAAAAACCACCGATCGGAGGTCTTGGACTGCAAAACGCAAGGAGAAGGCTGGATATTCACTATCCAAAACGCCATCGTCTTGATATTACCGAGACAGAGAATAGTTATAGTATCGAATTGGTTGTTCACCTAAAATAATAACAGATATGATCAATTGTATTGCAATAGATGATGAGCCCGTGGCCCTTGAAAGCATGGAACGGCAGATTGGCAAGATACCCGATCTGAAGTTTTTGGGAGCATTTGAAAGTGCATGGGATGCCATACCCCTGATTAATGCAGGAAAAATAGATTTGGTATTCTGTGACATCCAGATGCCGGATATCAACGGGGTCTCATTTCTGAAAAGTTTGACAAAACCACCGTTGTTTATTTTCGTAACGGGAAACCCCAACCATGCGATAGAAAGTTATGAGCTGAATGTAGTAGATTACATTTTGAAACCTTTCGGAACGGATAGACTATACAAGTCGGTCAATAGAGCACGGGCCTTTTTGGAATCGCAGAAAACAAATTTGCCACATAGGGATTTTTTCATCATCAAGGACAGGTCCACGAACGTCATCATGCCCTACAATGAAATATTCTATGTCAAGAGTGATAGGGAGTACGTGACAGTGTGCACCACAGAAAAGAACTACCTTATGTACAAAAGACTTTCCGAGATCGAGGAATCCCTGTCCTCAGCGAGGCAGTTTTTGCGGGTACAGAAATCCTATATCGTCAATCTTGACTTTGCCAAAACCGTGGACGGAAGCTATATCAAGATGAAAGGAAATATCGAAGATATACCCATCGGTGGGCAATATAAAGCAGAGCTGTACAAGCGACTGGGAATTTCTGACGGAGATTAAAGTACTTGATCCTTTTGGTAGCGATAGGGTTGGACAGGAGACACGTCCGGTCTTTCCCGTTTTGTCATGGATATATAATGCTTGGTCAGAAAATGATAGATCACCATTTCCTGCTCCCGTTGCTTGATCGGGAAAATACGGTTGATAAACATGTGTGAAAGTGAGGACAGGAGTTCAAAATAGTTGTCCCTGTCCAGACCATCAAGCGGTTTGATGATTTCCTTGATGGTTTCCATCCGCTTTGAAAGGATAGCATGAGCCTCATATGCATCCTCATGTGCCAAATCAAAAAACTTTTCAATCCAAAGACGATTTTCCCTGTATTTCATGTCCATTTTATATTTGAGTCTATCATAATTATTGAACTCATTCAAAAAGGCATCTCTTAAAGAGGTCATAAGCGATATTTTCATCGGAATGTCCAATCCAAAGGCGGTAAGCAATTTATCCACACCCAACATTCCGGAAAGCCATCTCAAATGCTTTCCATCTTTCTTTTTGAATAAAGGCAACAATGAGAGAACACTATTGCTATCCACATGAAAAATAGATTCGCAGATCTCCATACTTTCTACTCCGTACCTTTCCAATTCACGATTGTAGGTATCATATACAAGCCGATGGATGTTCCTATTCTCTACCAGTATCGTTAAGTGTTGATTGATGTACTGAGTCAATTGTTGGAACGGTATCCGGCCATCGGTCGCTTTTAGCAGAAAACGCAACCGGATATGCGGATCGGGATCGTGGTACCGGATGAAGAACCATTTTTCCATAATTCCTGCCTGTTTGAGGTCACTGATCAACCGTGGTATTTTACCACGGAGCAACCGCTCGCTTTCCATGACGCCACTATATATTTTGATGTATGCCCATTCGCTCCCCGGCTGAAAAGTCCTTTTTATTTTGCTTTCGGGATTTGCTTTTGCTTTGGTCTCATTTAAAGGTTTATCAATCGAGAATGGAATGATGACTTCATTGCTGAACTGTTCCTGTTTAGCTCCGGTGACAGGACTTTGATAGGACTCAAAAAGATACTCCTGCAAAACAATATCATTCTTTTCCAATTGCTTTAACAAAACCTCGGCAGATAGGGGGCTGCGTAGGTCAATAATCAGTTCATTGTCCCCATCAGTCAATGACACTACATCTGGAAGTCTGTATTTTTCTTTCAATATGGAAATACTGTATTTGGGATCATCCTTTTTTAGCCTTTGAAAGATCTCTTTTGGGATATTCCATTTTGCCCTTGCCAAAATGATATGTTTGTACGATACACGGGGCGTAAAAGGATTTCCGGCCAACGAGCCCCAATCCCAGGATAAATTAAATATACCGGACTGATATTGGAGATCACACAGGAAACGGTATATTACCATTCCATAATGAAAATTGTGCGCACTGCTCAATCTGGGGATGATCCTTTTGTTCAGGCGTTTGGAGCGGAGGATTATCTCCCCATTTTTCACGGATACCAAAAGGTCATCAAGATAGATACGGTATGCTTCCTCAACGGCACTCTGCCCGATAATCGGGATTTCATACTTAAATAGTGAGGGACGTGTCAGGATATTCCCCGCCCGGCTCTCCGGTAGACAAACAACTTCAGCAAAAATCCCATCGCCCAGTTGTCTTTCTTCCATACGGACACATTCTCTCAACCGTTCTTCCAATCCTGAATCCAGATGGGCGAACCTTGTCATCAAGGGGACCGCAGAGGTCCCGCCCGTTGCCAGTACATTGAATGAATAGTCCCCCTTGTCAATACCCTGGCCACACGTCAGTAGGTTCCCAAGAGCATAAAACCCCGCAGGATAGTCCTGATGCCGATTGGTGGTTTCCAAACGAAAAGATCGGATATCACTTTCATCCAGAACAATAGAAGATGGGGTAAGCATACTATCCGTGGCCCGGCAACGGGCCACAACCGATTGAATAAATCTGTCTCTTTTGTTTTTGTTGTCTTTTGCCCGCCCAGTCCCCAGCCCTCGTAATAATGGGTTGTCCTCTGTCACACCCTCAGGATTCGCACCATACCCTATACCTCTTTCCGGGTCGAGGGCTTCCATTAATGGGATTTCCATGTCATCGTACCTTTCCCCGAATTTTCTCGCAAATGATTTAAGCTCCGCAGGTGGTTTTGGATTGTTTAAGACCGATAGTTCTTCCAATTCTTTGGTTAGTTCCTGGATGATCCGCTTGTGGATCTGATTTGAGGAAGTACCCATATACAAATCCACCTGGAACAAGTTCTTACTGGGCCCCCGGTCCAATTCGTCTAAGGCGTTATTTGCTGTGAAGACTTCTGTCTTTATTTTCCTGTCATTGGCTTTCTTTAGGAAGCCATCCAGTACATCCCATTTGGCGGTCGGGACCGATCTTTGATGTAATTCTTTCAGTCGGGATAAAGATATAATAGAAGCGTTTGTCGTTACTATGGACTCCAATTCGGAAATAAGCAACCCGGCCTCGATCAGCCCATAAAGATACTCAAACGCCCGATGCCGTTCTACTCCATACTGGCAGATACTTTCGGCCACTTCCGAAAGTCGGATTCCCCCTTTGGCAAGATGCAAGACGTAATCCAGTACCGGGTTTTTCTCTACCCAGGCCCAATTGTAAAATCGTCTGTCATCCCTCTCCGTAAACTCAATGTAATGGTATCGGTCATATCCCTCACAAAGTGTATTGTTCGAATAATAAGTCAGTTGATCCTGAACCAACCTTTCTTTTGACACCATTCCTGTCAGATATGAAATATATGTCATATCGGGCCGATAGGTCGGAATAAACTCCCCGGAAAGTTCAAGGCAGGTTGGTAATTCACCTACTTCACCCACGGCGACACCTGCAAACTTGCCATAAGGGGTGGATCGTCCGGCCATCCGATTGACATATTTATATAAAGATGCCAATAGTTTGCTTTGTGATGGCCTGTATTCATACCCAAGATGGTTCAGCAACTCGTGAAAGAGATCCTCACTTGCAAGATAGATGGCACTCAGGATTTCAGGGTCCGACAGCAGCTCATTGATATAGTCCCATGCCGCCTCTTTACTGTCAAACCCATTCAATTTATAGATGACCGAAGATGGTAAGCGTGGTGTGCGCAAAAGAAAAAAATCAAGAACCTTAAATCCACCTGCCATATCAACCCTCACTTATTTGATCAGGACCTGATTGATACAACGGTTGAAACTATCAAAGGATATGGGCTTTGGAAGTTCATAGATATCACCTTGTGGTAAAATCCCCTTGAAACGGGCCACAGGAATCGCCGATACCACGATAATTCTTGCATCCGGGGGCAACATTCCAAAGTGAAAACCGCAAGACTCACCAGGCGGGATTACAAGGTCCAAAAAAATGATGGAGGGAGTATATTGATCCAGTATGCCCTGTATCTCGGACATTTGGCTTGCTACCCCGATCAGCGCAAGATCGGATCTTCGATCAATATAGTCCCTCATCATTTCAATAGCCAAGGCATCATCTTCGATCAGCATACAGGTAGTACGTTCACTTTTCATGTGCAGTTTGGCTTCAACATGATAATATCAAGTCTTGATGATAATGTGTTTGATTTTAGATTAGATACCTATTCCGGTTGTGGTCATCGATGTAGTAAGTGTTACTGTAACACCTGTTTCGGTGCCAATCCAAAGATTTTCCCGGTTGGAGATTTCAACGTGATCTGCGCTTGCGGTCACTTCTTTTGTAATGTTTAAGAATTGGTCGATTTGGTTTTTGTTCAATTTTTCCATGATCATTTAGATTTAATTGTTTTTAAAATTTCATGCTAAACTGAATGAATCGAAGCACTCTCCAAAATTTTTTCAACCAAGTCCAAAATGACCTATACGAAAGGCTATTTTAGCACCACATTTGATATTTAATCACTTTATCTGCCTGATAACGTTATATTTAAGTATTTTTAATAAAGTCGAGGCTTAGGGTCATTTTGTGTAGGTCAAACCCCATTTGGTTGAAAGAATTGGGTAAATACACCTTCAAATCCCCATTTTTGCACGCCTTGATAAAAATGGGGGTTTGATGTATTTGTCTCAATCATTCCAAAATATACGATCCGAAAATAAAACTTGGAGCCTTGTCCTTGTATCCATATTCAATGATCGGAGACCTATCCGTTCCTGTCATGGTGCGGTATCCCCAAATCACTGCTCTATAAAACTGTTCGGTGTCAGACTTTTTTGATGGCATTTTCATGCTGCAATTTAGACTTGACAATAACTAACCCAAGTTTCGTGTTTCAAGACATGAAATCCGCTATAAGCTAAAGCATATTTTCAATTAAATCTGGTTATTCTGGTAATATTAAATGCAAGTAAAAAATGAAAGAAACATCCAAAAGTTGGCTTTATGAATTAGAAAAAGAATTACATCCCGATACGCTCATGTCCGACGACTGGAACAACAATAAAATGAAGTTGCTACATTTGACTGGAGACTTTTAGGGTAAAATTTTTAACTTTAAAAGTCAGTAGTTATTATGGGAAAAACATCAAGAGTATTTGATGAACAATTTAAGCGGATGGCGATAGAGTTATCCTATGCGAAAGGCAGCGTGAAGGCTGCAGCAGATGAGTTGGATATGGATCCATCGCTTCTGTCGAAATGGCGGCGTGATCCCCGGTTCAACGAAAACCATGTCCACCCCTTACCATGGTTAAGTGGACCTTCCGGAGACCTTGAGGGAGAAAACCGGAGATTACGCAAGGCCTTGCGTGAGATGACCCTTGAAAGGGATATATTAAAAAAGGCAGTAGGCATCTTCTCCAAGGGAGACCGGAACGATTTGGGTTTATAAAAGCCCACCAGGGGGAATTTCCGGTTGGGAAAATGTGTAAAGTGAGGCAGGTGAGCAGCAGTGGATATTATTACTGGTTGAAGCACCCGGTCGGCAAACGGGAGGTTGAGCGCAGTGAGCTGTCAGTGAAGATCAAGGAATGTTATGACGGGAGCAAGGGCACCTATGGCAGTCCACGCATCACCAAAGCACTGCAGGCCGGTGGTACCGACGTATCCAGGCCCCGGGTGGCACGCATCATGCGGTGCATGGGCCTGAGAAGCATCGTAAGACGCAAGTGGCGGGTGTGCCCCACCGAATCCGGCCACGGGCTTGCCGTATGCGCCAACCTGTTGGACAGGGACTTCCATGCCGATAAACTGGGGAATAAATGGGTGGGTGACCTCACTTACATCCCCACGGACGAAGGCTGGCTGTACCTGACCACCGTGATGGACCTGGCTGACAGGAAAATCATCGGCTGGGCGCAAAGTGAAAGCATGGAGGCGGAGCTGACGCCCATCCCCGCATTGCGGATGGCGCTGGCAAACCGAAAGCCGGAAAAAGGTATGGTATTCCATTCCGACAGGGGTGTACAGTATGCCTGCGGGGCATTTAAGGAAGCGCTAAGTCAGGCAGGCGCCAATATCCGGCAAAGCATGAGCAGGAAGGGTAATTGCTGGGATAATGCCCCTATGGAGAGCTTTTACAAGACGCTGAAAGCGGAAGAGGTGAACCGGCATCATTTCAGAACAAAACAGGAAGCAAAATTGGTCATATTCGAGTATATCGAAGGTTGGTATAACAGAAAAAGGCTGCATTCAATCCTTGGATACCTTACACCGTGCCAAGCTGAAAAAAGCTGTCAGAAAAAGCCGCTTGATAGGAAGGCTATCAACCTTAACCTAAAAGAAAAAAGTCTCCAGTAGACTATTGCAATTCCATTTTAGGGCGTTCCTTAAAACCGCTTAAAACATTTTTCACATCTAAAGCATATACGTGATTCCCTTTCAAAAATTTTCTTAGGTAACAACTTGGTATTTAATGGTGTCTTTTTGCTTTGCTTTCAGAACTCATATTTTACTGAATCAGTATAGTCATTTTGATTTACAAAAATACATCCCATTATCAAATATATCTCAAACTAAACGGATGACTAACTTAGCATCCTTTTCATTTCTTACCAATAAACGTTACAAATATGTAACAGACCTAAATTTTGCAGTTCCAAAAAATGTTCATATGTTGCTTGTGTAAGTCGGAAAAGCTTATTTTTGACTCCTTTATATTGGTTAGACCCTATAACTGTTAATCAGAGGGTCGCTGGTTCGAGCCCAGCCTGAGGAGCCAATAGAAAAGCCTTGCAGCAATGTGAGGCTTTTTTTATGCGCTGTGGTTTGGTGTTATCGATGATTGTCAGTCGTTTACGGGTTTGATGTGGTCATGAGGCGGTTAAACATTCTATTTTTGAAATTTACCTTTTTTAGCGAGTTTCGTCAAATATTACGATTGTTTTACTCATTTCTTTACTTATTTTTATTTCATTAATTACCTCCTTTTTTCTTGGCTAATACTATCGTAAATGCACCTTTTCCTCTAAGCACATTTTCTG
>CAYTDM010000003.1:0-108446 GCA_964436635.1 uncultured Sphingobacteriaceae bacterium
TAGCTTTTTCATAAGGTTAATGCTGGCTCTTGTTTAACCTATACTATTGGATCAATCACATCTATTTATAGCTTATCCTGTTTGGAAACTGTTATTGTTTATGTATTCTGTTGTGTACGATATTAATTAATAGCTTGGATGCCTTATTTAAAATATACAATATTAAATAGTTTAAATATTGTATGGATAAACTATCTATATGTTATATATGAAAAAGCCCCTGGCAGGTATGACTGCGCAGGGGCTTTTATTATTGTATGAATTTTATAGGGCTAATTATGCCATGTTGTGATACACGGCTTGTACGTCATCGTCTTCTTCTAAACGGTCAATTAGCTTTAATACGTCTGCTGCATCCGTTTCGTTAATATCGGTTGTAGATAGTGCAATGCGTTCTAATTTTGCAGAACTCACTTGTATACCTTTTTCTTCTAATTGTTTCTGCATATTGCCAAAATCTTCAAATGAAGTTTGTACTACGACTATATCGTTTCCTTCTTCATCGGATTCTATATATAATTCCTCTAGTCCAGCATCAATTAGTTCTAATTCTAATTCATCAGAGTCTAAATCTTCAGTTGCTGGGAATCTAAATATTGACTTACGTTGGAATATGAAATCTAAAGAACCAGTTTTTCCTAATGTTCCTCCTGATTTTGTGAAGTAGCTTCTAATATTTGCTACAGTTCTATTTGTATTATCTGTGGCCGTTTCTATAAGGACTGGTACACCATGTGGACCGTAACCTTCGTATACATGTTCTTCATACCCTTTGGAATCTTTATCTGATGCTCTTTTTATAGCGGCTTCGACTCGATCTTTTGGCATGTTTACAGCTTTCGCATTCTGGATAGCTGTGCGCAAACGGGAATTGGTTTCAGGGGTTGGTCCTCCTTCTTTTACAGCCATTGCAATTTCTTTCCCTAATCGGGTAAATTGCACAGCCATTTTGGCCCACCTTTTAAATTTTCTTTCTTTTCTGAATTCAAATGCTCTTCCCATATATTTTTGAATTTAAATGCTGTTTTTTAAGTTGTCAATCATTTCTTTTACCATTTCATCCATGCCATATTTTGGCTTCCAACCCCAATCTTCTCTCGCTGCTGTATCATCAATGCTTGAGGGCCAACTATCAGCGATGGCTTGTCTTGGGTCTCCTTCTTCATAGCTGATTGTAAAGCCTGGAAAATGATTTTTAATAGAATCTGCTAATTCTTTTGGTGTGAAACTTAATCCACTCAAATTATAACTTGAACGGTTTTTAATTTTTTCTGCTGGTGCATCCATTAACTGTATGGTTCCTTGAATGGCATCTTCCATGTAAAGCATAGGTAATGCTGTGTTCTCTGATAAGAAGCAATGGTAACTATTTGTTTTAATGGCTTCATGGAAAATGTGAATCGCATAATCGGTGGTCCCGCCTCCTGGCGCAGCTTTCCAGCTGATTAATCCTGGATATCGGATGCTTCTTACATCTAATCCATATCGTTGGTGATAATACTCACAATATCTTTCTCCTGCCTGTTTACTTATCCCGTAAATTGTGTTCGGATCCATAACGGTGTATTGAGGGGTGTTTTCTTTAGGAGAATTTGGTCCAAATACCGCTATTGAACTTGGCCAAAACATTTTCTTAACCCCAAATTCTACGCATAAATCCAACACATTTAAGAGACCATTCATGTTTAGCTCCCAAGCTTTTCTTGGATACTTTTCTCCTGTTGCAGAAAGCATGGCTGCTAATAGGTAAATCTGAGTAGGTTTGTATTTTACAAATAATGCTCTTAATGCAGGTTCTTCTAATACATCAATTTGCTCAAATATTTCATCCTCATTTTTTATCAAAGGACGGTTGATGTCGGCCGTGATAATTGATTCTTTTCCGTGAATTGTTCTAAGGGCAGCTGCTAATTCAGTGCCAATTTGACCATTAGAACCAATGATAATAATCGCTTCTTCCATTCGCACAAACTTACTTATCTATGTTTGTAAATGCAAGTCATTTCCTCATCGTTAACACAAAAGTTTTTCTATAAATTTTAATTAAGCCATCTGCATTATAGATCTCAATAACAAGTGTGTACAAGTCTGGAACTGCTGTGGTTCCATTTCCGTATTTTCCATTCCAAGTCCATGTTCCTTTGGAGGCTATGCTTGTGTTTCTCACGATGGTATGGGTTAATTTCCCTTTTGAGTTAAATATTTGCGCAGTAGCCATTAAATTAGACTCTTTAAAAATGTATTTAACCGTCATTTCATCAGCTATTCCATCTCCATCTGGGGATACTATTTTTGTGAGTAATTCTAAATTATCTAAATCGTTCAGCTGATTACTATTCCTGAATCCAGGAGTCGCTCCGCCGGCTCCCCAAGCCGCAGAAGTGAAATTTCCCGCGCTATTGGTGGGTAAATAATTTGATTTTCGTTCTAAAGACACGCCTTTTAATTCCCTGAAAAACGGATCATGCATGTCTTCATGATAGTGTAAACTATCTAAAAGTACGTACCGAAAGCCATCTAAGTGTTGATGCCAATTTGCAAGGATAACGACGTGACCTTCTTTGTTCGGATAGGAAGGTAGTGGATTTAATTGGATAAATTCGGCTCCTGCAGCGTGAGGGTAGTGTTGGATAATTTTCTGGACATCACTTGTGATTACAGCGAGTGAGTTTGGGTAGAACCAGCGTGAGCTTGTACTGATTTTTCGGATGCTTCCTAATTCATTTTTATTATTTACATTGGCAATGAACACTTCACTTAAGTTTATTGTTCGATTTGTCGCATTGTAAATTTCTATAAAATCTACGCCTCCAGCTGGAGGGTTAAAGAGCACCTCGTTTATAAGGATGTCGTGTTTTTGAAATTGTTGGGCAAGTAGGTTTATTGGTTGAAAAACTATCAATAAACTGCCTATTAATTGTAAGATTTTCATAAAATTTTTCCTAATAAATTTATTAAATGTAATTTTGTTTGTATGTTAATTATTTATTGATCAGTACGTGTTTTTTCTTGAAAAAATGCTTTAAACCTGTGTTAAATTAATTAAAACAAAAATACTTAATTAAAAGTAAAATAAAAAAGAATTCGTTTATTGTCTAAGCATGAAAGTAGCAGTCGTTGGGGCAACAGGCCTCGTTGGATCGGAAATGTTAAAAGTCCTAAGTCAAAGAAATTTCCCAGTTTCAACTTTAATTCCAGTAGCATCTGAGAAGAGTAAGGGAAAGAAGATTTCTTTTAAGGATAAGGAGTACGAAGTCGTTACCCTTGATGAAGCCATTGCTTTGAATCCCGATGTAGCCTTATTTTCTGCTGGTGGCAATACTTCTTTGGCTTATAGCCCAAAATTTGCGCAAGCGGGAATTACTGTGATCGATAACTCCTCTGCATGGAGAATGGATGCAAGTAAAAAACTGGTTGTTCCGGAAATTAATGGGGACTTATTAACCGAAGACGATAAAATTATTGCTAATCCTAATTGTTCGACGATTCAAATGGTGGTCGTTTTGCAGCCCTTGCATTTGAAATATCGGATTAAAAGAGTGGTCGTTTCTACGTATCAATCTGTGACAGGCACGGGTGTGAAGGCGGTGAACCAATTAATGGATGAGCGAGCTGGGGTAGAGGGAGAAAAAGCGTATGCACATAAGATTGATCTAAATGTGATTCCTCAAATTGACGTTTTTCAAGAAAATGGATATACCAAGGAGGAAATGAAAATGATCTTGGAAACCAAAAAGATTATGGGGGATGAATCTATTCAAGTGACGGCAACGGCTGTGCGTATTCCTGTGATGGGAGGACATTCAGAATCTGTAAATATTGAATTTGAAAATGAATTTGATTTGGATGAAGTTAGAAGTATTTTGAGTCAGCAAAAGGGGATAGTAGTCGTCGATGATCTGGATCAGCTTTTATATCCAATGCCTAAAGATGCTCACGGAAAAGATGAGGTGTTTGTCGGAAGGATTCGTCGGGACGAAAGTCAGCCTAAATCATTAAATTTGTGGATCGTTGCAGATAATTTAAGGAAAGGTGCCGCCACGAATACGGTTCAAATTGCCGAAAAATTGATTGAAAAGGGACTTATATAATTGTTCAACATAGTATTGGAGGTGTACGGTGCGTGATGAATGAGAAAAAAATCAGTAGAAAAGAAAAGATCATCTTAGAGGCAAGAATCCTTTTTGCTGAAAAGGGGTATATAGATACGTCTACAAAAGAGATTGCGATTAATGCTGGGGTTTCTGAAGCACTTATTTTTAAACATTTCTCCAATAAGGATGCGTTATTGTCTTATATTATAAAGGCCGGATATCGACAGGTGTTAAATTCGCAAAAGGGAATGATGACTTATAAGGATGCCCGGTCTTTTCTGTTAAAAATGATTCAACTACCACATAAATTGGTTAGTGCGGATCCGGTTTTTTGGAAAATGCAGGAGCGCTTAACGCACCATCCTTTTTCAAAGCAACAACACGATTTGTTTATGAAACCCGTTCGACATGTGTTGGAACGAGCATTCGAAGAATTGGGATATGATAATCCTCCGTTGGAAGCAGAGTTGCTGTTGCAAGTAATCGATACATTATGGAAAAAGGAAGCAAATGAAGAGTTGCCTCAAGCGGTAGAAATAGCGAATCTCCTCCATAATAAATACAAATTGATTTAATTTGTCGTCCAAATATATTGGGCAGCATGCAAATGTGGCTTGTTGAATTGTGCCAACAATTCCTCTCATATTGCATAAAAACGCAAAAAAATCCTTATTATTACAAAGTAAATTCATAAGAATAAAAATAATGAAGAAGATTTTTGGTTTAATTCTATGTTTAATTGCTGTGAATCAAACGTATGCACAGCAAAGGAACACATTTATTGATTTTATCAACTCAAATCATGCTTGGGTAGATTCTGTATTCCATTCATTAACTCCCGCTGAACGTGTGGCTCAACTATTTATGGTAAGGGCACATAGTAATTTGGGTGAAAAATATATTGATTCGGTCGCGAATGTGATTGAAAAAGAGCAGTTAGGTGGATTGGTGCTATTTCAAGGTGGTCCAGTTGGACATGCTCAAGTCATTAATCGTTATCAAAAAGTGTCAAAAGTTCCATTGCTTGTTTCACTCGATGGTGAGTGGGGTTTAGGAATGCGTATGCCTGACTCAACTGTTTCTTATCCTTATCAAATGACATTAGGAGCCATTCAAAATGAGAATTTGATTTATCAAATGGGAAGAGAAGTAGCGAAGGATTTTAGGCGTCAAGGAATGCAATATAATTTGGCACCGACGATAGATATTAATAATAACCCGAATAATCCAGTGATTGGATTTCGTTCATTTGGCGAGGACAAATACAATGTTACTCGAAAAAGTTTGGCTTACATGCGCGGAATGATGGACGGCGGAATATTAGTTTCCCTGAAACATTTTCCTGGGCATGGCGATACAGATGTAGATTCTCATTATGATTTACCTGTTTTGAATTTTTCAAGGGAGCGATTAGATTCTTTGGAAATGTATCCATTTAGAGAACTGATTAAAGCCGGTGCGTCAAGTATTATGGTGGCTCACATGCATATTCCAAGCTTAGATAATACCCCTAATTTACCTACTTCGATTTCACCTGTATTAGTGACTGATATTTTAAAAAAGGAATTAAGTTTTAAAGGGTTGACGATTACCGATGCGATGAATATGCAAGGGGTTGTTAAATTTTTCAAGGATGGGGATGCTGACTTAAGAGCGATTCTTGCAGGAAATGATTTAGTTGAATTATCTGAAAACAGTGCGCGCGCCATCCAATTGGTCTTGGAAGCGATTCAATCGGGACAATTAGAGCAAGCGGACATTGATCAACGTGTTAAGAAGGTTTTAGCATCAAAATATTGGCTGGGATTACAACACGAACAGAATCGAATGGTCAAGGTGGATAGAATTCATAAAGATTTGAACCGTTTGTCTTCTGCATTATTGAATCAAAAATTAGCGGATGCTTCAGTGACCTTGTTGAATAGCAAAGAAGGTATTCAACAGTTAGATTTTTCTAAGAAAACAGCCATCATTAGCATAGGTGAATCCACGCACATTACTGAATTCCAGCGAATCCTTGGTGGTAGTTTTGTGAATAGCTTAAATTATGTAGTGTCAAATAATGCTGACGCAAATGAAATCGATGCAGTAATTATGGAATTAGCAAATTTCGAACAAGTGATCGTTTCGATACACGATTCAAGAGCGCGTCCTCGGAACACCTTGAATTATAGTGCGGATGTCGTTCAGTTTATTGGCGATTTAGCAGCTAAAAGGGCGGCATTTTCAATTTTTGCAAATCCGTACGCAATGGCCGGTTTAACGGATATCGAAAAAGCGTCTTCGATCTTAGTGTGTTATCAAAACGATGCCATTATGCAGCGCGCTGCAGCCAAGGTGTTTACAAAAAGGTTAACAGCTACTGGGAAACTTCCGGTGACGATCAACTCGACATTTAAAGGTGGCGATGGTTTATAATTAGGAAGAAGATTTGGCTTTTGCCCATCTACCATAAAAAAGGACCATTCTTGGGGGCAGCCCACAAGGATGGTCCTTTTTATTTAAGTTCGTTAAAGTTTGGTGTTCTAAACCGATCGTTTTAATAAGCCATCGTTTTAATAAGCCATCGTTTTAAAAGGCGGAATATTGAATGAGTTTGCTTAATATAATTTCTAAATATTTTGCGTCGATTTCGTCAAAGGTATTTAGTGCTTCACTATCTATATCCAATACACCAATCACTTGATCGCCTTTAAAAAGTGGTAATACGATTTCGGATTTTGATAATGAGCTGCAAGCAATGTGTCCAGGAAATTGCTCAACATCAGGAACTAGTTGGATTTCTCCCGTGGCCCAAGCGGTGCCACAGACACCTTTTCCTTTTTGGATTCTGGTACAAGCTAAAGGGCCTTGAAACGGGCCAAGCACTAATTGATCTTCTTTCACTAAATAGAATCCTGTCCAAAGATGGTTGAACTGAGTGGTTAAAACGGCGCATAAATTCGCCATATTCGCTATGGGATCCGTTTCGCCTTGAAATAAGGCCTCTATTTGAGGAATTAAAGAACTGTATTGATCTTCTTTATTACCTTCTTTTAATATGATTAGTTCTTCTGCCATGGGGAAATTAAATTTGCAAGTATAATTAAATTTTTGCCGTTTTAGCTTTTAGCCAATTTTGTTCTTCAACATTTAAATAAGGGTGTAAACGATTATATACCATAGCATGGTATTCATTTAGCCAGTCAATGTGTTTTTTATCCAAGTACTCAGTGTCAATTAAATCGGTGTCAATATAACATAGCGTTAAGGTCTCGAAATGCATGAATTCTCCAAAATAATTTTGATCATAGGCCTTCGATAATACTAAATTTTCAATTCTAATTCCATATTCACCTTCTCGGTAGATGCCAGGTTCTATCGAAGTAATCATGCCTTCTTTGATAGAAACATCTACGGCAGCTGCATTAAAAACCTGAGGACCCTCGTGCACATTTAAGAAAAATCCAACCCCATGTCCAGTACCGTGCCCGTAATTTCTTAATGCATCCCAAATCGGTCTTCTGGTCATGGCATCGATTTGGTAACCCCTTGTATTCGTAGGGAATATAGTAGTAGTTCCCTCGATCATCCCCTTTAAAACTAACGTGTAGTCTTGTTTTTCTTGCGCAGTTATTTCTCCCAATGATATTACCCGAGTAATGTCTGTGGTTCCACCGCGGTATTGGCCACCTGAATCGATCAGAAGCAGCCCGCGTTTTTCAAGTGTGCGATTCGATTCAGGGGTAATTTTATAATGAGGCAACGCACCATTTGCTTGAAAGCCAGCGATCGTGTCGAAGCTTTCCCCTACAAATCCATCTTGTTCTGCTCTGAATGCCCTAATTCTATCGGAAATACTTTGTTCACTCAAGGTGACTGACTGCCTCATCTGCTCTTCAAGCCATTTGAAGAATTTAGTCAAAGCAACCCCATCCTTAATCATGGTTTCACGGGTTTTCTCCATTTCAACAGGATTCTTTAGCGCTTTTAAATCCGTGCTTGGATTCTGCTTTTCCACTCGTTTGATCGTAGCAGGAACTTGTGCATAAAGGGCTTCGCAATTTCTTTTTGGGTCTATCCACACCGAACTATTTGAAGGCAGTTCGCTTATTTGTGACCAAATTTGTTCGTATGGCTTGATCAAAATGCCCTCCCGATTTAAGAAATCAAGATCCGTTTTATTTAGTTTACTCTCATCTATAAAGAGCATTGCATCTTCCAAACTAATTAGTAAAAATCCAAGTACCACTGGATTGCAATGCACATCAGTTCCACGTATATTCAAGATCCAAGCTAAATCATCTAATGTTGAAATAACATGATAATCGGCCCTGGCTTCTTTCATTTTTTCTCTAATTTTCTCAATTTTTTTTGAGCTGGCTTCTCCTGTTTCTTTTTCAGATAATAAATAGGCAGGTTCAGCAGGTAAACTTGGACGATCTTCCCAAATTTGGTCTAATAGGTCCAATTTACTATTGATTTCTATACCAAATGATTTTAAAGAAGCGTTTATCACTTGCGCGAGCATACCCGAAACAAGTTTACCATCATAAGCCAAGGTTTGGCCTACCTGCAATTTTTTGGATAGCCAATCCACAAATTCAGGTGCATGTTGCACTTGAAGTTTCATTAATTGAATTCCTGAACCCTTTAATTGCTGGTTTGCTTGAACAAAATATCTTGAATCTGTCCACAGACCCGCAAAATCTTGTGTGATTAATAATGTGCCAGCAGAACCAGTAAATCCTGATAGCCATGAAATTACTTTGTATTTTTCTGGTAAATATTCACTGATGTGTGGATCAGAAGATGGAATTAAATATGCGTCGATATTCAACTTCTTCATTTCTGCTCTTAAGGCCTCAACTCTATTCTGATATAGATTCATTTTATTTGATTTTGAATTTAAAGTAGGCAAGTTACTAAATTCTGATGTTTTTAGCATGCATAATTTGCCAAATCCGTTTGTATACTGTTACTTTGTGACTCATACATAATTGGGTGATTCATGAGTAAGAGATCTGTTTTGTCACATATTTTAATATTGCTCTTAGTAATTATAGGAGGTACATTTCAAACAGCGGAAGCTCAACAAGTTTCTCAAAGTGAAAAGTCAAAAATTGAACAAGCCTATTCAAAATTTAAATCCTTGCCTCAAATGGAGAATGGATTGGTTTCCTTCACCGTTTACAATGCTAAAACCGGAGAAGTCGTATTCTCAGATCAAGGCGCTTTGGGTTTGGCCCCAGCTTCCACTTTAAAAAACATCACCGCTGCTACTGCATTAAGCGTTTTGGGGGCTGATTATCGTTTTAAAACGACCTTGTTGACTAATGGTTTCGTAGATGAAAATGGCACTTTACAAGGAGATTTAATCATTAAAGGCAGCGGAGATCCAACGTTAGGAAGTGCTCGTTACGAAGAAACAAAAGAACAAGTCATATTAGAAAAGTGGGCACAAGCACTAAAGGATAAAGGAATAAAAGCGATTCAAGGTCGCATTATTGGAGATGATATGCTTTATGCCGGGTATGTGGCACCTGATGGATGGCCTTGGGCAGATATGGGCAATTATTATGGCGCAGGGGTCTCCGCTCTCAATTGGAGGGAAAACGCCTTTGGGGTGAATTTTAAACCAGGTAATAAAGAAGGGGACGCCACTACTATATCTTCTACGACTGCAGACGTGTCCTATTTAAACATCATCAATGAAGTAACCACTGGCAAAAGGGGATCTGGTGACCAAGTTTATGCCTATGCGGCGCCCTATTCCAGTAAAATATTTTTCAGAGGGACCCATGGGTTGGATTTAAATAAGACCATTTCCATGTCGATTCCGGACCCAGCCTATGATTTGGCTTTTCAACTCAGGGAATTTCTAAATAAAGCGGGGATTCAAACCGAAAGCCCGATATCATCCGCCTATGAATTACATTTAAATAATAAGGATTATTATTCGAATGTTTCTGAATTAACCGAAATTGATGTACACTTATCTCCAACATTAGATAAAATCGTTTATTGGTTCAATCGAGTAAGCATTAATTTATACGGAGAGGCGTTACTTAAAGCGCTGGCGCAAAAGGAAGGCATTTCCTTAAATACAGCTAATGCCGCAAAGTGGATGAGTGATTATTGGGCGACCAAATTAGGTATCCCAACGGGTCAATTAAAAATCGCTGATGGCAGCGGTTTGTCCCCAAATAATCGAATCACGACGGATGCGATGGTAAAAATTTTATTATATAATCAAGATCAACCTTGGTTCTCAGCGTATTTAGATAGCTTTCCAGTGATAAATGAGATGAAAATGAAAAGTGGAACGATTAACGGTGTATTGGGCTATGCAGGATATCACGAATCGGCCAATGGAAATCAATTTGTATTTTCTATCTTAGTCAGTAATTATCATGGCGGTGCTCAAGCAATGAGAAGCCAGATATTTAATGTGTTAAACGTTTTGAAGTAAAAATTTTATCTGTTTTAGTATTTGTAATAAATTAAAAGTTGGTTGTCTTTATCCATTAATTTTGGTACAACCAGCATATTTGTATAGACTATGAGTAAAACTAATCGTAAGCAAGATGCGCTGGATTACCACGAAAAAGGTCGTCCGGGAAAGATTGAAGTTGTTCCAACAAAACCCACCAATTCACAAAGAGATTTATCTCTTGCCTATTCACCAGGAGTCGCTGAACCCTGCTTGAGAATTGCTGAAAATGTAGATGATGTATATAAATATACTGCGAAAGGTAACTTAGTCGCTGTAATTAGTAATGGTACAGCCGTATTAGGTTTAGGAGATATTGGACCTGAAGCTGGCAAACCAGTGATGGAAGGGAAGGGCCTTTTGTTTAAAATTTTCGCAGATATTGACGTTTTTGATATTGAATTAGATGTTAAAAATGTCGATGATTTTGTGAAAGTAGTAAAGAGTTTAGAGCCTACTTTTGGGGGGGTTAATCTGGAAGATATCAAAGCACCTGAATGTTTTGAAATCGAGCGAAGACTGAAAGAGGAAATGAAAATTCCAGTCATGCATGATGATCAGCATGGAACTGCGATTATTTCCGGTGCAGCTCTTATTAATGCTTGTGAACTGCAAAAGAAAAAGCTCGATAAAGTAAAAATTGTGGTGAATGGAGCTGGAGCAGCCGCGATTTCTTGTACTCGGATGTACGTTGCGCTTGGCGCCAAAAAAGAAAATATTCTAATGTTTGACCGAACGGGCTGTATTCGTAAAGATCGTCCGAATTTAGATCCTATTAAGGCGGAATTTGCCACAGATAGAGACATCAATACATTAGAAGAAGGGTTAAAAGGTGCGGATGTGTTTATTGGATTGTCTAGTGCGGATGTGATGAGTGCGGATATGTTAAAAAGCATGAGTAAAAATCCAATTGTTTTTGCCATGGCTAACCCTGATCCAGAGATATCTTATCCATTAGCTGTGAGTACCAGAAAAGATGTGATCATGGCTACAGGTCGTTCGGATTATCCGAATCAAGTGAATAATGTATTGGGTTTCCCTTATATTTTTAGAGGTGCTTTGGATGTGCGTGCGACTGCTATTAATGAGGAAATGAAAATTGCGGCGGTGCATGCCATCGCCAAATTAACAAAAGAACCTGTTCCTGAAGTTGTTTATCAAACTTATAATACACAGAGTTTAAAATTTGGACCAGAATATATTATCCCAAAACCGACTGATCCGCGACTAATTACAGAAGTAGCTCCAGCGGTTGCAAAAGCTGCCATCGATTCCGGTGTGGCTCGTATTACTATTCAGGATTGGGACAAATATAAAGAAGAATTAAGTGCGCGTATGGGCAAGGATGAGCGCATTATGCGTAATCTTAGCGAAGTGGCTAAGGCAAATCCTAAGCGCGTGGTTTTTGCGGAAGCGGACCAATATAAAGTTTTGCGTGCAGCACAGATTGTGAAAGAGGAAGGCATCGCAGAACCTATTTTATTAGGAAATAAGCGTAAAATTCAACAGTTAATCGAAGAGAATTTATTGGATTTAGCGCAAGTTTCGATCATTGACCCACTTGAGGAGGTGGATAACGAACAATTTCAAAAGTTTGTGAAACATTTGTATACCAAACGTCAACGAAAAGGAGTTTCTCTACTTGAAGCACGGAAATTGATGATGGATCGTAATTATTTTGCGGCCTCCATGGTTGAATTTGGACTTGCAGACACGATGATTTCTGGTCTTACCAAGAATTATGCGACCACGATTCGTCCATCTTTACATGTGATTGGTACAAAACCAGGAAGTCGATTGGCTGGTATGTATATGATGTTAACACCCAAAGGACCAGTTTTCTTTGGAGACACTACGGTGAATGCAGACCCGTCGGCTGAAGAGTTAGTAGATATTACCATTTTGTTGAATGAGGAAGTGAAGAAATTAGGGGTTAACCCACGTATTGCATTATTATCGTATTCAAATTTTGGATCCAATGATGGTTATGTGCCAAACAAAGTTAGAAAGGCGATTCAAATCTTGCATGAAAAGCATCCAGAAGTTTTAGTGGATGGTGAAATGCAAGGGAATTTTGCAATGAATAGTGAATTATTACAGGCAAACTTTCCATTTAGTAAATTGAACGGATCACCAGCGAATGTATTAGTTTTTCCTAATTTGGAATCGGGAAATATTGCTTACAAATTGTTGCAAGAAATTGGAAATTCAGAAGCCGTTGGCCCAGTATTATTAGGGATGAATAAGCCTGTACACGTATTGCAATTAGGTAGTACAGTCAGAGAGATAGTAAACATGACTACCATCGCGGTTGTGGATGCAAATGGTGAAAGTTTGAAAGTAGAAAATAAAAATAAACAAAAAAGTAAAAAATCCTAAGGGCATATGTACGAATACCTAAAGGGTGATTTTAAAAGCATAACTCCCACCCATGTCGTCTTAGACGTACATGGTGTGGGATATTTTGTTCATATTTCATTGAATTGTTATGCGCAAATTAAATCATTAAAAGAGGGGAGTTTGTTTATTAGTTTTCAGGTTCGAGAAGACGCACATACCCTCTATGGATTTTGGAACAAAGAAGAGCGTTGGCTGTTTGAGAATTTAATTTCTGTATCAGGCATAGGACCGAATACGGGTCGAATGATTTTATCATCCTTATCTTCCGAAGAATTACATCACGCTATTATAACGGGGAATGTAGCGTTGTTGAAAGCCATTAAGGGCATTGGCCCAAAAACTGCACAAAGGATGATCTTGGAATTGCAAGATAAATTGAAGAAATCAGGAGCCGATAAGGGGCTGGATACTTTGATTATAGGAAGTTATAGCGCTGTTCAAGAAGAGGCTTCTGCGGCATTAATTCAATTAGGTTTTAATAAGGTTGCTGTTGAAAAATGTGTTGGGAATATTTTAAAGGAATCTCCAAACATGAAAGTTGAATTCGTTGTAAAGGAGGCTTTGAAGAGATTGTAAACCAACCATAACTAACCATTTTTACGTCTAAATTGATGATGCAAAGAATATTGTGGAATTTTCTTCTACTTTTAATATGTTTGATGAACCTGCATTTTGTGTTTGCACAAAATACGGTTAATCGAACTTCTACTTTGCAGGGAACATTGCGCACGGATTCATTGCATAACGATACTTTAAAATTAAAATATCCCATTAGCGACTACCCTTTTATTCGATTATCTTCGCTTAATCGACCTGAAATCGGACTTAAAACCCCATCTAATATTCAAAGAGAGGTGGTGTTTGACGCCAAAACCAATCAATATATCATTACTGAAAAGCTCGGAAAAACTTTTTATAGAGCCCCTCAATACCTTTCCTTCGAGGAATATCAAGAGTTTGAGAATCGAAGAATATTAAGAGAGAATTGGGAACTATTAATGCGAAAGCCGATTCAAGATTTCAGGAAGGATCGCATCATCCCAACCATATATGTGGAAAGTGAAGCGTTTGAAAAAATATTTGGGGGGAATAAAATCGATATAATTCCAAGAGGAACAGCAGATATTACTTTTAAGGGGCAAAGAAATAAGAACGAAAACCCCATGTTTAACGAGCGTCAACGTGAACAATGGGGATTTGATTTTGATCAGCGAATTCAAATGAATTTGACGGGTCAAATTGGCGAACGATTTAAAATTACCACAAATTACAATACCCAAGCACAGTTTGATTTTGAGAATCAAGTGCGCATGGATTATATTGGGAAAGATGATGACATTATTAAAAGAATTGAAGTAGGAAATGTCAGTCTACCATTAAATACCTCCTTAATCACGGGCACGGAAGCGCTTTTTGGGATAAAATCACATTTGCAATTCGGTAAATTGCATTTTACAGGCGTATTTTCACAACAAAAATCCCAACAACGCGAAATCCAAATCCGAAATGGCGCCCAAGAAAGCGAATTTTCTTTAAAAGCCGATGATTATGAATATAATCAACACTTTTTCTTAAGCCAATATTTTCGAAATCAGTATAATCGAGCCATGTCGATGGCTCCACTATTGACTACCAATATTAATATTACGCAAATAGAAGTATGGGTAAATAATAGGACGAATGCCGTGGATGGGTCTAGAGATGTTTTGGCGTTGTTGGATTTAGGAGAGCAACAGCCATATAATACTCAAATGATTAATTCCGGAACATCTGCGCTACCTTCGACCGGTATACCAGGTGAGTTGACACCCCAATTATCCAATGATTTATTACAGAGGTTACCTCAAAGCGCTCGTTTAACGAATTCAAGTAGTATTCAGGATTTTTTCCAAAGCAGTGGAAGAAACGATAATTATGCTAAAGTCACCTACGCTCGAAAATTAAAAGAAGGGACGGATTATACAGTGAATAGGCAATTAGGATTTATCTCCTTACGCATGCCCTTGCAGGGGGATCAAATTTTATCCGTAGCCTATCGATACACGGCGAATGGGAGGGAGTACCAAGTAGGAGAACTATCTTATGATGTCCCAGTTACTCCGTCTGAGCCCAAAATGCTGTACACAAAATTAATCAAAAATGAAGTATTGAAAACGAATTTGCCTACCTGGGATTTAATGATGAAAAACATTTATTCCATTGGGGCATATAACGTTGGACGTACAAATTTTCGTTTCCAAATTTATAGAATTGAAGATGAGAGTGGGGTAGAAAGGCCCGTTTTGTATGAAGGACAGCAGACTGAAAACAAACTTTGGATACAATTGACTGGGCTGGATCGTTTAAATGCACAGCAAGCCCGCCAACCCGATGGTTTTTTTGATTTTTTACCCAACCTAACGATTGATCCGGAAGTGGGTAGAATCATGTTCCCTGTTTTGGAACCTTTTGGAAAAGACCTCGCTGCGCAATTTTCTTCTTCAGAAAACGACCTCATTGAGAAATACACCTTTCAAGCCTTGTACGACACGACAAAGGCGATCGCACAACAATTATTTCCTCATAAGAACCGATTTATTATGAAAGGGACTTATGAGTCGGAATCCGGTACTGAATTCCATTTAGGTGCGATGAATATTCCATATGGTTCAGTTATGGTTTATGCTGGAACAACGCCATTAACGGAAGGTGTGGATTATCAGGTGGATTATTTTATAGGTCGAGTAAGAATCTTGAACCAAGCTCTGCTCATGTCTGGACAACCTATTCGAATAAAGTTAGAAAACAATAACCTTTTCGGTATGCAGCAAAGGACCTTAATGGGAGGTCGATTCGATTATTTTGCAAACGAAAAACTGCAAATCGGAAGCACCATCATGAGAATGAGTGAGCGCCCTTTAACTCAAAAGGTAGTGATCGGCGAAGAACCGGTTTCAAATACGATTTGGGGATTGGATTTGAGTTACAACACTTCTTCCAGATGGCTCACTCGCATGGTTGATAAAATTCCATTTATTGACACGAAAGAGCCCTCACAAATTTCCTTTTACTCTGAATTTGCGCAGCTGAATCCAAGCGCCCCAAGCGCCTTAAACTTTGCAGGAAGTAAACACGGGACGACATATATTGATGATTTCGAAAATAGTCGATCATACATTGATTTAAAAGGAGCCTATGGCTGGGTTATTTCGGGCACTCCGCAAATGTTTGATGAACATAGTCGAATAAACGACTTGGCCTATGGTTATAATCGTGCGTTATTATCCATCTATAATATTGATCCGATATTTTATCGTCGATCGTCACTGACTCCGCCAAACATAAACAATCAAGAACTTTCAAATCATCGGGTTCGGGAGGTGTTAGAACAAGAGGTGTTTCCTTTCAAGGAACCGCCAACTGGATTACCAATGTACTTGCCTACCTTGGATTTAGCTTTTTATCCAACCTTGCGTGGCCCTTATAATTATACGACAGAGGGGTTGTCGCCAGATGGTCGACTTACCAATCCTAAGAGTCGTTGGGGAGGCATGTTCAAAAAGATCGATGCGCAAGATTTTGAAGCTCAAAATGTCGAGTTTATCGAAATTTGGATGATGGATCCATTCCTAACCAATCCAGGCTCTACAGGTGGAGAAGTGTATTTTAATTTGGGAAATATTTCAGAAGATATCTTAAAAGATCGCCGTAAATCATTAGAAAATGGTATGTCGCCTACGGGTGATTTATCAGGAGTCGATGAGACCGTTTGGGGGCGAGTACCTAATAAACAACCAGTGGTTCAAGCATTTGATAACGACCCGGTCAAACGAGCCAGGCAAGACATTGGTTTGGATGGTTTAAGCGATGCGGATGAATCGTCATTTTTCACCAATTTTCTTGGACAATTACAAGGTATTCTTAATCCTCTGGCCTATCAGCAACTATTGAATGATCCTTCTGGAGATAATTTTAGGTATTTCCGTGGGGCTGATTTAGATGCTTCGCAAGCAGGAATTTTGGAACGATACATGCGTTTTAATGGGTTAGAGGGAAACGCAAAAACTTCAGAACAATCTCAAAATGAATTAGGATTGGAAACGTCTGCTTCTACCTTGCTTCCAGATGGAGAAGACATCAATCGGGATAATAATATGAATGAAACGGAGGAGTATTTTGAATATAAAATACAACTTCGCCCTGAATCCATGGAAATTGGAGCTCAATTCATATCGGATGTGCACGAAGCCGAAGTGAATTTGCCGAATGGCCGTAAAGAAAAAGTTAAATGGTATCAATTCCGCATTCCATTAACGGAAGGGGAAGCCGTGGGAGGTATACAGGATTTTAAATCGATTCGATTTATGAGAATGTATATGACCGGTTTTGAGGATACTACGGTGTTAAGGTTAGCACAACTTCAATTAGTCAGAGGAGAATGGCGCCGTTATAATGCAGAAGATAATGTGGCCAAAGTCATTACTGATCCTGCGCTTGGCAAAGTCGGTTTAGATCATTCTAAGTTGACCGTTTCTGCTATCAATATTGAGCAAAATGGTAATCGAGCACCTATTCCTTACGTGGTTCCACCTGGTATTGAACGCCAATTAGATTGGGGAAACATGAATACCAATATTCAGTTAAATGAGCAATCCCTATCTATGGAAGTGCTGAATTTGAGGGATGGGTACGGAAGAGCTGCTTTTAGAACAGCCATGAATGATTTTAGGGCCTATGGACGATTGCAATTATTTGTGCACGCCGAGGCGATTCCACCAGGGATGATTAATAGCACTCCTTTAAATGATGGAGATCTACGTGCTTTTATTCGTTTGGGAACCGACGACCAATATAATTACTATCAATACGATATTCCTTTAAAAATTACCCAACCAGGAAGCAGTGATCCGAATGTCATCTGGCCGGAAGAAAACCGCATAGACATAGCGATTGATTTGTTCCAGCGTGCAAAGCAAGAACGCTCTAAAGCTCAATTAAACGGTTTTCCTTGGCCCGCGGATGTTCCATTTGTTTATAGAGAGCCAGGAGGAGCAGGAAGAATTATATTATTGGGACAACCTGATATCACGAAAGTCCGCTTTTACTTATTAGGGGTGTTAAATACGCTGAAAGCTTCGAATTTAGGGAATCAAAGCGATGATGGCTTAGAAAAGTCAGCTCAAATTTGGTTTAATGAACTTCGATTAACAGATTTTGATCGTAAAGGGGGCTGGGCCGCCACGGCTCGCATGCAAGCAAAATTGGCGGATTTTGCTGATGTAACAGTGTCTGGTAGAATGAGTACGATTGGATTTGGATCATTAGATCAACGGGTCGGTGAACGAAATCGAAGCGATGATTTTTATTTCGACCTGATTTCAAATGCTGAATTGGGTAAGTTTTTTAAATCGTACACGGGTATTCGTATTCCTTTCTATTTTAGTTATACCAATCAACGAATGACCCCAGAGTACAATCCGCTGGAACCGGATATGGAACTAAATAGCGCCTTGGCGAATTTGGGTAGAAATCGAAGGGATTCTTTATTACGGGTAACACAAGATTATTCAACTCGAAGAAGTTTTAGCTTTACGAATGTGCGCAAAGTTCGGACGGATATAGAAAGGCCTGTGCGTCCTTGGGATATAGAAAACTGGAGTGCCACCTACGCATTTTCTGAATCCTATCAGCGTGATTATTTAGTAGAGAAAGCTTTGCAACAACACTATAGAGCGGCATTAGATTACACATTTTCTGCAGTGGGTCAGCGCTATATTGAGCCGTTTAAGAAGATCGTGAAAAGTGACTATTTGGCTCTTTTGAGAGATTTTAACTTTAATTTAATGCCTTCATTGCTTCATTTTAGAGTAGATGTAAATCGCATTTATCACGAAAATTCCCTTCGAAATAATTCGCCTGATAACTTCCTTCCGGTCATGGGCACCTTGTTCAATAAGAACTTTAATTTTAACCGCATTTATGGGATTAGTTGGAATTTAACTCGCCAATTAAAGTTAGATATTAATGCTACCAACTATGCCATTGTCGATGAACCAGAAGGCAGAATTAATGGCTTGAAGCGCGATACGCTTATGCAAAACTTTTGGAGGTTAGGTCGCACAACGGATTATAATCACCAAATCAATGTCACGTACTCGCTGCCGTTGGAGAGAATTCCTGGATTCGATTGGATGCAAGTAGATACGCGTTATGGGGCTCAGTTTTCTTGGAAAGCCGCGCCTCGTTTTGCTCAACTTGCTCCTGATTTATCCCTTGGGAATAGCATTCAGAATGGGAGAACGATCCAAATAAATCCTCGTTTAGGTTTATCTTCCTTATATCAAAAGTTTGAATTTATTCGCAGGTATTCGAGTTTGAATCCTACTGGTTTTATGGATTATTTCGTGGGATTGCTGACGAGTATCAAAGATATTAATGGTGCTTATACCCGGGTAGAAAGCACCTTCCTTCCTGGTTATCTGCCTAAAAGCAATCTCATGGGGTACGATCTTGATTTGGGAGCTCCAGGATGGCAATTTTTGTTTGGGAGTCAACAAGACATTCGAATGAAAGCAGCGAATGCAGGTTGGATCACGAAAGATACCCTCCAAAATCAATTATATTTGACTTCAAAAACGGAAGATTTATCGTTGAGGGCGATTGCGGAGCCATTTAAAAGACTTCAAATCGAGTTTACGGTAATTAAGCAACAAAGTAAAAATTACAGTACTAATTTTGTGTTTGATCAGGCAGCTGGAAACTTTGAAAATTATACGCCATTCACGAATGGTACGTTTGCCATTTCTTATAACAGCCTTGCAACCAGCTTCAAAGATCAATTATCGGTCTTTAAAGAGTTTGAAAAGAATAAAGTGGCGATTTCTCAGCGATTAGGGGAGGAGAATCCAAATTCTGTGGGTGCTCAAGCAGACGGCTATGCAGATGGGTATCAAAAGAATGCTCAAGATGTCGTCGTGAATGCCTTCTTAGCGACCTACGCAGGAAAGGACATTAGTAGTTTTAACCCAAGGAGTTTTCCGAAAATCCCGATTCCGAGTTGGAATATTTCTTACACGGGATTAGGCGATTGGTCCCTTTTCAAAGAGGTGTTTAGTAGCATTAGTATTTCACATGGTTACCATGGACAATTTACAGTAAATGGTTTCCAATCAACTGCATTATATCAAGAAAACATGGGCTTCCCATCCCTAAAAGACGGGAATGGAAACTTCCTGCCAAAATACCAATTCCAGCAGGTTTCTATTTTAGAACGTTTTACTCCATTGATTGGTTTAGATGCACGTTTTAAAAATGGCTTGACCATTAATACAGAGTATAGAAAAGATCGCTCCTTGAATTTAAGCATGCAAAATAGTCAATTATCTATGTTGGATGATCAAGCGATCGTTTTTGGTCTTGGATATCGCACAGCGAATTTTAGAATGCCGTTTGGATGGTTTGATCATGTTAAAATGACCAATGATTTGAATTTCCGGATGGATTTTTCATTAAATGATTTGAAAACGGTTGTATATCGTGCGGATGAAGAGGAAGCTGAAATTTCTGCCGGAAATAAAAGCATATCGATTCGTCCATCTTTAGATTACATGGTGAACCAACGCTTTAATGTACGGGTGTTTTATGATTCAAACTCTGTTCGGCCTTATACGTCTCAGACCTTTGCAACTTCTTATGCCAATGTAGGCTTTACCTTGCGTGTCACGCTTCAATAAGCCGCTTCGGGCTAGGAAATTCTAATACAAAGGGTTGAAACTGTAAAAATTTAATATCTTTACCTTCTAACCCAAATCAACATGAATCAACGGTATTACTCCTTAGATGTGTTCAGGGGGGCCACAGTGGCCCTGATGATCTTAGTTAACAATCCAGGTACTTGGTCAGCCATGTTTTCTCCTTTAGCACACGCTCCATGGCATGGGGTGACGCCTACGGATTTAGTATTTCCCTTCTTTCTCTTTGCTGTCGGAAATGCGATGGCTTTCGTTATGCCCAGACTTCAAGCAGCAGGGGATGCTGTATTTTGGAGAAAGGTGTTAAAAAGGACGCTTCTTATATTTTTTATCGGTTTAGCCTTGAATTGGTGGCCTTTTGTTCAATGGAGAGGGGAGGAGTTAGCATTTAGGCACTGGTTAGATCCAGAGAATGCGGAGCGAGGTGTGCGAATTTTTGGTGTGTTACAACGGATTGCCCTGGCTTATTTCTTTGCCAGCGTCATGGTATATTATTTAAAAGGAAAAAGCCTATTATGGGCTTCCAGTGCAGTTTTGGTGGCGTATTGGGTGATTTGTTACGTTTTTGGGGCCAAAGGAGATCCGTATAGCTTATCAGGCTGGTTTGGAACGGCGATCGATCAACAAATTTTAGGCATCGCACACATGTATAAGGGGGAGGGCGTTCCATTTGATCCTGAAGGATTAATGAGTACACTTCCAGCTATTATTCAGGTGGTGATCGGTTATAAAGTGGGCGATTATATTAAGAATTTTGCTGCGCGATATAAAGATCGAAACGTGCAAAGCCAAGTGGATTTATCCGCGGTGTTACATAGAATGTTAACTGGATTATTTGTTGCAGGTTTATTGTTAACTTTAATGGGACTAGCTTGGGGTCTTGTTTTCCCAATTAATAAAAAAATCTGGACGAGCTCTTACGTGCTCTATACTTCTGGTTTGGCAGCGCTCGTTATAGGGGTCATGATTTATTTTATTGAGGGACACGGTGTGAAGAATGCAGTCACCAAATTTTTCGATGTATTTGGTAAAAATCCCCTGTTTATATTTGTTTTGAGCGGCTTGTTGCCAAAAACTTTGGGCTTATTAAGATGGCAAACGGGTGTAAATGATGCGGGGAATCCTATTTACACGACACCTTTGAGATGGTTTTATACGGAGGTGTGTGCCAAATTTCCTGGTCCCCCTGAGTACGGTTCGTTCTTATATGCCCTGTGTTTCTTAGCATTATGCTGGAGCATTGCTTATTGGATGGACAAGAAAAAAATCTATGTGAAAGTATAAGATTCTGCTTGATTTTTAAAAACTTTATTGCAAGCTTAGAATCAATTCCTTACCTTTGCACGGATAAATATTTATTAACGCTTTAATATAATTCAGGTAATGTATTTAAGTAAAGAATACAAAGCGGATATTTTCGCTGAATTTGCTGGAAACGCAACCAACACTGGTTCGGCTGAAGGCCAGGTGGCTTTGTTCACCAAAAGAATCGCTCACTTAACTGAGCATTTGAAAAAAAACAGAAAAGATTTTTCAACGCAACGTTCTCTACAGATGTTAGTCGGTAAGCGTCGTTCTTTGTTGGCTTATCTGTACAAAAAAGATATCGAGCGTTATCGTGCGATTATCAAAGCTTTGGGCTTGAGAGATATCATCAAGTAAGCACAAAGAATTTTTATAGAAAGCCATCTCAATGTGGAGGTGGCTTTTTACTTTTGCAAGCAAAATTAAAATTGATAATATAGTTCCGGAAAGCCCTAAAGATGAAAGGTTTTCCAAATTGAAGTAAGATGAGTTACAAAGAGTTTAAAACTACAATCGATTTAGGCGGTGGCCGAGAAATCGAAATCTCAACCGGAAAATTAGCGAAACAAGCTGACGGATCCGTCGTTGTGAAACAAGGTGCAACAATGCTTTTAGCGACCGTTGTTTCTGCAAAAGATGCAAAACCAGGAGTGGATTTCTTGCCACTATCTGTTGATTACCAAGAGAAATATGCCGCTACTGGAAGAATTCCTGGTGGCTTTTTGAGAAGAGAAGCGCGTTTGTCAGATTATGAGGTGTTAATTAGCCGATTAGTGGATCGTGCATTGCGCCCATTATTCCCTGAAGATTACCACGCAGACACACAAGTAATGGTTAGCTTGATTTCTGCTGATAAAGATATTATGCCTGACGCACTTGCAGGTTTAGCTGCCTCAGCTGCAATCATGGTTTCTGACATACCTTTCAATGGGCCTGCATCAGAAGTCCGTGTAGCTAAAATTAATGGAGAATTAGTTCTTAATCCATTAATGAGTGAATTGAGTCAAGCGACCATGGAATTTATCGTTGCGGGTACTGAGCACGATATTAACATGGTGGAAGGTGAAGCGAATGAAATTTCTGAAGCCGAAATGGTAGAAGCGATAGCGTTTGCTCATGAAGCGATTAAGAAACAAGTTGCTGCGCAAAGGGAATTAGAGAAATTAGTTGGTAAAACTGAGAAACGTGAATATAATCACGAACCTTCAAATCCTGAGTTGCGCGAGCAAGTATATGCCGCTACATATGAACAAGTATATGCGATCGCAAAATCTGGTTCAGCGAAACACGAACGTACAGAGAAATTTGCTCAGATCGGTCAAGATTTTCAAGCTACTTTAGGCGAAGAAATTGACGATGAAACGGCATTTTTAGTGAAAAAATATTTCCATGATGTGCAGTACGATGCAGTCAGGAATTTAATTTTAGATGAAGGCATTCGTTTAGATGGTCGCGATGTGCGCACTGTTCGTCCTATTTGGAGTGAAGTGGATTATTTGCCAGCTGCACACGGATCTGCAGTGTTTACTCGCGGCGAGACACAATCATTAACGACGGTAACATTAGGTGCTAAAGATGATGAGCAAATGATCGATGGCGCATTCATTAATGGCTATAATAAATTCTTATTGCACTATAATTTCCCAGGTTTTTCAACTGGTGAAGTGCGCCCTAACCGTGGTCCAGGCAGACGTGAAGTAGGACACGGAAACTTGGCAATGCGTTCTTTAAAGCAAGTTTTGCCAACAGGGGATCAGAATCCTTACACCATTCGTATTGTATCAGATATTCTTGAATCCAACGGATCTTCGTCTATGGCGACCGTTTGTGCGGGTACCTTAGCATTAATGGATGCAGGGATCAAAATTTCAGCGCCTGTTTCAGGAATTGCAATGGGATTGATTACGGACGAAAAAACAGGGAAATATGCGATTTTAAGTGACATTCTTGGTGATGAAGATCACTTAGGAGATATGGACTTTAAAGTTACTGGTACTGAAAAAGGAATTGTGGCTTGCCAAATGGACCTAAAAATTAAAGGCCTGAAATGGGAAGTTCTTGTCCAAGCTTTGGATCAGGCGAAAGAAGCTCGTTTACATATCTTAAATGAGATGATGAAAACGATCTCTGCGCCAAGAGAAGACTTTAAAGCGCATGCACCTCGTATTGTTAGCTTTAGCATTGATAAGGAATTTATCGGAGCAGTGATTGGGCCAGGAGGTAAAATCATTCAAGAAATGCAACGTGAAACAGGCGCAAATATTTCTATTGAAGAAGTAGATGGCCGTGGAGTTGTTCAAGTTTTTGCCGATAATAAAGCAGCTATTGACGATGCAGTAGGTCGTATTAAAGGCATTGCTGCGAAACCAGAAGTGGGAGAGATTTATGAAGGTAAGGTGAAATCCATTATGCCATTTGGTGCATTTGTGGAAGTATTGCCAGGCAAAGATGGTTTGCTGCACATTTCAGAAATTGATTGGACTCGTCATGAAACCATGGATGGTATCTTTACTGTAGGTGAAGTGATCCGAGTTAAGTTATTAGATATCGATAAGCAAGGCAAATTAAAATTGTCTCGCAAAGTTTTGCTTGAAAAACCAGAGAATAAGCAATAACACGCACCTTTAGTGCGTTTTTCTGCACTTTCTAAACCCAAAAATAAAATACTTCCGAGTATATTTGTTTTTGGGTTTTTCTTTTTCTTTTTTCGCAGAAATAATTTGTGAAGTGAAGAAGAAGATACTGATAAGTGATATAGCAAAAGCATTGGGAGTGTCCACCACGACCGTGTCTTTTGTGTTGAATGGTCGAGCAAAAGAAAAACGTTTAAGCGATGAATTAGCCAAGCGTGTTTTGGACTATGTCCATCAAGTTGGCTACAAACCAAATGAGTTGGCAAAAAGTCTTCGGACGGGCAAGACAAAAATTTTAGGGCTGATCATTGAAGACATATCGAATCCGTTTTTTGCAAATATTGCTCGTTATATAGAAAGCAAGGCGTACAGTAGGGGATATCGTATTTTTTATTCCAGTACAGAAAATAATTTAGAAAAGGCCAAAGAATTTATTCACCTGTTCCGTGATCGGCATGTAGACGGCTATTTAATTACGCCGCCCCCTGGATTGGAAGATACGGTGAGTGAATTAATAGATCAAGGACTGCCAGTTGTATTGTTTGACCGTTACTTTCCTACTTTGGCCACAGATTACGTCGTCGTGCAAAACAAACAAGGTGCCATCGATGCGGTCAATCATTTGGTTGAACAAGGGTTTAAGAAAATTGCTTTTGTGACCTCGACCTCTAATCAAACTCAGATGCAAGGCAGGTTGGATGGGTATCAAGAGGTTTTGGCACGATTAAATAGACAGCCCTTGGTTAAGCGAATCGATGCATGGAAAGAAGAACAAACGCCTATAAACGATTTTTATCGCTTTTATCAAGACGAAAAACCCGACGCCATCCTGTTTTCTGCGAATCATTTAACCATTATCGGTTTGAAAGCATTAAAACAATATGGCTTACCTATGCCTGGACTGATTTCCTTCGATGATCATACTCATTTTCGAATTTCGAACCCAACCATTTCCGTTGTTTCGCAACCGATTTCTCAAATCGCGGAAGAGGTGATTAATATTTTGATTAATCGACTTGAAGGGAAATTAAAAAGTAAACAACAACTCATTTTGCCTACACAATTAATTATTCGGGAATCATCGATTAGGAGTGCTGAATAGTTGTGAATGCCTGATAAAGGCATTTAACTTTAGTCTGCCACAGGCATTTAACTTTAGTCGTATGCAGCTAATTTCTAATCCGATTCTGGAATAAATCGCATAGAAAGTGAATTTACACAGTGTCTTGTGTTTTTAGGTGTGAATCGCTCCCCTTCAAACACGTGGCCCAAATGTCCATCGCAATTTGCACATACAATCTCCACTCGACGACCATCGGCATCGAGCACGCGTTTTACTGCGCCTTTAATTTCGTCGTCAAAACTAGGCCAACCGCAATGGGATTCAAATTTAGAAGTAGAATGGTAAAGGGGGGCATCGCATTGTTTGCAAATGTAAGTGCCTGCTAATTTGTTGTTCAATAATGATCCTGTAAAAGGTCTTTCGGTGCCTTTATGAATGATCACATAGGTTTCTTCTTCAGTCAACGCATTGAAATTTTTTTTATCCTTCTCCATTTTTCAATTTAATAATTTTATTGTAATATTACAAATGAATTGAATTGCTTACGATTACACACAAAATTTATTTTTGCAAAACCTACACAATTCTGCCTTTAAACGCAATTTTTCAAACTATTTAGAATCGTTATAAATTATAAATTGGGTCATCAAAATGTCATGAATTATTTAATAAATCCTACTTTTGCGTTGGTATAAATGGGAGTAGTCTCATTTTAGTGTATAGATCCACGTTGTTATATTCATATTAATACTATTAAAGTGCTCAATATGAGAAATATCTCATTAGTTTTTGGAAGGCTTGCAAAGTCGTTATGTTTAGCTATCGGATTGTCCTTAGCCGCTTTAGGTAATGTTCACGCACAAGATGCGAAAGCAGGGGAAGCCCTATTTAAAGCAAATTGTACTACCTGTCACTTGGTGCAAGGTAAACGTGTAGGTCCTGAATTAAAAGGAATGTCCGAACGACACAGTGAAGAATGGTTAATCTCATGGATTAAAAATTCTCAAGCAATGATCGCTTCGGGCGATGAAACGGCTGTGCAATTGTTTGAAGAGTGGAATCGCTCTGTGATGACTGCATTTCCTCAATTGTCGGATGACGATGTGAGAAACATCATTGCTTATGTAGATGCTGAAGAAGCGCGTCTTGCTGCTGGTCCTGAAGCGGGTGCTCCAGGAAGCGTAGACGGGAATGTTGCATCGAGTGATGCAAGTATTTTCATGATTCTTGGTTTAATCGTTGTGATTGTTTTAGCCATCGCGATCATTGTCGTCTTGGGTAGAGTAATTCGCACCTTAGAACGAGTTGTTGAGAAAAACCAACATTTGATTCAAGTGCAATCAGAAGAAACTTCAGGTGGTTCGAAAGAAGCATTTAAGAAGTTTATTAAAAATAAAAAGTTAGTTGGGTTTATTGTACTTATGCTTGTAGTTATCTTAGGAGCATTTGGATGGAATGCCATGTGGAATGTCGGTGTTCACGACGGTTACATGCCGGTTCAACCCATTAAGTTCTCTCACCAATTACACGCTGGTGTGAATCAAATTGATTGTCAATATTGCCACGGAGGTGCATATAAATCTAAAAATGCATCTATTCCATCTGCAAATATCTGTATGAATTGCCATGCTGGTGTAACTGGAAGTGAACAATATGGCGGTGAAACATCACCAGAAATTGCAAAAATCTATCGCGCATTAGATTACGATCCAAGCACTGGTCAATACGGAGATAATCCTAAGCCAATTGAATGGATTCGTATCCATAATCTTCCTGACTTTGCTTACTTCAATCACTCACAACACGTTGTGGTAGCAGGAGTAGAGTGTCAAACTTGCCACGGTCCAGTGGAAACAATGGAAGAATTATATCAATATGCTCCTTTAACAATGAAATGGTGTGTGGATTGTCACCAAAATACAGAAGTAAATGCTGACAATGCTTATTATGATCGATTGATCGAGGCACACGAGAAATTGAAAAAAGGTGAAAAAATGACCGCTGCGATGATTGGTGGTTTAGAATGTGGTAAATGCCACTATTAATAGAAAGTAATAATTAAGGAAATACGCAATCTTTATATATAGCTTAAATGGATAGCAACAAGAAATATTGGAAAGGTTTGGAAGAGTTGCAGCAAACCCCTGCTTTCGTAGCGAAAAATCAGGGTGAATTTGCTGAGCCGATTCCTGTGGAAAACGTATTGGAAAGTGACGGCTTAAAAGCTGCTACTCCACGCAGGGATTTTCTAAAAACATTAGGTTTTGGTTTAGGTGCCGTAACATTGGCTGCTTGTGAGCGCACGCCTGTTCATAAATCTATTCCCTACTTAATTAAGCCGGAAGAGATCACTCCTGGTGTACCAAATTTTTACGCTTCTACCTTTAATGGTCAAAGTGTGTTGGTTCGTACAAGAGAGGGACGTCCGATTTTAATTGAACCAAATCCATCTGCATTAGGTGTTAATCAAGGAACAGACGCATCTACTCAAGCATCTGTGTTGGATTTGTATGATACATCAAAATTAAAAGGACCACAAATGAACGGTTCTGATGTGTCATGGAGTGATTTGGATGCTGAAGTACTAAAAGCATTGAACAATGCAAGTGCAGCAGGCAAACAAATTGCGATCGTATCTTCTACCGTAAACAGCCCTTCTGCTATCAATGCGATTGCGCGTTTTACAGAGAAATATCCGACTGCTAAATTAATTGAAGTCGATGCAGTTTCATATACTGGTATTATTAAAGCGAATCAAGACAGCTTTGGAAAAGCAGTGGTCCCAAGATATCGTTTTGATAAAGCAGATGTGATCGTATCTGTTGCAAGTGACTTTTTAGGTTCATGGCTTGCTGGGGAAGAACATACCCAACAATACATGTCTAATCGTAATTATAAATCCTTACAAAAAGGAAAAATGTCTAGACACATTCAATTCGAAGCTGGATTGAGTATGACTGGAACAAATGCGGATGTGCGCATTGCGATCAAACCATCTGAAGAAGGTGCTGTTTTAGTTTCTTTATATAATTTAATTACAGGTAACTCATTGCCTGGAGCGATTTCATCGAATGATAAAGCTCAAACGGCGGTTCAATTAGTAGCTAAAGAATTGCAAAATGCACAAGGTAAAGCCTTGGTAGTGGCTGGTTCAAATGATGCAGCCATTCAAACTTTGGTGAACGGAATTAACGCAGCGCTTCAAAGCTATGGAAATACCATTGACTTAGATAATCCTTCCTATTTATATAAAGGAAATGATGAGCTTTTTGCACAGTTCTTAAATGATGCTGCGCAAAATAATGTAGGAGTAGCGTTCTTCTGGAACAGCAATCCACTTTACTCTTATTTCGATACGGAAGCAGTAAAATCTGCTTTGGATAAAATTGATTTCAAATTATCTTTCTCAGATCGTGCTGATGAAACGGCTGCAGAATTGACGGCAATCGCTCCACAACCTACATATTTAGAGTCATGGGGTGATGCGCAACCATTTGAAGGATATTATTCCATTGTACAACCTACGATTAATCCTATTTATAACTCGCGTCAAGCTGAACAAAGCTTGTTAAATTGGGCGGGTGTAGAATCGGATTATTATACTTTCGTAAAAAATAACTGGGAGCAAAATTTACTTGCTGGAAGCAGTAAAAAATGGGTAGATGTATTGCAATCAGGATTTAACTATAAAGGTGAAAAATCAGCTACTTCGTATAGCTTTAATGGCGCTACTTTAGCTGCTGCTGCTTCTCAAATTTTGAAAGCAAGTGAAGCGATTAAAGGAGAAGTAGAAGTTCAACTATATCAGAGCACAGTCATTAAAGACGGAACTCAAGGAAACAATGCTTACTTGCAAGAGCTTCCTGATCCAGTTTCGAAAGTAACTTGGGATAACTATGCGGCTATTAACCCTAAATATGCTGAATCATTAGGCCTAGGAGAAAATAGTTTAGTAGAAGTAACTGTTGCAAACGGTAAAAAAGAAGTTTTACCAGTTTTATTACAACCAGGTCAAGCGATTGGAACGGTTTCCATTGCTGTCGGTTACGGTCGTACAAAAGCGGGAAAAGCAGGTAACAATGTAGGTAAAAACGTGTATCCATTTGCTCAATTAGTAAATGGAACGGTTCAATTCTCTACAGCAGGTTCATTGTCAAAAGTAGCGGGTAAATATGAGTTGGCACAAACTCAAACTCACCACAGCATTGAAGGTAGAAATATCATTCGTGAAACAACTTTTGCAAAATATCAAGAAGATCCAGGGCACAATGCAGGTCGCTTCATCGATAAACATAAGACCTATGATTTGTGGAACAAATACGAACAACCAGGACACCGTTGGGTGATGGCGATCGATTTGAACGCTTGTACGGGTTGTGGATCTTGTATTGTAGCTTGTAATATCGAAAATAACGTGCCTGTAGTAGGTCGTGAAGAAGTTAGACGTCGTCGTGAAATGCATTGGTTACGCATCGACCGTTACTATGCGATCCACGAGGATGCAATCGATCAGACTTACGAAACAGGGGTGACGAAAGAAAAACAACTTAAGGGATTAAGTGACACTTCTTACGAAAATGTGACTGTAGTGCATCAGCCGATGATGTGTCAGCACTGTGACCATGCACCTTGTGAAACTGTTTGTCCAGTTTTAGCGACTGTACACTCATCAGAAGGTTTAAATCACATGGCTTATAACCGTTGCTTTGGAACACGTTACTGTGCAAACAACTGTCCATATAAAGTTCGTCGTTTCAACTGGTTTAACTATTGGAATGATTCACGCTTCGACAATTACTTAAATAACGAATTCTCACAATTAGTATTAAATCCAGATGTTACTTCTCGTTCTCGTGGGGTAATGGAAAAATGCTCAATGTGTATTCAACGTATTCAAGGAGCTAAATTGCAAGCGAAAATGGAAAATCGTGCATTGCAAGACGGAGATGTTAAATTAGCTTGTGCTTCAGCATGTTCTGCTAACGCAATTATCTTCGGTGATGCAAATGATCCTGAGTCTGAAGTATCGAAGGCATTACGTAATGAACGCGTTTACTACGTGTTGGAAGAAATCAACGTTCAGCCTGGTACTGGGTATATGACGAAGGTTAGAAATGTATAATTTGAACTCTATTCAATCGAAATTATAAGATATGTCATCGCATAACGAATCAATTTTAAGAGAACCATTAGTTACCGGCAAGGACATTACCTATGCAAAAGTAACCAATGATATTTTGGTGCCAGTTGAAAACAAAGCGAATAAAGCTTGGTGGATTGGATTTACCATGGCGGCATTAGGAGCCTTGTTATGGGTAGTCAGTGTTGGCTATACGTTTTGGACAGGTATTGGTGCCTGGGGATTAAATAAAACAGTAGGATGGGCTTGGGATATTACCGACTTTGTTTGGTGGGTAGGTATTGGTCACGCGGGTACGTTGATCTCTGCGGTATTGTTATTATTCCGTCAAAACTGGCGTAATTCAATTAACCGTGCTGCTGAAGCGATGACGATTTTCGCCGTTATTTGTGCTGCAACCTATGTAGTTGCGCACATGGGGCGTCCTTGGTTAGCTTATTGGATTTTCCCTTTACCAAATCAGTTTGGTTCTCTTTGGGTAAACTTTAACTCTCCATTAGTTTGGGATGCGTTTGCGATCTCTACTTATTTTACCGTTTCATTAGTATTCTGGTATTGTGGATTGTTACCGGATATTGCTACGGTTCGTGACCGTGCAACTGGTGTTAGAAAACGTGTTTACTCGATCTTATCATTCGGTTGGAATGGATCTGTTAAATCTTGGCAACGTTTTGAAATCGTTTCATTGATTTTGGCGGGTATTTCTACACCTTTAGTACTTTCAGTACACACCATCGTATCCATGGACTTTGCAACCTCTGTAATTCCAGGATGGCACACGACGATTTTCCCTCCTTACTTTGTGGCAGGTGCGATTTTCTCTGGTTTTGCGATGGTACAAACCTTATTATTGGTCATGCGTAAGGTGTTAAACTTTGAGAACTACATTACCATGTTCCACATTGAATCCATGAACAAAATTATTTTGGTAACGGGTTCAATCGTAGGTATTGCGTACTTAACTGAGTTATTTATTGCATGGTATTCAGGTTCTGAATATGAGATGTATGCTTTTACGAATCGTATCGCTGGTCCATATGCTTGGGCTTACTGGGCGATGATGACTTGTAACGTGATTTCTCCTCAGTTATTCTGGTTTAAGAAAATTCGTACAAGCATTGCGATTTCATGGGTGCTTTCGATTGTGGTAAATATTGGTATGTGGTTCGAGCGTTTTGTAATTATCGTGACTTCATTACATAGAGATTACTTGCCTTCGAGCTGGGCGATGTTCTACCCAACTTGGGTGGACGTCGGAATCTTTGTGGGTTCAATCGGTTTATTCTTTACTTTATTCCTATTGTTCCTTCGTTTCTTACCAAGTATTGCAATGGCAGAGGTGAAATTGTTATTGAAGAGTTCAAGTTTACAACATAAAACTAAATTGGTTCAAGAAGGACATTTCCCTGCTGAGCAAGTTGAACATTTCAGAAATGCTTTAAGCAGCAAATACGATTCTGTAACTGAAGAAGATATTAAGGAATTAGAAATTAAGAAGTAGCAATGAGCAACACAAAGTATATAATTGGAAGTTTTGCTGATCCTGATGAATTGATGGAAGGGATCGATAAATTGCAAAAAAATAACATATCTATTTATGATTGTTATACCCCAATGCCGATTCACGGAATTGAGGCTAAATTAGGGGTTAAGCCATCACGTTTACCGATTGCAGCATTCTGTTTTGGTGCATTGGGTACCATTTCTGGATTTAGCTTATTGTACTATACGATGGTATACGATTGGCCGATGAACATTGGTGGTAAACCAGCGTTTGCAATTCCAGATTTTGTTCCTGTGACGTTCGAGTTGACGATTTTATTCTGTGCACTTGGAATGGTTGCTACTTTCTTTTTCAAAAACGATTTGTTCCCTGGACGTGCTCCAAGAGTAATGGATTTGCGCGCTACTGACGATCGCTTTATTATTGCGGTAGATGCACATCAAAATGCTGACCACGAAAAGGTAGAAAGTTTGTTAAAAGAAGCAGGTGCTGTTGAAGTTAAATACAATGAAAGAAAATATATCAGCTATGAATAAGGGACGTTTTCTTGGTACAGTTTGCATAGCAGCTGCCCTTGTGGTAGGCGTAGCTTCATGTGGTGAGAAAAAAACCCGTAGTACCGGGATGGAGTTTTCTCGTAATATGTATGATCCTATTGGATATAATCCAGATCAACCGAATCCAAATTTTGCGAATCGTCAAACCGCTCAAACTCCTCCAGCAGGTACAGTACCAGTAGGATTCGCGCGTTTTGATTACGAAAATACACTTGAAGATTATCAACGAGCAGGGCAGGATCTTACTAATCCTTTAGAAATTAATGAAGCAACTCTTTTAAAAGGTGAAGCTTTATTTAATACGTATTGTGCAGTTTGCCACGGTGTTGAAGGAAAAGGAGACGGTCCGATTACTCAAGACAGAACCTTAACTACGAAAACAGGTTCTCGTCAATTAGAGAATTTCCCTCCTCCTCCAAATTTTCAACAGTCAGGTGGAATTAATTCTTCAAGAGGTGGCTTAATGAGTGAACTTTCGGATGGTAAAATTTATCATACGATCACTTATGGTGTTGGTTTGATGGGGTCGCATGCTTCGCAACTATCACCTGAAGAACGTTGGGAAGTAGTAGCTTACGTTAAAGAATTACAAAAGAAATAGTAATAAAGATACTGAATTTGATTATACATGGGAACTCACAGTCATCATCAAGAATTTAATTTTAATGAGCGGTATACCTTCGGTGGTAAAGCAAAGCTATTCAGCTTAGTGGCACTAGCTCTTGGAGTGATTACCATTGCTTATGGTCTTTTGTCTAAAGATCATATTACTGTAGAACGTACTTTCGCTAACCTATTATTAATGGGTTATTACTTTACCTGTGTTTGTGCAGCGGGAGCGTTTTTCGTAGCATTGCAATATGTCACACAATCAGGCTGGTCAGCTGGTTTGGTTCGTATCCCTCAGGCAATGGCAAGTATCTTGCCGATTGCTTCGGTTTTTTTGTTTGCAATTGTAGCGATGGGGTTATTCTCTCATAACTTATATCATCATTGGTATGGAGAAGGATTAATGGATCCAAATAGTCCTAATTACGATGCCTTAGTTGCAGGTAAACAAGCATTCTTAAATGCTCCTGGGTTTTTGGCACGCCAAATTATCTTCATGGGTACTTATAGTATTTTTGCTTGGATTTTAGCAAAGAACTCTTACCAAGAAGATTTGGAAGGTGGTTTGAACATGTATAAAAAGAACTTCAAATTATCAGCGATTTTCTTAGTGATTTTTGGTTTTACTACACCAATTTGGTCATTCGATACCATCATGTCATTAGAGGCACACTGGTTCTCTACTATGTTTGGTTGGTATAATTTTGCTGCCATGTGGGTGAGCGGTCTTTGTGTGATTACTTTAATGTTAATCCTGTTAAAGAAAGCTGGTTACATGGGTTGGGTAAATGAAAATCACATTCATAACTTAGGAAATTTAATTTTTGGTTTCTCTATTTTCTGGACTTATACTTGGTTCTCTCAATTAATTTTGATTTGGTACGCAAATATTCCAGAAGAGACCGTTTATTTCTATAAGAGATGGGAGCCAGAATATAAGCCTTGGTTCTGGTTAAATATTATCATTAATTTTGTGTCTCCTTTGTTATTATTAATTGATCGGGATGCGAAACGTAAAATGAATTTGATGTTATTTGTATGTATCTTATTATTATGCGGTCACTGGTTAGATTATTACATTATGATTATGCCAGGTACCGTTGAGATGCACAGAGCATTTGGTATCATTGAAATTGGAACGGCTCTTGCGTTTGTCGGATTGTTTACCTTCTTAGTATTTAATAAATTAGGAAAACATCCATTGGCACCTGCAAAACATCCTTTCCTTGATGAAAGTGTGAATCATCAGATTTAATCAAATAGAATATTCAATAATAGCCTGTTATTATATAGAAAATGAATCATATTAAGTACACAAATTTGAAGAGAGTCCGGAATTGGATGGCCGCATTCATGATGGTGTTAGTATCTGCCGTTCCAGCTATGGCACAAGGGGTGGAAGAATCCAGTATTCCAGATTCGGCGTATAAAAACTTTTTCTTTGGTGTTTTATTAGTCGTGTTAGCAGCCGCTATTATTGGCATCATCGGTCGTGTAATTAGCATTTATGCATTAACGACTAAAATGAATGGACGATTTAATCCATTGGCTGGAAATATTTTGCAAGCAAATTTATTGTTAATTTCTTTGCCTATATTTTTATATGGCGTTTACTGGTCTTTCGCAAATCATGGAGCGATGGCATGGAGAGATGCTGTTACTGAGCACGGTCAACGTGTGGATACCATGTTTATTATTACTACGATTATCTGTACCGTCGTATTAGTAATTATACATATTTTGTTATTTACATTCTCGTATAAATACAGAATGCGTTTAACACGTAAAGCGTATTTCTACCCACATAATAATACCATTGAAAAAATTTGGACCATAGTACCTGCCATCGTATTAACGGTGTTAGTATTGTTTGGATTTTTCACATGGAGAAGCATTACTAATGTCCCTGAAGATTTGCAAAAGAGTGCAATTCAAATCGAGGTATTAGGCGAACAATTTGCTTGGACGGTTCGTTATCCAGGTAATGATGGAGAATTTGGCCCAAGAAATTACAAATTAACTACCCCAATGAATCCTTACGGAATTGATTTTGCTAATTCTGCAAGTTATGATGATGTGTTGGGTTCTGAAATTGTGATTCCTGTAGGTCAAGCGGTGCGCTTTCATATTATGTCAAAAGATATTTTGCACTCTTTCTATATCCCTGATTTCCGTGTTCAAATTAATGCGGTTCCGGGTATGACGACTTATTTCCAATTTACTCCGACAGTAACTACCGAGGAAATGAGAGAGCGTATGGATGATCCAAATTATGATTTTGTTATGTTGTGTAATAAAATTTGTGGATCGAGTCACTTTAATATGCAAAAACGTGTACGTGTAGTCACAGAAGAAGAATATAAAGAATGGTTAGCTACGCAAACGTTCTTCTTTAACGAAGACGTTCAAAAAGAATTTGCTGCTAAAGAAAAGCAGGAAGATAAAGCGCCAAAAGGAGAATTGACCGCATACAATAATTTGTAAATCGCTGAAAGAATTAAGATATTATGTCAACAACAGTAATTTCACATAGTGCAGGACATCACGATTCGCACGAACATCATCATGAAACATTCTTGACTAAATATGTATTTAGTCAGGATCATAAGATGATTGCAAAGCAATTTTTAATTACGGGTATTGTGATGGCTATTTTTGCTATGTTGCTATCAATTTTATTCCGTTTGCAATTAGCTTGGCCAGATAAAGAATTCCCAATCTTAGAATTATTTTTAGGTAAATGGGCAGAAGGAGGAAGGATTAGTCCGGATTTCTTCCTTGCGTTAGTGACGATTCACGGTACCATCATGGTATTCTTCGTATTAACTGCAGGATTGAGTGGTACATTCAGTAACTTATTAATTCCTTACCAATTAGGAGCTCGTGATATGGCATCTCCATTCATGAACATGCTTTCTTATTGGTTCTTTTTTGCGGCCTGTGTGGTGATGATTTCATCATTCTTCGTTGAAAGTGGACCTGCAAGTGCTGGTTGGACGATTTATCCTCCATTATCTGCAGTGCCAACTTCTATTAGTGGTTCTGCAACAGGTATGTCCTTATGGTTATTCAGTATGGTGTTATTTATTATCTCTCAGATTTTAGGAGGGGTAAACTACATCAGTACTGTATTAAACATGCGTACAAAAGGGATGGATTTATGGAAAATGCCTTTGACGATTTGGTCATTTTTCTTAACTGCGATCGTTGGTTTATTATCTTTCCCTGTATTAGTTTCTGCAGTGGTATTGCTAATATTTGACCGTAGTGCTGGTACGAGTTTCTATTTATCTGATTTAGTTGTTCAGGGTCAAATTTTACCTAATGAAGGTGGATCTCCGATTTTGTTCCAACACTTATTCTGGTTCTTAGGTCACCCTGAGGTGTACATTGTAATCATGCCTGCATTAGGGATTACTTCAGAAATTATTGCGACCAATTCACGTAAACCAATTTTTGGTTACCACGCGATGGTGTATTCATTAGTAGGTATCACTGTTCTTTCCTTTATCGTTTGGGGTCACCACATGTTTGTAACTGGGATGAATCCATTCTTAGGGGGGGTGTTTATGATTACTACTTTGATCATTGCGGTACCGTCAGCTGTAAAGGCATTTAACTACTTAGCTACTTTGTGGAGAGGAAACATTCGTTTTACTCCTGCGATGATGTTCGCAATTGGTTTAGTATCCTTCTTTGTTTCTGGTGGTTTAACCGGTTTGTATTTAGGTAACGCAGCATTGGATATTAACCTTCACGATACTTACTTTGTAGTAGCTCACTTCCACTTAGTAATGGGATCTGCAGCTATCTTCGGTATGTTAAGTGGGGTATATCATTGGTTCCCAAAAATGTTTGGTAGAATGATGAATGAAAAGCTTGGATATTTACACTTCTGGTTTACTTTCATCGGTGCGTACTTAGTGTTCTTCCCAATGCACTTTATGGGTGTAGATGGAGTGCCACGTCGTTACTATGCCTTTACTGAATTCCCATTCATGGAAAAATGGTTCTCAGTGAATGAGTTAATCACCTGGGCAGCGATCATTGCAGGTATTGCACAATTAGCGTTCTTATGGAACTTCTTCTACTCGATTCGTTATGGTAAAAAGGCAGAACAGAATCCTTGGAAATCAAATACACTTGAATGGACGACTCCAGTAGAACATATTCACGGTAACTGGCCAGGAGAAATTCCTACTGTTCACCGTTGGCCATACGATTATAGTAAGCCTGGTCATGGAGAAGATTTCATTCCTCAAACTGTTCCTTATTCTGAAACGATGAGTTCTAATTTACCTTATGATTTTGAAGGTGATGAAGAAGCTGAGCGTATCCAACGGGAATGGGATAAGGCGAATAATAGAACTGTAGAAACCCATTAAGGGTATAGGCCATGTATCCTCCTGCTGAGAAAAGATTTTTGAAAGTCAATTTATTGACCATCATTGCACTTTTTTTAGTGATCACAGCAGGAGGAGTGGTTCGAAGTACTGGATCTGGGATGGGATGCCCAGATTGGCCGAAATGTTTCGGACAATTTATTCCCCCAACTTCAGTAAGTGAATTGCCTGAAGATTATCAAGAACATTTTGTGGAAGGTCGGGTCGCTAAAAATGACCGATTTGCAAATTTACTTGATCGATTCGGTTATAATCATTTAGCAGATGAAATTCGGCACGATCCAAGTGTGCGGATTGCTGAAGAGTTTAATGCGGCAAAAACCTGGACTGAATACATTAATCGCTTATTTGGTGTATTGGCAGGATTTTTTTTGTTAGCAACAGCAATCTTATCATTTACATTCATAAAAACCAAGCCGAGCATTTTTGTTTACAGTGTGTTGAATGTGATTTTAGTCGGCATTCAAGGATGGTTAGGTTCGATCGTCGTTTCAACAAATTTAATGCCTTGGTTAATCACCGTTCACATGATGTTGGCCTTGGTGATTGTAGGAGTAAGTATATATACTTATTTCAAAGTTCGTTCTTTTAGAGATAAGGATTTATTAATTAATCGATCGTCACATACCATTAAATGGCTTTCTGTGCTTTCATTGGTTTTAGTGTTTTTTTTGGTCTTGTTTGGAACAGAAGTTCGTGAACATGTGGATCAATTAGGGAGCCGTGCCTTTCCTGCACCACGGGATCAATGGATTGATTTATTAGGAAATGTGTTGGATTATCATAGGATCGTCGCTTACATTTCAGGCGTAGTCGTTTTAATTTTATATTATTTAATTCGTTTGCGCTTCGCAAAAGATACTCATCAAGCGTTTTATAGCCATGTAGTATTGATTTTAGTCATTCTACAATTTATTACGGGATATGTGATGTATCATTTTTCTTTGCCACCATTCGCACAAACAAGTCACTTAGTGTTGGCAAGTTTAATGTTTGGGGCCCAATATTATTTAATGTTACTATTAGGAAGGGCTAGTAGGTAGGGTAGATAGAAGGAATGTCAACAACTGTCGAAAAGATAAAAAATGAAAACGTTGTTTCCGAAGGGCCTTATAAGGGTTTATCGGAGCAGCAAGTAAAAGAAAGTAGTGGAACTTTTTTTTCCGATTTAAAAAAATTGGTAAAAGTTCGGCTTACGACTTCAGTCGTATTTTCGGCTTCTATCGCGTTTTTGATCGGTAGTAAGCAGCAAGGAGATATTCAATGGGTAAATTGGGTGATCTTAACAGTTGGGGGCTTTTTAGTTACTGGATCGGCAAACGGTTTTAACGAAATTATTGAGCATAAGCTGGATAAATTAATGAAGCGAACTTCGGATCGTCCATTACCAGCAGGGAGAATGACTACAGGGCAAGCCTTAGTCTTAAGTTTATTGATGGGAATAATAGGGACGTATACCTTAGTGAATTTGAATTTCATCGCTGGTTTATTGTCGGTGTTTTCAATTGTTCTCTATGCGTTTTTGTATACCCCTTTAAAGCAAAAATCACCGATTGCAGTTTTTGTCGGCGCTTTTCCTGGAGCATTGCCTCCACTTATTGGGTATTATGCTGCTTTTTCGCAGGATGATTTGGCACAATATAGCCAATCTAATGAAGCCGCGATTGTTGTGATCCCATGGGTGCTGTTTTTTATTCAATTTGTGTGGCAATTTCCTCATTTCTGGAGCATTGCTTGGGTGTTGGATGAAGACTATAAGCGAGCAGGTTTTCGCTTATTGCCTACGCAAAAACAAGATAAAATATCGGCATTTATGGTGTTTCTAAGCACGCTTGCAATGATTCCAACCGTTTACTTACCGTTTTATTTCAGTTTTGGAGGCTGGATCGTTACCGCAGTATCACTTTTAGGAGCTTTTGTTTTTGCTTGGTATGGTTGGCAATTTTATAAAACGAGGGATGTCGCATCAGCGAGGAAGGTTATGTTTACTTCGTTTTTCTATTTGCCTTTGATTCAATTAATATTGTTGTTTGACTTTATAGCATTATAAAATGGTTAATGATCATTTACATACACAAACTGTGGAAGAGATTGCGCAGCGAAAAGCCAAAAAATTCAACTTATGGTTGGGGATGATTGGTATGTTTATGATGTTTGCTGCTCTATCGAGCGGATTCATTGTGTACACAGAAGGTGGTATGAATAAGGGCATTAAGACAATATTGCCAAATGCTTTCATTTATAGTACTGCCATTATAGTCGTCAGCAGTTTGACGATGCATTTAGCGCAAAAGGCGGCCAAACAATTGGATCGTAATAAGCAGAAAATTTATCTGATCGTAACCATGGTGTTGGGAGTGGGGTTCTTTTACCTGCAAACTGAAGCTTGGTCGATTTTGACGGAGAGAGGGGTGTATTTTATAAATACTAACGCATCTCAATCTTTTATTTATATCTTTACAGGACTGCATTTAGCCCACATTTTGGCTGGATTGTTTGTGTTGTTAAGAGCATTGATTGGAATATTAAAATCTATCCCGCAGATAGACAATGTTTTTAGGATGGAGCTTGCTACTATTTTTTGGCATTTTCTAGATCTATTGTGGATATATATTTATGTTTTCTTACTTTTGAACCAATAATTATAAATTAGTTAATAAAGAATAGACAATGAGTACAACAATTTCGCAATTGGATAAGGTCAGGACTGGAGCCTGGAGTGGCGGAAAATCACCATTCAATGTGGAGTATGGAAAAATCATGATGTGGTTTTTCTTGGTTTCAGATGCTTTTACATTCTCGGCATTCTTAGTGTATTATGGCTCGCAACGTTTTGCCCATATTGCATGGCCTGATCCTGATAAAGTCTTTCAATCCATTCCTTTTATCGCAGATAGTGGATATCCGCTCGTTTTCGTGGGGATTATGACTTTTATTTTGATTATGAGTTCTGTTACGATGGTACTTGCTGTCGAGGCTGGGCATAGGAATGCTAAGAAAGAAGTGGTAGGTTGGATGATTGCGACCATTATTGGTGGTTTGATGTTCTTAGGTTGTCAAGCATTAGAGTGGAGCCACTTACATCACCAAGGGTTTTGGTTTGGAACGATTCCTACTCAAGAAGGGGTGCCTGCAGCTCAAGTTTTAGAGCCGTATTTTACGAAAGGGATTTCTGAAGTTTCTGCGTTGCAATTTGCGAATCTATTCTTTACCATTACTGGATTTCACGGGTTCCACGTTACCATCGGTGTCATTTTAAATATTATCATTTTAGGTATGACATTAAATGGTACGTTTGAGCGTAGAGGTACTTACCTTATGGTGGAAAAGGTTGGTTTATACTGGCACTTTGTGGATTTAGTTTGGGTGTTTGTATTTACATTCTTCTATTTAGTATAATCCATTAAACGGTAAAATTTAGCTTAGGTTTTAACTATTCAATTAATAAAGAAAAGATATATGTCAGCTCATCACAATCAAAATGAAGGACATGCCGTTGATACGCATCACGGTGAAGGAATGTCTAAAGGTAAAATTTGGAAAGTCTTTTTTTACTTATTGGCATTAACAGCTTTGGAGTTTTTCATCGCATTGGCTTTGGTACACCCTGGTGTTATTCAAAAATCTATGGCGGTTAATATTGTGTATATTTTACTTACTTTATGGAAAGCTTACTACATTGTAGCTTACTTTATGCACTTGAAATTTGAAACATTTGGTTTCATTACAAGTGTGAGTATTGTATTCCTATTCATTATTTATTTCATTGTTTTGATGTTGATCGAGGGTGGGTATTTGCACATTAATTACAATGTTTATCCTTTTTGGCCACAATAAATAGAATGGCAGAAGTAAAATCTAGTAATAGAATATTTAAAATATTAATCCTGGCAGTTATTCTAATTCTGCCGGGATTTTTATATTATTTATTAGAACGTGAAGGGAAGAATAGCTATAAGCCGCTTCCTGTATATGGAGAAAAGACGTTGACAGGGACACATACTCGTAAAATGGGTGATTTAATTCCTGATACGGCCTTTCATCATGTGCCTATTTCTTATTTGCTTAACCAAAGGGGTGAGTTACAAGAATTTCCTATTCAAGACACGAGTATTTCTGTGGTTAATTTTATGTATACTCGGTGTGAAACATTTTGTAAACATCTAAATGACGAAATGAATCGTGTGGCTACTCGTTTTCAGAATAATCATAAGGTGCATTTTTATACAGTGACGGTGGATCCTGAATTCGACACGCCTTCGGTTCTTTTTGATTTTTCTGCGCCGTATTCTCCTGCTGATAAAAAGTGGTATTGGTTAACTAACCAACCGATGGACGCGTCTTCTGATTCTTTAGAAACTCAAACATCTTGGGATGTGCATACCATTGCGCGAGCAGGCTATTTAGTAGATGCGTATAAAGATACGACTCGTGATGCCCATTTTATTCATAGTTCTATGCTCATTTTAGTGGATTCTGATCGTAAAATTCGTGGCTACTATGATGTTAATCATAAAAAGGAAGTCGATCGATTAATTGATGAAGTCAAACTTTTGTTGGTCGAGGAAGTGCGTAAATATAGCCCATACTAAGCTTACATTCAAATTGTTTACTTAGTGGACTTAGACAACAACTGTTTACACGCTATAATTTGTTAAATTTTTCATCTTAACTTATTGTTTTTTAAAAATGAGTGCAAAAGAAAAAATGTATAATCGTTGGATTATTGTCTTATCGGTGTTAATTCCATTTGTTGTTGCTCTTTTATTCAGGGTTAATTTGCGTGATTTAGGGTATGATGTAGAGCCATTGATGTTTTTGCCTCCAATCTATGCAAGCATTAATGGGTTGACGGCAGTTTTGTTAGTTTGGGCAGTGGTGGCTATTAAAAGGGGTAATCGATTATTGCATGAACGATTAGTGAAGATTTGTATAGCCTGTTCTGTGACTTTTTTAGCCATGTATGTGGCATATCATATGACGTCCGTATCTACTCCTTATGGGGGTGAAGGGATGGCAAGGACTGTTTATTTCTTTATTTTAATCACACACATCTTATTGTCGATCATTATTATTCCTTTCGTTTTAATTACCTATGTGCGCGGAATTCTTGGGAAATTTGATGCACATAAGAGGATTGCGAAATTTACTTTTCCGTTATGGTTATATGTCGCTGTGACCGGGGTCATTGTTTATTTGATGATATCTCCATACTATCCAGTTTAATAAGGTCTTGACATCGATTGAAAATTTTCTTATATTTATAAGATGGAGCGTATTTGGATTTACCAGGCAGATCGTAAGTTAACGGAGTCCGAACAAGATCAAGTGAAAAGCACGTTGGAAGCATTTACTTCTCAATGGAAAGCCCATGGGAAAAAACTGGCAGCTTCTGCTGAAATTCGATATGGGATTTTTGTGATTTTGATGGTGAACGATTCCATAGAGGCACCATCAGGCTGTTCGATTGATAAATCTGTTTATTTATTGAAAGATTTAGAGGAAGAATTAGGTGTTGGTTTTTTTGACAGAATGCGCATCGCCTATCGTGTTCCAGGAAGTAAATCCATTGAATTGGCCACAAAAGCGGAATTTGAAAAACTCATCCAAGAAGGAGTTGTGAATTTGGATACCCATGTATTTAATAACCTCATACAGGATTATGGCGAATTGGATACTAAATGGGAGGTTCCGATATCAGCAAGTTGGCACGCCAAGTATTTTGGAATGATTGCTTAAAATACGTTTTTGCTGGTTAATATACGTTTTTGCTGGATAATACACGTTTTTGCTGGATAATACACGTTTATTCTGGTTAATACATGTTTATTCTGGGATGGTGTAATGATGAATGTATCGTAGAATGCTACTTGCTCGACCATTTATGTAATTGGTCGGTTTAGCCGGATTCCAACGCCTTGGATTTGGTAGTGTAGCGATGATTAATGCTGCTTGTCGTTGTGAAATTTTGCCAGCAGTCCTTCCAAAATATTGTTGCGAAGCTGCTTCTACCCCAAAATATCCTTTGCCTGTTTCGATGACATTGAGATAGACCTCTAAAATTCTTTTCTTACTCCAATACAGCTCTATTAATACTGTAAAGTACGCTTCAAAACCTTTTCGCACCCATGAACGTTGAGGCCATAGAAATACATTCTTTGCTGTTTGTTGGCTGATAGTGCTTCCACCTCTTAGTTTATTAGATGTTTTGTTTTTGTTAAACGCGTCTTTAATCGCTTCAACATCAAATCCCTGATGGGTCATAAACAAGGCATCTTCAGAGGCTATGGCCGCCTGTTTAAAATGTTTTGATATATCGTCATATGCCACCCATTTTTGACGAATGTCCCAATTATCTCCAGCAGATTTTTGTTCAAATCCTCGCTGTATCATCAACCAGGTGATGGGCGGATTGATAAATTTATATGTGATGACCCAAAGATTTGTAAAGATTAAAAAACCGAAGATCGTCCTCCATGTATAATACCAGATTTTGGATAGAAGGCTGTTCTTTTTTCCTTTTTGCGACCGTGGTTTTTTCATCCTTGTTTAAATTGGTTTTTCAAAGATACTGGCTGCCATTCAATAAATAAAGAAATCCGACAAAAATTAATTTGCCGGATTTTAATCTTTAATGTTTTTTAAAAATGTGTTTATTAGATTATTGTCTAATAGATTATTGGATGTTTTTTGCTACCACATCTTGATTAATAGAAACGGCATTGGCTTCTCTTTCTTTCCCTCTTAGATGCGTAAGGGTGATCGGACCATTAATGTGGATATTAAACGGCACAAATTCATCCGAATCTATTTTTTTCGCTTTTGAAGTTAGGGTGAAGTCAATATAACCTGCATGATAAATCATTCCTTGATCACCCGGTTTATGTTCAGCGCCGAAACTTGGTAATTCAATTTTATTAATTTTGAATTTCAAGTCCTTCACAGTTTCACCAGATAAATTATGTCGAGTTTCTTTTGTCCCAAAATTATAGGCAAGGTTTCCAATGTATGCTTTTTCAAATTGAGGTGCTCCTGAAGCATCCAATGGTACTTCAACGTGTAACTTAACCCCTTCAGTCACAGATTTCATTTTGTAATCAGCGTCTTTATCTTCTTGAATATCATCGTAACCAGTGTTTTTAGCTGTTATTTGATATCTGTACACTTTAACTTTATTCCCGTTTGGATCTACACTATCAAAAACTAATTGTTGTATAGAGTTGCTTTCACCAGGTCGTTCTGAACCTTCTGCCGCCCAAATTACGCGTACGAATTTAACATCTACTTTTTTGCCTTCGGCCTCAAACCAACCCACATTTACTTCGTTATTCATCGTGTTTTCAATATTATTTTCTTTCTTTCCATCATTTGCTAATAGGGAAGAACTTACTGAAATTATGCCAATAATCAGAGCTAAAGTTATGTTTTTCATTTTATATATTTTTTGTTTTCAAATCTTGTTTGATTGTTTTGCTCTGCAAATTTATTATTTATAATTAGTCTAAACAAATATAATTGGCTATTATTTATATTTAATTTTTTGGTACTTTCGCAACTATGCATTTTGTTCTCTATAGCGTACTTTGTAGTGTTACTGTTTCTGTACTTTTAAAAGTAGCCAGAAATATGCGTTTGGATACATTTCAAATGATTTGTTGGAATTATCCTGTGGCCGTCGGTTTAACTTGGTATTTTTTTGATCCCGCCATCAAGGATGTGGTAATGACCACGCATCCATGGGAGATCTATTTGCCCCTCGCTTTTTTATTACCGACCGTCTTTATGGCACTAAGTGCCTCCTTGAAATCAGTGGGGATCGTTAAGACGGAAGTCGCACAACGATTATCATTAATTGTCCCCTTGATTGCAGCTTTTTATTTATTCGGAGAGCGATTTAATTGGTTTACCGGCTTAGGCTTAGGAATAGGTTTTCTGGCTATTTTATTGTGCATTGGTTGGCAAAAAAAGGGAGGAGCGTCTGGTAAAGGTTTTAAATTTCCTTGGCTGTATCCTGTAATGGTGTTTTTGGGATACGGGGTTTGTGATGTTTTATTTAAGAAAATAGCGCTGACCACTTCCATCCCTTATACCACATCTATATTTGTTGTTTTTATTTTAGCGATGGTCGTTGCATTTTTATTCCTGTTTATAAAATTGGCATTTAAGTCGACTACCTTTGAATGGAAAGCCCTATTATGGGGATTGGGCTTGGGTATATTTAATTTTGCAAATATTCTTTTTTACATGAAAGCGCACCGATTAATTCCGGACAATCCCTCTATTGTTTTTGCCGGGATGAATATGGGTGTTATTACCTTGGGTGCGTTAGTTGGATTGTGGATATTTAAAGAGAAGTTAACATCCTGGAATTGGATTGGTATTATTTTCTCAATTTTGGCTGTTTGGATACTGGCTTTTAATTTATAGAGATCATTATTATTTAAAAAAAACTTTGAAATTTTTAGAGGAGAAGTGGTAAAGTGAGTTTGTTTGAGGATACATATTCTACGATTAAAGAACCATCTGAGGGGGAATTTAAGGATAAAGGCAGTAAGTTTATTGCGTATGCTTATCCATTGCGAAGCGAAGAGGAACATAAACAGATATTGGCTGAGGTTAAAACCTTGCATCCCAAAGCGCGCCATCATTGTTGGGCGTATCGTTTGACTCCAGATCGCACAGTGTTTCGCGTGAATGACGATGGTGAACCTGCTGGATCTGCTGGAAGACCTATATTAAATGTATTGCTTTCGCAGGACGTAACCAATATTTTTGTAGTAGTAGTACGGTATTTTGGAGGAACGCTATTGGGGGTGCCAGGCCTTATAAATGCGTATAAAGCAGCTACGAAAGCAGCCTTGGAAGGAGCAGAAATTATTGAGAAAACGGTGAATGATGTGTATGAAGTTACCTTTGATTATTTAGTGATGAACGATGTCATGAAGGTGGTCAAAGAGGATGGATTACAAATTTTAAACCAACAATTTGATAATGAATGCAAATTAATCTTTGAAGTTCGGCAGGCACAAGTTCCCATGGTGATTAGCAAAATGGAGAAAATTCAAACTTTAAGGATTAATTTCCTTCATACAATTTAATATATCCCTCCCCGCTTAATAGGCTCATGTTATTTAATGGAGATAAGTTGATTTCGATTTTTAGTGAGTTATTATGATTATTTGTTAAATTGAAATAATTAATTAACTTTAAATCGGACTATTCTTGGGTAAAAGATGGTCATATAAACCTGAATTAACAATCATTTAATCGTTCCTATACGATGAGGATATTTAAATTTTTCTTCCCCACACTATTATTAGTGGTGTTTATTTACGTTTTAGACCGGTCTTGGGGAACGGTTCCGCCAATTGGAAAATTATTTAGTCCATTTCATGGGTATTTAGTCCATGTAGAAGGTGCAGATACGGGTCGAAAAGGGGAGTTTGCCTTGCCCGGCCTAAATGGTCAGGTAACCGTGCATTATGATGAACAGGGTGTTCCTCATATTTTTGCAGAGAATGATTACGACTTATATTACGCACAAGGATACGTTACTGCAAAGGATCGTTTGTGGCAAATGGATTTTCAAGTTCTTGCGGCAGCGGGCCGTCTAACAGAAGTAGTTGGAGAAGCAGCTCTTCCTTTAGATCAGTATAATCGTCGTATAGGCATGGCAAAAACTGCTCAAGCGGTGATCGATCGCATGGTAAAGGAAGATTCTTTGACACATGCTGTGCTGCAGGCTTATGCGGATGGGGTGAACGATTACATCGCATCACTCAGTCCTCGTCAATATCCTATCGAGTATAAATTATTGAATTATGCGCCTGAACAATGGTCTCCTTATCGTTCTATTTTAATGTTAATGAACATGCGCCACGATTTAAGTGCAGGAACAAACGATTACCGTTTGACAAATTTGCTGTTGAATTTGGGCGAACAAGAAATTGATAATCTGTTTCCATTTTATCCGGATAGAGAATCGCCGATTATGCCGGATGATACAAAATGGGAATTTGAACCAAGCGAAATTCCTGCAGTTCCTGCTCAAAAATCTGCATTCGATGGGTTAAACAATCCGATGGCTACCCGCATTGATGCCCCATCTCCGACTCCACAAATTGGGAGTAATAACTGGGCTATTGGCGGAGTACGCTCGATCACAGGCCTTCCAATTCTTTCGAATGACCCACATTTGCGCTTGTCTTTACCATCGATTTGGTATCAAACACAATTATCCGCTCCAGGAGTGAACGTATATGGCGTGAGTTTGCCTGGAACACCCACTATTATTATTGGGTTTAATAAGGACATTGCATGGGGGGTGACGAATGTAGGCTTGGATGTATTGGATTTTTATAAAATTCAATTTAAAGATGAAGAGCGTTCACAGTATTGGTATGAAGGTGCTTGGAAAGATATAGAAAGGCGAGAGGAATTCTATCATATTAAAGGGGGAGGAAAAGTAATCGATACTCTTTTGTTTTCACACCATGGCCCGATCGTGTATCAAGAAGAAACGAAAGACCAATATAAAAAGGATATTCCGGTGGGTTATGCGATGAGATGGATCGGAAATGAGGAGCAAACCACCGATTTATTGACTTTCTATTATTTAAATAGAAGCGAGAATTATGACGATTATCGGGAGGCTTTAAGCTATTTTACGGCACCAGCACAGAACTTTGTGTTTGCAAGCAACGAGAATGATATTGCGATTACCTCTAATGGGAAGCTACCTATTAAGTGGAAAGGTCAAGGTCGATACTTATTAGATGGTAGTGTAAAAGAGCATGAATGGGCGGGTTGGATTCCGTTTCAACATAATCCGACGGTGAAAAATCCGGATAGAGGTTTTGTGAGCTCCGCAAACCAATTTCCTACAAATCTAACTTATCCTTATTATTTAGACTGGAGTTTTGCGCACCCAAGCCGAGGGATTCGGATTAATGAGGTGTTGGAAAGTACTACAAATGCCGATAAGGAGACCTTAAGAGATTTATTAAATGATAATTTGAATATTGATGCGCGGTTAATTTTACCAGATTTATTACCGATTCTTGCTGCTTCGGATTCAGTCGCACAAATGCCCGAATTCAAAGCATTGTCTGCTTGGAATTGGATGAATGATCCGAATGAAGTTGGCGCATCGATTTATGAAGCTTGGGTAGATGAATTAAGAGTTGCGATTTGGAAAGATGATTTAAAAGCTGAAGGGCCAGTCATGTATCCATCATTAGATCGAACATTTAGTTTGTTATTGAATGAACCCGACGCGAAGTGGTTTGATGACCAATCGACTGATGAAATCTTGGAAACCAAAGATGATATTGTAAGGCAATCTTTCGTGAAAACGATTCAAAAATTAACCGAAAAACATGGGGAGTTTGAAGCGGATGCGTGGCAGTGGCACCGAGTTAAAAACACGACTATTTCGCATTTGGTTCCTAATTTCACCATGTTTAGCCGCACTTCTGTGCCTAATGGAGGAGGCCCAGGCATTGTAAATGCTACAACAGGAAGACACGGACCTTCATGGAGAATGGTGGTCGCTTTAGATAAAGAATGGCCCGATGCGGTGGGATTATTCCCAGGAGGACAATCTGGAAATCCTGGAAGTCCATATTACGATAATTTAATTGATTTATGGGCAAATGGTGAGTTACCTCGTTTGTTCTTTATGAAAAATGAGGAAGACACTTCAAATGCTATTCAAACAACTTTAAAATTAAAGCCTAAAAAATAATCATATGCGTAGTTTTTCAATATCACTCCTATTCGTTGTAGTTGTGGGAATCCTGTTAGCATGGGCAGGTCCTTGGTGGACACCCTTAGTTGCTTGTTTTATTTTTAGCGCTTTACGTGGTGGAAATTACAAGAGTTCCTTTTTATTGGGAGCGTTGGGGCAACTATTAGTTTGGTTGTTGCCAGCCATCTATTTAAATATGAAAGATGCGACGGGTTTATCAGCTAAAATTTCATCTTTATTTACTGAAAGTGTTCCCGCCCTTTCTTTTATGACAGGAAGTACACTTTCATATTTTGTGTTGATCGTTTTGGCTTTGATTTTAGGCGGCTTAGCTGGTTTAAGCGGAACGGCCATGACTCATAAATAGAGCGGTTTTAGACCACGCCTTTTCGGTTTGCATCAAATTTTAATAGAATAAATAGGAGCACTGAGAAACTCCATAAGGACGACCCTCCATAGCTAATAAAAGGAAGAGGAATTCCAATGACCGGAACAATTCCAATGGTCATGCCTATGTTGATTGCAAAGTGGAAAAATAGGATAGAAGCGACTCCATATGCATAAATACGAGCAAAAGCCGTCCTTTGTCGCTCAGCAATGGTTATTATTCGAAGTAAAAGGAATAAATAGAGTCCAATTAATAAGACAGAGCCGATAAAGCCCCATTCTTCACCGATCGTGCAAAAGATAAAATCCGTGCTTTGCTCTGGAACAAAATTGTATTTTGTTTGGGTACCTTGTAAGTAACCTTTGCCCCAAAACTTCCCTGAACCAATGGCTATTTTCGATTGATTCAAATTATATCCTTCTCCTCTTGGATCATCTATTTTTCCTAAAATAACTTCAATTCGGCTTCGCTGATGCGGTCTTAATAAGTTATTATAAGCAAATTCAACTAAAAAAATGTAAGCAGTGGCGATCAAAAACAAAGAAATCAAGGGTACGATTAGGCGTTGTCTTCGAGGATTAAAGTAAAAAATGGCGCCAATAAAAATCGCTAAGCCCAATACGATCCACCACTCATTAAATAAGAGACTGAGTACAAATAAGAGTATCGCTAAACCGATGAGGATCATGAAATTACTGCTGATATAACCTTCTCGGTAAAAAATAAAAATCAACGAGCTAAAGGCTAGCGCAGAACCCATGTCGGGCTGAAATAAAACTAAGATTACAGGGACGATGACAATGCATGCTCCCGTAAGTAAGGTGCGTATATTGGGCGTTTTATTGCTTTGGCTACTTAAATACCAAGCTAACAACAGACAGGTAGCCAACTTGGCAAACTCAGATGGCTGTAACCTAAAACTACCGAGTTGTATCCATGCCTGGTTTCCGCCTACATTTTTCCCAATCACTAATACGACCACTAATAGGATCAGCGTAATGCCATATATAATGGGGGATAAGGTGGCAAAGAGCTTGGCATCCACGATCAGGATGGTCAATCCAATTACTACTGCTGAAGAAATAAATAAGGCTTGTTTTCCATAATTTGTGCTCAAGTTAAACAATCCGGTATGTTCTGGATCATAAACTGCCGCATAAATATTGAACCATCCGATTAAACATAATAGGAGCCAAATCAATACAGTGACCCAGTCTACATTGCCTCCAAAAAAGGAATGTCTATGTTGATTATTGATGGCCATATCTTGGAACAATTACACTATGGTGAACAAATAATTCTTCTTCTGCTTCGGCAGAATTTAAAGGTGATTGGATCGTATCTTGAACTTTTTCTGGTGCTCTTTTCGGTAAAAAGTCTAAATTTAAAATGCGGTCTTGCAAATATTTTGGTAAGGTGACGGTATCACGCAAATACTTTTCAACAATCATGCTCGCGATTGGGCCAGCTACGGATCCACCATAACCTGCATTTTCTACAAAGACTGCAATGGCAATTTTTGGATTTTCTCGTGGGGCAAAGGCAAAAAACACCGCATGATTATCTCCATGTGGATTTTGTACAGTGCCTGTTTTACCCGCCATTTCAATACCATCAATTTTTACAGAATAAGCGGTTCCACCTGGTTGATTCACTACACGACTCAAGCCTTCGATGACCGGCTCATAGAATCTACTTTCTACACCAGCATATATTTTTTCTGTATATTCAGGTTTAACGATTTTTTGGTCGCCAATAGCCTTAATTAAATGCGGTCGATAATAAAATCCCCTGTTCGCTACGATGGCCATGATGTTTGCCATTTGAATAGGGGTGATTTCAATCTCACCTTGGCCGATCGATACTGAAATATTAAAGCTCGATGTCCATTTGTTATTTCCGTAACGCTTTGTATAATATTCAGCAGAAGGGATGGAGCCACTTTTTTCACCTGGTAGGTCAATTCCTAAAGGTTGTCCCAGCCCAAAATTCATAGTCGCTTCCTGCCAAAGTGCGTATCCTTCATGCGAAGGCATGTTTCTTCTGTCGACCATGCGAGCGAAAGCATGTCCGTAGTACGTGTTACAGGATCGTTGAATCGATTTTATCAAATCAGTCGGTCCGTCCACATGGGTGCATCGCATAAATCCTCTTCCACCACCATAACTGTATCCGCCTGGGCAATTGAATATCGTGTGTTCATCGATGACACCGGCCTGTTGAGCCGTTAACGCATTCACCACTTTAAAAATGGAACCTGGAGGGTATTGAGCCTGTATAGGACGGATAAACATGGGCATGTTTGGGTCTTGTGCCAATTTTGCATAATTTTCTCCTCGCTTTCTACCTACCATCATATTCGGATCGTAGCTGGGACTGCTCACAAATGCTAAAATTTCTCCTGTTGATGGCTCTATGGCGACTACAGAGCCTCGTTTGTTCTTCATGAGTTGCTCCGCAAAGATTTGTAGTTGTTTGTCCAAAGAGGAAACTAATCGCTCACCCGCTACAGCTAAGGTGTCGAATCGACCATCAGCGTAGGCGCCTTGTGGCCGGTTAAAGGCATCCACCATTTGAATTTTCACCCCTCTTTGCCCTCTAAGCACGTCCTCATATGCTCGTTCAACGCCACTCGCACCTATATAATCTCCTGGTCTATAAAATTTTCCTGATCGATCAATATCTCCTTGGTTAACTTCCTGAATATATCCTAAAAATTGAGCAGCAATGCTGTCTGGGTAGGTTCTTACCGTACGATTTTGAACATAAAAGCCTTTAAACTTATATAAGTGTTCTTGCAATTGAGCATAATTAATAGCGGAAATCTGTTTTTCGAAAATAGAAGCGCGAAAGCGAGAATGCTTTTTAGCCGTTTCCATGCGTTTATTAAAACCCTCTATATCGATGTCGATCAATTGGCAAAAAAGGGCAGTATCTATTTCTTTCACCTCAATCGGAGTGACCAAGAGGTCATACACAGGCTCATTTTGAACTAATATTTCTCCGTTTCGATCTAAGATGACTCCTCTGGCGGGATAAATTACAGTTTTTCTTAATACATTGCTATCTGCTGAAGTGGCATAGGAATCATCGACGATTTGCAAATAAAATAGGCGGATGACGATAATTAAAGCTACCGCAATAAATATTCCTTGGATGGCATATCTTCTAGCAAAAAAGTTATTCATTACAACCGAAATTTTAGCATTTGATAAGAATTCAGGCGGTTCTTCTTATCGTTTTTTCTTTTTATAAAGTAATAAACTCAAAATAAGAATTATCAGCACGGTAAAGATACAACTAAATACAGTACTGAAAAGGGTGTAATGAAATTGTCTAAATGTAAAAGTGGCTAAAACGTATAAAATAAAGTGATGGGTAAAACAAGATAAAAGCACATAGGGCAAAAACCATTTAAAAGAAACTTCCCCCAAAAGAGGAGTCGCATTTTTATCGTGATTCTCTGCTTCTAAAGTGATGTTGAAGAATGAGATTCGAGTTAGTGCAAGCGTAACCGATGCGGCTGCATTTACTCCCAGGGTGTCGTAAAAAATATCCACAGTTAACCCAGTAAAGAAGGCAATAGTAAATAATAAGGTATTGGATATGCCAAAAGGTAAAAGCAATAAAAAGAAAATGTATGGGTAGGGATTTATGAGGTTATAATATCCCATGTTTTTGAAGAGGAATACCTGCATGGCCATCATGACCACGAATCGAAACGAGTTATTTACTAATAATTTAATCATTGGTATTTTCAGGCTCCTCAACCTGTTGTTTTTCTGCAGCAAAATTATCAATCACTACATAGACGTACTTCAAATTATGGAAATCCGTACTTAATGTAATGGAAATATCTTTAAAACTATCTCCACCAAATTCATTGGTTTCTATCACTTCTCCGATAGGAATATCAGGTGGAAATAGGGAGTACCCCGAAGTGACCACTCGTTCACCTTTTTTAACTTCGACATGATTTGGGATATCCCGTAAAATAGCCTTTTTCGGATCGAATTCCGTGCCCCACATTAATGATCCAAAAGCTTGGCTATCATATAATGCTGCGCTAATGCGAGTGTCGCTGTGCAATAAGGACTGTATGGTTGCATAGTGATCGGATACATTGAGTACGATGCCTACAATTCCTGTTGGGCAGATGACCCCCATGCCTTTTCTGATGCCATGTAATGCGCCTTTGTCAATGGTAATGTAATTGTTTTTTTGACGAATGCTATTATTTGTGACTTTTGCAGTTATGTAAGCATATAAGGGAACACCCAGGGAATCTAAGATGACTTCTTCACTGGTGGTGTCTCGATTGACTAACTGGTCTAATTGGATTCTGAGTGCAGCGTTTTCTGCTAGCAATTCTTGGTTCGCTTCATCCAGTTTCATGTAAGTCGTGACACGACTGACTTCTTTGTAAATTTTGCCAAAGAAAGCATTGGATGAATTCAGTGAAGATGCACGATGGAAATCATTATTGGTTACCAATAAAGCGAAAGAAATCCCAAAGAAAACAATGAATAGAAATATTGCGTTATACTTAGAAAGTAAAAGCCAAATATTCTTCATTTCATGGTGTTATTGCATTAAAAACTTGTAGTTTCCAATGTTTTTCAAAGAAATACCCGTTCCTCTTACTACCGCACGTAATGGATCTTCTGCAATGTGCACTGGAAGTTTAGTTTTCGCTTGAATTCGTTTATCTAAGCCTCTAAGCAATGCACCTCCCCCTGTTAGGTAAATACCTGTTTGATAAATATCTGCAGATAATTCTGGAGGAGTAATTTCTAATGCTTTTAGAATAGCTTCTTCAATTTTAGAAATAGATTTATCTAAACAATGGGCGATTTCAGTATAAGAAACCATGATTTGCTTCGGTACACCGGTCATTAAATCACGTCCTTGCACTGCAAAGTCAGCAGGGGGTTCTTGCAATTCTGGAATCGCAGAACCAACTTCGATTTTAATTTTTTCAGCAGTACGTTCACCAATCATGATGTTGTGCTGTCTTCGTATATATTGAATAATGTCGGAGTCAAAATTATCTCCCGCTACACGGATAGATTGGTCACAAACGATCCCGGATAATGCTATAACGGCAATTTCTGTCGTTCCACCCCCGATGTCAATGATCATGTTACCCATAGGTTCCTCTACATCAATACCAATCCCGACTGCAGCAGCCATGGGTTCATGAATTAAGTAAACTTCTTTTGCGCCAGCGATTTCTGCTGAATCCCGCACGGCACGTTTTTCTACTTCAGTGATACCAGAAGGAATACAAATAACCATTCTCAAAGACGGGAAAAACCAGCCTTTTCCATTATTCACCATTTTAATCATGCCACGAATCATGTGTTCTGCAGCATTGAAATCTGCAATCACACCATCTTTCAATGGTCGGACAGTTCGAATATTATCATGGGTTTTTCCTTCCATTTGCATGGCCTGTCTTCCTATCGCAATGACTTTATTCGTCGTGCGGTCAAACGCGACAATAGAAGGTTCATCGACTACTACTTTGTCGTTATGAATAATTAATGTATTTGCAGTCCCCAAATCAATGGCTACATCCTGGGTAAACCAATTAAATAAGCCCATGTATATCTACTTAAAACGTGATTATCTAAATTTTCAACAATATGCAAACCTAACCAAAAAAACTCAAATTCTTATCGTACAAAAAGTAGAAAATAGTGGTTTTTATGTAGATTTAGTTTTGCGGATTGATTATGCAATATACAATTAATTTATTAAACTATTTGTCAATATGCCTATGTAAAAATTGAAAGTATCCACTTTAAACTGATCGGGTTTAAAGTTTGGTATTTGTACTCGACTTGATCGTGTGCTCACAGGCAGCCAATGGGTTTGTCCATTTTGCAAGGTGATGCGCACGGGCATGTTAAAATTTGGCACATCCGAGAGCCAACGTACGCTTCCATTTCCTTCAGTATCGAAGAAAAACTCTAAGATAGGCAGGGAAGGGTGTTTTACATATTGTTCGAAGATGGGTTTGAGATCCATCTTCGCTTCCTGGCTCATGTAGTGGACGATGTCGTCATAATGGACATTTGCGTGGAAGAATTTTTCGTTTAATCCCCTGAGAATCGCCCTCCATTTTTCGTCGTCGTCGATCAGCGTGCGAATCATGTGAAGCAATACGCCTCCTTTGTTATACATGTCGCCTGAACCTTCTTTATTTACTTCGTAGGTGCCTAATAAGGGCGTGCGATTTTGTATGCTTCTTCGATTTCCATGTAGGTATTGTTGCGCAGCAAATTTTCCATAATGGAATTCAATGAATAAGGCTTCAGAATAATTTGTAAACGCTTCATGAATCCACATGTCTGCCAAGTCGCTGGCGGTAATGTTGTTGCCAAACCATTCGTGGCCAGATTCGTGCACGACGATAAAATCCCATTTTTCACCCCATCCGCTGCCCGAACCATCCCGACCCAAGTAGCCGTTTTGGTATTTGTTTCCATAGGCAATGGCACTTTGATGTTCCATGCCTAAGTGTGCTGTTTCTACGATTTTGTAGCCATCTTCATAAAAGGGGTAGGGGCCAAACCAGTGTTCGAATGCGTCTAAGGTGTTTCTTACATTCAGATCTAAATGTTTAAATGCAATTTCTTCATTTTCCCTTAATACCCAATAATCCAAGTCTAATGCGCCTTTTTCACCTTGATATACACTGTGTTTGTGCACATAATCTCCAATGTTTAAGGCAACATTGTAGTTATTTATGGGATTGCTCACAAACCAATCGAATTGAGTGTAGCCATTGGCTAAATCTTCGGTCTTACGTAATCTTCCGTTCGACACATTGATTAAGCCTTTGGGCACCTGAACACTTAATAGTAAACTATCCACTTCGTCGGATAAATGATCTTTATTTGGCCACCAAACACTCGCCCCTAAGCCTTGACAGGCGGTCGCAATCCAGTGATTTCCGTTTTTATCTTTTTTAAAGTCAAATCCACCGTCCCATGGAGCCCGTTTCGCTTGAATGGGATGCCCGGAATAATAGACAGTGAATGCGTCGTGTTCGCCTTTTTTTATAGTGCTTGGAAACGTGATAAAGACGGCGTGGTGTTCACGCGTAAATGGAATGGACTTTCCTTTATAAACGACTTTCTCTATTTTTAAGTTGTCAAACAGATCGAACTGTAACTCGTTAAAATCCTCTACAGCGGAAAATTTAAACACATTATTGCCTTCAATAAAGCGTTCATCAGGATCCACTTTTACAGTTAGATGGTAATAGTGGATGTCGTAATTCGTGCGTAAGGGAGTGAGTTGGCCTCTGAGTGAATCGGCTTTTGTGAACAAATCTTTAGCGCCGACTAATAGTTGTGCGTGGGCATTTAAAGTGGGAGTCCAAAATGCAGCCGCCAAGAGGATAGATAAAAGGTAGCAGGTCAGTTGTCGCATGATTTTATTTTTTCTTTTTATCAAAAATCGCGGTAATTTCTTCTAATGAACAAGCGTTTAGGCAATGTGCTGCATCTAAACCACCTTTTCTGGCGACTAAGACGCCATAGTACATGTCGTGCAATCCAGCCGTTCGGTGAGCATCTGGATTAATCGCCAATCGAACTCCTTTTTCTAAGGCATAGGCATGCCAGCGCCAATCTAAATCTAATCGAAGCGGGTTTGCATTTATTTCTATACACACGCCATTTGCCGCACAAGCGTCGATAATTTTTGCATGGTCGATGGGATAGCCTGCTCGCGCAAGCAATAATCGGCCAGTCGGGTGCCCAAGGATGGTGGTATATGGATTTTCAATGGCTTTTATCAGTCGTTCATTTGCCCGATCCATCTCCATTTTTAAGTTGGAGTGAATGGAGGCGACTACGTAATCAAAGCCTTTTAATATTTCTTCTGGGTAGTCTAAGGATCCGTCTGATAGGATGTCACTTTCTATGCCTTTTAAAATTTTAAAGGGTGCCAGTGAAGCGTTCAGGCTATCAATTTCTTGCCATTGTTGCTGAATTCTTTCTATGGAGAGTCCGTTTGCATAGACGGCTGTTTGGGAATGGTCTGCAATGCCAAAGTATTCTAAGCCTAAGGTGTTTTTGCAGTATTCGGCCATTTCAAGTAAGCTATGTACCCCATCGCTGTACGTGCTGTGGTTATGCAAACTGCCCTTCAGATCACTTAATTCAATGAGTTTGGGTAATTTCCCGGTTTTCGCCCATTCGATTTCTTTGAATCCTTCTCGGAGTTCTGGTTCTATAAAGGGTAGGCCAAATGTTTTATATATTTCTTCTTCGCTTTCAAGGACAGGGAGTTCCTTCGTCGGATCTATTGATAATTTCTCTAAATGCTCTGGAGCTGCGGTGGTTACAAATAAGTTTTTAGCAAATTCATTTGATTTGCTTGGAATGCAAGTGTAATAATCAGGCAAGGCTAATTGACTGCTGATCGCCACGACTTCCTCTTCACTTCCCTCGATGAGGATTTCAATGTTTTTAAGTACCTCACATTTTCTTCTATAGGCTCCTGCAAAGGATATTTTTCTGTCGTGGCCAATTTCTTTTGAGATTTTTTGAAACAGGGCTTCGGCTTCGGCTTCGACAGTCGCATATCGCATCCAACCTTCATTAGCAAAGGTGAATTCAATGGTTTTTTTGATTTGTTCTTGGGTTTTTAATCCAAATCCTTTGGCGTCGATCAATCGATTTTCGTTACAGGCATAATACACTTCGCCGAGTGATTCTAAGCCTAAATCTTTCCATATAATTTGAACTTTTTTAGGGCCTAAACCTTTGATGCCAAGCATTTGCTGCACCCCAATGGGTGTCATCGATTTAAGTTGTTCGAGTTCGGATAAGGTGCCGGTTTGTTCTAATTCTTTAATTTTTTTTGCTGTGCTATTTCCAATTCCTGGGGTTTCACTTAATTCTTCCAGTGTTTTGTCAATAACGGGAAAGGGTAGCTTATTAATTTTATAGGCAGTGGCAGCGATTGCCTTGGCTCTGAAAGCGTTTTGACCATGAAGCTCCATTAATTGCGCGAGCAAATCGAACGCTGCTGAAATATTTTTATTATCCATAGCTTGCATCAACGCAAGTTACAATAATTTTTCTGGATAAAGGAAGTGGAGAAGGGTGCCGGTGCCCTTGCTAATTTCCTTCCAAGAGGCTGCATCTTCAAACTTTATTAAAGCGATTCCGCAGGTTGGAAAATCAAATGAGGTATAGTCAATTAACTGTTTAGCAAGGACTGATATGCCTGGATTATGTCCTATTAGTGCAATGAAATCGTGCTCGTCACTAAATTCGTTAATGGTCGCTAAAAGTGTTTTAGAATCTGCGTGATAAAGTGCAGGAATGGTTTCAATTTTTTTATTTGGCACGCCAAATGAAGCCGCAAATATTTGTGCCGTGGTAAGGGCACGTTTTGCTGAACTGGTCACCACGTGAGACGGTGCTAAATTTATTAATCTTAAGGATTCACATAATTCCGTTGCTTCCATGAAACCTTGTTCACTTAAGGGGCGTTCGAAATCATTGGTGTTAAAGTCCCACTTGGAATTCGCATGTCGAATAAGCATTAATTTTTTCGCCATAATCATCCGTTTTTCCTATGATATAGCGCAACAATCATGCCTCAATGTAGAAGAAATGTCATACAAATTTTATAAATTTGACAAAATAATTGATGCATCTATTTAAATTATAAGAAAAACGTTAACAAGTTGTCGTATATGAGTGATACAAAACCTACTTTGCTTATTCTGGCTGCTGGTATGGCAAGTCGGTATGGAAGCATGAAGCAAACTGATGGATTCGGCCCAAATGGTGAAACCATAATTGACTATTCTATTTATGATGCGATTCGAGCTGGTTTTGGAAAAGTAGTCTTTGTGATTCGTGAAGAATTTTCTGAACAATTTAAAGCGATTTTTGAACCAAAATTAGCAGGTAAGATTCAGACTGAGTATGCTTTTCAAGATTTCGATCTTAAAAAATATGGCATAGATCGAACAGTGGAACGTGCCAAACCTTGGGGCACTGCACATGCTGTTTTGGCTGCAAAAGATGTGATTAATGAACCATTTTGTGTCATCAATGCCGATGATTTTTATGGTTTTGATTCTTTTAAAAGAATGGCTACCTTTTTAACGAAGGATGTAAATGATCAATTATTTTCATTGATGGGGTACCAAATAGATAAGACTTTATCCGACTATGGGACGGTGTCAAGAGGGGTTTGTAAAGTGGATGATAATAATTTTATGACCGGAATTGACGAACGTACAAAAGTTTATTTTAAGGAGATGGATGGTCAAAAGCGCATTTTCTTTGAAGAGGATGGGGTAGAGCATGAGTTATCTGATCAGGCACGTGTTTCCATGAATTTTTGGGGTTTTAATCCTTCCGTGTTTAAATTAAGTGAGGAAATGTTTGTGGATTTTGTGGAAGCCCATGCAGACCAACCGAAAGCAGAATTTTTTATTCCAATCGTGGCGGATGAACTGATTAAAAGAAAAATGGCTAAGTTTTTGGTGATTCCAACCGCAGAGAAATGGTTCGGAGTGACTTACAAGGAGGATAAACCTATCGTGGAGGCGAGCATTCAACAGTTAGTCAAATCTGGTGTGTACCCAGAAAAATTGTTTTAAGCTTATTTAATATTGGTTAACACTATTCGGAATGAATATTTGTTACCAATATTTATAATCAATATTCGGAAAGTAAAAAGGCAACCAATTTGGTTGCCTTTTTTAGTAGTGAGTTTGAAAGACGATTATTTCTTGTCGTCTTTAACTTCTTCATATTCCACATCTGTGACATCGTCACCAGGCGTGTTGTTTTCAGCGTTTCCTGAAGCCTCGTTGGAAGGATCTGCACCTGGAGTGCCGCTTGCATTGTACATTTCTTCGGAAGCTGCATTCCATGCGTTTTGAAGTTCCGCTTGCGCACTATCCATCGCTTCAAAGTTTTTGCTTGCGTGTGCTTCTTTTAATTTTTTCAAACCTTCTTCGATCGGTGCTTTTTTATCTGCACTGATTTTCTCACCATATTCTTTAAGTTGTTTTTCGGTCGAGAAAATTAATGCATCCGCAGCATTTAATTTGTCTGCTTCTTCTTTTGCTTTACGATCCGCTTCTGCATTTGCTTCCGCTTCTTTTTTCATTTTTTGGATTTCATCATCTGTCAATCCTGAAGAAGCTTCGATGCGGATTTTTTGCTCTTTTCCAGTCGCTTTGTCTTTTGCAGAAACGTGTAAAATACCGTTTGCATCAATGTCAAAAGTAACTTCGATCTGAGGCACACCTCTTGGCGCAGGTGGAATACCATCTAAATGGAAGCGACCGATCGTTCTATTCTGATTTGCCATCGGGCGCTCACCTTGTAAAATGTGAATTTCTACAGATGGTTGGTTGTCAGATGCCGTAGAGAACACTTCTGATTTTTTACTTGGAATAGTCGTGTTCGATTCTATTAATTTAGTCATCACTCCACCCATGGTTTCTATTCCTAATGAAAGTGGTGTAACGTCTAATAATAAGACATCTTTAACTTCTCCAGTTAAGACACCGCCTTGAATCGCTGCTCCTAACGCAACCACCTCATCCGGATTCACTCCTTTTGAAGGCTCTTTACCGAAAAAGTTTTTAACTGCATCTTGAATTGCTGGAATTCGTGTAGAACCACCTACTAAAATAATTTCATCGATGTCAGAAATGCTATATCCTGCATTTTTTAAGGCAGATTTACAAGGTTCAATGGTGCGTTTGATTAGACTATCAGCCAATTGCTCAAATTTCGCACGAGTCAGTTGACGCACTAAGTGTTTTGGACCAGTCGCGTCGGCTGTAATATAAGGTAAGTTCACTTCAGTAGTTGAAGAACTCGATAATTCGATTTTTGCCTTTTCAGCAGCTTCTTTTAAACGTTGAAGCGCCATTGGATCTTTTGTAAGATCGAAACCACCGTTTTCATTCTTGAATTCTTCAGTTAACCAATCAATAATTACTTGATCGAAGTCATCCCCACCAAGATGGGTATCACCGTCTGTAGATTTTACTTCAAAAACACCATCGCCTAATTCAAGAATCGAAACGTCATGTGTACCACCACCGCAGTCAAAGACCACGATTTTCATGTCTTTATTTGTCTTATCTAAACCGTACGCTAAAGCAGCAGCTGTCGGCTCATTGATGATTCTTTTAACGGTTAAGCCCGCAATCTCTCCGGCTTCTTTCGTCGCTTGACGCTGCGCATCGTTAAAATAAGCTGGAACGGTAATCACTGCTTCTGTTACTTCTTGACCTAAGAAGTCTTCTGCAGTTTTTTTCATTTTTTGCAACACCATCGCTGAAATTTCTTGAGGCGTATATTTACGGTCATCAATTTCAATTCTTGGTGTATTATTGTCTCCCTTAACTAAATTATAAGGTACACGATCTACTTCTTTCTCTACTTCACTAAAAGTAGTACCCATAAAACGTTTAATTGAATAAATCGTTTTTTTAGGATTCGTAATTGCTTGGCGTTTTGCTGGATCTCCAACTTTGCGTTCTCCATTCTCTACGAACGCAACGATGGATGGGGTAGTGCGTTTACCCTCATTGTTTGCGATCACTACCGGTTCATTTCCCTCCATTACGGCTACACATGAATTGGTAGTTCCTAAGTCGATTCCAATAATCTTTGACATATTAATATTATTTTATTTTTCTACTATGTTGAGTTGTTTACTAAACTATTTTAAACGTAAAAACGTTCTTATAATTTATTGTTATGTTAACAAGCCTTGTGCCAAGCCAAATTTTCTACAAATTTTTAGTTGTTTACTGACATTGTGTCATTTTGTGTGTGGGAGGCTTGCCAAATAAATGCCAAATAATTAATGTAAAATAATTATTGTAAATTTGAACTTTCCCACAGGGAATCATAAAATCATTTTAAAGTATGTTAAGTTTCGAAGAATATTTAGATTATTTTCAATCTATCATAAACAGCCAACAACCCGAAGCACCTTATGATCAAGAGGAGTATTTTCATTATACAAAAATGAATTGGACCCGAACGAATCGTTGGCTAAAAAAAGGAGTCATTCTGCCAGAAATTACTGCACAGTTGGCATCCATAACTGAACCCATTGAATGGATCGTCATTACGGAACCTTGGTGTGGGGATGCTGCGCAATGCGTGCCGTTTTTTCATTTAATGGCAGCAAAGAATCCGTTGATTTCTTTAAAAATCGTTTTGCGTGATCAACCGCCTTATTTAATTGATCAATATTTAACAAATGGGACCAAGTCAATTCCGTTATTAATCATACGGAATGCTGCAGGAGAAGATTTAGCGGTTTGGGGCCCAAGGCCGGCTGGCGCAAAGGAGCTTTTCCTCAGAATGAAAGCTGCAGATCAACCCTTTGAAGATATTAAAGAAGCCCTGCAAAAATGGTATAATCAGGATGCAGGAAAAGAAATTCAAGAAGAAATAATAAAGCTAATTTTGTAATACAATCGTGTTTGTGATTACGCACTCTTTTTTTCATCTTTGTGTGCTGAATAATAGGGCATAAATGATACAATTTCTTAAAGAAAGTACCTTTGCTGCAAACGAAGTGATTCGAAAATCTTGGCTTGTGTTAAAGGAGAATTATTTTTCCATCGCAGGCATGTGTTTTAGTCTTTTTTTGACTTCAAATGCCTCGGGAATATTGGCGTTTTACTTCCAAGATGTGACAGACGTATTGCGCTATTTTATGGCGTTTTTATTTGTAATTGCCTATTTTGGTATTCAATTAACTTTATTTAAGTACATTTTTCGACTAATCGATCGAGATCAAAAAATTAGTCTTTGGGCCACCATGCCGACCACAAAAGAGATCGCACGGTTTCTGTACGGTATGGCCATCGTCTGTATTTTAGTGGTCCTCGCTTATGTGGTTATTGCCATCCTTGCTTTTCCTTTAATTTATCTGCTTGGTGTAGGGCTTGTGGTAAGTGGAACCATTCTTTTAGCCCCGTTCATTATTTTATATTTCTTAATTCGAGTGGCCTTTTACCCATTTTTTATCATAGATAAAGGGAGTGAGGGAATTGAATCCATTCGATTAAGTGTGGCATTGACAAAAGGTAACGTTACCAAACTCTTGCTGATTCTGGCTTTTTTTGCCATTTTGCAATTATTGTATATTTATTTCAATTATTTGGGGTATCCATTGGTTTCAACATTTGTGAGCATATTAATTTCGTTTGTGGTCGTTCCATTGTCAAGTGTGATCGTCGCAATGGCTTATCGGGATATGGTGAAAGGATATAGTGAAAGGTTATGATGTGTAAGCAGATAATTATCCTAGGATCTACTGGGAGTGTGGGTACCCAAGCTTTGGAGGTCGTGGAGGCACATCCAACAGCGTTTAAGGTGGTTGCTTTAGTCGCAAATCGAAATGTTGAATTGCTTGCGAAGCAAGCCAAACAATTTAAACCTATCTATGTGGTCATTGGTGATGAAGATCGTTATGATGAATTAAAGGATTTATTGGAGGGTACGGGAATACAGGTGCTTGCTGGGCAAAACGCCATCGAAGAGGTGGTGCAAGTCCCGGAGGCAGAGATTGTTTTGACTGCCATGGTGGGTGCTGCAGGACTGAAACCTACGATCTCAGCGATTAAAGCTGGAAAAGACATTGCGCTAGCGAACAAAGAGACTTTAGTGATCGCAGGAGAATATGTCATGGAGTTGGCAAAGCGGCATGGTGTGAATATTTTACCTGTGGATTCAGAGCATTCTGCCATCTTTCAATGTTTAAATGGGGAGGAGCAAAAGGAACTTGAAAAAATTATTTTAACGGCATCAGGTGGGCCTTTTTTAGGTTGGAATCTTGCAGATTTAAAGGCAGTTACCGTAGAAAAGGCGCTGAAGCATCCGAACTGGTCTATGGGGGCTAAGATTTCTATAGATTCGGCGAGTATGATGAATAAGGGTTTAGAGGTGATCGAAGCAAAGTGGCTTTTTGGCCTGAATCCCGAACAAATTGAGGTGTTAGTGCATCCGCAGTCCATTATTCATTCTATGGTTCAGTTTTGTGATGGCTCGATGATCGCTCAATTAGGGGTGCCTGATATGAAACTTCCTATTCAAGTGGCTTTGGCACACCCTAAAAGGTTGCCAAATACGTTTAAAAGGATGAATTTTATGGATTATCCGTCCTTGACTTTTATGGCGCCTGACCTGCAAACGTTTCGGAATTTAGGCTTGGCGTATGAGGCGTTAAAAATGGGCGGAAATATGCCTTGTATTTTAAATGCGGCAAATGAAGTAGCCGTGGATGCGTTTTTGAAGAAGCAAATCGGGTTTTTGCAAATGAGTGACGTGATCGAGGAAACCATGGAGGCGGTTACTTTTGTGAAATCTTTTGAGTTAGAAAATTGTTTTGAAACGGATAGAATGAGTAGGGATTTTGCTGCGCAAAACGTGGCAAAACGGATGGGCTAAAATGGATGGGCTAAAATGGATAATAATTAGCCGGGACCTTTTATTAAACATAAGCCGTTTATTAAATATACAAATTAATTAGATTATAAACAAGTATTTAGAAAAATTTAAGTAAACAAGATAATGGGTGTATTGATCATGATCGGGCAAGTAATTTTAGGCTTGTCAATTTTAATTGTTCTGCATGAATTAGGTCACTTTTTGGCCGCTCGTGCATTTGGTATTAAAGTGGAGAAGTTTTATTTGTTCTTTGATGCCTGGGGGGTGAAATTGTTTAAATTTAATTTTAAAGGATGTGAATACGGAATCGGTTGGTTGCCACTCGGGGGGTATGTGAAAATAGCTGGCATGATCGACGAATCCATGGATAAGGAACAATTAAAAGGTGAGCCTCAACCTTGGGAATTTAGATCTAAACCAGCTTGGCAACGATTAATCGTCATGTTAGGCGGGATCATCGTGAATGTGATCCTTGGGATTATCATCTTTTGGATGCTTACTTTTAAACACGGTGAGGTATATATAGATAATGATCGCATGGTGAATGGGGTGGTTCCTGGAATTATTGGAAAGGATTTAGGGATAAAAGCGGGCGATCGCATTATGGCCATCAATGGGAAAAAAGTGGTGCGCTTCTCCGAGGTGTTGAGTTCTGAAGTGTTAATGGGAAATACTACATTAACTGTGGACCGTCAAGGTGAGCAAGTTGAAATTTTTGTGCCTGCTGATATTTTAAATAAAGTCGCTGACCACAGCAGAAATGAATTTGTCACAGAACGGGTGTTAACGACTTCTATCGCTCGCGTTGATCCGGGTTCCATTGCTGCTGAAATAGGCTTAATGGAAGGAGATAGCATTATTCAAGTAGGAGAGACCTCGGTGAAATATTGGGACGAATTAAGAAACTCGTTTAAAGAAAATACGGATAAAGAGGTGGATATTACGTTCGTGCGTAATGGAAATCCTGAACAAGTACGTGTTAAAATTCCTGCAGAAGGTTCTTTGGGCTTTTATATTCATAGGGATATGACGATTCCACATGTAACGGTACAGTATGGATTTTTGGAGTCTTTGCCGATCGGCGCTGCAAAAGCTTGGGGTACCGTCGTGGATAATGCCAAAGGAATTGGTAAAATTTTTAAAGGGGAGGTGCGTGCGGATAAGGCCTTGTCGGGACCTGTTGGGATCGCTCAATTATTTGGTAGCGAAGTGGATTGGTTTAGGTTCTGGACTTTGGTGGGATTATTGTCTATGGTGTTGGCTTTAATGAATTTGTTGCCAATTCCAGCTTTAGATGGGGGCCACGTGTTGTTTTTACTGATTGAAATGATTCAAGGTAAACCATTAAGTGATAAATTCTTAGAAAATGCTCAAATGGTTGGGTTCTTTATTCTGATTGCCTTAATGATCTTTGTTTTTGGGAATGATATTCTGAAATTAATCGGAAAATAATTCGCTTGCGCAACCTACAAATATTTAAAATGAAAGGAATCCGAGGCTTGGTGTCTCGGATTTTTTTGTTGAATCTCTTTACTTTAATGGATTTGCAATGTGCCGGCCAGCTTGTCTTCCTGAAAAGATACAACCGCCTAAAAATGTTCCTTCTAATGCTCGGTAGCCATGCATGCCACCTCCTCCAAATCCGGATATTTCCCCTGCAGCGTATAAGCCTTCGATGATGGTGCCCTCTTGATTGAAAACTTGGCCGTTTAAGTTTGTTTCTAATCCACCCAGAGTTTTCCGAGTTAATATGTTCAGTTTTACTGCGATTAATGGGCCGTTTTTTGGGTCTAAAATTTTATGAGGTTTCGCTGTGCGTATTAGTTTGTCTCCTAAATAACTTCGGGTACTTCGAATGTAGTTTACTTGGGTGTCTTTAGAGAATTTATTGTCAATCTCATTGTCTCGATCCTGAATGATGCGTGCTATGTATGCTTCATCGAGGAGGTGGCTCCCTGCTAATTCATTCATTTTTTGTACCAATTCAGCCAGTGTGTCGGCAACAATAAAATCTTTACCAAACTTTTTAAATGCTTCCACTGGTTCGGGTGCAGCGGTACTCCCTAAACGTTTTAATAATTTTTTGTAATCTCGGTTTGTAAGATCGGGATTTTGTTCTGAACCAGAGAGTGCAAATTCTTTTTTAATGATTTTTTGGGACAAAATAAACCAAGAATACTCGTGCCCGGTTTGCATGATGTGTTTTAGGGTGCCGAGGGTATCGAATCCGGGTAAAAAAGGAGCCGGTAATCGATTGCCATTTGCGTCGAGCCAAATAGAAGAAGGACCCGGCAAAATCCGAATGGCATGCTTAGTCCAGATTGGAGCCCAGTTATGAATTCCCTCTGTGTAATGCCACATTCGATCTCGATTTATCAGGTTTGCGCCAGCGGTTTCTGCTATGTTAACCATGCTTCCATCTACGTAATCCGGAACTCCATAAATTAAGTTTTCCGGACAATTTCCAAGGCGAGCGGGCCAGTTTTTGCGAATCAGCGACTCATTGGCACCGATACCGCCTGAGCTTAAAAGGACGGTAGGGGCATGGTATTCAAAGTTGCCGATTACATTTCGATTTGATTTAACTCCCCGGTCCTGGCTGTCTTCTGCCAATCGTTCACCTGCTATTCCGATCACGGTGTTATCCTTTATCAGGAGCTCGGTTACCTTATGCCTCCAGGCAAATTTTAGCAAGCCGGATTTTTCAGCTTCTAAAGCCTTATCCACGAATGGCTTAATGACTCCAGTGCCTGTGCCCCAGGCAATATGAAATCGTGGGACGGAGTTACCGTGGCCACTTGCTGTCCCATCTCCGCGTTCCGCCCAGCCCACCACAGGGAAAAAGGAAATGCCAAGGCTTTTTACATAATCGTATTTTTCTTCGGCAGCAAATTTTAAGTAGGCTTCTGCCCATTTTTTAGGCCAATAATCTTCCGCTCGATCAAATGCTGCTGACCCCAACCAATCTTGACGGGCTAATTCCAAGGAATCTTTTATGCCTAACCTTCTTTGTTCTGGAGAATTAATGAAGAATAATCCGCCAAAAGACCAAAAGGCTTGACCCCCTAAATTTTGGCGGTTTTCTTGGTCCACCATCAGTACCTTTTTCCCAGCCTTCGTTAATTCATAGGCAGCCACTAAACCGGCTAATCCGTGGCCAATAATGATGGTATCAGGGGAAAAATGATTGTCCATTTCTTTATTATTGGTTTTATTAATGGTTTAAATTTTGAACGATATGATCGATTAGCAATGCAGCTAATTTTGCGGTGCGCTGGTCCAAGTCATAAGTTGGATTTAATTCTGCTACATCCATCGTCCGTAATTTACCACTTCTTATTATGATATTAAAAAGTTCAAAAAAATGATGATCAGGTAAGATTCCGAGTGCGGAAGTTGCGCTGACGCCAGGGGCATACGCTGCCGCAAATACATCCATGTCGATAGTCAGGTAAATGTGATCGACTTCTTGCAGAAACTTCTCAAGCTGAAGGGTATGTTGATCCATTTTAGCGGCATGTATTTCATTCGCAAAAATGTAGGTGCTCCCTGTGTTGTTTGCTTCCGCAAATAGCGCTGCAGTATTCGATGATTTTTGAATGCCTATGGCTAAATAGTGAAAGGGTGCGTGTTTTTCCTTTAGCTTTCTGGATATTTGCCAAAAGCCGGTGCCTGAATTGTTCCCGTTTTGATTCGGTTCTCTGTTGTCAAAATGCGCATCAAAATTTATGAATCCGATTTTTTGTTCGGTGATTCCAGCCATTTCCAAGCCTAAGAATTGTCCGTATGTGACTTCATGTCCACCTCCTAAAACGATGGGTACATGGCCTTGTTGTAGGGTTCGGCTGATCGCAATCCCTAATTGTTGTTGGGCTGTTTCTAAATCGTGGTCATTACAATGGATATTTCCGCCGTCAAAAACCCTTACATTTTGGCTATGAATAGGAAGATTAGCGAGCGCTTTTCGGATCGCATCAGGTCCGTTTTTTGCCCCTAATCTACCTTGATTTCTCCTTACCCCCTCGTCGCAGGCAAATCCTAAAACCGTGAAATTTGCAGCAAGGTTTTCAGTTTGATTTTCAGTTTTATTTTGCGCTTGATTATCAACTTTTACTTGAGTTTCCTCCTTAAATGTTCGTGTTTCTTCTGGTGTTCGTGTTTCTTCTGGTGTTCGTGTTTCTTCTTGGTTTTTTTCAGAAGACAGTGTTCCATTTTGTATATTTGAATTACTTGCGTTCTGAACGATTTCACCAGGTTTAGTTAGATCAATGCATTGAATCCATTGATGCCAGCGCGCATGTTCAGCCTGCGTGGCGTCTATTCTGCCTGTCCAACTTTCTTGAGCTAAGGGGAAATAATTAGTATTTATTAATTTTTCCATTTTTCCAAACTTTATAAGGTTTTAAGCGGCCTTGTAGGTAAAAAATCTCCCGATAATCGTCGGTGTCATAGAGTTGAAAATCTGCTGTTTGGTTCGTGTCAATGCTGCCTCGGTCGTTTAGACCCAGTGCCTTTGCTGCTCGAATAGTTAATCCGGCTAAAGTTTCAGCGATGGTTAATTTTTCAAAGGCCCCTAAAACGGCTGCCTGCGTTAAAAGGTCGCCCATGGGTGCAGATCCAGGATTCCAATCTGAGGCGATAGCAAGGCTTGCGCCAGTATCTAATAATTTCCTCGCTGGTGTGAATTTCATACCTAACCCCAAAGAAGCCCCAGGTAATGCCACAGCCACTGTTTCAGCATTCGCAAATCGAGCGACATCTATGTCTGTACTGGATTCTAAATGGTCCGCAGATAGGGCTCCAAACTCGACCGCAATTTCCGAGCCTCCCGAAGTAAATTGATCCGCATGCACTGTAAGGTCAAACCCTGCATTTTTGGCATGTTGTAGGAATTCCCTGGCTTCATCGGGCGAGAAGGCCGAATCTTCTATGAAAATATCGATTCGATTTGTTAATTTTTCCTCTTTTAGGATTGGAAAAAGCTTTTCGCTGATTAATTTGAGGTATTCTGATGGACTGCCTTCAAAGTCTTTCGGTTTCATATGGGCCGCCAAACAAGTCGAAATCAAGGTTGCTGCTGTGAAGTTTTTTGCCTTTTCGATCGCACGAAGCATTTTTAATTCTTCCTCTATGGATAATCCGTAGCCACTTTTTACTTCTATGGTTGTGACGCCTTGGTTGAGTAGATCGTTGGCCCTTTTCGCCGTGCGCTCGATCAGTCTTGCCTCACTGGCCGTTCGAGTTTTAGTCACCGTATCCCAAATTCCTCCTCCTGCTTTCGCAATTTCTAAATAAGATTTTCCAGCTACCCTTAATGAATAATCTCGAGCACGACTTCCGTCAAAACAAATATGTGTATGTGCATCTATAAATCCTGGAATGAGAACGCTGTTGCGGTCTTTTTCATCTTGGGTTTCTATGAACGCATTTGGAAAATCTATGCAAAGTTGGTTGTATTGACCAACTGCAATGATTTTTTTTTGTTCCAATAACACACCCCCGTTATAGATAATTTCTAATTGCTCGTCAGCAATTTTCCCATGACTCGGTAAGCCTCGCATTGTCACTACCTGTGCAAAGGGACCTATGATTTTTTGCGGATGCATAAAACAGCTTTATGTTTAAATTAATATGCCAAAATTTTCACCTACAGACGTCGCTTTTTCATAACCTGCGTCGTGATGCCTGTATATACCCATGGCTGGATCGTTATGTAATACTCTCCTTAGACATTCCTCAGCACGGGTAGTTCCATCGGCTAAGACCACCATGCCTGCATGTTGAGAATAACCAATTCCGACTCCACCTCCATGATGGAAGGAAACCCAGGTCGCGCCACCAGCAGTGTTACTCATTAAGTTTAATAGCGGCCAGTCCGAAACGGCATCCGACCCATCTTTCATTGCTTCAGTTTCACGATTTGGAGATGCGACCGATCCACAATCTAAGTGATCTCTTCCGATAATAATTGGGCCTTTGACTTTGCCTGATCTTACTAATTCATTAAATAACAACCCCGCTTTTTCCCTATCTCCCAAGCCTAACCAACAAATTCTTGACGGTAATCCTTGGAAGGCGATTTTGTCTTTCGCGGCACTTAACCATTTATGTAAGCCTTTGTCTTCAGGGAATAATTCCATTAATGCTTGATCCGTGGTGTAAATGTCTTCTGGATCACCGGATAGTGCAACCCACCTAAATGGACCTTTGCCCTCGCAAAATAATGGACGAATGAAAGCCGGAGTAAATCCAGGAAAATTAAATGCATTCCCTTCTCCACCTTCTTTTGCGAAAGCCCTTAAATTATTACCATAATCAAAGGTAATGGCTCCTTTATCTTGCAGGGCTAACATCCAACCAACGTGACGCGCCATGCTTTTTAATGCTTTTTCTTTGTATGCTTCAGGGTTATTTGCTCGCAAATCGGCCGCATCTGCTAAACTGAACCCGTTTGGAATATATCCGTTCAGGGGATCGTGCGCAGAGGTTTGATCGGTTAAAATATCAGGTGTAATGCCATCATTGTATAAGCGTTCTAACAAATCTCCGGCATCGCTCACTAAGCCTATTGAAATCGCGACCTTTTGTTCTATCGCTTCTTTTGCCCATTGAATCGCCTCTTCATAAGAATGCGTCATTCGGTCTATGTATTTGGTGTCCAAACGTTTTTGGATTCGAGATGGATCCACGTCTGCACCCAAAAACACTGCGCCTGCTAAGGTTGCTGCTAAGGGTTGCGCCCCGCCCATGCCGCCTAAACCAGCTGTCACCACTAATTTGCCTGCTAAATCTCCATTAAAATGCTGGCGACCACACTCTACAAAGGTTTCGTAGGTGCCTTGCAAAATTCCTTGTGTTCCTATATAAATCCAGCTTCCGGCCGTCATTTGTCCGTACATCATGAGTCCTTGGCTGCGCAAATCATTAAAATGCTCCCAAGTAGCCCACTTTGGCACTAAATTGCTATTTGCAATTAATACTCTTGGAGATTGGGGGTGTGTTCTTACTATTCCTACTGGTTTACCCGATTGAACTAACAGGGAGTGCTCCTCGTCCAATTCTAAAAGAATTTCAATGATCTTCCTTAATGCTTCAGGATTTCTGGCGGCCTGGCCAATGCCTCCATATACCACGAGTTCCTCTGGGTTTTCTGCTACTTCAGCATGCAGGTTATTTAATAACATCCGAATGGCGGATTCACAGGCCCAATTCTTCGCGTGCAGGGTCGTTCCTGTAGGAGGTATATAATGGGGGTGATTTGCATATTTTTCGATAAACGCTTTCGTCTTTGGATTAGATGTTGAAATGTTCATAATAAGTAGGTGTTAAAGTAATGTCGTGTTCTATTGCTGTTTCCAGCATGACTTGATGCATGATGCCGGTCGTAATTAATTGATGTATTTGATGGATGTCTTGTGAGAAAATACGGTCCTCGCGAGTGAAATCTACCACAGTTCGAATTTTTGAATGGATGGATTCTAAGATCGGTGATGTGTTCAAAGGCCTTCTGAAGTCGACGGCTTGCGCAGCATAAAGAAATTCTATGGCCTGAATATATTCCAAATTTGAAATGACTTGATTTAATTTTCTTCCTCCGATCGACCCCATAGAAACATGATCTTCCTGTCCTAAAGAGGTCGGGATGCTGTCGGCGCTCGCAGGGAAACAAAGACCTTTGTTTTCAGATACCAATGCTGCTGTGGTGTATTGAGGAATCATAAAACCAGAATTTAATCCGGCATCTTCCACTAATAATTTCGGAAGTCCATATTTGCCTTCTAATAATAAATAGCATCTTCGGTCGGCAATGTTTCCTAATTCAGCCGCTGCGATGGTGGCGTAATCAATGGCTAAGGCGAGGGGTTGTCCGTGAAAATTCCCCCCACTTATCGTGTCGAAAGAACCTAAAACGATGGGGTTATCGGTGACCGCATTTATTTCGATTTCGGTTAATTCTTTCAAATGTAACCATGCCGTTCTGGATGCTCCGTGTACCTGCGGCATGCAGCGCAAAGAGTAAGGGTCTTGAACTCTTCCACAATTCGGGTGGGAGTTCGCCATTTCTGATTCGCTTAATAGGGTCCATAAGCGGTGCGCAACGTATTGATTGCCTGGAAACGGTCGAATCGCATGTAAACGCGGATCAAAAGGTTTGTAAGATCCTAAAAACCCTTCTAAAGACATGGCGCCTGCAAGGTCTGCTAAATCGAGCGCTCTTGCTAATCTTGCGAGTCCATGAACTGCATGCGCCGCGATAAATTGGGTTCCGTTTATTAAACCTAAACCTTCTTTTGGCCCCAAAATTAAAGGTGATAAACCGGCCTCTTCTAACGCCGTTTTTGTGTTTTTTAGCGTCCCATTCACATAGACTTGCCCCAATCCTATAAGGGGTAAGAATAAGTGGGATAGGGGGGCCAAATCACCGGATGCACCGACAGAACCTTTAGCTGGTACCGCTGGAATAAAGTCTTGATCAATCATCCAGCAAATTCTTTCTACTGTTTCCAGGCGAATTCCTGAATAGCCTTGAGCTAATGCTTGAACTTTGATGACCATCATCGTTTTAGCAATTTCAGTCGGAATATGATCACCGACGCCCACTGCATGGCTCTTTAGGAGGTTGTGCTGCAGGGTGGAAGTGTCTTCCGGCGTGATTAAAGTGTCACATAAGGGACCAAATCCGGTATTAATCCCGTAGACGACTTGCTGTTTATTTACTATTTCGTCAACATATTGACTGGATTGTTTGATTTTTTGTTTTGCCTCCTCTGTTAAGACCCCTTTTAATAGGCCTTTTGTTAGATTGAGCGTGGATTCGATGGTTAGTGCGTCCACTCCATATTTAAAAGTATTTTCCATATCTTATTCTATACATTTCAATGAAAGGTTTAATTCCTTTTGTATGCTATCAGACAGCGTGTTTTCTTGAAAAGTTTCTTCTAACTCTTTCATCCCTTCTAAGATCTTTCCAATTGCTGGATTGCGAGCTTCCATTTTATTCATCACGCTAAGTAAACATTCCCAAACGGGTTCGATTTCCTTAAGTAATTCAATTCCTTTATCGGTAAGACAAATTAATTGTTTTCTTCCGTCCATTTGAGCTGTTTCACTTTCAACTAATCCTTTTTTCTTTAAGTTGCTGACTAATTGACTTACTGCAGAATGAGAAACTTGGGTCCTGTCAGATATTTCTTTGATAGACGCACTGCCTCTTTCTTTTAAAATATAAAAAAGTGGAAACCAAGAAGCTTCAAATGGAATATTCTCATTTTCATAGACTTGATTAATTTCTTGTAGAAAATAATCTCCGAACCGTCTCATTCTACTACCTAAAATTAAGTAGCCCAATGATTGATAAAAATCCATAAAACAGTTTATATTAGTTTATAAAAATATTTAAGCGCTTTAAATTATATAAGCACTTATACAATTATACGAGATAGATTTTAATTTGCAAAAATTCAGGATAAAAAATGTTTTGCCGCTCGAGTTTAGTACATTCGAACTCAAAATTAAGTGCTGTGAAATGAGCCGAAGCAGGGATAATCATATATTTAGGTTTAAGGAGTTTGAAATCAATCAACTGGATTGTGCCATGAAGATTAACACCGATGGAGTCGTGTTGGGTGCATGGGCAGGGCGATCGATTCAACAAACCAAACGGACTCACGGAAACTTTCGGATTCTAGACATTGGAACAGGAACTGGGGTCATCGCACTTATGTTAGCACAGCGTTTTGAAGGGGCTACTATAGTCGGAGTAGAGTTGGATGAATTAACAGCGAGAAGGGCTGCAGAGAACTTTAAAGCATCTGTATTTGCGAATCGCTTAACTTTAATCCATCAGGATGCGCTCAGCTGTAATTTTGAAGAGGAGTTTGATTTAATCGTATCGAATCCTCCATATTTTATTGATTCTTTGAAAAATCCTGATAAGAAACGCGAATTAGCGCGGCATGTCGATAAGGGTTTTTTTCAACAGTTACTGAATCGCTCTTGGGCAGCGCTAAAACCTGGAGGCCTGTTAGAAATGATTCTTCCAGTTTCCATTGCGGAAGCCGTGCATAAAATGGCTGCTGATCGAAATTTTATTCAACAAAATAGTTTGAATATTTATTCTTTTTCAATGGATGCGTCTCCTGTTCGCCAGCTTATTTGCTTGCAAAAGCCCGAAGAATCCTTCAATCTGATTTTGCAGCCAAAGTTGCCCCAGGCACTCGCGCATGAAACCCTTGTTTTGTATGCAGAGCGAGGAAAGTATACGGAAGCATATAAATTATTATTAAAAGATTTCTTTTTAGCGTTTTAACAATGAAGCGAATTGGTTTGTTATCAGACACGCATAGCCATCTGGATGATGCAATATTAAAGCACCTTGAGTCTGTAGATGAAATTTGGCACGCAGGCGATGTAGGTAATATGGAAGTCATAGAACGCTTAGCGGAATTAAAGCCGTTGCGCGGTGTGTATGGAAATATTGACGGACAAGACATCAGAAAGGTTTTTCCGGAACATCTTCGCTTTTATTGTGAACGTGTGGATGTCTATATGACGCACATAGGTGGCTATCCAGGTCGATATCATCCTGCCATCAAAGAAACCCTTTTTAGACGGCCTCCAAAATTATTTATCTGTGGTCATTCTCATATTTTGAAGGTGATGTACGATCAAAAGTTACAATGCCTTCATTTAAATCCTGGAGCTGCAGGAAAATCTGGTTGGCACAAAGTCCGAACGCTTTTACGATTTAGCATAGATGAAAATGAAATTAAAGATTTGGAAGTGGTAGAAATGGCTTTAAGATAAATGTTAAAATACACTAAGTTATTTGTTAAAATGCTTAAATAAGCCTGTTTTTAAGTAATTTTGTCAGCGTAAGAAAGGGGTTGATTAGTGTCTATTATACACTAAGTGGCTCGGTAAATTTTGATATAGCACATGACAAAAGTAACTACACTCGGACAATTTATTATTGAGAAACAGTCGGATTTTCCTTACGCAAAAGGGGAGTTGTCTCGCTTGTTAAGAGATATAGGGATCGCCGCAAAAATTGTGCACCGTGAAGTGAACAAGGCGGGCCTCATGGATATTTTAGGCGATGCTGGAACGGTGAATGTTCAGGGTGAATCTCAAAAAAAACTGGATGTGTATGCGGACGAACAATTTGTTTCAGCATTAAGAAGTGGGGGTGAATGTTGTGTGGTTGCGTCAGAGGAGCACGATGATTGCATTTTTATTCAATCTGAAATTTCTAAAAATGCAAAGTACATCGTTTGTATTGACCCCTTAGATGGCTCCTCAAACATCGATGTGAATGTTTCTATTGGGACCATTTTTTCTATTTACCGAAGAACCTCACCTACCACAGAGCAAGTCAACTTGAATGAAATTTTGCAAAAAGGCACCCATCAAGTAGCAGCAGGATATGTGATTTATGGTTCTTCAACCATGTTAGTTTATACAACGGGTAAAGGAGTAAACGGATTTACGTTGGATCCATCCATTGGGGAATTTTGTTTGTCCCACCCGAATATGCGCATTCCGGAAAATGGCGTTATCTATTCCATTAATGAGGGGAATTATTTGCAATTTCCTCAGGGAGTCAAAAATTTTATTAAATATTGCCAACAAGAGGATGCGGCTTCGAACCGTCCATATGTGTCAAGATATATAGGATCCATGGTTGCAGACATTCATAGAAACTTAATTAAGGGCGGGATTTTCTTGTACCCAACATCAGCATCTCATCCAAAGGGCAAAATCCGTTTGATGTATGAATGTAATCCTTTGGCATTTATTATTGAACAAGCGGGAGGCAAAGCGAGCGATGGTAAACGGAGAATTTTAGATATACAGCCGAGTGAATTGCATGAACGTACGCCGATATTCATTGGGAATACTTCCATGGTAGAAAAATTAGAAGAATTTATTAGGCAAGCCGAAGCGAGTCAAGTAGATGAATCAAAGATTATCTCGTACTTCAATTAAAAAATCTTTCAATTTTTCCAATGATGAAATAACGCGTTGATTTTCTTTTGCTTCGTGTTTGTTTTTCTTAAGAAAATCCTTGGCGCCTTGAAGAGTAAAACCTTTGTCTTTCACTAAGTTGAAAATTATTTTTAGGTTTTCTATGTCCTCAGGGCGAAACAGCCGATTTCCTTTTTTGTTTTTCTTAGGTTCCAAAATATCAAACTCCTTTTCGTAAAAACGAATTTGAGACGCGTTGACCCCAAACATTTCGGTCACTTCCCCCATGGAATAATAGCGTTTTGATATTTCCCTGTCTTTGTAAGGCATAATTTGCGTTATTTAATGCAGACCTTTACAAACTTAAAGAATAATTTTTGAAAATCAGTAATTGATATATCTTTGTAAACAAACAATTTTAGCCATTTAAATTTAAACTTCATGGATATTTACCAAGGCATTGCATTCGCCCTATACATTCTATTAATGATTGGAATCGGCTATTACTCCTATTTGAAGTCTACGAGTAACGTCAATGAGTTTCTGTTAGGGGGTAGAAGATTAGGGCCTGTTGTAACAGCTTTGTCAGCAGGTGCAGCGGATATGAGTGGTTGGTTGTTAATGGGCGTACCGGGCGCCATGTATGCCAGTGGTATTTCATCAAGTTGGATCGCGATCGGTCTTACTGTGGGAGCTTTTTTTAATTATTTATTGGTCGCTCCTCGATTAAGAGTGTACACTGAAAAAGCAAATAATGCCATCACCATCCCTGATTATTTTGAGAAACGCTTTCATGATCATTCCAGGATGCTGCGTTTTATCTCCGCCATTGTAATTTTAGTGTTCTTTACCTTGTATACATCTGCAGGTATGGTCTCTGGAGGACGATTAATGGAATCTGCATTCGAAATGAGCTACCTGTCTGGTTTATTAATAACCACGTCTGTAGTCGTTTTTTATACGTTTTTAGGCGGGTTTTTAGCAGTGAGTTTAACGGACTTTGTACAAGGCGCGATTATGGTCATCGCATTGGTGGTCGTTCCTGCTGTTATTTTGTTTAATGTGGGTGGAATTCAGGAATCCATCTCCTTAATTGAATCCAAGGACGCTTTGCTACTCGATTTGTTTGAAGGGACTACGACCGTGGGTATTTTGTCATTGTTGGCTTGGGGCTTAGGTTATTTTGGTCAACCCCATATTTTAGTGCGTTTTATGGCTATCGGGAAAGTTCAGCAATTGCATGCTGCCCGTCGCATTGGAATTACATGGATGATTTTTACAATGAGTGGAGCAATGTTAGTTGGCCTGTTTGGGATTGCTTATATGGCTAAATTTAATCAAACGATAGACGATCCGGAAACTATATTCATTTATTTCTCTCAATTGCTTTTTCACCCTTTTATAGGTGGGTTGTTATTATGTGCTATCCTTGCGGCTGTGATGAGTACGATTTCTTCTCAATTACTGGTCACTTCCAGTTCAATGACGGAGGATTTTTATAAGAATTTCCTGAAAAGGGGGGCGAGTGATAAAGAATTATTAGTCATCAGCAGGGTTTCTGTTTTGGTGGTTGCGCTGATCGCTATCTTCCTATCTTTAAATCCAAAAGACACGATATTAAATCTTGTCGGACACGCTTGGGCTGGTTTTGGCGCTGCATTTGGACCGGTTGTGTTATTGTCCCTGTTATGGAGAAGAACGACTCGAGCGGCAGCCATTACTGGAATGGTTGTAGGAGGATTAACCGTACTTTTATGGGTGTACATCCCACATGCTTACACGGATTGGTACGCCATGATTCCAGGATTTATCTTATCCTTTATTTCGATTGTGATGGTATCTTTATTCGGGCCTGCGCCAAATCAAGAGATGTTAGATGAATTTGATGCGGTAGATCAAGAAATGAAGCAGCAATATTAGAAATAAGAATATTATAAAATTAAAAACCCCGATTGTTTAAACAATCGGGGTTTTTTTATACTATTTGTATTTATTTGGTAATAAATACCCTATATCGAATGGTGATTTACCAGCGACTTTTGGTTTTGCTTTCTTTACGTCGGCCAGAAAAGTCTTTGAAACCGCCACCAAAACTTCCGTTTTCTTTCGAATTATTTTCACGGGTGCTTCTTTTTCTGCGATTATCTCCTCTGCCTCTTGAATCACCGCGTCCTCCGCCTCTTGAATCACCGCGACCTTCACCAGCTTGTTCGATACGAACCGTTCTTCCTTCGAAATCTACACTCTTAAAGCCGGCCAAAACTTTGTCCACGACTTCATTTTGCACTTCAAAGAAAGAATAAACACCTTTTACATCAATTTTACCGATGGATTTTCCACTGATTCGACTGTTGTCACAAATGTAACCTAACATTTCGCCTCTTGAGAACTGATCCATGGCGCCTAAATTGATAAATAAGCGTGTGTAATCTGATTTGTATCCGGTTCTTCCGTAACGGTCATCGTTTCCAGCTTTGTTTCCATTCCTGTCTCCACGATCACGACCTCTACCTTCTTGAGCATCTACGTTCAAATCAGGAGCGTTTTTGTAATATTCTAAGAAACGATTGAATTCTAATGACACGAAATGTTTTATCACATCTTCTTTAGAGAAATCTTCAAATCTTTCAAGAATTTTAGGCATATGAATACCGATTTGGCTTTCATTCACCTCCACTTGGGCAACTTTGTCTAAAAGAGCAAATAATTGTTTGTCAACAACATCTACACCTTTTGGAACTTCCATTTTAACAAATGATTTCCCAATTACTTTTTCAATTTGACGAATTTTACCTAATTCTTTCAAATTTACCAATGAGATCGAAATACCAGTTTTTCCAGCGCGCGCGGTACGACCACTACGGTGGGTATAGTTCTCAATTTCATCTGGTAAAGAATAGTTGATTACGTGGGTTACATCGTTTACATCAATACCACGAGCAGCTACATCCGTCGCGATTAACATTTGTAAACTACGATCACGGTAACGTTTCATCACTTTATCTCGTTGTTGTTGAGATAAATCGCCGTGTAAAGCGTCGGCATTATAACCGTCTTTAATTAAGGCTTCCGCAATTTCTTGCGTTTCAATTTTTGTTCTGCAGAAAACAATTCCAAAAATTTCTGGGCTTGAATCTACAATGCGTTTAAATGCTGGGTATTTATCCCTTGCACGAACTACATAATAGTTGTGTTCAATGTTTGCATTCCCTGTGTTTTTGGTGCCCATAGTCAGTTCAAATGGATCGGTCATGTATTTTTTAGCGATCCTTCTTACTTCTGCAGGCATGGTTGCAGAGAATAACCAAGTTTTTTTTGTTTCGGGAGTTGTGGACAGAATATTGTTGATGTCTTCTTGAAAGCCCATGTTGAGCATTTCGTCCGCTTCATCTAATACTACATAGCTAACCTCAGAAAAATCAATTGCTTTTCTTCCAATAATATCGAGCATACGACCCGGTGTCGCGACTACAATTTGTACTCCGCGGCGGATTTGACGCAATTGATCACTAATGTTAGCGCCACCATAAACGGCCACGACGTGAACATTGTCAACGTATTTTGCGTAATTCTCAATGTCTCTGGCAATCTGTAAACACAACTCACGAGTAGGGCACAACACGAGTGCTTGTGGTTGTTTTTTAGAAAAGTCCAATAGTTCTAATAGGGGCAAGCCAAAAGCTGCTGTTTTGCCGGTGCCAGTTTGGGCTAATCCGACAAAATCGTTGCTGCCTGCAAGTAATACTGGAACGGCTTGTTCCTGGATAGGAGTTGGTTTTTCGAAACCTAACTCATTGATGGCATTAACAATATCATGACGGATTCCCAGTTCAATAAATGGGTTCATGAAATATTATATACAATAGGCTATATTGCCTAAGGCGGCGCAAAGATACAATGAAACTTTCAGAATATCAACACTTTTTTGATATATTCTACGGATTGACCCTTAAAATCTTCTCCATTGAACGTCCTTTAGCTAATTCGTCCACTAATTTATCTAAATATCTAACTTGTTGAGTCAGCGGATTTTGTATTTCTTCAACGCGATATCCGCAAATCGAACCTTTAATGAGGGAAGCATTTGGATTCAACTTAGCGTGTTCAAAAAAGGTTTTAAACGTTTGTTTGGATTTCAAGCATTCCTGAAGTTCCGATTCACTATACCCAGTTAACCAACAGATCACTTGGTGCAGCTCATCCACGGTTCTACCTTTTTTTTCAACTTTCGTCACGTAATGAGGATATACCGAGGCAAAACTCATATCTGCTATCCGTTGATCGTGGTCCTTTGATGCCTTCATGCGTTATATAGATTTGCTTTAGCCAAAAATAGGAAAATTTGGAGACTAATTCAAGGATCTAAATTGAATCTCCAAACCTTCCATATATATGTATGTTTACTTTTGTGAAATTTGCGGGGCGGTATCTACAAATTAAATTATCGAGTTTTTTAAATTATCAAGTTATTTAAATTGTCAAGTTGTTTTTTTCTAAAGCCACTGCTTTAGGGAAGAGAATGTTGTTTTCAAGATGAATGTGTTGAAATAAATCACCTTCAAATTCTTCTAATTTTTGATATAAATAAGCGTAAGAATTGCATGCGTCTGCCGGTAATTCATATTCTCTGGTTAATCTACGGAGTAAACGTAGTTCTTCTCCTGCATCTTCATGTTCAGCCTGCATTTGTTCTATCGGCCCTACAATGTCTGGGTTTTGCATTATTTCACCTTGTTCTAATTTTTTTATTATTGGAAATACCAGTTTTTCTTCAGACTCTAAATGTTGGTAAAGTTCGTTCATTAATTGACGGACTCCTTTTAAAATTTCTTCAAGTTCTGGATGTTGTCCACTGTGTTTTGAGGCAACTTTTTCAGCTATTTCTTCTATAATTGGTCCGTTTTTTAGAACATATTTATGGTGAACATTACATATGTAGTCTGCCAGAAAACTTAGATCCCAAGCATTAAAATCATGAGAAATCGTACCATTGTTCATTTTTGTAGCTTGCGCAACTTCTTTCTCAAATTGTTCTTCTGTGATGCCAGCTTCGGCCAAGGCAACACTTACTGGCTTTTTGCCACCACAACAAAAATCAATCCCGAATTTTTTAAATGCGTCAGCTTTTCGAATATCTTTTACGGCAACTTCACCCACGGTTTCTTCTCTTTCATTAGTAGGGCGTTTAGCTATTTTTACCATCCATTTTTGTGGACCTTTTTCAAGGTATTCCCAAGTGAATATATTCCCATGCTGCGATAATAATTGATAATATAATGGTCGTGGATCGTGGTCATTTGAGATAATGAAACCTTCGCCAGGTTCTAATGCATTAAAATATTCGAAAATAGTGCTATGTTTTAAATGTGCTTCAATGCTGGTGACGTCTAATATTGCAGATGCTATCATGATGTTAAGAATTAATAGTTAAACTTATTTTTAATTTTGAAGCTATTAGGTGATTATACCCCATATTAGCTTTTAAGTGTTAAAGAATATTTTGATATTTCTTTAAATTATTATTATTAATATTATTGTTGTTGTTATTGTTGCTATTATTGTTACTGTTGCTACTGTTGTTAATGTTATTGTTGTTGTTATCTGAAAATCAATAATTATAGATCTTTTGTTCTAAAATATCTAACTGAAAACCAGGCAGGAATGAAAATCCAAAGTGCCAGCACAATTCCAGTAATCGTCATTCCTATACCCGTCCCAAAGAAGTTTCGGAAAATAGCTCCTGTATACCCCATCAGGGCTGAGATATCTACTTGCAAAAGGATTAATATGCGGCTTATATCTATAGGGTTTAACATGGAAAAGGCTACCATCCCTTTTTCTATAGGATAATCAGCGAATTGAAATAATATAAAGAGCACAATGGTGTCAAAAAGTACTGCGAAGTACAGCCACAACATGATAGCCAATCCTATCCCTTTAGCTTTATCTCTTATACGAACACTTGCCCACATAGCTATTGCTACAAATATGATGGATAGAATTATTCCACACGCTATTAGTATATACCCGGGTGTAAATGCTGCGTAAATTAAAACAGGGATTCCTACTCCAAGCATGAAGGCCAAACAGAGTGCAAGAGCTAATCCGCTAAACATGCTAAGCCATATGGACTGGCGTTTCAGGGGTTGGCTAGCTAATAATTCAATAAATTCACTGCTGTTATACAGATATATGGTTGAAAATATAACAGAAACTAAGGGGATGATAAATAATAATAAACTCAGTAAACTTAATACACCTTTTACTGCATTGTCCTCGAACGTAAATATACTGATAGACAAAACGAACAATACAAGGGTGTATGCTATAACCATTTTGTTTTTCAGAATGTCCGTTAAAATATATTTTATCATTTTATTCATGAGTTCTGTTCATTCATTACATACGCGATAGCTTTTGAAAGTCGAGATTCTCCTGTATCAGATTTAAGCTTTTCAATTGATTTATGAAATGTTATTTGACCTTCATTCATATAAACTACTTGTGTTACTAAATCATCAAGTTCACTCAGCACATGCGATGTAATTATTATCAATTTGTTTTTAGTCTTTTCCTTTTGGATTTTTGCTTTTAATAACTCAACGGATAATGGATCCAAACCCGCAGTAGGTTCGTCAAGTATTAATACTTTTGGATTAAACATAAAAGCTAAGCATGCGCTTACTTTTTGTCGAGTACCACCTGAAAGCGTACTTATTTTTTTGGCTAACAGTTTATGAATTCCAAAACTTTGTTCCAATTCATGATCAAGGCTATCCAATGGGACATTACGTATATCTTTCATCATGTCTAATACCTGACCAATGGTCATATTATCTGGATATCGACCTATTTGAGGCATATACCCAATGTGTGCTCTATAATCCCAATCATGATAGATGTTTTTTTCGTCGAAAAGAATTTGGCCGTCACTCGGAATCACCATGCCCAAAATGGCTTTTATAAGGGTAGTTTTTCCGCAGCCATTTGGCCCGATTAAAGCGAAACACTCACCTTTATCTAAGGTCAAACTAACCTCTTTTAAAGCGTTCATTTTGCCGAATTTTTTCGAAACTTTTTTAATTTTAATCATAGTTTTATTGGGCTCATTAATGGAACTCCGTCTTTTAAATCTTCAGGTGTGAGACTTGGAATTAATTTTTCAGTTCTATCTAATAGTGTGGTCATAAAACTCCGGAAAAGAATCATGGCCGTAGGATATCGCTCTACAATTACAGAAAACAGACTCACTGGATGATAGGGTATATCACCTATTTTGTCTTTATTTAAGTCATATCCTTCGTATTTGTCCCAGTAATTACCTGAAAATGTATTGTATGAACGTTTAGAATTTGTGGCGACATCAAAAGTATTTTGAATAAAATTATTAGCCTTAAATGTGTTGTTTTCACAGCTTCCTTGAATTTTGACCGCCCAACCATTGGCAACAAAATTGTTCCTTTCTAATTGAACTCGATTAGAACCTTCCATGTAAATTCCTGTGGTATTCATACGAATTTCATTATTTGTAATCTGGCTATCCATGATATCTTTTAGGAGCAAACCATAAGCTGCATCTCCCCAATTTCCCTCAAAAACATTATGGGTCATGATTACGTTGCGGGTATACATTACGGCTACACCAGCGCCATTTTCACTAAAAGTATTGAATGAATAGCTGTTTTCATGCGAAAACATAAAATGCAACCCATATCTATGGTTGTTTTTTGCAGTGTTGTGCTCTGCCACAGTGTGCGTGACAAACTCCAAATAGATGCCATCTCTGTGTCCTTTAACTTGGTTACCATGAATATTTAAAAAGTCACTTTTCCATGCATGAATGGCATTGCCACTCAGCAGTTCACTGGCACCGTAACCAGTTATAATGTTGTTTTTGATCGTGCAATTTGATGCTTGTTGGATATATATCCCAAAGAAGTTATCATCTAAGATATTATCTTCAATCCAAATATTGTTTTCATTGTAAACTTTTATAGCGGCCACATCGGACATGGCAGATTGTCCTGAATTGATAATTTTGAATCCTTTAATAATAACATTCGATGAATTGATGGAAATCGGCTCGTATTTTTTCTGCCCATCAATTATAGGTCTATCTATTCCGATTAAAATGATTGCTTTTCGAATGTCAAGTGTGCCTTCGGAATATTTACCTCCCTTGACTATGATGGTGTCAAATGGTTGAGCGTTTTCTAAAGCTTCTTTTATGGATTTTGTCGGCAAATTTGGCCCAACTTTGATGGTGGCGGCATGCGTTTTCATGCCGCTTACCATCAAACTTGCACACAAAATGAAAAGCAAAAATAAATTTTTGAAAAACCTTGAATACACTATACTATCTGGAATTATAAAAGATCTTTCCATGTCAATACATCCCCTCCATGGATCTTTCTGGCTTCCTCAAGATCTGCATTATTACTGAATGCTGCAATGTTACCCCGCATTGGGCTTTTTAATGATTCACTTCTAAGTAAAAGCGCTTCAGATGCCGGAATAAGTTTATTATTGTTTTGATAATCTGGTAAATAAATTTCAGAAATATCATCTGGTTGTATACTTCCTTCTTTTATATAAGCGATCATGCATTGTAAATCATCAAAATTTAAAGCACGACCTTTTTTAGTAACGATTTGGGTGCCAAATCGGGCATCACTAATCGTCATTTTGCAGTAAACACATTGATCTTGCCCGTATCGTATTTCTTGAGGTCCGTCATTATTACAAGAGCTAAAAAGTAATATGACACCTAATACAGGAATTAAAAAGGACAAAAGAATCTTAATTCGTTTCATGTTTTTTAAGTAGAAGTATTTTTTCAAGTAGAATTTTTTTAAGCAGACTTCTTTTAAATAGAAGTTTTATGTTTTGCTAAACTCCACTCTCTATAAACTAAATAAGTCAAGACTAAACCGCAGCCAATAAAAATCCAACCACCACTTGCTGGAAATGAGAAAGCTAAGAAATTCAATAATTGTTTATATCCGATTAAGGGTGGTTGATAAGACATACCTGGTACTTGGATGGCGGCATTAGGGTCCAGATTATGTCCGTATTCATATAACCATTTGTAAAAATCTAACATTGCTACTACACCGAATAGAATGAATAAACCAAATAATATGTATAGCCATTTTCTTTTTCCTACTACAGATGTAATAGCAAATAGAATTGCATATATACCGATAATGTAGGGGAGGATTGTAAATTCGATAAAATCATCCGCATTCAGTACTTTCATCCCTATATAGTGATTTAGTCCATTAATAATTTCTACTTCTCCGCCTAATTTGTAGCTGTAAATATACATTACTAGTCCTTCTGGATATTGCGGAGCAATCAACTCTATTTGCCAAATAGGCAAGACGATGACTGTAAGCAGAGCTATGCCTCCAAGGAGGAGGATAGCCCTGCTGAATTTTGATATACTCTGTTGATTTTTCACTTCAAAATGAATTTGGACTTCTATTATTGAGCTTTAGGTTCCCCAGTATAATATAATATTGGAGTGTTTTTTCCGCGTGCAGAAACACGAGCGTAACCACTCATCTCCTGGTGTAAAGCAGAACAGAAGTCAGTGCAATAAAAAGGGAATATCCCAACACGATCTGGTACCCATTTAATGGTTTGAGTTTCTCCAGGCATTATGAGTAACTCGGAATTATTATTCCCTTTAATGGCAAATCCATGCGGCATATCCCAATCTTGCTCTAAGTTTGTCACATGGAAATACACGGTGTCGCCCAAGTGTATCCCTTCAATTACATCTGGAGTCAAGTGAGATCGAATGGTGGTCATGTATACTCTGATAGTATTCTTTCCTTCTCGAACTACTCTGGCATCCGCTTCGCCATTCGTTTTATGTGGATGTTTATTGGCGTTTATATCATATATTTTTACGGATTTGTCCATGATTAAATCAGCTGGAATGGATTGGGCATAGTGAGGCTCGCCCAGAGTCGGAAAGTCTAATAATAATTCCATTTTTTCTCCGCTAATGTCAAATAATTGGGCGCTATGCGCTAACTCTGGTCCAGTTGGGAGGAAGCGGTCTTTTGTAATTTTGTTGTAAGCAACTAAATATTTGCCATAAGGAGTTTTTGCGTTACCGCCCGCTACCATTAAATGGCCTACAGAGTAAAAAGTTGGTTGTCTATCTATTATTTCTAATGATTTTAGGTCCCATTTTACCACTTCAGAAGATACAAAAAATGAAGTATATGCATTTCCTTTTTCGTCAAATTCGGTGTGTAATGGCCCTAATCCAGGTTTTTCAACTTCACCATGAAGGATAGACTCATAGTTTAATACCGGAATGCCACCATATAATTCTTGTTCAAAGTCTTTGTTCGAAATAGCTTCTTGAATTTTTGCAAAGCTAAACACAGGAATTAATGCAGCTAATTTTCCACTACCAACAATAAATTCTCCAGAAGGGCTCACGTCAGCGCCATGTGGGGATTTAGGACATGGCATTAAATACGCTAAATCTTCGTATTCAGAAATATCCAGTACTAATACTTCAGTTTTTATTTCAGAAGTAGCGGAATGGGTGTGCTCATCAAATTTATTATGCGCGTATCGAACATTTTTTTGGACTTTGCCGTGGCCAGCTTTTATTAATTCTTCTGCTTTTTTCCAATTAATGGCCATGATAAAATCTTTATCATTTCTCGAAGCATTCACTTCTAATAAAGTGTGTGCCTGCTCAGAATTATATGTGCTGATAAATAGCCAGCCATTTGAAACACCTTTCCCAGCGCTGGATAAGTCAAAATTTAACCCCGGAGTTTTTAGTTGGAACGCTATTTCCATTTCGCCTGTTTCAGGTTCAATACTTACAAAGCTGATATGGCCATTAAAATTTTCTTTATAAGAGGAAATGGATACATCACTTTCAGGCCCATCAGGTGGGACGCTAAAACGCGTTGCAGCAATTACATATTCTGAATTTTCTGTAGTAAATGGCGAACAGTGGTTGCCCCCTGTATTAGGGATTTCTAATATTTCTGCCGTTGTAAAAGTGGTGAGGTCGATTCGTGCCAGCCGAGGTGTGTTGTTTGAATTGGCAAACATCCATCTTCCATCTGGCATACCGTTAGTAAAAGAGGACTCAATGTGGTGTAAATCATCCCATGGCACAAACCCATGCGATGTATTTAACATGGGTTTAGTTTCTTCACTAAATCCCCATGCGTTTTCTGCATTAACTGAAAATACAGGAATTAATTTTAATAATCTTCCACTTGGAAGACCGTAAACTGTCATTTGTCCACTAAAACCACCAGAAGTGAATGTGTAAAATTCGTCATATTGGCCAGGAGGTACATAGACTCTTTCGGCTGCATTACCGCTTAATGCACTGCCCGTTCCCTTTGGTTTACAGGCGTTCATGGAAACTGATACGGCGAGAATGCCGAGAATCCACATGAGTTTTTGATTATATTTCATAACATTAATATTAATTAATAAACTATTTATGAGTTGATTTCTATTGATACCTTTTATTCAACCCCGTCGATTTGTCGCATGAATTCTAAGATGTTTCTTGCCTCTTCGTCACTTAGGTTTTGATTAGGCATTCTTACAAGACATAATTCTAATTGTGCTTGTAAAACTGGATCTTTATCAATCATGGGATCCGGGTTTGTGATAAAATTCATGATCCATTCCGGTTTATGTCTTTCACTAACTCCCAACCACCCTGGGCCTACAAGACGTTCATCTGTGTATTTATGGCAGCTGGCACATTTCAGGTCTGAAATAAGCTTACCTTCGTTCGCCATAGCTTTATTTAAGTTTGTTTCAAGCTCCACTTGTTCCCATTTTCCTTCTCCGCGTTTTGGATCATAATCACTAGTGTTTTGTGCTGTTGAGTTGGTTGATGAGGTGTTTGATTGTTTTTCTCCTGACTGACTGCAGCCATAAATGATGGCGCAAATCAATAAAAATGTTGTTGTTAGTTTCATGTTTGCTTGGTTTATGTGTGCTTAATTATATTTGATGAACATATTAATTACTGATTTACAACAAATTTACCCGACCTTTTAAGCGAATTTTATGATTAGAGTCATATTGTTTTGAATGATAGGAATTTTTCAATAACTTAGGAGGTGCCAATTGTTTTTATAATGTTTTAAACCACTGTAAATCATAAGTTTAAACAGTTAATTAAACAACATGTGATTCTCGTCACATGATACAGTGATATAAATTTTTTTCAATTATGAAAAAAAACAAGTTATTCGCAATATGCTTGATATCAATCTACTTCTTGAGCGGGGCGGTAGTTTCCGAGAATTTGGAACTGGTGAAATAATCTTTAATCAGGGAACATCAGCTTTGTTTTATTATCAATTAATTAGTGGTCGAGTTCGCTGGTCTACTCTAATGGATAATGGTAATGAAGTGTTGTATAATATGGTTGAGCCTGGCCAGAGTTTTGGAGAACTACCCATATTTGATGGATTTGAATATGCTGCATCGGCGATTGCAGAAGTTCCATCTAAGGTAATCCGATTGCGGATTGAATCTTTTCAAGAATTATTGGCTGAGCGAGCTGACCTTTATGCTTTATTTACACGTTTATTTTCAGAACGTTTACGATATCACTTTTTTCTGTCTAATATTTTGTCAACAAATTCACCAGAATATATATTGACTTCATTGATAGGCTATTTTAATAAGCATGGTTTGTATATCTGCCAGGATTGTAATAGATTAATGCTTACCCGGCAACAATTGGCCAATATTACGGGATTGCGTGTAGAAACCGTGATTCGTACAATTAAACAACTGCAAAGCCAAGAGAAATTAGAGGTAATAAAAGGCAAGGTTATTATACCTTCGGATGGGTTATAAATTGAAAGAAATAAATTAAATGTCTTGGTTTGAATCACATTTATGATTCAAGTCATAATTTGCTCCATTTTAGAATATTTACTTTTGGAGCATGGTATTTAATAAACAATTATCCCTTTCATTCTGGGTTAAAATTGCACTTATAAATTTTTTAATAGTCAGCATTTTAGGTTTGGCCATGCGTTTGAAGATGGTGCTGCCGATGCCTTGGATAAATCAGAAATTTTTACTTCATTCTCATTCTCATTTTGCATTTACCGGATGGGTAACACACGCCTTGATGGTTTTCATTTTAGTTTTGTTCAGTCAACAGGCAGGTATACGAAATGATGAGGAGTTAGGGCGAACAGGTAATCGATTAGTACTTGCAAATATTGTAACCGCTTATGGAATGCTCGGCACATTTATTTGGCAAGGTTATGGCTTTTATTCAATTACTTTTTCAACTTTAAGTATTCTGATATCCTATTTGTTTACTTTTTATGTCTGGCAAATCTTAAAAAAACCATCATTCACAAGTATGCCTACAGAAGTGAAAAAATGGTTCAGATTCGCAGTCTTGCTATTAATATTTTCCTCAATAGGCACATTTTTGCTCTCGTATTTGATGGCCACGAATAATGTGGATCCAAGAAAACAATTAGGTGCAGTCTATTTTTATTTACACTTTCAGTATAATGGATGGTTCCTTTTTTCTTGTTTCGGCCTACTACATCATTGGATGCACAAAAATGGATTAGTTCTTAAAAGTGGAAACCTGCTTTTTTCTGTTTTTGCAATTGCTGTAATACCTACCTATATGCTATCCGTTTTATGGTGGAAAATGCCTGTTTGGTTATATATCTTAGTAATTTTTGCATCGTTGGCTCAATTAATAGTTTATGTTATTTGGTTTGTAGAATTATATAAGAAAGTGAAAATATTTAAAACGTTTGCCAATTCTTTGGTTCGTTTTATATTAATAATAGTTGGAACAGCTTTTTTTATTAAATTATTATTACAGGTATTATCACTTCACCCAGAACTAAGTCAAATTGCCTATGGCTATAGACCAATTATCATAGGATATCTACATTTGGTTTTGCTGGTTGTGATTAGCTTGTTTATTTGGGCATATGGCTTAGCAAATCATTTTATAATAGACAACCCTTTAGTACGTTTCGGTGTTTATATAATGATCGCCGGAATATTATTAAATGAAATTATTTTGATGGTTCAAGGTTTAGCGGGGATTTTTCGATTAAATATTCCATATACAACACAATCCCTGGCAGGCGTTTCAGTTGTAATATTTATTGGGATTTTTATAGGTCTTTATGGGCAAAAACGTAAATATTTTTCAAATAAACTTTAGATTTATCCAATAACAAAAAATGGGTGACCGTTAAGAACCATCACCCATCAAGATTAAAATAATTACCTTTTATAATTGCTTATCCAATTTTTCAGCTAAAACCGATTTTGGAACGGCTCCAATTTGCTTGTCTACTACTTCACCATTCTTAAAAAACAATAAAGCAGGAATGTTTCTAATTCCAAATTCAACGGATATATTTGGATTTTCATCCACATTTACTTTACCTATAACCGCTTTTCCTTCGTAATCTTTTGCTAATTCTTCAACAACTGGACCTACCATTCGGCAAGGACCGCACCATTCTGCCCAAAAATCGACCAACACTGGTTTATCTGATTGTAGAACAACTTCTTCAAAATTACTGTCTGTGATTTCAATTGCCATAATATTCAATTTTATATTTACAAATATACCAAAAAATTTAAAATGATACAAGATTTTGGATCTAAATCAGCGGTGCAAAATTTAACTGCAAACTTGGCTCAAGTACTCCATAAGGAAAATCGAGGTATTCGTGTAAATGCAGTTGCACCAGGACCCATTTGGACCCCATTAATACCATCTACCATTCCAAATCATGAAAATTTTGGTAAAGACACCCCTATGGGGCGACCTGGTCAGCCAGCTGAAGTCGCTCCTATATTTGTGTTTTTGGCATCGCAACTGGCGTCCTATATATCTGGCTCCACCATCCCGGTTACAGGAGGGAAAGTTGCATTCTAATTATTAAAAATTTTAATTTTTTAAATACTATATCATGAAAACACCCAACGAACATCCGTCTAATACACCTAAACCACCCTATCCAGGGAATGTAAATCTTAGGGACACTGCGCATTATGAGGACGTAAGTGAGGACAGAATTTCTGATGAAGCGATCGATGAAAAAAACGATAAACCCGCAGGGAACACCCTTAAATGGACCATTGCGGTCGCGGTTATTGTACTCCTCATTATTTACTTTTTGTTTTTCTATGAAGGAGACAATAGCGTGATGGGCATTCGATCGTCTGACTAATCTAGAAAAAGTAAATTTTAGAAATAGTAGATCTTAATTAAGTGGATCGTGTTATTTTAATCGGAACGAATTAATTAGATCACAAGAAGTTAATTTAATCGGAACGAGATGCCTTCCAAATTTCGCAATGATTCGACAAAGTCATTGTCAGGAAAAATGCGAATGCTTTTTGATGGCATTTCTAAACTAACTCCCGCTTCCGGATCCACGATTTTAAAGCGGAGTTGGCAAGGCTTGTTGAAATCTTTCTCCAAGTTATTTTGCACCAGTCCTTTGATACGATTGTACAAATCTTCATTGAAATTGTTTAACTGGATTTGAATCGTTAAGGTTTTAGCTAATTTTTCCCTTAAATCGCTTAATAACTGAATGTTATTTACTTCAAAACTCCAGTTTCCTTCTTGACGGAAGCGTTCCGTAATTCTTCCCTTCACTTGAATGAAATACCCCTCATGGATGTAAGTTTTATGCTTCACATAATCTTCACCAAATAAAGCGATTTCATAGGAATCCGTATAGTCCTCCAAGGTGAACACGCCGAAAGGTTTCCCATTTTTAGTCATTCTATGATTCGCCGCCGTAATCATCCCGCCAATCACAAGTTCCTTATTTTTTACCGCATTAAATTGGTCCTGAGCTTCCCGTTCAACTTCGGTTTGCTTTACTTTTTCTATCAAATGCAAAATTTTGACAGGATGTAAGCAAAATTGGTCGATTTCAAAACGATAAGTATCAAGCGGATGACTGGTTAAATAAATCCCAATCACGTCCTTTTCGTGTTTTAGTTTCTCGATTAAACTCCATTCAGGACAGTTCGGCAAAGTAGGTTCGGGCATTTGTACATCGCTGGTGCCTCCAAATAAGCTGGCTTGAGCCGAATTTTCATTCTCTTTGTATTTAATTCCGTATTTAATCGCTTTTTCAAGGGCCGTTCCACCATCGGATTCTTCGAAGAAATATTGCGCTCTATGACCATTAGAAAAGGAGTCAAATCCACCCGCATAAGCCAAGCTTTCTAAGGCTTTTTTATTTGCTGCGCGCAAATCAATACGACGAGTTAAATCGTATATAGACGAATATTTTTTATCGCTTCGATTTTCCACAATGGTTTCCACTGCGCCAGCTCCCACACCTTTTACTGCCCCCATACCAAATCGAATCGTGTCGTCAGCAGTCGCAGTAAATTTATAAAAGGATTCATTTACATCAGGACTTAATACATTTAGTCCCATGCGCTTGCATTCCTCCATGAAAAATGTCACTTGTTTAATGTCGTTCATGTTATTCGATAACACAGCCGCCATAAACTCTGCAGGATAATGCGCTTTTAAATAGGCCGTTTGGTAACCAATCCATGCGTAACAAGTGGAGTGGGATTTATTAAATGCATAACTCGCAAAGTCTTCCCAATCCGTCCAAATTTTATCCAACACTTTTCCATCGAATCCATTTGCAGTACCCTGTTCAATGAATTTTGGTTTCATTTTATCCAGTTGCTCGCGCAACTTTTTACCCATGGCTTTACGAAGCATATCCGCCTCGCCCTTTGTAAAGCCGGCTAGTTTTTGCGAGAGCAACATCACCTGCTCCTGATAAACGGTAATGCCATACGTTTCTTTTAGATATTCTTCGCAAGCATCCAGGTCGTAGACAATAGGCTCAATACCGTGTTTACGCTTAATGAAGTCGGGGATGTATTTAATCGGACCTGGCCGATACAAGGCGTTCATGGCGATCAAATCTTCAAATACCGTAGGCTTTAAATCCTTCAAGTACTTTTGCATGCCCAAGGACTCGTATTGGAAGATCCCCACTGTTTCGCCGCGTTGAAAGAGTTGATAGGTTTTTTCGTCGTCGATGGGAATCAGATCGGGGTCCAAAGTGATGCCATGACGAAGTTCTACGATTTTTATGGTGTCCTTAATAAGGGTTAAGGTCTTCAGCCCCAGAAAGTCCATCTTTAATAAGCCGGCGCTTTCCACCACCGCGTTATCAAATTGGGTTACATATAAGTCGGAATCTTTTGCGGTCGCAACGGGCACAAAATTAGTAATGTCATCGGGTGTAATGATGACTCCACAGGCGTGTATACCCGTGTTTCTTAAAGAACCTTCCAGTACCTTGGCCTGTTTGATGGTTTCTGCTTCCAGATCATTTCCTGCAGCGATGCTTATAAGTTGCTGCACATTTTCATATTCTTCATTTCTGAGTACGGACTTTAAATCTTTTTCACCCATTTTAAAAAGCTTATTTAGCTTTAAATTCGGGATGAGCTTCGCAATTTTATCTGCTTCCGAAAGCGACAAATCCAGCACGCGTGCGGTATCTCGGATAGAAGATTTGGCAGCCATGGTGCCGTAGGTGATGATTTGGGCGACCTGGCTTGAACCATATTTATTAATTACATAATCTATGACTTTCCCACGTCCCTCATCATCAAAATCGATATCAATATCGGGTAAAGAAACACGATCTGGATTCAAGAAACGCTCAAAAAGCAAATCATACTTAATGGGATCTATATTTGTAATACCTAAACAATAGGCCACTGCTGAACCTGCTGCGGATCCCCGGCCAGGCCCGACAGACACGTCCATATCTCGTGCTGCATTGATGAAATCCTGTACAATTAAGAAATATCCTGGATAACCCGTTTTTTCAATGGTAGCCAGTTCAAAGTCAATGCGTTCTCGAATTTCATCCGTGATGACTTCGTAACGTTTGGCCGCCCCTTCATAGGTTAAATAGTTTAAATACTTATTTTCCCCTCGTTTTCCTCCATCTTCTTCGTCCTGAGGTACCAAGAATTGTTCAGGAATTTCAAATTTTGGCAACAAGACATCACGGTGTAAGGAATAGGTCTCGACTTTATTTAGGATTTCGGAAATATTTAAAATCGCTTCCGGAACATCCTTAAATAAGGATTTCATCTCGTCCGCAGATTTATAATAATATTCTTCGTTTGGTAAACCAAAACGATAACCTCTGCCTCGACCTTTTGGAGTGGAAAGTTTTTCGCCGTCTTTTACGCAGAGCAAAATATCGTGCGCATGGGCATCTTCTTTATCTATATAATAGGTGTTATTTGTGGCTACTAATTTTACCTCATGCTTTCGTGCTAATTGAATCAAGCTCGCATTCACACGATCTTCATCCTCTTGGCCATGTCGCATCAGTTCAATGTAAAAGTCTTCACCAAATTGATTCTTCCACCATAAAAGGGCTTCTTCAGCTTGCGCCTCCCCAACATTTAAAATTTTAGAGGGAATCTCACCATAAAGATTGCCAGATAAAACGATTAAGTCTTTTTTATAGCGCTCGATGATGTTTCGGTCGATTCTTGGCACATAATAAAACCCATCGGTGTAGGCGATGGAAGCCATTTTAGCTAAATGATGGTACCCATTTTTGTTTTTTGCTAAGAAGACGACTTGATAACCATTGTCTTTATAGCTTTTTTCACGATGGTTTTCACAAACATTGAATTCACACCCTAAAATTGGGGTGATTTCTTGTTCATTTGGGGCGGTTTCTCCCGATTCTTCGGCTAATTTTCTACGTAGTACGACGCCTTTGTTATGATTGATCACTTGGTTGACAAAGTGAAATGCACCCATCATATTCCCATGGTCGGTCATGGCGACTGCCGGTAATTTTAATTTTGCGGTAGCGCTCACTAAGTCTGGTATGCCGATCGTAGATTGTAAAACCGAAAACTGTGTATGATTATGCAAGTGTGCAAAAGGGGCATCCTTTAGGGCGGCGGAAATATTAGTTCCTAAATTGACTTTATCCGTTCCGGCGGTTGATGGGGTGGAACTTGGGGCTTGCTTTAAAACAGCCGAAGCCTCTTTTAAATTTACGTGGGTTAAGCCTGCGGTAGGGAAGGGTGCGGTGTATTTAGCTTTAAATGCTGCAATTTCTTCTTCAGGTCTTCCTAAATAGGAGGAGGTAAAGACACCCGTACGGACGAGTTCGAAGATACATCTGGCCGTCGCTTCCACATCGGCAGTAGCGTTGTGCGCCTCGTCAAAGCCTTTATTGAATAAATAAGTGTATAATTCAGTGAGCGTTGGTAATTTAAAACGCCCGCCTCGACCACCTGGTAGCTGGAGCAGTTCTGCTGTTAATTCTGTACAGCTATCTAAGATTTCCTTTCCTATGAATGGACTTTCAATCCCAACGCGGTGAAATTCCGCGCCCATAATATTAAGGTCGAAGTTTACATTGTGTCCAGCGATGCGGGAAGCTTGATGAATGGCTTCTTCGAATTTTGCCAGGACTTCTTGTATGGGGTGACCTTCCGCCATGGCCAATGCCGTAGAAATTCCATGAACTTCTTCAGAACTGAATGGAATGTCAAATCCATCTGGGCGAATTAAATAATCTTGATGATCGACTAACTGACCCAGTTCATCGTGTAGTTGCCAAGCAATCTGAACACATCTAGGCCAATTATCTGTATCCGAAATCGGTGCATCCCAGCGCTTCGGTAATCCTGTGGTTTCGGTGTCAAAAATTAAGTACATGCTTACAAATAGATTCGGAAGTTATTTGAACAAATTTAATGAAAAAAAATGAGGGAATTTGAAATGTTTTGTAACAACCGATGGTGTGCTGTCGTCAAAAGCAGGAAATAAGGAAATTATACATGAATAAGAACGTCAATGTGAAACGTGGTTTCATTCCATTTCTAGCTTTATTCCTTGGTTTTGGTGCGCTTGATGCAAGTGCTCAACAAGTGATCACGGTAGAAAATGCGGTGAAGCAAGCACTAGAGAATAATCTTCAGATCAAGCAAATTGAACTGCAAGAAGCGCTCGCGGAGCAGGATTTATTGCAATCCAAAATGAACTTTTATCCTTCCTTAAATGCGAGTGCGAATGGAAGTTTAAATTGGGGTTTATCCTTCGATCAAACAGCGGGAAGATTAGTGACTCAAAATGTGAATTCCGCAGGAGCTCGCCTAAGTTCAAATGTGGACCTGTTCCAAGGTTTCCAGAAAGTGAATCAGGTGAAAGCGAATAAGTATTTGCTGATGGCAAATCAAAGTAATGTCGAACGTTCTAAGAACGATTTAATGCTTTCAGTGATTACTACCTATCTGGAAGCTTTGACAAATTTAGACATGTATCAAGCAAGTTTGCAACAAATGGAGTTGTCAAAGGAGCAGTTAAGGGTCATGAATATCAATGTCGAAGCAGGTAATAATACCATGGCTGATTTATCGCAGGCTCAAACACAGTTAGCAAACGACGAGTTAAATATGACTTCTGCTTTTAACGCATACGAGCTTTCCCTTTTGAATTTGAAACAACAAATGGAAATGGATCCGGCTATGCAAATTGAATTGGTAAGACCTTCGGTGGAAGCAGTTCAATTAAGTACGAATCGCATGCTTGCAGATCAAATTTTTGCTGATGCCTTAGGTCGTTTTCCAGAAATTAAAGTTGCTGAATACCAAACTTTAGCCGCTGAGCGCAATGTTAAAATTGCCCAAGGCGCACTTTACCCAACCCTTTCATTAAGTGCAGGAATTGGAACGAATTATTCTTCGCAGGCCAGGGACTTTAACACCCAACAGTTTTTGCCATTTGGCGACCAATTAAAAAGAAATAGAAGTGAATCGGTGGGGCTTTCTTTAAGCATTCCTATTTTCAATCAATATCGTGCTCGAATCGGTATTAATCGTGCTAAAATCAATTACAAAAACGCGGTTACGAACGAGCAACTTGCAAAAAATAATTTAAATAAAGTAATCAATCAAGCGGTCTTGGATTTGCGTTCAGCAGAAAAAAGATTAATGTCTACTGAGGTGGCATTGCGCTCCGCAAAACAAACGTATGAGGTGATTAAACTTCGTTTTGATGAAGGCATGGCCAATGCGATCGAGCTATCAACTTCACAAACTGCGATGAATCGTGCAGAATTTGACCATATTCAAGCGCGTTATAACTTGGTGTTTAGAAGTAAAGTGATTGACTTTTACTTGGGTAACCCCATTCGATTTTAAGAATTAACATATCAACTAACTGAATAAAAAAATACACAATAGTAGCAACATGGCAAAGAAGAAAAACAATGGGCTTAAATATCTGTTAATTGGTGCAGGAGTTTTGCTGGTGCTGGTGATTATTGCCAATAAGGCAGGATGGATCGGTCAAGGAGAAATTGAAAAAATTTCTACAGAAAAAGTGGAAACACGCTCGGTAAAAGAGATTGTTTCTGCAAGTGGTAAAATTCACCCAGAGGTGGAAGTTAAATTAAGTTCGGAAGTATCTGGAGAGATCGTTGAATTAAACGTTAAGGAGGGTGATGTGGTGACTAAGGGTCAGTTACTTTGCCGTGTTCGTCCCGATATCCTTCAATCTGGTTATGATCGTGCGGTAGCATCATTAAATGCACAGCGTGCGAGTTTAGCGGCTTCAGAGCAGCAATTAAAGCAGCAAGAAGCGAACTTCGCTAATTTAGAAGCTTCATATAATCGTAATTTGGCGCTGTTTAATCAGAAAGTGATTTCGGCTGCCGAGTTTGAGAATGTGAAAGCGAGTTATTTAAGTGCGAAGGCAAACTTGGAAGCGCAACGTCAAAATGTGTTAGTGAGTCGCTATGGTATTGACCAGTCACAGGCGATGGTGAAAGAGGCAGGAGATAACTTGTCGAAAACGACTATTTACTCTCCAGTAGATGGGGTGGTGTCTTTATTGAATATTGAGTTGGGTGAACGCGTAGTAGGTACGGCTCAAATGGCGGGTACAGAAATTATGCGCATCGCGAATATGAGTTCGATGGAAGTGAATGTGGAAGTGAATGAAAACGATATTACGCGTGTAGCATTGAATAATGAGGCGACCATTGAAGTGGATGCTTACCAAGGACGTCAGTTCCGTGGCATCGTTACTGAAATCGCGAGTTCATCGACAACTGCAGCGTCCAATACTTCGAGTGTGGATCAGGTGACTAATTTTAATGTTAAAGTTAGGATTCTGGCTGACTCTTATGAAGATTTATTGAAAATGGATCGTGCGAATCCTTCACCGTTCCGTCCAGGATTATCTGCTACTGTAGATATTCACACGAATCAAGATAACGGAATCGTAGTGCCGATTCAAGCGGTTACGACGCGCGAAGATGAGGACGAGAAAAGTGCTAAAGATTCTGTGGCTGTAGAAAAGGCTTCGAATGCACCTGTAAATAAAGATATCAAGGAATATGTCTTTGTATATGATAATGGTGTGGTGAAGCAAGTAGAAGTGAAGACAGGTATTCAAGATGATAAATTTATCCGCATTCTGTCTGGATTATCGGAAGGCCAAGAAGTGGTGACGCGTCCATTTAATGCGATTACAAAAACCTTGAAGGACGGTATGAAAGTTGAAAAAGTAGATCAAAATCAATTATAATCCAATTTGCTTGGGGCATTTAAGATTTTGAATGTTGTAATATGATTTATTAATTTATAAACCGGTCTTAGGGCCGGTTTTTTTTGTTTGAATGAATTTTTTATACCTTAGTAATAGTTTTTATGCATGAAAGTGTGTTGAATGGGTAAAATTGAATGATTTATTTAAATTTCCATTATTAACTGTATTCAAATGGCAACAAAGAAAAAAATAACACAAGTAGGTGGGGAGGAAGGAGTCTCTTCTGCTACCGCAAAAACTTCCACGGTATTTGTACCTACTGCAGAGGCCAAAAGTAGAGCCAGTAATCTTCGAGTTTATGCTGGATTGCTTTGGTTCTTGGCGATTGCAGCGCAGTTGGGGGCTATCTGGTTTGTGGTCAAACAGCCAGCACAATTTATGACTTGGACCATAGTGTTGATTGTGGTGGATTTAGCTTTTGCTATTATTGGGTCCAGCTTATGGAAAAAATCAAACCGCTTAGATCCGCCAGCTCGTGCAGCGGGTTTCCGCTTCTTTTTGCAAAGCCAATTAGGCCTATTTACTGCGGTAATTGCTTTTTTACCCTTAGTCATCGTGATTTTAACCAATAAAAATTTAGAAGGAAAACAAAAAGCCATTTTGGGCGGTGTAGCGGGGCTCGCTTTGGTCATCGCTGGTATAACCGGAACAGATTTTAATCCGCCTTCCGTGGAAGAATATACGGAACAGACACAGCGCATTGAGGAATTAACGGGAGTCAATCATGTGTATTGGACGAAGTCCGGCAGTAAATATCATATTTACGATGATTGTCACACGATAAATCGTGAAGTAACCACTGAAATTTTCCAAGGAACTGTTGCGCAAGCGCGTGAATTAAAAAACATTACTGAACTTTGTAAGGTGTGTGAAAATCGTGCGGAAAAGGAAAAAGAAAAGAATCCATTAGACGAAATTCCGCCTACTGAGATTTCTGATAAAATAGAGGAGGCGGTAGGAAACTAAGGCGTGCTCATCATTTTTTATGGAAGCCCTGTCTATGCAGGGCTTTTTTATTTCATATAAATTAAAAATATTTCTTATATTTGTTTGTATGATGAGGTGGTTGAAGCGGGTCTTTCAGTTTAGTGAAAGAGAGTTAAAGGGACTGCGCGTTTTGGCAGTTTTGGTGTTAATTTCTTTGTATTTGCCTGTGTTGTATCGGTGGTTGTTTGCGGAGCAAACCACGCTCAATGAACAAAATGTGCAAGAGGTGATGGCATGGATGGATCAAGTTAAACGTTTAGATTCTCTAAAGTCTGTAGAAGCAGAGTCTGGGCGTGCAAGTCGTTCCGTGTGGGAGAAGGATGCAAAATTCGCGAAGGACCCTCGATATGTTCCTGGAACTTCAAATCGTGCGTACGATGATGGGGAAAATCAGTCAGTTCAAATCAGTTATTTTAATTTCGATCCAAATACTTTGGATGCTTCAGGTTGGAAGAAGTTAGGGTTTTCGAATGCACAAATTCAGGTCATTCAGAATTATGTGAAAAGAGGTGGGGAGTTTAAGGAACGAGAGGATTTGAAAAAGGTGTATTCCATTCGAGATGAGGATTATGAACGGGTGAAAGAGTTTATTCGCATCGAGAAAGCGACCAAGCAGCCTTTTGTGGAATTAAATACAGCGGATTCTGTTTCGCTGCTCCAATTAACTGGAATAGGCCCTGCTTTTGCGTCTAGAATTTTGAAATATCGAACTGTTTTGGGAGGGTATGTGGATAAAAGTCAAGTTTTAGGTGTGTACGGAATGGATAAAGAGCGGTATGGAAAGTTTGAACGGCAAGTATGGGTGGATACCACCAAAATTACAGGCGTCGCGATTAATGAATGGGATGCAAAGCGCCTTGGTCGACATCCCTATATTGGGTATAAGGTAGGGGAGATCATAGTGCGTTATAGACATCAACACGGTCCTTTTAAAGAAGTGGAGGAAATTCGAAATTTGGGAGTGATGGAGGAGGAAAATTTTAAAAAACTAATAAAATATTTGGTTTTTTAGCGAATTGTGTCGAGTTTCGGAAGATGAACCTCGAACTTCAAACAGCCCAAAAGGAATCGATTTCAACATTGTTAGATCAAACAATTCGTACGATTCCTGATTTTCCAAAGCCAGGCATTCAATTCAAAGATATCACTCCCGTATTAGGGAATCCTGATCTGTGCCAACAAATCGTTCAGTTAATGGCTGACTATTTTCGTGAACATCGTTTGGATGCAATTGTTGGAGTGGAATCCAGGGGTTTTTTATTTGGGATGCAATTAGCGAGTGCCTTAAAAGTTCCATTTGTTCCCATTCGAAAAAAAGGGAAGTTACCAGCGGACACGATCGCGCAGTCTTATGCCTTGGAATATGGAGAAGCGACCATTGAAATTCATTCAGATGCCTTTGCCGCTGGGAGTCGAATTTTAATCCATGATGATTTATTAGCTACAGGAGGAACCGTCGTTGCGGCGAGTGAATTGGTGAAAAAATTGGGAGGCAATATTGTTGGTTTTGCTTTTTTAATTAATTTGGATTTTCTGCAGGGCAAGGAAAGGCTAATCCCTTATTGCAAAGATATTTTCACGCTAATTGATTATTAATAATCACACATTTAGCTATAAATACAAGTATTTTTAAAATTTTTCCTTTCGTTTTAAACGCTTAAAAACGAATAATTTCTCTGTTATTTTGTTTTAAACGCATATTTCATACTAAATACTAAAGTATTCTTTGTCTTGCAGTATTTTGTTTGGTTTTTTATTGTTTTCAAATTACTTATTATTGCGAAAACAGTAAACAAAATTATGAATACAATGCTTGATTTTATGGATGGGGAAAACCAAATGATGGTGCGTCAGATGGCAAAGGATTTTGCGGAGCGAAATATTTTACCACATGTGATGGAATGGGACGAAGCGCAACATTTTCCTGTGGACGTGTTTAAAGAAATGGGTGCATTGGGGATGATGGGGGTGTTGGTTCCGGAAGAATACGGAGGATCAGGCTTAGGATATCATGAATATGTAGATGTGATTGTGGAGATTGCGCAAGTGTGTGGGGCGGTTGGCTTATCAGTGGCTGCTCATAACTCTTTGTGTACTGGACATATTTTAGCTTTTGGTAACGAAGAACAGAAAAGAAAATGGTTGCCGAAATTAGCGACGGCTGAGTGGATTGGAGCATGGGGATTAACCGAAGCGAATACAGGTTCTGACGCAATGAGGATGATGACCACAGCCGTTTTGGATGGAGACCATTACGTTGTAAATGGTGCTAAAAACTGGATTACGCACGGAAAAAGTGGAGATGTGGCGGTCGTGATGGTTCGTACTGGGGAATCGGGATCTTCCAAAGGGATTTCAGCGCTGGTTATCGAAAAAGGAACGCCAGGATTCTCGCATGGCAAAAAGGAAAATAAACTGGGTATGCGTGCTTCTGAAACTACTGAATTAGTTTTTGATAATTGTCGCGTTCCAAAGGAAAACTTATTAGGTGCGGAAGGAGATGGGTTTAAACAAGCCATGAAAGTGCTTGATGGAGGAAGGATTTCGATTGCTGCGCTGTCTTTAGGAATTGCGAAGGGTGCATTTAAAGCGGCCGTTAAATACGCGAAGGAAAGACATCAGTTTGGCCAACCGATTGCGAATTTTCAGGGAATTTCTTTTAAGTTAGCCGATATGGCGACGGAAATTGAGGCGGCAGAATTGTTAATTCGTCAATCCGCTGATTTAAAAAACAATCATAAGGAGGTTACAAAAGTGTCTGCGATGGCTAAGTATTATGCTTCAGAAGTAGCCGTCCGTTGTTCCACTGAAGCTGTTCAGATTTTTGGTGGATATGGGTATACCAAGGATTTTCCAGTAGAGAAGTTTTATAGAGATTCAAAATTATGTACCATTGGAGAAGGTACATCTGAAATTCAAAAACTTGTGATTGCTCGCGAGATTTTGAAATAACTAACTAATCAATTACTTTTACAAAGGGATCCAATTTTTTTGGATCCTTTTTTGCTTTATAGCGTTTTAAACTGACTTCAATTTTAAACTAATTAGCGACATATGGAATGGCTTAGTAATCCCGAAATTTGGATTTCTTTAGTGACCTTAACTGTTTTAGAAATCGTTTTAGGTATCGATAACATTATTTTTATTTCGATACTGAGTAATAAACTTCCTGTTCACTTGCAAAAGAAAGCCCGGCAATTGGGCTTGTTATTAGCCTTAATTATGCGTGTAGGCTTGCTTTTTTCGATTAAGTGGATCATGTCGTTAACCAATGACTTTTTGTTTTTGGGGCAATGGTTTGGGATTGATCATCCGGAATGGCAACGCTATCTAAATTTATCGGGTCGGGATTTAATTTTGCTGCTCGGAGGGTTGTTTTTGATCTATAAAAGTACCACTGAAATCCATCATAAAATCGAAGGAGAAGGCGAGGAGCAAAAGCTCAAGGCGCAGGTAGTTACATTCGGAAGTGTCATTGTCCAAATTATTATTTTAGATATTGTTTTTTCTTTGGACTCTGTAATCACAGCAGTGGGAATGGTAGATAGCATAGAAGTGATGATCGCGGCCGTTATCATTGCAGTGGTGGTCATGATGTTGTCGGCCACGAGCATCAGTAATTTTGTGAATAATCATCCTTCAGTGAAAATGTTAGCGCTGGCCTTTTTATTACTTATTGGCGTTTCATTGACCGCGGAGGCCTTCGAGCAACACATTCCTAAGGGATATATTTATTTTGCGATGGCTTTCTCTGTGATAGTAGAATTTTTGAATATTCGAGCCACAAAGAAGAAGCAATTACAATAATTAGAAGTTTGGCTTGAGCAGGTATTTGTCGTAGAACCTTAGAATGTGTTCTACGGCTTCTTCTGCTGTATCTACTACCCTGAAAAGATTTAAATCTTCGGGATTGATATTGCCCGCTTCAATCATGGTGTTTTTAATCCAGTCGATTAGCCCTCCAAAGTAAGCTGATCCTACTAGAATAATAGGGAACTTTGCGATTTTATTCGTCTGGATTAAGGTCATGGCTTCAAATAGCTCATCCATGGTGCCAAAGCCACCAGGTAACACGATGAACCCTTGAGAATACTTTACAAACATCACTTTCCGGATGAAAAAGTAATTAAACTCCATTAATTTATCGCGATCAATGAATGCATTGTGCGATTCTTCCATTGGTAATTGAATACACAATCCCACCGATTTGCCGCCAGCCTCTGCGGCTCCTTTATTGGCCGCTTCCATGATCCCAGGTCCGCCTCCGGAGACTACACCATACCCGTGCTGGGTCAATAGGCGCGCTGTATCCACAGCTAATTGATAGTAGGGGTTGTCTGGTTTTGTGCGAGCAGATCCAAAAATGGAAACGCAAGGTCCTATTTTCGCCATTTTTTCGAAACCATCTACAAATTCTGACATGATTTTAAAAATTTGCCAGGAATCTTTCACTTTGATTTCTTGCCAGGTTTTATTTTGGAAGGCACTTCTGATTCTTGCTTCTTGTGATTTTCTCATAGCTTTCTAAATTTATTGAGGTGAGTCCCGTTTCAAAGTATGAATCGGGCCAAAGGCTAATTTAATGAAAAATTGTCATTTTAAGTTATCTTTGCTTTATGAACTTTTCATCTAAATTATTAGAACAAGCTGTTGCAGAATTTGGCCGATTACCTGGTGTTGGACAAAAGACAGCCCTTCGATTAGTATTGCATTTATTGAAACAATCGGATGAGGATTTAAAGCGTTTTACTGGATCTTTAGATCGCTTAAAGGAGGAAATTTGCTACTGCAAAAAGTGTTTTAATTTAGCAGATGTAGAACTTTGCAGTATTTGCTCCGCGCCTAAAAGAGACCATGGATTAATTTGTGTGGTCGAGGATATGCGAGATGTGATGGCGATCGAAAATACGAATCAGTATCAAGGGGTGTACCATGTTTTAGGCGGATTAATTTCTCCTATGGATGGCATAGGTCCGAATGATTTGCATATTGAGGAATTGGTCCAACGCCTCAAGAATGATCAAATTCAAGAAGTGATTTTAGCCTTAAGTGCTACCATGGAGGGGGATACGACGATTTTCTATCTATATAAAAAGTTGAAACCTTTTGGCATCAAAGTTTCTACCATCGCTCGTGGTATTTCATTCGGCGGGGAGTTGGAATATGTGGATGAAGTAACTTTAGCAAGGTCGATTGCGGCGAGAATACCTTATGAAAAACCCTTATCCTAATCGAAATTAAAATCGATTTATAAAAGGGGGGAACATTTATGATAGGAGGGTATATTTATAATTGGTGGTATAAAAGTGACTTATAAAATCGTTTTGTAAAGTGATTTGTAATATCGTTTTGTAAAGAGTTTTATAAAAAGAAAAGGGGCTTACACCAGCCCCTTTTGATCTAATTCTTCATCGATGGAATAATTATATGCGATTAAACGTTTATCGCCAGTTTTCTTTTCGAAAATAAAGTCTAATCGACCCAGGTTGATGCCTCCAAATCCAACTTGATTTACCGTAGTGATTCCTCCAGTTAAATTTTTAATATGTTCAGGTTCTGGTAAGAATGTGTGTGTATGACCACCGATAATTAAGTCAATTCCTGATGTTTGCGCAGCAAGGATTTTGTCAGAAATTTTATTTTCTTGATCCCTGTAATTGTATCCCAAATGCGATAAGCATACGATTAAGTGGCAGCCCAAATCATTTTTAAGTCGATTCACCATCTCATTTGCGACCGCAACTGGATAATTATACACCACGCCTTTAGATAATAGTGGATCCACTAAGCCATTTAACTCTATGCCTAACCCGAAAACGCCGACTTTAATGCCCCCCTTATTAAAAATATGGTAAGGTTTAGTCATGCCAGCCAATGGAGTCTGCGAAAAGTCGTAATTACTGGATATATATGGGAATTTAGTGCGCTTCACCATTTCGGCAAGTTTTTCCAACCCATTATCAAATTCATGATTTCCGAAAGTGGCTGCATCGTAACCTAATTTATTCATGAGATCCATTTCTAATTGGCCTCCAAATAAATTAAAATACGGAGTGCCTTGAACTGCATCTCCTGCATCGAATAGCAGTACGTTTTTTTCCTCTTTCCGGATTTTTGCAATTAAGGATGCACGACGTGCTACCCCGCCTTTACCTTGATTCCTGGAACCATCCATGGGAAAAGGTTCAATGCGGCTATGCACATCATTCGTGTGTAAAATGGTTAATTTTGTGTATTTATTCGAATTTGCCAAAGCAGAAAGTGGTAGTGAGCTTCCCACTCCAGCACCCGCCAACAGGGTTCCTGCCTGACGAATGAATTTCCGTCTATTTACTGATGCTAACTCTTCCATCTAATTTAACGTTTATAGGCTGATTGGATTCGTTTAATTCACTAATGTGTTGAATCAGTGCTTCTCTAACTTTTAGAGTATAATCTTTTCGAGAGATTGGATTGTCTAAACCCCTTGAATTGTCCCCGCCATTAGCTAAATAATCGTACGTTAATAATTTGTACGTTTTATTGCGTTGCAAAGGCTTGCCTCCAATGGTAATGTTGGTGGCTTTGCCATTTTTAATCACCAATCGCATGCCGGATACGGGTTGTCCGTTGCTATTCGCAATAAATTGAGCAATTTGTTCTGCTTGTTCACCACTCACTTCTAAGATGGTTAACGCATTTTCAAAAGGCATTAATTCAAAAATGTTTCCCAAGGTCCATGGACCCTCAGGCAGTTCAACCCTTAATCCCCCTTTAGTTGCTAAGCAAAAGTCGATGTTCGGGTCCATTTTTTTTCCTTCATGCATTAACGCATCGGTGAAAAAGTTTCCTAAAAGCGTTTCTGCTTGAGATCCTGGTTTAGTTAAGCGTGTAGTTGATCGCCCGATCACACGGGTCATTTCGGCCTCAAACTTTTCTTTATAAGGTTGGAAGTACTCCTCAATTTTTGGGTCTGCAGGGACTTCTGCATTGATTTCATACTGTTGTGTGGTGCGATCGGATACGGCATATTGAACAGAAGAACATGCTCCTAAGAACCACAAACTTAAGATTGGAATCAACATTCGTCTCTTATGGGATGTAAAGTGCCTTTTCATAGTTATATTACATTTCGTCATCGACGACCATGTGTGGTCGACCAAGTGGACAATTGATGATGCGTGCTTTTACGCCGTAAACTTTTGCAATAGTTTCTGAAGTAATGGATTCGGTTGGGGTGCCCATTCCAGCCATTTTACCTTTATCCATTACAATCACGCGATCGGCCCATCGTAGTGCCAAATTTAAATCG
>CAYTDM010000004.1:0-20063 GCA_964436635.1 uncultured Sphingobacteriaceae bacterium
GGTGAAAACATTCAGATCGAGGCTTAGAGGCGTGCGCGATATCTCGTATTTCCTTTTTAGACTAACAAATATATATGCTTAAAAATACGGCCGCTCCACAACTTTTGGTATTGATCCCAAATCCGGTTCCGCCAATTCTCTGGTCCAACTCCAAACCAGCCCGCATCCGCCCAACCCGCATCCGCCTTCACGCGGAGGCAGCTCAAATCTAGAACCACCTCTAATCCAGAACCACCTCTAATCCGGTACTTGTTCTACAAATCCACTTCTTCCATTCGAAAATGTTCTAAATTTCATCCCAGCTTGTTTAGGGATTGGCGCTTCATATAACTGCGCAGCCTCCGTCGGTTCTGTTCCATCGGTGGTGTAGCGGATTTCCACTCCCGGCAAGCCGGCATTTGCGTGCACCATGGATTGGTCGTCTACCCAAAGCCCCACTGTCGGCACTCTGAATTTATACCCGCCATTCCAGCGTGCTAACTTGGTGAATTCTCGCTGTGCGATGGTGTTCGCAAACACATTCCATTCAGCATTTAGTTTTTCCATTCGTTTAACCGTGTTTGCGATGGATTCCCATGATCGTTCTTTGGCCCAGGCGGTCTCTGCGAAACCAATTAATTTTGGCAAGATGTAGTATTCCATCATGTCCGAGCCTTTAATGGTTTCGCCCCAAAGTTGGGCTTGCACGCCGCGGATATTCTTTCGAGCTTCACTTTTTAATTTCGTAAATCCTATGGATGGATCCATTAAATCCAAGGGCGTACCCATGTTATTTACAAAGGTGGTGTTGTATAATTCATACGGAGCAAAGGCCCATGCGTCTTTCTCGTTGTTAAAGCCACCCCAAGTAAGTCCCGGCTCCCGAGGATCGTTATCGTAAGCTAAATCAAAATATAGGTTAGAAACATTACATAAAATCACTTCATAACCCAAATTAGCCAGCTGATAACTCATGTCTGGATAGTCAAATAGGTTGTTCCAAATGTAGGGAACCACTTTGCGGCCCACAAAGGCTGGGTTAGGTTTATACTCATTTCCAGCATGAAGAATAGCAGTTTCCTCCCAGCCATGGACTTCTAATCCTCTTGCTTCTAATTTGGGCATTAATTCTGCAAAAAACGCAGCTTGAATTTGGCTATAATTACCTGGAATGCCCTTCTCTTTTGCCCAAGACTGCACTTCAGGAGAAGCAGACCAAGCCCCAGAAGCAACTTCGTCTCCTCCCGTATGCATGATGGTAAATGGCACCCCAGCAACTTTGTACATGCGAGCGATTTCATCGACTACCTTTTCATAAAAACGATACGCAGATTCGCGACTCACATTTATCACATTATCCTTAAAATGTTGGGCAGACAAATAAACAGATTCATCCTTCGGGTCTAACAGTCGATACTCTTCAGCCTTCTCTTCATCCCCAGCATTCATAAAAGTTTGATAGCGGTGTTCCATCGCCATGATGGTAGCCCTTGAATGCCCTGGAAAATTAATGGCTGGCACTACATTGATGTGTCGTTCATGTGCATATTTTAAAATTTCAATGAAGTCTGATTCGCTATAAAAGCCCGTACCATAATTGTTTTGGGAAGCTGGAAATGGACCAGAACCATAGGCTGGGTGCACGACTGGCTGACCCCATTTGGCGGGATGTTGTCTAAAGCTGCCAAGATCCGTTAATTCTGGAAGGCCTGGGATTTCAAGGCGCCATGCCTCATCTTCGGCCAGATAAAATAAGAAGTTATTAATTTTATAGTGCGCTAATAAGTCAATTAAACGTTTAACACTTGATTTTTGTTGGAAGTTTCGTGCGACATCCAAGTGCATGCTGCGGAAATCAAAGCGAGGCGCATCCAAAATGTGCACTTCAGGCAATTTCAATTCGTTTAAATCCGGCTCGTTGTAAAACAAGGCAAGCAAACTTTGGACCCCATAGAAGGCCCCCTTCTTAGTTGCAGCGACGATTTTGATGCCTTTTTCATCAATGTTTAATTCATAACCTTCCTCGCCGTGTTTTACCTGACTTGCATCCAAAGATAAAGTAATGAGTTCTTGCTGTTGATAATCGGTTTTAAGATCGCTTTTGGGCGCCAAAGAAACTGTGTTTTCGTTCATTTCCACCGTAAATCTCCCCAAACTTTCCAGTTTTTCTTTTAAATAGTTGGCTTCAAAACCAAGATTTTTGTGGAATTGTACCCTTAGTTTTGTATGGACGGAGTAGGTTTTGTCCCCAAACGTACTTTTTAAAGGGGTAGGGATAATGGGTAACAAATCGCTTTCCGGTAATTTGCTTAAATAACTTTGTTGACGATATAAATTTAAGGATGAATAAGCTTGTAAGCCATCATTTATCCCGCGAAGCAATTGTTCTTGGCGATTAAAATCAGCTATTTGAAGTTCATTAATGCGTGAAATTCGGGTGGTTTCGCCTTCTTCATTATTGAAGACTATGTACATGCCCATTGGCGCGTCTGAATATTTTATATAATGACCGATAGCCTGATAATTTAATTGAATAGAATCTCCTACAGCTAACGCAAATCCTTTGCGAGGCGATATTTTATACCAATCCCCATTCAAGTGTTCTATGTTTAACAAGCCATCTTCTGGAGCCTCCACTAACACAGGACTTTTTGAGAAAAAAATCGCCCAGTTTTGATCGTTCATTTTTTCTCCTTTGTTGAAGATAACAAACTGTGCTTCTGATTTATTGGGATCTTCTGTGAAATTTGTCACCGCCTCCCAACGAACTGCAATATCCGCTTCTTCTTCACTCATAGGATTCGGATCGCAACCTTGGACCGTCCATACGAGGCTTAAAAGCAAAAATAGCAGGGTCTGAAGGAGTTTTTTATCCATGTTTATCGCGCTTCCTTCTGAAGGCAGCATCGAATTTTGGAGGGGATTGCTTTCCATATATTAGGTTTATTTCAAGGTTTCTAAGGCTTTTTTAACACTTCCTGCTTCGAGCAGCAATGATTTTGCTTGCTCGTAATTCTGTAATTTTCCTTTTTCCATGAGCATTCGAACAGCTCGATCCGTTATTTTGTCGTTAATGAGCGCTACGTGCACCATGTTTTGATCTTCCACCCGCCCTAATTGAATCATGACGGTCGTACTGATCAGATCAAACACCATTTTTTGCGCAGATCCGCATTTCATGCGCGTACTTCCACGAACAAATTCAGGTCCTGTAATGATTTCAATAGGGATGTCGGAAACCTCGGAAATCGGGGAATCAGGATTGCTCACAATGCATGCAGTAGTAATCCCTTGATCTTGGCAAAATTTCAATGAGGAGTAGACAAAGGGTGTCGTTCCACTGGCCGATATACCGATGACCAGGTCGTTCGCTTGGATGTTTTTGGCCACCAAAGCCTTCGGACCTTCCTCACGGTCATCCTCTTTTTCTTCTAATGCATCGATGAGTCGGTCGACCCCTCCAGCCAAGATGGTATTAAACACGCCTTTTTCGATCCCATAGGTGGTAGGAAGTTCGATCACGTCTAAGACAGACAACCTACCTCCACTTCCGGCTCCTACATAAAATATGCGTCCGCCAGCATTAATTTTGGTGACCATTGTCTCAATTAAGATATTTATGGATGGCAATGCTTTTTCAATTGCCAGCGCCACTAATTTATCTTCCTCGTTGATGGCTTTTGTGAGCTCTGCGATGGACATTTTTTCCAAATGCCGATAACGCGAAGGAGATTCGGTTACACTTGTCATGAAAAAAAGGTTTGGTTTATAATTACTTGTGTAAGGTAAGTAATTATTATTTCATTTAAAAATTTAAACGAAGGACCTTTAATCTTGTGGTTTGCCTTTTAAAATCCGGTGGAGAATGTAACGAAAAGTGATGTATAAATGGTTAAAAACGTTTGGCAGGAAGCCATAATGCTTGGAAAGAATCGAAAAGCGTTCTTTCAAACTTTGCCTATGCCTTTTTTGAGAAATTCCTCCAACTAAATATTTGGCTACGATCAGGCCTGTGTTTTGTATTTTATTTGCTTTTTTGGCACAACGAATAACCCAATCGATATCGGCACTTAAGGAATAAGTTCGATCGTATAAGGGGGCAATCGCACGTTTTACATAGATGGCTTGGTGCGAAATGTTCATTCCATAACGAAAACTTTTCCAAGTAAACTGTTTGGGTGTTTGGTGCCTGCGCATCCCAATGGGCTTCCAATCTTCATTATAAAGCTCGGTTTCGCCGTAATAGATGTCAGCGTCTTTTGCGGTAGCAAAAACTTTTTCTACCGTGTCAGGCGCATACAATTCGTCGCCCGAGTTCATAAACAGGACATAATCGCCGCTCGCCAGCTCCAAGCCTTTGTTCATGGCATCATAAATCCCTTCATCTTTTTCGATTAGTAATTTTGAAATATTTTTCGTATATTTATTTAATATGGCGATCGTTCCATCCGTGGATTCACCATCTACTACAATGTACTCGATGTTTGGGTAGGTTTGATGAATGACCGATTGGATCGTCCGTTCAATGTCTTTAACGTTGTTAAAAACGATGGTAATGACACTTAAAGTAGGTCGGATTGGATTCCCTTGGTCTGTATGAAGCGGCTGGCTTTCTGTTTCCATCATCGTAATCGGTGGCCTGTTAAAAGGTTTGTGGTTTGATAAATTGGTTTTTCCACGCCTTAATTTCATCCCATGCTTGCGACAGCTTGACCGGGCTTTCATCGGCGATTCGAAGTGATAATTCATCCATGTGTTCTCGTGCCAATACGTTTAGTTGAATGTCTTTTTGCATTTCAAGGGCCCTGTTATCTATGCCTATGATGATGGATCTTCTGAATTTTTGCAAGGCGCGTATGCCCGCATGCAGTCGAGTTCCTATGTAGTCGCATTCGTTTTCTTCCAAAAATCGATCAAATGCGCTGAGTTTTGGTGCGATAAAATAGAGATTCTCTGCCGCGATTCTTCCTTGTTTTTTAAGCTGGGCTATGTATGCTTGGTCTTTGGAACCTTGTAACCATAAATGTACTTCATCGTACGTATTTTGCAAGGTTTCTAAGAGTTGACAGTCTCTTTCAGGATCGCGTAAGTAATCCGTAATCGTTGTTACTGCATGTCGTTTTTTACGCGTGTCTATTTTGGAGCAATGTTCTGGAGTAAGTTTCCAAACGGTTGGACAGCCTGTATTGATGACATTTTTGATTCCTATCGTGGCCAATTTTTCTTTTGTATAGCTGTCACGCACGGAATGTACGTAGTCCTTTGAAAGAATGTTGCGATATAAATTGCGAGAGTACCAAGAAATGGGCGCTGCTTGATATTGCCACCAACCTACCCCAAACAGAACGGCTTTATTTTTAAAAACATAGAGGTCTGTAAGGCCTATTTTCCATTGACTCTGTAAGAAGTTGTCGTTTTTTAACAGATTGGTGCCTCCGACTATGGCTAAGTCGTATTTTCTGTAGGTAGGTAAATCTAAGGGGTGAATCCATTGATGGGTGGCTATGTTTAAGAGAAATTCGTCTTTAAATAGCTCGTCCAAGATTTGATTGACCGAATCCATGATGATTTGATCTCCTAAATTAGAAGACCCTATGGCGGTATCAAATATTATTTTCGGCATGTATGTGTTTTATTGCTCTGTTTTTGAATGTTTTCTTGTCAATCTTGAAATAAGAGGCACAAATGTTAATGTGGTCAGCATGATCCAACCTTGTTTTCTTGTTTTCGGTACAAAAATAACAAAGAAAGCGCTACCTGCATAAGCAATTATAGTTGCGTAAGCGGCTCCCACTAATCCATAGGCAGGAATCCACCATGCGTTAAGTGCAATGTTCAGCAGCGCGCCCAGTAAAGAACGCATAAATAACAGCTTTGTATACCCTTCTGCAATGAGGTATTGTCCATTGGCTAAGTTAAGGGAAATAAATATGCCGGCCCAAATATGGATGGTTAATAACTTTGCGCCAGCTTGAAATTCTTCTTTATACAGCCAGTTAAATACCCAAGGAGCTGTAAAAGTGACCAGGATCGCGACCAAAATGCCTATGCTCACCATGAGTTCATAGAGGTTTTGAAGTCTTCGCTCGTATCGGGCTGGGTCGTCTCTGCGTGCGTTCATTAAGGCAGGGAATATGGAGGTGACGATGGCCATGGGGACGAAGTACCAAGCTTCACTTAGATTCACTACAGGTGTATACACGCCTAAAGCTTGTTTACCCATATACACATCGATCATAATTTGATCGATTTTCATGTATAAGCTTACGAAGAATGCTGAAAATGCAAGGGGCCAGGCTTTGCGCAGCAAATCCTTCGCAGTAGATGAATCATACTTCCAAGCTTGTATGTTTCCACCTTTACGTTGGTAAACTAAGCAATATCCAATGCTCAGAAGCAGCACGTCCACGGCGAGCATCCATACGAAGGCGATGAGGGGCGCTTCTATCCAGATTAAAATAAATTTTATAAGAGTGGACAAAAGATTCGCGCCGATCTGCACATACATGATGTATTTTCCTTGAGTTTTGGCTTGGAAATAATTATCGATGATTTGTACCGATTGGAAGATGGCGATGAGTCCGACGATGCCTACATAACTGCGTGGAGCTGCGGGTGCGTGGCTCGTGAAGGCGACGATGATTTCATAAGTAAGGAAGATCAATGGAATGCTGATCAAGCCTGCGATCCATCGAAGTCGAAAGGCCGTGCCCAGGATGGTGTGATGTTTTTCAGGCGCGACTAATAATTGTCTGGTGATGAAGCTGTCCATCCCCAATGCTGCTGCGGCCACAAAGAAAGTGACCAAGACCAGGGGGTAATTCAGGGTGCCGAATGCGGAGGCTCCTAAATAGTTCGGCAAGGCGACCGCTGTCACCATCATTTTTAAGAACAATGAACCCATGCGGGCGATCATCAACCATCCGGTGTTTTTCAAATATTTTTGAAAAGCATGGGAGTTGAATCCAGCGATGTTTTGGGAGTTCATTGGGCCACAAATTTGATTGCTTAATTTGCTTCTTTTATCGTTAAACGACCTCTACGGTGTTTTTAAATTCAGCCAAACTCTCGTGTGAAGGGTCTAAGTCCGTGACTAAATAGGAAATGGAGCTCAGGCTGCAAACTTTCATTTTTTGAACCGAATTTAATTTTTCAGCGATACTTAAAATGCAAGTTTTGTTTGAGCAGCGGATCATGGCCTTTTTAATTTGGACGACCTCCCAATCTGAATCGGTGACGCCATCTTCTACAGACAAACTATTGGTGCCAAGTAAACATAAATCCACATTGATTTCGGATAACTGATTAATGACTTGAGATCCGATGGTGATGTTCGTGTTTCTTGATAATTTGCCCCCGATTAAAATCACGTCGGCATTTGTACGCTCAGATAATTCTAAGGCGACCAAAGGGCTGATGGTGAAAAAGGTGCATTGTAAGCTTTCTGGCACCATGCGGGCTAATTCTAACATGGTGGTTCCGCCACCTGCTAAGACAGTCATTCCATTTTGAATCAAGCTTAATGCTTTACGCGCGATCAGTTTTTTAGATTCTTTGGCGTAGACATTGTTTTCTTTAAAAGGATATTGAAACGATTTTGAAAGGGCGCCTCCGTAGACTTTAAGGACCTTGCCATTTTCTGCTAATTCGTTCAGGTCCCGTCGTATGGTGTCTTCTGAAACATTAAGTTGTACACTTAAATCTGAAGATAAGACCTTGTTGTGCAAGTTAATTTGGTGAATGATAAAGGCTTGCCTTTCTTCTTTTAACATAACTTTCGGGTTGTATTACCTATTGGTTTTTAATAATCTCTGTGTAAATATAGAACTATTACTTCTTTAAAGGTAGACATTTTTAGAATTTGCAGGAGGAAGCCTGGTTTAAGGGCTTTGATCGTTTTCTTTCTCGGCGAAGTTGGCGAGTAATTTGTTCACTTCAGACTCACTTTCCGTTAATTTGCTGTTGCAAATGTCTATCAGTTGTTTGGCTTTTTTAATTTTAATCGCTAATTCGTCGATCAGTATTTCACCGCGTTCGATTTCTCGAACGATTTCTTGTAATTCTTCGAATGCGGAGGTGTATGTATAGGTTTTTGATGCTTCCATGGCTTGCCTTTCTTACTTTATTTTTCTTCTATCGTGGTTTTCAACACTTCACTTTCAATGCTTCCCTCTGCCAGTATGGTGTGGACTTTTGTGCCAATTTTTAATTGTTTTGGGTGCAAAATCGCTTTGCCTGCTTCATCTAAGGTGATACTATATCCACGCCTCAACACAAAGATAGGATCTAATAATTCTACTTTTTGTGCGAGATGTTTGATGCGCTCCACATGGCTTTGTAAGGTGCTTTGTACGCCTTGTTTTATGAAGTCAGACGATTTAGATATTTGATGCCTTTCCGTTTGAATTTTCTGCGAAGCATGGGTTTTTAGGCTCCATTCCATCTGTAAAAGTCGGTTTTTATGCGTAGCAATGTTTTGAAACACATTAAATCGAATTTTTTCTGCCATTTTTTGAAAGACTTGTTGCTGCTGTTGTAGCAGTGCAGGCACCTGTTGGGTGATGATTTGCGTAGCGAAACGAATTTGCTCCGCAAATTTATGAAATCGTTGAATCAAGAAATCAGCGAGTTCACTGGGGGTAATCGCACTTTCAAACGCCACCATTTCGCTGACCGTTTCATTGGTGGAGTGCCCAATTCCTGTCATCACTGGAAGGGGAAACCGGGCGATTCGAGCCGCTAATTCATAATGATTATAGCAGCTCAGGCCCACCTCTCCTCCACCACCACGAATGATGAGAACGACGTCGAATTGGTGTTTTATTTTTTCTATCTTGCTGAGTTGTTGCTGAATGGAGGTGACCGCTTTTTCCCCCTGAAGAACTGCGGGAAATAACTCGTGTTCAAAATGATACCTCCATGGATTTTCTTTGATGATTTTCATGAAATCTGAAAATCCTTTACTCGTTTCTACGGAAATAATTGCCAAACGTTTCGGTAACAATGGGAACTCCTGTTGTTTATTCTGGAAAAATGCTCCCTCCTTTTTAAGTCGAGCGATCGAGGCCTGTTTCTCCAATTCCAGCTGCCCCAAGGAAAATGCCGGGTCGATTTCGTGGATTTTCAAGCTTAATCCATACACAGGATCAAATTGAATACTCGCTAACATCAATACGAGAATGCCATCTTTCAGGGGCTCATGCAGGACGGAAAGAAATTTGGATTGAATGCGTTCGTAATCCGTTTTCCAAAGGATGGATCGCATTTCAGCCACCACTTTCCCGTCTCTTTTTTCAACGAGTTCGGGAAAGCAGTGGCCAGAATGCGGATAAAAGTTTAGCTTATTTATTTCCGCTTGAATCCAATACTGGTTACCATAGCGATCTCCGAGCGTCTTTTGGATGCTCTTCGCAACTTCTTCAAGCGAAAAAACTTTTTTATCCCCAATCTGTGTAGACATGCGTTATTTTTGACTGCGCTGTAATTCTAAAAGTGGTCGATAACTAATTAAATGCACGTTTTTAGCTTTTAATGCAGCCTGTATTTTTGGATTGGTCGTAAATGCTTCTAATTCCGCCGCTCTCTTTTTTGCTGTCCCCGTGATCGCTAACAATTCTGGAGTCAACTCAGACGCATGTAAATACAACTCGGTCACACCTGGCTGCAGGTTTTTAATAACGTCTAACCAAAAGCCTTCTACATCATCTTCATACTGCTGAAGTTCTTCATACACCATGTAATCGGTGAAAATTAACCCCATTTTAGCCGCTTCAGGACGTAGTTGAGCCATGCCGAATTTTTCTAAAGTGGACTGAGAAGCCATTCTTAGTGGTAAATTATATTCCTTAGCTAAGCGCAAATAAACTTCTATGTATGCTGGATTTAATTGATACGTGCCCATGTGTGAATCGATGTGCGTGATCGGTAATCCGTAGGCCAATGCTTTTTCAATTTGTGCTTTTCCTTCAATGTACGCGTGTTTTGGGTCAGCATGTTTGTAAACGTCTTCTACACCACGGTAAAAATGGCCGTTTTCATCCAATAAAGACGGAACTAAAGCAGGATTCGCTACGGAACCCCATTTATACGGTTTCCATTCCGATGTCAAGGTTAAATGGACTCCGAAGTCTTTACTCGGGTTTTGTTGGGCCCATTCCACCATTCCTTTCGACCAGGAACAATTAAACATAATGGTGGCTGAAGTGATGGATCCTTCGGCCATCCCTTTCATCGTCCCTAAATTCGCGGCATGAGACATGCCAGCATCGTCATTGTTAACAATTAATAAAATCGCATCTTTATCATAGCCTAATTTTTCCGCGAGGGTTTGTGCCTTGCTACTTGGGCTGATGGCTAAAAATAAAATGGCAATAAATAAGGTGTGGGTTAAGGTTTTTGTAATGTAACTTCTCATGATTTAGCTGATTATTTTGAGTAATATACGCAAATATAAGCTTTATAATGAGTATTTTAATAAAATGGCCTCAGCCTTTAGGAAATTGCTGCCCGAATTAAATGTGGAAGCATTTCTTTTTGGAAGGATACAAAGTTTTTTCGCACATCTGAAACACTGGCAGAGGTAAATGCAAAGGAAAAGATAATGTTTTTGGAGGCTTTGATGAGGAAGGTTAATTTTTCTGTTTCAATCGTTTTACTGATTTCTGTTTTATAGAGGAAGGAGCTAATTAACAGGAGTTCTAAGTCGTCTGAAAGCGTTTTTAAATATTCTTGGGTGTTTGCGGATTCGCGAATAAATTCCCAACCTAAAAATTCGTTGCAGATGGTGTAGGTTAATCGGCTAATTCTTAAAATTGTGTCCTCTAAGTACACTTCTAAATCAGCTTGTTTGTTGTACTTTGCGAGGAGCTCATCCACACTTTCTTGAATGTAATCCATCAAAATTGCATGAAGGACCATTTCTTTACTTTCAAAATACTTGTAAATCGTGGCTTTAGCTAACTTTGATTTCTTGGCAATGTCGTTTACACTCGTTTTTTTATACCCATAGCGTCGGAACAATTCCCGTGCGGCAATTTTAATGGTTCCTTTTATTTTGTCGACTTCCATGAGGTATTATTAGTTTCTAATTTCTATTGTTTCGCCATTTCGAACTGCTCGATAAGGCTTTAGTGGACATTCTGCCAAATCTGCAGGAGATCCATTGGTTAGGATGTATGTGGCCCCAGAACAGGGGTCTTTTCCGATTAATCCATTCACTTCTATCGCACAACCCTTATGTGGATCTACCGTGCTGTTGCGGTCAAAAGCCACGTATTGGTCATTCCCTAAACTAACGATCACTAAGCCTGCCACACCTCCTTCTTGGATGGCTACAGCTTGTTGTGGCAAGCGGAGCTGCGGATATTGCACTAAGGAAACCCGCTCCATGACAAATACATCGGGCACCACATTACAACTGTTTTTGCTACAGCCGAATTGCATGCAGCCCAGACTCAAAACGATCGCTGCAAATAAAAGTCGATTAACGAATTTCACTTTCAAATTGTCGGATAAAGCGCACATCATTCTCTGAAAATAAGCGTAAATCCTTTATTTCATATTTTAGGTTTGCGATCCGCTCTATGCCCATACCGAACGCAAAACCACTATATTTTTTACTGTCAATACCACAATTTTCCAATACGTTTGGATCCACCATGCCACATCCTAAAATCTCTACCCAGCCGCTTTGTTTACACAAATTACAGCCGTCTCCTTTACAAATCGAACAGCTAATGTCCATTTCTGCTGAAGGTTCGGTGAACGGGAAGTATGAAGGTCTAAAACGAACTTTTGTACCTTCTCCAAACATCTCTTGAACAAAGTAAAACAGTGTTTGTTTCAAATCGGCAAATGACACATTCTCATCTATATATAACCCTTCCACTTGGTGAAAGAAACAATGTGCGCGCGCGGAAATAGCCTCGTTTCTATAAACGCGTCCTGGCATAATGGCGCGGAATGGAGGTTGGCCATTTTCCATCATTCTAACCTGAACGGAAGACGTGTGCGTGCGCAATGCGATGTCCCCGTCTTCGGTCGATTTCTTAATAAAGAAGGTGTCCTGCATATCTCTTGCAGGGTGCTCCGGTGGAAAGTTTAATGCGGAGAAATTATGCCAATCGTCTTCGATTTCTGGACCTTCAGCAACGATAAATCCTAATTTGTTAAAGATTTCAACAATTTGTTTTCTCACCAAAGATAATGGGTGTCTTGCGCCCAATTGGAATTGTTGGCCAGGAAGTGTTAAATCTTCACTGTTTTTTGCGTGATTCGATCCTTGGTCCGTACTTAAGCTTTCTTGAAAACGTTTATAGGTGTCTTCTGCTATTTGTTTAAATTCATTTAAAACCTTTCCCAACGTTCTTTTTTCTTCGTTTGAAACGGTTTTAAACTCCTCGAATAAGGATTTAACGATGCCTTTGTTCACTAAAAATTTAAGTCTGAATTGCTCTAATTCATTTAAATTTTTCGCTTCAAACGCATGAATTTCTTCTGTATATTGTTTAATTTTTTCCTGGAACATTTGGCAAAGATAAAGGTTATGGCTTAAAACGGGAAATCTAAAGAAATCAACTGTTGCTTAAGGTAGTCGTATCGGTTCAAGGCTTCTAAAGCTTCTTTTAATTGACCTGATTCATGATAGATCACCCCTAATGCTTCTTGAATCGCTAATCGCATTACTAAGGAATCATTTCCCCGCTGGTGAATCAGTTCGTCTGCTAATAAATATTCTTTAATCGCGATGGAGGTGTTTCCGGATGATTTTTTTACCTCCGCAAGCGCAAATAGAATATCGGGCATGTAATATTGAAGCCCTTTTTGTTCTATAATTTCTTTTCCTTGTAATAGAAACCATTGGGCTTCTGGATGTCTTTTTTGCAGCATGTACACTTCTGCTAAAGTTTGATATGCCTTAATTCGACCAATGTCACCGTCCTCTGCGCGAATTTGACGGAATAAAGGAATGATCACTCTAATTAACTCTTGTTCGGCCTCATGATAATTACCTCTTTTAGCTGTTAACAATGCTTTTTTTGTTCTTAGCTGGCCTTCAAGAAGGCGATTGTTTTTGCGCATAGCTGCTCGAAAAACCAAATCGTAATGGTTCCATGCACACGTCATGTCATCCATATATTCGTAAACTGAAGCGATATTGTGTTGGATTACAAGTGCATCCTCTTCTTTTTTTACGGCTAATTTGCCGGTTAATGCTTTTTCAAAAAAGGCCATTGCATCCTCAATGGCGCCAATTTTAAAATATTCTAGTCCTAATAGGTGATAAACGTCGGCTAACTCATCTAATTTTCCAATGCTGCTTAAACGTTCGCTTTCTTGTAAAAGCCATGCTTCTTTACTCTGCAATAGACCGGTGTATGCTTCTGGATTGGTGCCTCGGTTACCTGTGCCTTTAAATTCTGCAATCGTGTGCGTTTTATGTAATAGTTTTGAAATGCCTAATGTTTCGTGTACACGATTTTTTAATTCCAGCATTAATAGCTCTTCGGCAGTGGGGGGAGGGGGTAGAAAATATACGGGGGGACCGATTCCGTTAAAATTGGGGTCGTACTTTTTTATGTAGCCTGAAAAATCTTGAATCGTGGAACCTTGAGTTTGTGCTGCGACAAAAGTTGGCAGTGCCAACAAGAACACCCCCAGCACCCAAAGACCAATCCATCCAATTTTTTTCATCTTTTGTTAATAGTAGCAGTCCGCCTACACGTAATTCTATCTAAATAGTGCTATTAATTCAATCTAAATGGGGCTATCAGCATGAATTTTGGAATGGCCACTTCGATGATTTCTTGATCGATCTCACGGATCATTTCATATTTGCCCCACATGCTCCCCATGTCCGATCTCAAATGACATCCCGATACATATTCGTGGAATTCTCCCGGAGCGATGGTCGGTTGTAAGCCAACGACGCCGTCCCCTTCAACTTTTCTTTTTTCTCCAATGGAGTCGAATATGAACCAATATCGTTTTAGTAATTTAACGTTGTAATCAGTTAAATTTTCAATGCGAATTTTATAGGCAAATAAATAGTGCTCCATTTCCGGGTTTGAATATTCGGATTGGAAAACAGTTTCAACAGAAACTCTGACACCATCAGTGATCTGTGTAGTCATAATCTTCTACTTTCTATACAAACTTAAAGAAATTTTGTGGCACATCAAAGTCTGGCAAAAGATTGTTTTATTCAGACTCGATGCGGACATTTGCTTGAACTATAGACAACTGTTGTGCCACTTTTCCGCTGATTTCTCTAAAAGCGATGTTTGCCGGGTTGTCTTCTTCCATCATAATAGGAAGTCCGACGTCTCCTGCGTCACTGACCGCTTTTACTAATGGAATTTCTCCTAAAAATGGAATTTGGAATTGCGCAGCAAGATCTTTGCCACCTGATTTTCCGAAGATATAATATTTATGATCTGGCAGTTCAGCGGGCGTAAAATACGCCATATTCTCTACAAGGCCTAATAAAGGAATCTCTATGCCTTCCATTAAAAACATGCTCATGCCTCGAATCGTGTCAGAAATAGCCACTTGTTGAGGAGTCGTCACGATGACTGCTCCTGCAATCGGAAAAGTTTGCGCTATAGTAATGTGAACGTCCCCGGTACCTGGAGGCAAATCCACCACAAGGTAGTCCAATTCCCCCCAATTGGCGTCATTAAATAATTGTTTTACAGCGGTACTTACCATGGGGCCTCTCCAAGGAATGGGCTGCTTGGGGTCCGTGAAAAATCCAATCGAAAGTATTTTTATACCAAAACGTTCTATGGGCTCCATCAGGTTTTGGCCCGACTCTGATTGAATGGTGTTCGGTTTGGCGTTTGTTAAACCAAACATTAAAGGAATGGAAGGACCGTAAATATCGGCATCTAATAAGCCGACTTTGGCTCCGCTCTCCGCCAATGCGAGGGCTAAATTCGCAGATACAGTAGACTTGCCTACGCCCCCCTTCCCAGAGGATACTAATAGAATGTTTTTTATTTTATTTAAATGCGCTGCTGAGGTGCCCCGAACCTGGGCGGTCATATTGATTTCAACTGGGATGTTTTCGTCTACAAACAGTTTAATTGCATTTCTACATGCGTGTTCAATATGCCCTTTCATGGGACAGGCAGGGGTGGTTAACACCACGTCGAATTTTAATTTATCAGGGAAGATTTCAATCTTTTGGATCATGTTAAGGGTGACCAAATCTTTTTTCAGATCGGGATCTTCCACATGGCTCAAGGCCTTCAGTACCATTTCTTTTGTAATCATTTTACAAAAATACACAAACTCACAGATTAAATGTCACCGTACTGTATAGAATCCGTTATCTTTGCATTGACAGCAATTAAAAATACCATGAATATTACTGTAAATCAAAAGGAATTCGAACCCATGATTGAATACGATCAAATAAAGAAGCGCATTCGTTTGTTGGGTGTTCAAATTAGCTTAGATTATGAAAACCAACACCCTGTGTTTGTAGGGGTTTTAAATGGATGTTTTATGTTTATGGCTGATTTGATGAAGGAAGTAGATCTCCCTTGTGAGGTGTCTTTTGTCAAATTATCTTCGTATTCCGCAGGCACGCAACGCGGCGAATTAAAGGAATTGATGGGTTTAGCTGTGGATTTAAAAGGTAGAGATGTGATCATAGTGGAAGATATAGTCGACACCGGCCATTCTTTAAAACACACTTTGGATGCTATTTCTACTCATCAACCCAAATCGGTCACTGTTTGTACTTTGTTACTAAAACCGGCAGCGATGCAATACGATTTTGATAATATTGCTTATGTGGGATTCGAAATTGGGAATGAATTTGTAGTTGGTTATGGCTTGGATTACAATGGTTTGGCAAGGAATTTAAAAGATATTTATCGGGAAGCCCCTGTTCAGCCCTTCGATGGTAGGTAATGAGTATGAATGTATTTAACGGTTTATTTGCGTCGCAAAAAATATTGCTTTTTAACACCTACTTGCTTGAGATGGGAAGCGAAGTGATGCGTGAAAGCAGGGAATTGTGGATGCTGCTAACGATTGGGTTTCTGTTATTAATATTTGCGTTTATACGAGCAGCCTTTCCTGGGGTCGTTTTTACCATTTTTGGCGCTTATTACGATAATACGCTTTTGAGTCAATTCAGCAAGGAAGACCGGCCTTTTGTGGAATGGCCCTATTTGTTGCTGTATCTGTTACTTGGGTTCGGGATGGGTATGTTCGCGTTACTTTGTAAACAAGCGGGATTCATCCAATGGGATGCCTTGGCTGATTGGCAATTCTTTTTGTTGATCTCCTTGTGTATCATTGTGTTGTTTTTTTTAAAGATTCTGGTGATTCGTATAATTGGAAGTATTTTTACGATTCGCCACGTATTCAGAAATTATATTTTGGTACTATATTTAATATATTATAATGTAGGAATTGGATTGTTAGGCGTGGCATCTATAATGATTTTATTACCTTTTGCGCACGCAAAGTGGTTAGTACCCACCGTTTTCACTTTGTTGGGCATGATGTTCCTGTTCAGATTAGTAAAAACAGGTGTCGACGCATTAAGAAATTATCGGTTTCCTATTTTTTATTTTATTATCTATCTTTGTACCCTTGAATTAGCACCTATACTTATTTTGTTTAAAATAGTAAGTAGATAATTTTTATAGCATGCAATCGTCTGGTACAGAAAGAGAAAAGAGAGTTAAAAGCATCCTTGTTACACTACCTAGGCCTGAGAACGATAAGTCTCCGTATTTTGCTTTGGCGCAAAAATATAATTTGAAATTAGATTTTCGAGGCTTTATTCATGTGGAAGGTGTGCCTGCTCGTGAGTTCAGAAAAGAAAAAATCAATTTAGCAGACTTTTCTGCAGTGATTTTTGTTAGCCGAAATGCGGTGGATCATTTTTTCAGAATTTGTGAAGAAATGCGTTACGACGTTCCTGCTGACTTGAAATATTTTTGTATTACAGAAACGATTGCGTTGTATTTGCAGAAATACATACAATATAGAAAAAGGAAAATTTTCTACGGAAAGCAGACGGTGAAGGATTTGGAAGAGGTGTTAAAAAAACATCCGAATGAAAAATTCCTTTATCCATGTGCGGATGTTTCCAGTGAAGAAGCATTAAAGTGGATGCAAGAAAACGGTTATGATTATACACCAGCGGTTTTGTTTAGAACAGTGGTGTGCAATCTTTGTATGAAAACTTTCCGGATTTCAAGCAAAATAATACCCGTTTAGCAGCCTTTGGACCGAGTACGCATCAAGCGATTTTAGACCGAGGGTTGATATTAGATATTGCGCCACCTACCCCTGAGGCTCCGAGCATGACCATGGCGGTAGAGCAGTATATTAAACGTGTAAACAAGTAATAAATTACTGTGAGGGGGGGAGTTGGTCTGGATTTTGCTAAGTTTGCTAAAGCCAGACTAAAGCGGTGTTGTGCGTTATGTGTGAAAATTATAAACTAAATTTATCTTAACCGATTAATTATTCATTCTACGATATTCAGATAATCAATGAATAAACGATATACTTGGATTCTATTTACTGTTGTAGCTGCTGTTTTGGTGGTAGCTTATGCTCCTCATAAACCCGGGGAACTAATTCGTACTGGAACTTATCAAGGGATGGTTTATGTTCCAGGAGGAGTGTTTTCCTATAGAAGCTCGGGGTCAGGACTTGGAGATGAAATCGTTGAAGCAAAAGAACGTACCATTGAAAGCTTTTATATGGATCAAACTGAGATTACCAACAAGCAATATCGTGAATTTGTAAACTGGGTTCGAGATTCTATTGCTATAGAAAGGCAAGGCTTACAACAGTATAGAATGGGAAATGGCTATATTGATTGGGAAAAAGTATCTCACCCAAAAAGAGGGCTTTGGACAAACCGATCAAGTGATCCTGGTATTCAAGCAGCCTGGGAATTTTTTAATTCCACTGAGAAAGATCCTAAGTTGCGAATTTGGGAGCAATTCAAACTAGATCGCGCACTTCTCAAATACACCTTTACTTCAATTAATCAAAGAGAACTTGCGGAAGCCTACAAAAAAGACCCAATAAATTTTGATCCTAAAGCATTGCAGACTTTGGATACAGTGGCTGTTTATCCAGATTTAACAAGTTGGTATAATGACTTTAGGTATTCTTATAATGATCCATATTTTGCCAAATACTTTACACATCCAGCTTACGATGATTATCCAGTAATTGGAGTGTCTTGGCAACAAGCTCGTGCTTTTAATCATTGGAGAACGATAAAAGAACAACGTAAAGTAAATCTTAAGAATGGAGGCGAACAACCTTATTCAATAGGAGAATTTGATTTGCCTTCTGCAGCGTATTGGCAATACGCTGCAGAAGGGGGTAGTGGATCAACAGAGTACTCAGGCGCTGATAAATTAATAATAGGTAGTGGTCAATTGAGAGCTAACTATAAATCTGGAAGAGGAAATTATTTAGGCATAGAAGGTGATGTTCGTACTTCTAAAGTGAGAACTTATTTCCCTAACGAGTATAATTTATATGATATGTCTGGAAACGTAGCAGAATGGACATCGGATGCCTACATTTCATCCCCCATTACTTTTAGTTCTAGTTTATCACCGAATCTTTCACAAGAAGGAAATCCAATTAAAGTAGTAAAAGGTGGATCATGGAAAGATACACACGATTACTTGAAAACACACAAATCCACAATGGAACATGCTGATTCCGCTCGATCTTATATCGGATTCAGAAGTATTATAATTAAATAACCAATTTAACCACACACAGTTTTCTAAATTATGGCACAGCAAGGAAAATTTAAAATAGGAATCAACAATATCATCTCTTGGGGAGCGGCAGTAGTAATTGTAGGTTTGATGGCCAAATTAGTTCATTGGCCATGGGGTGATTGGATGATTATTGTCGGTTTAGGTACTGAAGCTATTTTGTTCTTATTATTAGGTTTTCAAAAAGAATCTGATGATTCTGACACCGTTGTCGTAAATGGAGCCTCAAATGCTGGTGCTGCAAATGCATTGGATAAAATGTTGCAACAAGGCGATATCAACCCAGAACTGATTGGGCGCTTAGGTGACGGTTTACGTCAATTTAGCCAAAAAGTTCAAGCGATAAATGATATGGCTGACGTTTCCTTGGCTACTACTCAGTTTGCAACATCTTTGAAAAATACTACGGAAGGATTCAATCGTTTAAATGAATCATTCGAACGCGTTTCTCGTGATTTATCGTCTATAGGAAATACCCAAGTTGATACGTCAAGTTACCAGGATCAAATTTCTCGATTAGCGGATAATTTGCGTCAGCTTAATTCTATGTATGAAAAAGAGATTAATGACTCGGATAGTAAAATGCGTGCCATTACTCAACATTACGAGCATATTTCTAAAACCTTGGCCAATTTGAACGATTCGACAGCAGATACGCAGCAATTAAAAGAACAAATTCAATCTTTGAATAAGAATCTGGCGACCCTGAATGCGGTTTATTCCAATATGGTGGCTGCCATGAATCAACCTCGTGTCTAACTACATTCTTGACGAATTTAATCCTTATTAAAAATGGCAGGAAAAAAAGAGACACCAAGGCAGAAGATGATCGGCATCTTATATTTAGTGCTACTAGGATTGGTAGCGCTGAATGTGCCTAATTCCATACTTGATGCTTTTCGAAATTTAACGGTCAGCCTTAATACTTCAACTCAAAACACACAAGCAGGTATAGACAATATGTACAATGCTTTTCGTGCATCGAAGTTAAAAGATGAACCACAGCGTGCAAAACCTATTTTGCAAAAAGCGGAGACAGCAAGTCAATATGTAAATAAATTAACACTTTTTATAGACTCCTTGACACAATTGATGGTTGAAGAGGGAGGTGGAATTCAAGAGTCAACTGGCGATTTGAGAAAGAGAGATAATCTGAGCATCAGTACGCGTCAAATGATTCAAACGGGAAACGCAACCAGATTGAAGGCCTTAATTACAGAAACCAGAGAAGGATTATCCAAAATTACGAATAACGAAGTACCTTTCTCATTAGAAGCAGTGGATCCTCCAACAAGAGGTGGG
>CAYTDM010000004.1:20073-56282 GCA_964436635.1 uncultured Sphingobacteriaceae bacterium
GAACAAGCAAACTTTGGAGATGGTGTGCCCTTAACGGCAGCCATAACCATGCTCGAGAAAATAAAGGCAGATGCTAAAAATGCCGAATCCGCAGTTGTAAAATATATCTTTGGTGAGATGGATATGGCGGTGGTGAACTTGGACCGATTTGCTGCGGTTGCTGTAGCGCCTTCTTCCTACATTATTCAAGGTCAACCATATACGGCTAAGGTATTTTTAACTGCATACGATTCAAAATCTAATCCAGATATTACTGTTGGTGGAAATCCTCTGCCTGTGGTAGATGGTCAGGGTACTTATACGATTAACACCAGTAATGAAGGTATTTATACATGGATTGGAAAGGTAAGAGTCATGCAAACAGATGGAACGGTTAAAGAGTATGAAACCGAACCACAAACTTATCAAGTGGCTCGTCCATCAGCAGTAGTTTCAGCAGAGGCAACTAAAGTGCTGTATATCGGGGTTGATAACCCTATTTCAGTTTCAGCAGCAGGAATTCCAAAGGAATCCATTTCAGTAGCCGGACAAGGTGTAACCATTTCAGGAAGCAATGGTAATTATGTGGCCAAGGTTTCGGAACCAGGTAATGCAAAAATTAGCGTTTCTGCAAATATTGGAGGTAAAGTTCAAGCTTTAGGTACTACTGAATTCCGTGTGAAACGTATACCAAAACCTACTGCAATGGTAGCAGGAAAGTCTTCAGGAACCTTAACTGCTGCTCAAATTAAAGCGCAGGACCGTATTTTTGCCCAATTAGAGGATTTTGTTTTTGATGCGAAATTTAATGTCGCGAAGTTCTCTATGATTGTTCAGAAACCGAAAGCGGATCCTATGGGACCATATCAAGGAACAAATGGCACATTTTCTGCAGCTATGAAAAATGCCTTACAAACTGTAACTCCAGGCTCTTTTGTATATTTCTATGATATTGTAGTTGTGGGACCTGATGGTTTACAAAGAGAAGTGGATGGTATTTCGTTCAGAATTAATTAAGAAGAGGTTATGTTGAAAAAATTCTTTGTATTATTTATATACTCTGTTTGTTTGAGCAGCGCTGTAATTGCGCAGCAAAATACGTCTACGAATAATTCTTCTACGCAATTGTTAACTAGCCCGCCTAAGGACGGGTATATGACAAAACAAGATTTTTCAGATCGTAAACCAATTCCTTATTTGGAAGTTGTAAGAGGACGTGGAAATTTTATTCACCTTAAACGTTTATGGCAAGAGATTGATTTGAGAGATCCTGTAAACTCTGGATTTGCTTCACCAAGTTTTAATCTGATGCAAGCCCTTTACGATGCCATTTTACGTGGAGAATTAACAGCTTATGATCCATATGGCATCCCTGGGAGCAAAGAACCGGAGTCTGGAGAGCGCTTTGAAAAGCCAATGAGCTTAGAGGAGTTTAAGAATCGTATTGGAGAAATTGCTGGAGATAGCACTTTAGTTGATCGTTATGATGATGAAGGAAATGTAATTGACAACTATTGGGTAAAAGAAGAATTTAATCCCTCAGATGTTGTAAAATTCAGAATTAAGGAAGATTGGATTTTTGATCAAGTTGAAGCTGCTCTTACGGTAAGAATTGTGGGAATTGCACCAATGGTAGTGCCCAAGATTTTTAGAGAAGAGAATATAGGTGAAGGGGATCCAAATAATCCTAATGGACCAAGCTTTACTAATGATGATATGGCTGTGCCAATTTGTTGGATTAATTTTGAGGAGGCCCGTCCAATATTGGCGACCATCCCCGCGCCAACGCCAAAAGTCTTTAATACAGAATTGAGTTACGACGATATCTTCGTTCAGCGTTTATTCTCTTCTTATGTTGTTCGAGAGAGCAGAATTGATGGATTATGGATTAGAGATTACATTCAAGATCGAGTGGAAAGACTTAAAGAGTCGGACCGAATTAAACAATCATTAATCGAAATTGAACAAAAACGTTGGACGTACTAGTTTAATTTTTTTGTCAAATTTAAATTAAATTAGTGCTTTAATTCATTTAGTTCTTAAGTTTGTTCTATTCTTAATTAAAATAGAAAAATCGTGCAATTAACAAAAGTAGAAAAAGTCTCCGGATTAAGTTCTGAAGAGTTTAAGAAGAAGTATTTCAATGCAGGCGTTCCTGTAATATTGCAGGATTTCGTTAGCAAAGATAGTTCAGCTTGGACCAAGTGGAATTACGACTATTTCAAGGAAATAGCTGGGGATAAAGAAGTGTCGTTATTGGGTAAAGAGGATGCTTCTAATGACAAAGCGGCCAGTACTCCTGTTGCTAAAATGAAATTTGGGGAATACTTAGACTTGATCGAGCGCGGCCCGACGGATCTTCGTATTTTTCTATTTAACTTGATGAAACTGAAGCCTGAGTTAAATAAAGATATTATCTATAACGATTTAACTGGAGGCAAAGTGCTTCAATGGTTGCCTTATTTATTCTTTGGTGGAGCAGGCTCAAGTACTCGTAACCACTTTGACATTGATATGTCGAATGTATTTTTAAGCCAATACAAAGGGGTTAAGAAAATTTGGTTGTTCCCATTGGAGCAATCGGATTTAATGTACAAATTGCCATATAACTTTCATAGTATTGCGAATTTAAAAGATCCAGATTACGAGAAATTTCCTGCATTGAAGTACTTAAAAGGGTACGAAGCGGAAATTCATCCTGGTGAAACGATCTTCATGCCTTCTGGCTGGTGGCATTATATCCAATATCCTACAGAAGGATATTCAATTGCTGTGCGTGCATTGCCTGCCAAAATCTATGACAAATGGAGAGGGTTTAGAAACATTGTAATCACGAAAAACTTTGACGATACTATGCGTAAAGTGTTTAAGGATCGTTGGTTCCATTATAAAATTAACACCGCTCAACGTCGTGCACAACGTGCAATGAGAAAATTCAGCTAATTTTAAAAGCTTACAAAAAAACAAAGCCGGCATATTAAAACTATGCCGGCTTTGTTTTTTTGAGGAAGGAGTTCCTGCACCTTATGGTGCAGAAACTCCTGATAAATTATTTCACACGATTTGGATCTGCAGGTTTTTTCATTTCCAAATATGGATAGGTCTTCATCTCCTCTAACAAGATTTGTATAGTGCGTTCCAATTGTGGGTCGCGACCTTGAAGAAGATCTTTTGGTAATTGTTCTACAAAAATATCCGGCGCAACGCCCTCATTTTCTATAATCCAATTCCCCTTGGTGTCGTAAATACCGAAGTTCGGAGAAGTGATTCGACCACCATCTAATAATGGCGGGTAACCACTAATACCCACTAAGATACCCATCGTAGTTCTACCAACCAGCTTACCGAGTCCTTTTTCACGGAACATGTACGGCATCATATCTCCACCAGATCCCGCATTTTCATTGATAATCATAGCTTTTGGTCCGTAAATACCATTGCCTGGCGTGTTGAAACCTTTTCCGTCTCGAATGGCCCATCCACTTACAAGTTCTCGGGATAATAAATCGATTACATAATCGGCTACCCAACCGCCACCATTATTCCGCTCGTCGATCAATAAGGCTTTCTTATCCATTTGTGCGAAGTAATAGCGATTAAAATACGTGTATCCTCCAGCACCTGTGTTTGGCATGTACACATATGCGATTTGATTGTTGCTTAATGCATCTACTTTTCTACGATTTGCTTCCACCCAGTCCATTTGACGCAAGGCCATTTCATCAGAGAAACTCATCGGCACGACCACCACTTCTCTTGCTCCATTGAAATTTGCTTGGTTATTAATGGTTAATACCACTTGCTTTCCGACCGTAAACTCTAATAAGGCATGAATGTCTACCGTGCTTTTTACTGGAGTGCCATTTACAGCCAGAATATAATCTCCCGTTTGAATGTTTAAACCTGGCTCCGCAAGCGGTGCTTTCAACTCTGGATTCCAATCTAAACGATTATAAATTTTATCAATCTTATAATAGCCGTTTACAATCGAATAATCTGCGCCTAATACACCCGTAGCGACAGATGGAGTAGAAGGTTCGTCTCCTGGATAAATATAGTTGTGACCCACGACCATTTCACCCATCATTTCGTTTAATAGGTAGCCCAAATCATTGCGGTGATTTACATACGGAAGGAATTTTTCGTATTTTTTCTTCATCGCAGGCCAATCTGCGCCATGCATATTTTCTACATAAAAATATTCTTTTTGCATAGCCCAAACCTCATGGAAGATTTGTTTCCACTCAGCAGCTGGATCTACCAGTTGTTTGATGTTATCCAAGTTGATTTTTCCAGTTTCCGGAGTTGCTGGTTTTTGGCCAGCATTCACGATGTAATAGCCTCCCCTTCCTCCATAAATCATTTTTTTGCCGTCGGCACTGATCTCAAATCCTCGAGCACCTTCCACCAAGGTTCTGTTTTCTTTTTTCTTTAAATCGTACACCCCGATGGTTCCGCTACGTTGGTAAGTCAATAGGTCGGACACGCTACCATCTAAACGGTAGTAACCTGCCGGCAATGGCAATGCTTGAATGCGTAAGGAAATCTGATCAAAGTCAATTTCAACGTTGACCTCCTTATTTGCGGCAGCTGCAGGGCGATTGTTTTCACCTTCTTTAGTGCTTGTCTCTGCTTTGACGACTTCTTCGTCACTTTCAGGGGCAAAAATGGAAGGTGTTTCCTTTGATAAAATAAAGGCATAGACCTGATAGCTGGTAGGTCGCTCTGTGGCTGACATGTGTAATCCGCTATTGGTTAAACCGATGTTTGTGCTAGCCGAAAAGAATAAATACTTACCATCTCTGCTAAATGAAGGGCCTCTAACAGCACTCATCCCGTCAGTAATTTGTTGGGATTTTCCTGACTCTATATTATAGATGAAAAGCGCAGACACGGCATTCGGTAAGGTTTTAATATACCCTATCCAGCGTGAGTCAGGCGACCAAGTCGGTTGGAAGTGATTGCTAGTCCGTCCTGTATGTGCCCCCAAACGGTCGTCGTCTACTTTGACCACTTTTTTAGTGGCAATATCCACATAGTATAAGTTCAGGTGGCTATCATTAAAAAATAATTTTTTACTGTCTGGCGACCATGTTGGTTCGAAATAATAGGTGGTTGAACCTAAAGGAATCGTGATGGTTTCCTTTCTACCAGTTTGATCTTTTAAGATTAAATCATATTTTCCAGAAGCATCCGATAAATAGGAAATCCATTTTCCGTCTGGCGACCAAGCTGGGAAACGTTCGTGGGTTCCAGGTGAATTAGAAATGTTTCTTGCATCTCCTTTTTCTTTTGGAACAGTATAAATTTCACCTCTGCTTTCAAAAATAGCTCGTTGTCCAGTCGGTGAAACACTGAAAGCGCGCACATTTTGGCTCACATTCACATAGTGAGGTCTTTTGTACGGCGCGTCTGCATGCACATTGATTTTCAATGCTGTGCTTTTTTTCGAGTTTAAATCTAAAACATGAATGCGGCCTTCTTGCTCGAATACGAGTGTTCCATCGTGCCCATTTAAGCTTCTTACATCGTAATCCTTGAAATTCGTCAGTTTTTCAATGTTTTTCGATTTTACATCGTAACTAAAGATATTCACGATTTTATCTCGGTCTGAAAGGAAGTACACTTTTCCATCGTTCATCCATACGGGCTTCACATCGTTTGCACGTTCTCCAGGAATGGTTTCTATGTCAAAGGTTTTCGTGTTAAAAATCCAGATCGAAGGCATTCCGCCGCCGCGATAACGTTTAAAGGCAACTCGATCCCGTTCTGTAGGGTCTGTGTTTTTAATGTATGCCCAATGTTGGCCATCCGGTGATGGGGAACCTTGTACCGCTTCTGGCATAATTAAAGGCTCAGATGGGCCACCATTCGTAGAGACTTTATGTAAACGAGGACTTAAAGCGTATTGATGGTCTCTCGTGGATGTAAAATAGACTTCGGAGTCTGAAATCCATCCGCGAACCACATCCGAAGCTGGATGATAGGTTAATCGTTTCGGAGCACCTCCTAAAATAGAGACTGAATAAACATCTGTGTTTCCATCATAATTCCCTGTAAAAGCAATTTGTTTGCCATCAGGCGAGAAAACAGGATTCAATTCTACCCCAGGATTTACCGTGAGTCTGCGAGCAAGTTGACCATCTCGATTTGCGATCCAAATGTCACCGCCGTAAACAAAAGCGATGTGTTCTTTACTAATGCTTGGATTGCGAAGTAACAAGGTTTCTTGCGCCCATGTCGTAGGTGTGAAGCAAAATAGCAAACCTACAAGGATTGTGAAATTTCTTAAAAACCGCATTTTAAAAATATAAAGTGAAAAAAAACTGCATGCTACTCATACAGTGCTTAAATGGATGATAAAACCTGCCTGCAAAATACGAATTTATAGTAGAATGCAAGTGTTTGGAAGAATTCTTCTTAGAATTTTTTAGTATACTTGTCAGTAATCAATACTGCAGCAGCATGAAACCATTGGCTATTATTTCAAGAATGATTGGCATTTTTATTTTATTAATAAACTTTTCCATTCAAGCATCTGAGCCATCTTTTTTAACGATCTTGGATTTTGAGGTGCGTGAACACCTTTTAAAGAATGATAAATTAGCCTTGATCGCTTTGGATTCGAGTGGCACTCCCAATGAATCAATAAATGGGGTGTTTCAGTTTTCTTTAAATGGATTCAAACAGGAAATATCTTTTAACGAGGGGGTTGGAGTCGCTCCCAACGCGATCGAGTCTTCTACTTTTTTGTATGTTAAACACCAAAACCACGTAGGATCTACCGGGAAGTTGTACTTTATTTATAAAAATAGCCAAGGGCTAAAACCCATTTTTATCAATTGGTATTATCTAATTTTAATTCCTTTGGCCATCATCCTGCTCGGATATGTTTTTAAACGCTTAATCATATTGGCGATTTTGCTTCTTGTGGGAATTTTCTTTTTTAACTACAGCAAGGGCTTAAGTTTAGAAGCGATCATCGACACCATTATTCATGGGTTAAAGAGTTTTGTAGGTTTTTAATCTCACATTGATTATTTCATGCAACAGCTTTCAACCACTCCTCCCTTACGAATTTTAATGGCCTCAGCAGGTTCAGGGAAAACCTTTGCATTAACGGTACATTTTCTTCGATTGGTGTTGGCAAATCCATCCTCTTATAAAGAAATTCTGGCAATAACCTTTACGAATAAGGCGACTGCTGAAATGAAGAAGCGGATTTTGGACACCTTAGAAGCGATCGCAGTGGATCCGACTCAGCCTAAAGCAAAAGCATATGTAGCAGAGTTGGAAACCCATTTTCCGGATTGGTCGCTCGCGCAATATCAACAAGGAGCCCACCAAGCCTATCGTAAAATCTTGCACGACTATGGTCGATTATCTATCATGACCATCGACAAGTTTTCCCAACAAATTATACGAAGTTTTACTTTCGAATTAGGTTTGGATCCAGGGTATCGAGTAGAGATTAATTATGACATCATCATTCCAGATCTTATTCAGCGCTTATATGAACAATTAGACACGAATCCTACTTTATTCGATTGGCTGCTGCAACACTTATTATCTTTAATCGAGCAGGATAAATCGTGGAACATCAATGCTACTTTAAGTAGCTTGGCAAAGAACACGATTTTTAATGATCATTTTAAGCGTTGGGAAGCCCAATTGGCCGAAAAGGGTGCTGACGAATTATTGGCACAAATCGCTAAAGATATAGATCAAAGGATTCAGGTATTTGAAAAAAAGGTGGACGAAGCGATTCAGTTTGTTTCCGAAAGATATAATGCTTTTGGGTTAGGAAACGACCATTTTAAAAGGAAAAGTCAGAATTATCTTGTAAACTTTAAGGATCCAAGCATTATTTGGGATAAAGGTCTGTCTTCGTTATGTGAAAAACTACCAAATTTTATCGATAATATTGATGCGTATAACGATAAAATTCCTTCTGGCAGCCCTGTGCCAGCTTTTTATAAAGCCATCAATCCAGTTTTAAGCGATTTAAATACGTTTTTAAGTGCAAATTTTAAAGAGTATCAGTTGTATTTGGCGGTACAGAAAAACCTACCTTACTTAAAATTAATGCGCGATCTCGCGCTGCTGATGGCCGAATGGCGGGCTGATAATGGGGCGCAAGTGTTAGCAGATGCGCAGCTTTTGTTGTCCAAAATTGGACAAACAACTGCCGGAGATCCTACATTTATTTGGGAGAAAATAGGGAATCGATATAAATACTTTTTATTTGATGAATTTCAAGACACCTCCCATGCCCAATGGAATAATCTGAGTCCACTTTTAATGAATGCGCTTGGTGAGCGACACGGGAATGACCCAGCGCATTTAATCGTGGGAGATGTAAAGCAAAGCATTTATCGTTGGAGAGATGGGGATTTCAGAATCTTATTAGAAGGGGTGGAAAAACGTGTGAAACAAGCTTTCGGAGTTAAAGACACCGGTGAATTCTTAAGCAAAGAAAATTTGGAACATAACTATCGAAGCAGTAAAAACATCATAGACTTTAATAATTTCTTGTTTCAACGCGCTCCTAAACTTGCTCAAGCGGCCATAAATAATAGATTAAGCACGAAAAACCAGGGTCAATACCCGAACTTTTGGAAGGCAGAACAATTTGATTCCCTAATCGATCGCGCTTATGCAGAAGTAGAACAAGTTTATCCAGCACGCAATAATTCGCAAAAAGGGGAAGATGGAGTTATTGATGTGCAATTCTTAAAGGTAGGTAATTCCATCAAGGAGAAATTTGAAGATGTTGCAACCATTCAGTCTTTAGATCAGATTCAAGATTGGATTTCTAAAGGTGGATTTCGAGCAGAAGATGTAGGAGTGCTTGTCCGCACAAATGACGAAGCACGATTTCTCATTAAAGAGTTTGAGAAAATAAAAAAAGATAAAGGCTATGTCTACGACATTGTTTCTGGAGAAGCCTTGTTATTATCTTCCGACCCCTTAGTTTCTACCCTGATTTCAGCGATGCGGTTTTTAGTTTTTGAAGGCAAAGCGTATAATACCTACTTAGCTGAAGTAGTCCTGTATTATTCAAGATTTAAAAACATCCAGGTGGCTGAAGACAGCTGGATTCATGTCGGCCAAGGGGATATTAAGAAACTGAGTGCTGTATTGCCGGAGAATATTTGTAGCCAATGGGATGCGTTAAAGCAGTTACCTCTGACCATTTTGGTGGAACAACTGATTCGGGATTTTGAATTTGAAGAGGCAGGTGAATCATTAACCTATTTATATGCTTTTGTGGATGTGGTCGAGCAATATTCCGCTTCGCAAAGTGGGGATGTTTTGGCATTTTTAGAGTTCTGGGATGCGAGAAATGAAAAATTTAGCTTGTCAGGATCAGTTCAGCAGCATGCGGTAGAAGTGACGACCGTTCATAAATCCAAAGGGTTAGAATATGAAGCCCTGATCATTCCATTTTGTGAATGGAATTTGAGTGGAAAACCAAGGGAGCAGGTCTGGTTTGATGTATCAGAGTCCTCTGTATTAAAGGATTTGGGTACGGCTCCCTTGCAATTTAGCGACGCGAAAGATACCTTAATTGAAGATCAATATTTTGAGGAGGAATTATATAATTACATGGATACCTTGAATACTTTGTATGTGGCGACTACCCGAGCGAAACAGGCTTTATGTATTTTTGCCCCTCATAAAAATTCATATGAAGAGTCAAGCACTTCAAGCGATAAGTCATCTAACAAGAAATCATCAAGTTCATCAAAATCAGCTAAGGAAGATATAAAGGATGTGGGTGATTTATTATATCAAGTTGTTAAAGCGCATTCGAATTGGGATTCGGAATCGTGCAGCTTGTTGATTGGTGCTGGTGGCCAAACTGATTCGAAGGATCAGTCTGTGCATCAAAGTGCGGAAGAGGCAAATTTCGACCCAGCTTTTGAGATGAAGGGCTATCCTTCCTCCACCTTGTTGCAGGCTTTGCTCGCCAAAAAATCAACTTTGGACTTTACTCGCAAAGAAATGAATCGGGCTTCTGCCCAATTTAGTAGTAATTTGCACGAATTAATGGCTACGATTCAGCAGGAAGAGGAAGGGTCGACGGCCATTGCCAATTTTGAGCAAGCAGGAAGATTGAATGCGGAGGAAGCGAAGCAAGCCAGTCGTTTGATCCAACAAGCCTGGAGCCACCCCATTTTAGGGAACTTACTAAAAAGGGGCTATCGTCAAGGAAACGAAAAAGCCATTATCGATGAGCTGGGGAATACTTGGAGGCCTGACAAAGTCTTGTTTGGCCCGAATGAAACCATCGTCATCGACTTTAAATTAACAGCTACGGTTAGGGAATCGGCTCATGTCTCCCAAATACAACAATACATGCGATTTTTGGAAAGCATGCAATTACCGCATGTGAGGGGATATTTATACTATTTCTTACAAAATGAAATGGAGGAAATTCAATAGCGTATGATCACAGAAGGCTTAACTCATCTTCCTTTTTTAGACCGCGTAGCGGAAGATCTCGTGCAGAAATTTGGCGACGATTTGGGCGAGGTGGCGATCGTTTTTAATAATCAACGCCCGATTCAGCACCTGAAATCGTCTCTGGCTCAGCGCCAACAAAAGGTGTTTTGGAGCCCCCAATTCTTCACCATTCAAGACTTTATGCGTCAGGTTAGCGGATCACAAGAGGTCAATAAGATTACGCAAGTTTTTATGCTGTTTGACCAATATGTGGCTTTGAAAAAAGCTCAGCAGCCTGATTTTGAGGAATCCATCGATCACTTTTTCCCGATTGGGGAGATTATCCTGGATGATTTCGCACAATTGGATTATGAGTTAGTGGAGGTGCATCGCATTTTTCAAGACATGGAAGTCCTCGCCCGGTTAGATACTGAATTTGATTATTTGACGGAGGAGCAGAAGGACTTTTTAAAGAAATTTTGGTCGGGTTTTAATTCCGATCATCACCACGAAATGCATGTTCGATTTTTGGAGTTGTGGAGATTGCTTCCGCAATTATATCATGCGTTTAAAACTGCTTTGCGCGAGCAAGGCTTGCAGACCATGGCTGGAATCTATCGCGAAATGGCCGAGCAACCGGCGCTCAGTTTAAGCAGGATTCAGTCTTTTAAGCAGGTGGTTTTTGTGGGGTTTAACGCCCTAAATGCTTGTGAAAAACAGTTGTTTAAAGGCTGGCAAGATGAGGGACGCGCCCTCTTTTACTTTGATGGAGACGCGTATTATTTCGAAGACTTCCAGCAAGAAGCGGGGCATTTTTTGCGTCAAAATCTGGGCAATGTGGGTTTGAAAAACGCATTTCCAGCATTTCCTCAGTTGCTAAACGCAAAAGAGGGTGCGATTTCGGACGCACAAATGCCTGAAATAAGTGTCTATCCGATTCCTGGTAATATTGCCCAGGCAAAAGCGGTAGCTCAATTAATCGGCCAATCGGATCTTTCTTCGAAATCGGTGGGGATTTTGCTTGCTGATGAACGATTATTAGTGCCCGTATTACAAAGTTTGCCGGCCGAGTTCGTGGATCAACTTAACATTACGATGGGTTATCCATTTGCCGAATCCTTGTCTTTTAGTTTTGTCGAGCAACTTTTTTCCATTCAATTGGAATTTGCTGCGCGCAATAAGTCGGATTTAACCTTGAGCGTCGAGACTTTTTTAGGAATGATTAATCATCCGTATTTTGGCATAGAATTATCCCAACGCAGCGCCTTGGCAAATGAGTTTTTTTTGAGTAAAGAACGAAATGTGCGGATGGAGTGGGTAAAAAGCCAAGTTCCGGGCTTGAATGATCAATTTCCTGTTTGTTTTGAGCGGTTTACGCATGTGCAAGATTGGATGCAGGGCTTGGAAACGACCTTGTTAAATCTGATGAATCAAGATCGCAGCACTTTGCCCATTTTTACCATTGAAAACGCTTTGTTGGATCAGGCCATTGTTAGCCTTCGCCAGTTAGCACAGGGCTTTTCGCAGCACCCAAAATTAAGCATTGCGCTAGCGATAAAACTGATTAGACGGTCTTTAAGGAGTTTAACCGTGCCTTTAAGTGGGGATCGCGACTCTCGCATTCAAATTATGGGATTATTGGAGAGCCGTAACTTAAATTTTGACGTGGTCTATATGGTCGGGGTGAATGAAGGGCACTTGCCGGTTTTGAATCAGGCTTCGTCTTTTATTCCGTACCATTTAAGAAGAGCTTATGGCTTGCCTGTGGTGGAAAATCAACAAGCTCTTTCGGCTTATTTATTCTATAGAATTCTCCATCCTGTCAAACAGGTTCATTATCTATATAATTCGGTCATCGATTTTAATAATTCAGGAGAGTTGTCTCGTTTTGTGCGACAATTAATGTATGAAAGTGGCTTGCCAATTTCGGTTAAGAACGTACGAATTTCTTCATCTTCTGAGTCAAAGCAGGGGGGAGCTGAAGAAATTTCCATTGCGAAAACGGGCGAAGTTTGGGAAAAGCTCCAGGCTTATTTACACCCCATGGAAAATGGTAAAAAGAAATCACTTTCGGCCACTGCATTCACTACCTATTTAAATTCACCTTTAGAATTTTTTTATAAATATATTGCTGATTTCAAAGAGCCACCGAAGTTTAAGAATGAAATCGAAGCCAATCGATTGGGCTCAGTCGTACACCAAATTATGCAATGGCTCTACGAACCGTATTTGGCAAAAGGTGTACCTATCACTTCCGGTGATTTTAAAGATTTGTTTGAGCGATTACCGAGCTTGGCAGAATTTGCAGTGTGCAAAGAATATTTTCCGAACCGGGCGCAGGTAAATGCCAGTGATTTCAATGGTTCATTAAAACTGGTTATGAATATTGCAATGGAATATTGTAAGGCTTTTCTTCAGCATGACCGTGATTTAAATGCTCCAATTTATTTATTGGAATTGGAAAATGATTCGACTGAGTTTTTGCTCGATGTGTCCATTCAAGTTCAAGGCGAGCCTGCAGAAGTTACTTTAAGAGGCATCATCGATCGCATTGATCATGTGAACGATGAGGTGCGCATTGTGGACTACAAAACAGGCGGTGACGAATTAAAAGTGAATGTGGAAGAGGTGACCAAACAGAAGTCGAAAGAAGAACCGAAACAGGAATCGGGAGAGCCGAAACAGGTATCGGAAGAGACGACAAAACAGGTGTCGAAGGAGACAAAGAAAAAGGAGGAAATTGAAAAATACAAAGACTACTTTCCACCAAAAGACTCAAATAAAGCTTTCATTCAAACCTTATATTATTCATTTATCTATGAAAGCATTCGTAAAAAATCGGTAACTCCCTATTTATATAGTGTGCGTAAACTGAAATCGGAAGGGTCTAAATTCTGGTATAAACTCGCAAGGGCAGAAAAAGAATTCATCGTTGCAGAGAATTTGGTAGAGGTAAAAGCCGCGTTCAAAAAGGTTTTAATTGATAAATTAGAAGAACTATTCGATCCGACCCTTCCATTTACCCATCCAAAAGATGCAAAAGTTTATGACAAATCTCCACTTAAGCCGTTTTTAATTCCACCCAACAAGATTGAAGTGGAGGAACCTAAGGATTAGTTTGTAATTTCAATTATAACTACTAACTTTGAGCCATCATAAGGGGTGCCTTGTTTGTGTAAACAAATACAAAAACGGGCTGAGATTATACCCATTGGTCGTAAGATCAAGCACCTGATCCGGATAATGCCGGCGTAGGGAGAGGGAAGTTAAATAATAGGATTGCTGCAAACCCCTTGCAGGAATTGGGTTTAACTTAATTTTACAAAAAAAAATGTTTAAAAAACTGTTTAGTTTGGCAACGCTATGCCTTATGGCAAGTTTTGTTTGGGCGCAGCATACCCTGCACATCGGGGTGTACAACGAAAAGTCAATTACTAATCCGAAAGAATCGCCGCTTGCGGGAGCTACCATACGAATCGAAGGTCGCTCTGAAGTGTACAAAACCGATGCGCAAGGTCAAGTTCAACTTGTCGGGCTTCCCCCTGGGGCACACACCCTACAAATCACGTATTTAGGCTACGAAACTTTAACAAAAACCGTAGAAGTTCCATTAGATAAGTCGCTGACCATTCTTTTAACCCCTTCCGTGTTTGTCACTGAAGAAGTCTTGGTTCAAGCCACTCGCGCTACTGAAGAGTCTGCTACGACCTTTAAAAACCTCAGCAAAGCGGACTTGGAAAAGAATAATTTAGGCCAAGACCTTCCTTATTTATTAGATCAAACCCCTGGAGTGGTGGTGTTTTCGGATGCGGGAGCGGGCGTTGGATACACAGGAATACGAATTCGTGGCAGTGATCCTACGCGTGTAAATGTGACTTTAAACGGCATTCCATTAAATAATCCGGAAAGCATGGGCACTTTTCTTGTGAATCTTCCAGACTTCGCTTCTTCCGTCGACAATCTCCAAATCCAACGCGGTGTAGGAACTTCCACCAATGGAGCAGGAGCTTTTGGAGCGAGTCTAAATATTCAAACCACGAAATTAAATCCCACGCCTTATGCCGAGTTGGATCAAAGCGCTGGATCTTATAATACCTTCAAGAGTACTGTTCGTTTCGGAACCGGTTTACTAGACGGCAATGTGAGTTTTGATGGGCGGCTTTCGCAAATTAAGAGCGATGGCTACATAGATCGTGCATTTTCTGATCTGAAATCCTTCTTTTTGACAGGTGCTTGGCACGGGAAGAACAGCATGATTCGTGCAAACGTGTTTTCAGGAAAAGAGAAAACTTATCAAGCTTGGAATGGAGTTCCTGAAGAAATGTTGGCCACAAACCGACGATTTAATGAATTTACCTATGAAAATCAGACGGATAATTATGTGCAAACCCATTATCAGCTTCATTATTCGACGAACCCCAACCCCAAAACCAACTTAAATGCAGCTTTGCATTACACGAGAGGGGAAGGATATTATGAAGAATATAGAGCAGACGATCGCTTTAGTCGCTATGGTTTAGAGGACGTGGTCATAGGCGATGTGGTGATGGATCGTACCGATCTTATCCGTAGAAGATGGTTAGATAATCATTTTTTAGGCGGTACTTACTCGCTTACCCATCGATTGAATGACCCATTAACCTTGACATTCGGAGGAGCCTATAATGAATATTACGGTGCGCATTTTGGGGAGGTGATTTGGGCCAAATTTGCATCCAACAGCGAATTGGGAGATCGTTATTACGAAGATGATGCGGTGAAAAAAGATTTTAATTTTTATGCGAAATCTACTTATGAACGAGCGGATTTATCTCTATTTTTAGATCTTCAATATAGAAAAGTGGTGTATTCATTCTTAGGATACGATCGTAATTTGGTGCAACTGGATCAAACTGAAACCTTGAATTTCTTCAATCCGAAAATTGGCTTGAGTTATCGTTTGAATGCGTTTTCTACCATGTATACCTCGATTGCGCTAGCGAACAAAGAGCCTGTACGAGATGATTACGTGGATTCTTCGATCGATAGTCGTCCAAATCCTGAAAAGTTATTGAATTTTGAAGGGGGATATCGTTATCAATCTGCGAAGTATTCGCTTGGCGCAAACGTTTACGGTATGTACTACCAGGATCAGTTAATTATTACTGGAGAAATTAATGATGTAGGGGAGTTAATTCGTCAAAATGTGGCAAAAAGCTATCGTGCAGGTATCGAGTTGGACGCGCAATGGCGACTTTCTTCTGCCCTTCAGTGGTCAGCTACTGCAGCATTTAGCGAGAATAAGATCATAGATTTTGTCGAATATGTGGATGAATTCGATTACTCAGGCCAGCAGGCGATTTCGTATGATCGCACAAACATCGCCTTGTCTCCTTCTGTGGTGGCTTCCAGTGAATGGACTTGGAAACTTCATCCAAAATTTGAAGCGGGCCTGATCAGTAAGTATGTTTCCAGACAATATTTAGATAATACGAGTGCAAAAGTACGCAGCATTGATCCGTTTTTTGTGAATAATTTGCGATTCGCGTATACGACTTCTTACCGTTCGGCAAAAAAAGTCGGATTAACCCTGGCTATCAACAATGTTTTCGGTGAAAAATATGCCTCGAATGGCTATACTTGGGGCCATTTGAATGAGGACGGATCACGAGCGTATTATAATTATTATTATCCCCAAGCTACTGCTAACTTTCTGATTGGTTTGAGTTTAGGATTCTAAGATGCTTTTTTCTACCGGGATTTACGGAATAAAATTACGGGATTTCACTTATTGTCCTCACCATGAGGGGCCCGTAATTTTACTTCATGTAAAAACCCTATATCATGAAAAAATTATCTATTATTGTTCCTTTGATTTTGTGCGTCCTGTCGGTTTTCGCACAAAAAACAGATAAGCCAGACATCGTGTATGATCTTGGCGGTAAAATTAACTTTATGACTTTGACACAATCCGGAGTGCTCGTTGTGGCGAGCAATGCGGGTTTGTCGGGCATCCTCCCAGGTGCGGATCAAGCACATTTTAACTTCTCAGAATATGGAAAAGTGAAGGCAGAAGAAATAGATTTTGTGCCCATGTCTCCGTATTTGGTGGTGAGTCAAGGCGGTCTGATGACTTCAAAAAAAACAGTTATAGATATTATTACTGGCAAAACCTTATTTGCTACGGAAGATAACGGCTGGAAGACCATTGCAGAATTGCAAGTGTTTTTGCCACAAAACAAATTGGTGGTGGTAGGAAATAGAAGTAATAAAGAACGCAATGTATTGGCGACTGCGATGTATGATTTGGAAACGGGAAAACAAGAAGTGTATACAAGTTTAGATCCAAATGTCGGTAAGGTGCGTTCAGGGAATGCTGTTCCTTTAAGCTCCGGCAAACCATTTTTAACCGCTCAACACATTTTGGTTCCTACCACTAAAAAGTTAATGGCAGTAGATCTGAATTCAGGAGAAATTAGTTGGACTGCCGATGTAGATAAAATCACCTGGATGTCTGCGGATAAATCAGGAAAAGAAATTTACACCTTTGAAGAGCGTCCTAACGGGGATACGCGCATTCAGAAAGTGAGCGTTAACGGCGATATTTTGTGGGATAAAGAGCGAAAAATTAAGGGGACTGTTTCTCGTTTTGAAATTTTACCACAAGGCTTAGCGGTCGTGAGTGATGTAGATAATTCGGGTAAATCCGGTATTGCTAAATTAACTGCGGGCAAATCAGAATCGAAAATCGCCTTTTTAAATGCTGCTAATGGGGAAGATTTGTGGGATAAGGCTCCGCAAACAAAAGGCTATGTTCAACATTTTTACACCTTAGAAGATGGCATTCTATTTGGCATCTACTCGGGAGGCATCAATAAAATTTCCTTTGATGGTAAACCTTTATTTAAGAAACCATTATCCACGGGAGAAAATATTCACACCATGGCCAGCACGCCTAAAGGCTTAATTTATATAACAGACTCAGATGCAGGCATTGTGAATTTGCAAACCGGCGATTCCGTTTGGGACAAACCAATTAAATATAAAAAAGCGAAGGCAGTCGCCAGTAATTATGACGCAAAAAATAAGCGGTATTTATTAAGCAACGGAGAAGATTTATTAGCGATCGGAGAAGAAACTGGAGCGATCACTACCTTGGCCAGCATTGAGTTTAATGAAAAAGAGGCGCCTTCAGGAATTTCAGTATGGGATGATGGATATGTGTTGACTTCAAGCCAAAATGTAGCTTTTTACGATCAGAATGGGGCTAAACGTTACCATAGCTATCATAAATCACCTGGTCAGAGTGGTTTTGTTAAAATTGCATCAGGCGTATTAGCGGTTACCTCCATGGCCATTGCGGCATCTGCTGCCTATCAGGGCGGTAGATACGGCACCTATCCGAATTCTTCCATGTTAAATAGTTATGGTGAGCAAATGAAAATTGTTTCCGATGGCTTCGCAAATATTGCCTCGGTTTCATTTCAAACTATGAACAAACGTTTTAAAGCGACCTCCGCGACTGAGAATGCTCAATTTATGCTTACGAATTTAGATGGAGGTGTGGGATTGGTAAAAGTCAATAAAACAAATGGAAAAGTAGAACGGGAAATTTTATTAAAGGATCGGAAGCCAGAGTATGAAGTAGATGATTTGGCAGGTATTCTTTATTATAAAGCGAAAGACAATCAAATCGTGGCATTTAAATTATAACAACCATTGATACATTAGAAAAAGCCGGGCAACTATTTTTTGCTCGGCTTTTTTCGTAACTTCGCTCAAATAAGCCTAATAATTCGATATGAGTGAATTTGCAAAATTAGCCCAAGAAGCCATGCGCCAGCCACAAGAGTCGCTTGAAGGTGTAGTAAATAAACATAAACAGTTATTAATTGGCATTCCAAAAGAAATCGATGCACAAGAAAATCGGATTGCATTAACTCCTCTTTCAGTCGGTCTTTTGGTTGAAAATGGTCATCAAGTCATGATTCAAAGTGGCGCGGGTGAACGATCAAACTTTCTGGATCAACATTATTCAGAGCAGGGCGCACAAATCGTTTTCGATGCGAAAGAGGTGTATCAATCAGCCAATTTAATTATTAAAATTGGTGCCCCCAGTTTAGAAGAGATAGCCTGCATGCGCGAAAACCAAACGCTCTTATCGTGTCAACCGCCTACATTTATAGATATAGCTGCCTTAAAAGCCCTCATGAAGAAGCGTATATCTGCCTTATCCTATGAGTATTTAAGGGATGAGGGAGGTGTGTTAGCAGTGGTGCGGGCTATGAGTGAAATTGTGGGTGCTACATCTGTTTTAATCGCGGCAGAATACCTTAGCAATGTCTTTAACGGAAAAGGACTAATGCTTGGAGGTATTACAGGCGTGCCTCCTACTGAAATGGTGATCATTGGAGCCGGAACAGTGGGAGAATTTGCAGCGCGAACCGCCATCGCTTTGGGTGCGCAGGTAAAAGTTTTTGACAGTTCTTTATATCGTCTTAGACGATTACAAAATAATGTTGGAAGTCGGGTGTATACGTCTGTATTACAGCCTGCAATATTAAAAAAAGCAATCATTTCCAGCGATGTAGTGATTGGCGCAGTTCGTTCAGATCACGGAAGAAGTCCTTGTTTGGTAAGTGAAGAAACGGTGTCCATGATGAAGCCGAATTCTGTTTTAATCGATGTAAGCATCGATCAGGGAGGGTGTTTTGAAACCTCTGAAAAGACCACCCATGATGATCCGGTATTTAGAAAATACGATGTGATTCACTATTGTGTGCCAAACATTGCGTCTCGAGTCGCGAGAAGTGCATCGTATGCGTTAAGCAATATTTTTGCACCCATTTTGCTGGAGCAAGGCGAGGAAGGAAGCTTTGCAAATTTGATTTGGCAAAAGCCTGGGATTCGAAACGCAGTTTATTTATACCAAGGCCATCTGACGAATAAAGACATTGCTAAACGCTTTGATTTACCTTTAAAGAATTTAGACTTACTGGTCCTCGCTAAGCAGTAAACCGAGAACGATGTTCCCCGGGGTCTTAAAGCAGCTAAAAACCTTAAATTAATTTTTTAACAGTGCTTTTTTCTGTTAAATTTAAGCCATTTGTATGCTGTATTAAATTTAACCCAGGTTTTTTTCCGACCTCAATGGAACCGAATTCTCGCGTTATTCCCAGGAATTCTGCTCCATTCCAAGTTGCCCAACGAACGGAGTCGTTTAATTTCGTATCCGGATAGTGTTTGTGTATTTCTTTTAATTCTGAAAGGATGCATAACTCATCATTGGATGCCAAACTATCCGTTCCAATGGTAATGGCCTGATCATTCAATAAGAAATTGAAAATATTTGGCATTGAACCTTCAATGTACTGATTAGCTTTTGGACAAAGACACCAATAAACTTTTCGATTTAAACGATATACAAACGACACATCTTTTGCAGAAGTGAAGGTGTTATGGACTAATTGAATGTTTCTGTTTGCAGGCAAACACGGAAGAATGGATTGCAAAGATGACTTGGAATGGGATTTAAAGAAGCTAATGTCCTTCCCTAACCAATCGTAGAAATCTACAAAATCTCCAGACTTATATCTAAAGAAGTCGTTTTCAGCCATGCTCTCTTGATTATGCATGCTTATTGGCTGATATAAATCCTCTTTCGACTTAGAAATTAGTCGAATGAGTTCTTTTGAAACAGAATAGGGTGCGTGCGGAGTTATGGACGAATTAAGCGGATTAAAATGCGTGCTTAATTCTAAACCCGCTGCAAAAGTAGATGCTGAAACATCTGGTTCAAAGCCTAATACTTCTGCGAAAGTGTGATAATAAATTGGACTATTTAATTTGACCTCTTTTGAGTCCTGTACATTTGCATGATCTCCTACCGCCACGATGCCATTCTTATACATCATCTTGTCTGCCTGAATCATGGCCTCTTTAATTTCTTCCGAAGAAGCTTTTCGTTCAGAAATGATTTTTTTTATGAAGGCGACTAATCCCGTGTTTCTCGGTATTTTGCCTAATAAATGGGATAACTCTAAGTGACAATGGGCATTTACGAAGCCGGGGACAATCACTCCCCTTAACTTATTAATTTTTTCTGAGGACGGAAATACCGAGCTGTCCTTCCAAATTTGTAAAATTTGACCAAATTCATCGGTTTCAATAACCGCATTTGGCATCGGCTCACTCGTAATAGGTAATATGTAATCCGCGGAAAACAGGTACTTCTTCAAATTATTAAATGTTTAGGCTTATTTGGCAAATATACTTTTTTATTGGCATTATGCAAATGTGTATCTTTGCAATGTGTTAACATCCAAAAAGAAAATAGACATTCGAAGCTTATCGCTTGATGACTTGAAGGAAAAGGTCTTGGAGTTAGGGCAGCCTGCCTTTCGTGCCAAGCAGTTATATGAATGGTTGTGGGCAAAGTCTTGCGTTGATTTTGATCAAATGACCAATTTAAGTAAAGGTTTTAGAGATCAATTAAAAGAACATTTCACGATACAAGCCGTAAAGGTTAAAAATGCGCAAATAAGTTCAGATAAGACGATAAAAAGCAGTTTTATCTTGCATGATACGCATTTAGTTGAAGGGGTGCTCATTCCCGCGGATGACCGCATGACGGCGTGTGTGAGCTCTCAGGTGGGGTGCAGTCTAACCTGTAAGTTTTGTGCAACAGGGTATATGGACCGCAAGCGAAATTTAAATGCCGATGAAATTTATGATCAGGTGGTGCTGATTAGCAAGCAAGCGATGGAGCATTATAATACGCCCTTGACCAATATTGTTTATATGGGAATGGGCGAACCTTTATTGAATTATAGCAACGTCCTAAAGTCTATAGATCGAATTACTTCTGAAGATGGCTTGCACATGGCGGCAAAACGGATTACTGTTTCTACTGCAGGAATCGGAAAGATGATTAAGAAGTTGGGTGACGATCAAGTGCGATTTAATTTGGCACTCTCCCTACACGCGGCGAACGATGAGAAAAGAAATCAAATCATGCCGATCAATGAGCAAAATTCATTGAAAACTTTGGCAGAAGCGCTGAAGTATTTTTATGCAAAAACGAAGACCCCCGTTACCTATGAGTACATTGTATTTAATGGGTTTAATGATGAGTTAGTTGATGCAGCAGAACTTGCAAAGTTCTGTAAACACGTGCCATGCAAGGTAAATCTTATTGAGTATAATCCGATTTCTTTTGCAGATTTTACAAATGCAGCCGTCGACAAGATTGATGCGTTCGCAAACTTCCTTAAAAAACAAGGCATTACTACGAATATACGCAGAAGCAGAGGGAAAGACATCGATGCGGCTTGTGGTCAACTCGCTATTAAAGAAAAGGAAGCTTAAGCATCTCAGAGTAGGAAGCATAAGCATCTCAGAACAGGAAGCATATGCATCTTCTAATTAAATAAATTCTTATATTAGGGGTACTCTTCCGTGAGCGGCTGAGCTGGAAAGTTTGAGTGGAACAGGAAGGATTGAATAGTGAGTGTGGGCTGGGAAGGAGTTGAACATGAGTGGGAAAGATGGGACGAAGGAGAAAGATGGGATGAAGGAGAAAGATGGGATGAAGGAGAAAGTTGGGATGAAGGGGTATGTTGGGAGTGATGGGATGAAGGAGAAGAAGGTTGGGGGGAGCGTGACGGCCTTTAGCGGAGTATTAAAACAGTGTTTCCAACATTTTTTGCAGTTGTGGTTTCCGACTTGTTGTGCTGCATGTGACCGACCTTTAGTAGAAAATGAGCGATTTATTTGCTTAGAATGTCAATATCACTTACCGATTACGAACTTTCATGTCGATTCTTTTAATGAAGGAGTGCAGTTAATCGGCGGTCAATTTCCTTTGGATTTTGTGGCTTGCTTTTTACGATTCGAGGAGCGTTCTCGAGTGCAAAACATCGTGCATCAGTTTAAGTATTTTGGGAATAAGCAGTTAGGTTTTTCTTTGGGCCAATCCTATGGCAACCTGTTAAAAAAGAATCAACATCCATGCTTGAGCTCGGATGCTTTGATCCCCATCCCTGCACAAGGAACCACAAAGAAGAAAAGAGGGTATAACCAAAGTCAGGTCTTTGCCGAAGGCCTCGCTACCGAATTAAATCTTCCTATAATTTCAGATGTGCTTTATAAACTTCCTTCGGTCGAATCCCAAGTCGGCAAAGGCCGGGCTGCTCGTTTTGATAATTTAGATCAGGCCTATCAGTGCATTGAAAATGAAGGGCGATTACAAGGTAAAAAGGTCATCCTCGTGGACGATGTGCTTACTACTGGAGCCACCATTAGCTCTTGTGCGAATGCACTTTTCATGCAAGGAGTGACATCTGTGGGAGTCATTGCGCTAGCGCGAAAAAGAAATCGATGAGGTAAAAGATGGGGTTAAAAATAGAAGATTAATGAAGGTTGTATGCGCAGATTGAATGGGAAATGAATGGGAAATGAATGGGAAATTAAATAATTAAGAAATTTGTTAACCAGCAATTAGTCGTTGCTCTTTCTATAGATTAAAAGAAAGGCAAAACAACCCATTCCAATTCCAATTAGGTTAGCGAGAACATCCCAAAAATCCCCGGTTCTATAGGTAAAAACTTTCCACTGCAAAAATTCTGTCAGCATCGCGAAAAAAACAGAAATAGTCGTGACTCGTAAGCAGGTTACCCACTTCGAATACTTGCCGGGATGTGCGTGGATGGAGGCAAAAAATAAGAGCACAGTAAATACGAAGAATAGGCCCGTATGCACCAGTTTATCTGCGCCTTCAAAAAATCTGCTCGTATTCCCGAATTCACTTGGGGGCAATAGACATAACACCAAAATGGTGATCGTCCATGCATACGTCCAGATATAATATTTCATAAATAAGCAAAATCCCGGAAATAAGCGCCTTACTTCCGGGTTGTGAGCAATATTGCGGGAGCTAAAACAGCGCGAATTAGGATACTAAATCCTGGTATTCCGCAGCCGACAATAATCCATCTACTTCAGAAGGATCATTTAAACGGACACGAACTACCCAACCTTTCCCGTAAGGGTCTTGATTGATTAATTCTGGCGCACTGTCGATCTCAGGGTTTACTTCTAATATGGTACAGGAAACCGGAATGAACAAATCTGAAACGGTTTTTACGGCTTCTACGCTACCAAAAACTTCGTCTTTCGATATTTCATCGCCAACAGTATTAATATCTACAAACACGATATCACCTAATTCGCTTTGCGCAAAATCAGTAATACCTACTACCGCTTCATCACCTTCCACACGAATCCATTCGTGATCTTTCGTGTACTTTAGTTCATCAGGAAATTTCATACTCTCAATATTTTTTCCAAACTTAGGCATCTTATGCTTTATTTGCAAATGAATCCAGAAATAGCCCGTTTATATCAACTTGCAGACGCTAAAAAACGTTTAATTTTAGGAATGATGTCCGGAACTTCCTTGGATGGATTGGATTTGGCCCTTTGTGAATTTACGAATAGCGGTTTGCAAACAAGTGTGCAGGTCATTCATTTTACTACCATTCCTTACGAGCCCTCTTTTCGCGATTTAATTTCCAGGGTTTTTGCGAAGCAAGTTATTCATCAGGCGGATTTAAGTGGTTTGAATGCGGAAATAGCAAATCATCATGCGAGATTTGTTTTGCAGGCGCTCGCGCAATGGGGGGTGGAGCCTCAAAAAGTCGACCTGCTTGCGAGCCATGGTCAGACCGTTTTCCATGCTCCACAATCCATACAAGCATCTTTTTCACAACAGGAAGGCGAGGACGTGCATTTATACCCATCGAATACCTTTCAGATAGGCGATGGCGATCATTTGGCTGTAAAAACTGGAATCATTACCCTGTCTGATTTTCGGCAAAAACACGTAGCAGCCGGAGGAGAAGGAGCCCCATTAGCTCTTTATGGTGATTACTTATTGTTTAGTTCTGAGCTGGAAGATCGAATTTTGTTGAATTTGGGAGGAATTGCGAACTATACCTATTTGCCTTCAGCAGCCAATCAAAAGCAGTCGATGAAACCCTTTGCGACTGATATCGGCCCCGCAAATACGCTCATGAATCAGTATATGAAGCGGCATTTTGACCTGGATATGGATGCAAATGGGGCAATGGCAGCACAGGGAACGGTGCATAAAGAATTATTAAACGCACTACTGAATCATTCCTTTTTTGCGCTCGCGAACCCGAAAACCACCGGGCCAGAATTGTTTAATCTACATTACCTGGATCATGCCATGCAGGCAAGCCAGTGCGCAGATCTCTCTCATGAAGATGTGTTGGCCACCTTAGCTAAGTTTTCAGCGACGGCGGTCGTGAATAGCATTCGTGTTTGCGCAGCAGAACGCCCTCATCAAAGTCCACTCACGGTATATGCAAGTGGCGGCGGGGTTTCTAACCCAGTGATCATGAAGCATCTGTCTATAGGATTAGATGGATACGGGGTGGAATTGAAAACTTTTGAAGCCTTGGGTGTGCATCCGGATGCCAAAGAAGCAGTGCTATTTGCAGCCTTAGCGAACGAAACCTTAGCGGGGTCGCCCGATCATGTGGCAGCCTTGTCGGGAACATCTGCAGATGCGTCAGGTTTGGTAGGTGCTCCAGCGGTTTGTATGGGAAAAATATCTTTACCTCGTTAAAAATTTGCGACTTTCTGCATTATTCGTCCCCGATCGCCTGATGAATAAAATTTTTAAAAGGCAGCATGATTTCGTAATGCTTTAAAATTGTACTTAGTAAATCTTCGCTTTGCACCGTTTTGTCGCTCAAACTCACTTGAAGCGTAAAGCTTTTCAGTTTTAAATAATCGATGTAAGGGTGGTCCGCTGCATACCCTTGTGGTGGTCGTTTCAGCTTGTCGTACTCGCCTAATTCAATGCTTGGGTTTTGCTCGCGCAAATTCGAAAGTATGGCTTCCAGTTCATTGCCATTATAGTCGATTTCTTGGCGGATGGCTTCCAAATGCGTTTTTTCGGGTTGCCAATATCCGACCGCTATAAAACTTTGGTTATTTGGCTGAATGTGAATGTAATATTCGGGACCAGCTAATTTTCTTCCGTTTTTAGAAATGCCTGCGCCTAACCAGGTTTTATAGGGCGTTTTATCTAAGCTAAATCGGGTGTCGCGATAAATGCGGAAAAGGCATTTTCCTGGATCGATCTCTTGGTGAATCTGTGGGTCAAACTTCGAAAGACCCATGATCAATGCAGAAACCAGGGATTTCATGCCTTGCCATACCGGTTCATAACGATTTTTATTTTCGTGGAACCATTCGCGTTGATTGTTTTTAGACAAATCATTCAAAAAATCTAATGTTTCATTTGTGAGAAGCATGTCCGAAAATCCTTTACCTTTGTGTGAAATAGGGTACCCCCAATGAAGGGAGTGTTTTACCTATTCGTAAAGATAAGTATTTTTCCAGCAATATATGGAACAAGAACATTTGCAAAGGTTTTTTTTGGAATTGGCTTACGATGGAACGCAATACCATGGTTGGCAAATTCAACAAAACGCGATGTCTGTACAAGAGAAATTGAATCAGGCGTTGGCTACGATTTTGCGCAAGCCTATAGAAACTGTGGGGTGTGGGAGGACGGATACGGGTGTGCATGCCAAACAATTGTATGCACATTTTGACTTAGCGGCTACGGATCAGATTTCTGAACGCTTTATCTATCAATTGAATGCTTTGTTACCATCCGATATTGTTGTTAAAAACCTTTATCCGGTGGATCAACAAGCTCATGCTCGTTTTGATGCGGTAAGGCGTGCCTATGAATATCATGTGCATTTTGAGAAGGATCCATTTCGAGAAAGATTTTCATGGCAGTTGCGTGCGCGTCCCGATATGCATGCCATGAATGAAGCGGCGAAGGTTTTATTTGATTATAAAGACTTTTCTTGCTTTAGTAAGTCAAATACACAGGTATTTACAAATAATTGTACGATATTTGAAGCATATTGGGAGGAAGTGAACGAGGGCTTAGTTTTTCATATTGCTGCGGATCGTTTTTTACGCAATATGGTGCGTGCGATCGTAGGAACCTTATTAGAAATCGGTTATGGCAAACAACCTCTTTCGTATATGCATAAAGTAATAGAAAGTAAAAATAGATCTATAGCAGGAACTTCTGTGCCTGCACACGGATTGTATTTAACCTCAGTCGTTTATCCTGACACCGTTTTACAATTAAACCATAAATTATAAATCATGAACACAATGAATTTGTTAAAAAAACTCGGGTCGTTTTTCGTGATGTGTTTGATGTTGATTTCTTGTGGAGAAGAGAAAAAAGGCGCTAATTTGGCTGAACAATTTAGTGCACTGAAGCCATATAAATTAGTGACGACTTCGATTAATATGCGAGTTAACATTCCTGATAATGGGGATGTGACTGTGATAGTAAAGGATGAAGATTGGAAGGAAGTTAATAAATTGGTGGCTACAGGAGGGCAGTTAGAAACACAACTAACGGGTCTTAATGCAAATGAAGTTTATTTTTTAGACGTTTCTGGCACACATTCTTCCACAGGAAATTGGGCGCAAACGGTTCCACTTTTAGTGACTGAAAATGGAAATTTTGAAGTCGTTGCTGTGGTCGATCAACCTTATCATCAAGATCCACATTCAGTGAAAATTTTAGGTGGTGGCGAGGAACAAGAATTTCTCGAGCGTTGGAATGATAAATACGCGAATGCCATTGTGAATTTAAGCGATGAAGGCGAATTCGTGAATCCTCACCGAAATGTGAATCAAGAGTTTATCAATGAGAAAAAGCCATTTATTGGGACATTTTTTCTTATTCATGAGCAAAAGAATGTGAAGGAACATCTTGAAGAATATGCACAATTGTATTTAAGTGCTCCTCCAGCTGTGCAACAGTCAAAATACGGTTTAGATGTTTACAATCAAATTTACCGCATTACGAATGCTCCAAAACAAATTGATTTCACCAAAATTTTAACAGCAAGAACCAGCCGATTACTTCCATTTGAAATTAAGGATTATACTAATAGTGAATTTTTAGTTTTGTATATTTGGGCTACCTGGGATCCTGTTTCTTCAAGTCAGTTAGATGCGGTTCAAGACATCGTTCAGAAATACAGCCATGCAGATTTATTGTATTTTTCATTAGACACTCGTATGAGCGATTGGAAACCAGTTTCGGATGATCGTAAATTTGAACATTCATTTATGGTTCGAGCAGAAACTCGTCAAGCCTCTATTGATTTGTTGTATTTAACAGAATTGCCAAGAATTTTGATTGTCCAACCAGATGGAACCGTGGTGGAGAATGAGGTGGATATTACTCGTTTAGATGAGGTTTTGGCCAACTTAAAAAAATAAAAAAATAAAAAAACAGAAAGTAGGAACGCAGCGTGAAATCAGGGAAAAAGGCAGCAGACGTAGATTTATTTAAAAGAGTTACGCGATATTTAAATCCATATCGAAGGATTTTATACATTTCTATATTCTTAACGATCTTAATGGCGGCGATTGCGCCAGCGATGCCTGTATTAGTAGAATACACCTTAGATCGCTACATTCTTTCTGCTAACTATGACGGGTTGACTTGGATGCTGATCCTTATGCTGGGTTTATTATTACTTCAATCCATCGTGCGGTATTTTCATTCATTAATGACGAATACCTTAGGCCAATCTGTCATTCGTGATTTACGGATCGATGTGTTTAATCACATCACAAAACTTCGCCTGCAATACTTTGACAACACTCCGATCGGGCGCCTGATTACTCGAACTGTTTCTGACTTAGAAACCATAGCAAATATATTTTCTGAAGGTTTGATCCAGATTATTGGCGATATCCTACAACTCGCCGTGATTCTTGGAGTGATGTTTTATACGGATTGGAAGCTGACCTTGATCGTATTAATCCCAATGCCAGTCATGATTTTCGCCACCTATATCTTTAAAGAGGCGATGAAATCTGCATTTCAAGATGTGCGTAAATGGGTCTCTAACCTGAATACATTTTTGCAGGAGCACATTACAGGGGTCAGTATTATTCAATATTTCGCTCGTGAGGAGCAGGAAATGAATAAGTTTAAAGCCGCAAACGCTGAACATCGAAACGCCCATATTCGTGCCAATTGGTATTTTTCTATCTTTTTCCCTGTGATTGAAATCATCATGGCAGTTGCCATGGGTTTGTTGGTTTGGTATGGGTCAAAAAACATCTTAGCGGCGGATTTGTCTCCAGGTGTGGTGGTAGCTTTTATTATGTACATCAATATGATTTTCCGCCCAATTCGAGAATTGGTCGATAAATTTAACACCTTGCAAATGGGGATGGTCAGTGCGGAACGGATTTTCGAAGTGTTGGATACCCAAGAAATCACTGAAAATCGAGGCGTATTGAAACCCGAAATTGTTCAGGGTTCGATTGTTTTTGACCGTGTTTGGTTTGCTTATAAAGCCGAAAATTGGGTGTTGAAAGATGTGAATTTCCAAATTAAGCCTGGAGAAACGCTCGCATTGGTAGGGGCTACAGGTGCAGGTAAATCTTCCGTGATTAATATATTAAGTCGTTTTTACGAGGTAAATAAGGGCTCGATTTTGTTAGACGGTGTCGATATTCGGGAATACGAATTGAATTATTTACGGCGCACTATCGGGACGGTTTTGCAAGATGTGTTCCTTTTTTCGGATACTATCGCAAATAACATTTCTTTGCACGATCCAGCCATCACGCGCGATATGATCGTCGCAGCCTCCAAGCAAGTGGGTGCACATGACTTTATCATGAGAATGCCCGGCGGATATGATTACCAAGTTCAAGAGCGAGGATCCACCTTGTCAGCCGGTCAAGCGCAGTTAATCTCTTTTATCCGAGCTTTGGTGCACGACCCGAAAATATTAGTGTTAGATGAAGCCACTTCATCGGTAGATACTGAAACCGAAGAATTGATTCAGCTCGCCATTGATGCGCTCATGAAAGACCGTACTTCCATCGTAATCGCGCACCGTTTATCTACCATTCAAAAAGCAGATAAAATCATCGTGCTGGATAAGGGAGAGTTATTAGAAATGGGCAGTCACCAGGAGTTATTGGCAAGAAATGGTGCTTATAAAAAATTGTATGACTTGCAGTTTCACTCTGCAGGGATCTAATCGATCCGATTCATCTAATTCTAATCCGTTTAATCTAATTCAAATCCGATTAATCTAAGTAAAAATCGATGAGTGCAGCGGCGTAGGTGTCTTCCCAACCTTCGACCATATTTTCGTATTCATCTTCCGGGATATTCGTGTGGCGAACCTCCATGGAAGTGCCTTTTTTGTGCGGATGCAAGCGAATTTCTACGATGGATGGATTGGATTCGGAGTGATCTCCAAAGTACCATTCTTGTACGATTCTTTTATCCGGTTCAAACAAGATGTTTTTGCCCACAATGGACCCAGACCACATGGAAAACTCGGTGTTCGGCTCTTCCATAAAGCTGGCTTCTTCTCCTGTCCAAAGCATGATGGTCGTTTCTGTGGTCAGGGCTTTGTACACCAAATCTGGACTTGCTGGTATAATGAAATATCCTTTATAATCCCTCATTTTTATGGTTTTGGAACAATAGCGACGGTTAATCTACTAATGCAATTTATTTTTCCGTGTTTTTCGTATATTTTAATATCCCACACGTGGGTGCTTTTTCCTATGTGTACAGGTGTACAAACGCCTTTAACGATACCGGATGAGACTGGCCTTAAGTGATTGGCATTGACTTCAAGTCCAACGCCCATGAACTTATCTGAATCAATCACCAAGTTAGAGGCAATGCTCCCCAAAGTTTCTGCCAAGACCACCGAAGCACCCCCGTGAAGTAAGCCGAAGGGTTGTTTGGTTTTTTCATTCACCGGAAGCGTGGCCACCAAACTATCATCCGTGATTTCCACAAATTCAATCCCTAAAAAGCTTCCAATATTCGGGGCAAAAGAGGAATTTAATTCTTCTATGCTCGGCTTATTTCTCCACAACATAGGACTTGTTTTAGTAATTATACGTTTCTACCGATTTAATTTGATTATTTCCTTCAGTAAATACCAAAGTCGGTTGGTAGGTGTCCGCTTCTTCCGGAGTCAGTTGAATAAATGAAAGGATGTGTACCGTATCCCCTACTTTCGCATGCAAAGCCGCACCTCCATTCATGCACACTTCGCCACTTCCTCTTTTCCCCGGGATGACATAGGTCATAATGCGGCTTCCGCTAACTGCATTATTAATATATACCTGCTCGTATTTTTTAATTCCTGCTGCATCTAATAAATCTGCATCGATGGTAATGGATCCGTTATAGGCTACATTTGCCTCGGTAACTTTAACCGTATGAATTTTGGCTTTTAATAATGTAAGTGTCATGATTCAACTAAATTTTGTTTGGTATTTGTTCGCAATATCGGCATTTGGGTGGAGAAAGCAAGGAGTTTTCCACCTTGAATGATCACATGTTTGTGATAATTTAAATCGTAAGTAAATTCATAAGGACCGTTTAAGTCTATGGGGTCGTTTGCGGCGCAAAATACCTGATAATCGATCGTACCTTTTACACCGTAACGGGTAATCATAAAGTGTTCATCTTGTTTTGCTAACGCAAACCACTTGCCTTCCCCAATGCCTCCCAGCCATTGAGCAGTGTGTGGAATTTGGGGGTGTCGCTCAGGCTCGTTCAACCATCCAGCTTGGTGATCAGGCCCTAATTTTTTTGCACCCTTTGTCGTAAAATTGTCCAAAAGTTGCTGGATCTGGAAGCGAAAAGACTGGCGACGATTAAAAGTTTTTTTTATAAGTTTCCCTGCTGATAAAATAAAAATCTCCTTATTCTTGGGCGCATTCACCACATTACTCATCGGACTTGGCTTGATGAATTCGGGATATAAAATTTTCCCTACTCTCGGGTCATTTTTCGGTAGACCGGCCGCTAAAATCTGAGCGACATAGCGAGAACAACTGTTGTTTTTGGGCGCCAAGGCACCGTAGGGAATTAATCCTTGTTCTACAGTCTTTTCCGCAAATTCAAGCGCTTTGGCAAAAGAAATTCCCTCACAAATAGCTCCCACCAATCGTCCAGCTCCATGGGTATATGCTTCCAGCGATTCCATTTCAGACAAGAGCTCTTCCAAATTAAGCATTTCTCCATGTTCATTGAACTCTGCGCGGGTATGAATCCTTAATGCAGGATCAAATCTGGTTGTGCGCGCCCTTCCCATCCCCCTTGGCGTGATGTATCTTCCAAAGTCAGCATAATGAATAGCTCCTGTTTTTCTTTCAATGAGCACAATGGCAGCATGCCCTATTCGAAAATTCAGATTTTTAACAAGTCCTATTTTTTTTAGGACTTTCATCCACGCTTCGTCACCTCTTGCCGTTTGGTCTGGCCAAGCGATCGGAATGGCCAAATCATAGTAATCACTCATACAATCTTAGCTGTTAACCGAATTTATTTTAGCTTCTTCAGAGGGTTGGCTGCTGGGTAATACCACCCGGAAGGTGGTTCCTTTTCCTACTTCTGAATCTTTAACAAAAATATCTCCTGCATGGTATTTCACCATTCTTTTCGTTAAGGACAACCCTAATCCCCAACCTCTTTTTCTCGTGGTAAAGCCCGGCTCAAAAACAGTTTCAAATTTATTTCTCGGAATCCCTTTACCTGTGTCGCTTACATCAATGTAAATTTCGTCTTTGGCAAGGTTTTCTGTTATCACAATATCGATGCGGCCGGCCGATTCTATTGCGTTCGCAGCATTTTTCAATAGGTTTTCTAACACCCAATCAAATAGTGGCGGATTAATCATGGCCGTTACATGGGAATCCCCTGACACATTAAATACGATGCGGTCGCTGGTGCGTACTTTGAAATAGTTGACAAAGTCCACCACGACTTTATATACGTGATGCCGTTGCAAGACGGGCGCAGAACCAATTTTTGAAAAACGATCTGCAACGGTTTCAAGGCGTTTAATATCGTTTTCCATTTCGTTTAACATGGGGTCATTTTCTGCTTCAAACTTGGTCCGAACTAATTCCAACCAGGCCATTAAAGAAGAGATGGGGGTGCCAAGTTGGTGGGCTGCTTCCTTTGTGAGGCCTACCCATACCAAGTTTTGTTCCGATTTTCTAATCGCGTTAAAGACCGTATAGGCGATAAATAAAAAGATGGCGATCAGGGTTAATTGAATGTAGGGAAAGATTCTCAAGCGATTTAATAGCGTTGAATCTTTGTAATACACCAGCCACTCTTCTCCATCCCAAAGTTCAATGGTGATGGGCGCGTGGTTTTTTTTCATGATCGCTAATTGCTGTTGAAAATAGGCCGGGTCGTACTCCATTTTCTTCCCCAACTCTGCCGCGTCCGTAGCCTCTTGTGGAATATTTGTTTTTTGAGGATTCAGGTTCCTCCAATGAATGATGCTATCTCTGGAATCTGTAATGATGGCTGGCAGGACCAAACTATCTCTGACCGCGTACACAAATGAAATAAATTCATCGTTGATGTCTGGCATGGTCATCATGGTACGTGTGCTCATGGCCCATACCTCTGCTTTTGTGCGCTCTGATTTTGAGAGATTTCTAACTAAGTAATTTGTATACAATAAGGACGCAGCCGCGATAATCGCCGCAAAAATCAACAGGAAAAATTTCCAGCGTTGCTGATTCAATTGTAAAGGCAAGTTAGGTGTCTTCGTCTGCATACTTGATTTCAATGCAAAATACATTAATGATGCAAAATACATAAATAAAATTAGTTGAGCCTTTAGGACTTGGATTTTTTATCTTTGTAAGATGAATAGCATGGAAAAGAAAGTTCGGGTGCGATTTGCGCCGAGTCCAACCGGAGGATTGCATTTAGGAGGTGTTCGCACAGCCTTATTTAATTATTTGTTTGCGAAGCAACATGGCGGAACGTTTGTGTTAAGGATAGAAGACACGGATCAAACACGTTTTGTGGCAGGGGCAGAAGAATACATTCAAGAATGCTTGAAATGGTGCGGGATGGAACCGGACGAAAGTCCTATTCATGGGGGAGATTTTGGTCCGTATCGTCAGAGCGAGCGCAAAGCCATGTACCGAGCGTTTGCGGAGCAATTAATCCAACAAGGAAATGCTTACTATGCATTTGATACGCCTGCAGAATTGGATGCACACCGCCAACAGCATCCTAATTTTAAATACAGCCAGGAAAATCGCTTGGAGTTAAGAAATTCCTTGAGTTTGCCAGAGGAAGAAACTGCGCGCTTACTTGCTGAAGGGGTGCCATATGTTATCCGGATTAAAGTTCCTGAGCAGGAGCAAGTTAGTTTTGAAGATATGATTCGGGGCGTGGTGAGTTTCGATACCTCGCTGATCGATGACAAAGTCTTATTAAAGGCAGATGGCATGCCTACTTATCACTTAGCGGTGGTGGTAGACGATTATAAAATGGAAATTTCTCATGTGTTTCGTGGTGAAGAGTGGTTGCCTTCTGCTCCCATTCATATCCTGCTTTGGGAATATTTGGGTTGGAAAGCACAAATGCCAGCATGGGCCCATCTTCCATTAATTTTGAAGCCAGATGGGAATGGTAAATTGAGCAAACGGGATGGAGATCGCTTAGGTTTCCCTGTGTATGCGATGAATTGGTCAGATCCTCAAACGGGTGATTTGACAAAAGGCTTTAGAGAGTTAGGATTTTTGCCGGAAGCATTTGTGAATTTCTTAGCCCTTTTAGGATGGAACGATGGAACCGAACAGGAAATTTTCCCGCTTTCAGACTTGGTAGAGCGCTTTAACGTTTCTCGGATTAATAAGGCCGGTGCCAAATTTGATTTTGAGAAAGCCAAGTGGTTTAATCAAGCTTGGATTCAGAGAATTCCTTCTGATGAATTAATCGCTGAGGCGAAAAAAATACTTGCCGTAAACGGCATTGCACAAATCGATGAGTCATACACCTCAAAAGTGCTGGATCTGGTTCGTGAAAGGATGAACTTGGTGACAGATTTTTGGGCCCAAGCTTCGTTTTTTTATCAAGCGCCAGGCGAAATTGACGTGGATTCAGTGAAGAATAAGTGGACAGCTGAAAAAAACCTGTTTTTTGATGACATAGCGAATCAATTCGAAAATTTTGAACCTTGGTCTGCGGCAGAGTTAGAACATTTTTATAAATTAGCTGTGGAAGCGTCAGGAATGAAGGTAGGGGAACTCATGTTACCTTTACGAATCATGTTAGTCGGAGGAAAATTCGGACCTCATGTATTCGACATTTTGGCACTATTAGGAAAGGAAGAGGCGGTAGCGCGCATTCGCAAAGGCGTTCAATTGATAAATCAAGCATAAGTATACATGGCAGAACATAATTATACAGAAGATAGCATCCGTTCGCTCGATTGGAAAGAGCATATTCGATTAAGACCGGGTATGTACATCGGGAAATTAGGCGATGGCTCTGCATACGACGATGGAATTTATGTCTTGCTAAAAGAGGTGATTGATAATTCCATTGACGAATTTGTGATGGGTGCGGGCAGAACTATAGAAATCACGGTGAATGAGAATAAGGCTAGCGTTCGCGATTATGGCCGGGGTATTCCCATCGGTTCTGTCGTAGATGTGGTGTCCAAAATCAATACAGGAGGAAAGTATGACAGCAAAGCTTTCCAGAAATCTGTAGGGTTAAATGGGGTGGGTACCAAAGCGGTGAATGCGTTATCCACGAACTTTGTCGTTCAATCTTATAGAAATAACGAAACAAGGATTGCTGAATTTAGCAAGGGGGAGCTGTTGCATGATGAGCGAAAGGAAACTACACAACGCAATGGGACGTCTGTAACCTTCTACCCAGATGAAACGATTTTTAGAAATTATAAGTATCGTTTAGAGTTTGTTGAAAACATGATCTGGAATTATGTTTTCTTAAACGCGGGGCTGACCATTAATTTTAATGGTAAAAAATATGTTTCGGAGCATGGGTTAAAGGATTTGCTCGAGCGCAATGTGGACATGGAAAGCATGCGTTACCCGATCATTCATCTGAAAGGGGAAGACATTGAAATCGCATTAACCCACGGACAGCAATATGGAGAAGAGTATTATTCCTTTGTAAATGGTCAACATACCACCCAAGGAGGAACCCATCAAGCTGCATTTCGTGAAGCGGTGGTGAAAACCATTCGGGAGTTTTATAAAAAGGATTTTGATGCTTCGGACATTCGGGCATCGGTGATTGCGGCCATTGCGATTAAAGTTCAAGAACCGGTGTTTGAGTCTCAAACGAAAACTAAATTAGGCTCTCAAACAGTTGGTCCGGAAGGCCCGACCGTGCGGACTTTCATTAATGATTTTGTAAAAAAGGCTTTGGATGATTATTTGCACAAAAACCCAGATACTGCCGAAGCATTATTAAAAAGAATCGTTCAATCAGAAAGGGAGCGGAAGGACATCGCAGGAATCAAAAAGCTAGCGAATGAGCGAGCTAAAAAGGCCTCTTTACATAACCGTAAACTACGCGATTGCAAAATTCATTACGACGATAAGCACGAGCGCGTACAAGAAACGACGCTTTTCATTACCGAGGGGGATTCAGCGAGTGGTTCCATTACGAAATCACGGGATGTGCAAACCCAAGCGGTTTTTAGTTTAAAAGGGAAGCCCTTAAACAGCTACGGGCTGACCAAGAAAATCGTGTACGAAAATGAAGAATTTAACCTCTTACAACATGCCCTGAATATTGAAGACGGGATAGAGGGCTTACGATATAATAATATCGTTATCGCGACGGATGCCGATGTGGACGGGATGCA
>CAYTDM010000004.1:56292-102167 GCA_964436635.1 uncultured Sphingobacteriaceae bacterium
TTCGCTTACTATTGTTGACTTTCTTTTTGCAATTTTTCCCTGATTTAGTGAAAGCAGGTCACGTTTCGATCTTGCAAACACCTTTATTTAGGGTTCGTAATAAGAAAGAAACCATTTATTGTTACAGCGAAGAGGAAAAGCAGCAAGCCGTCCAAAAATTAGGTTCAAAACCAGAAATTACTCGCTTTAAAGGATTGGGAGAGATCTCTCCGGATGAATTTGGATTATTTATCGGAAAGGATATGCGATTGGATCCGGTTATTTTGTCGAAAGATCAAAAAATCAGTCAATTATTAGAGTATTACATGGGTAAAAACACTCCAGATCGTCAAAAACACATTGTCGATAATCTACGGGTTGAATTAGAGCTCGAAGAGATGATCGCCTAAATTTCCGATCTGAATTAATTTGGTGAGGTGGGTTAATTTAGCCGCTTGGTTAAATTGCCGAACTGAACTATTTTGGCAAGGAGGATTCTGTTGCGCTAGCCGCAAAAAACTGCCGAATGGCCAAAAGTTGCTTTCGATTAATCGTTCCTAATAATTCTTCGTCGGAAGCTTCTTTTACCTTTTTAACCGATTTAAAACGTGTTAATAAGTTTTGAACGGCGATCGGCCCAATGCCTGGGATCTGATCCAATTCAGATTGGAAGGTTTTTCTGCTTCGTTGTTTTCTATGAAAGGTGATGCCAAATCGGTGGGCTTCATCCCGTAGGTGTTGGATCACCTTAAGCGTTTCGGATTTTTTATCTAAATATAGCGGATAAGGATCTCCTGGGTAATAAAGTTCTTCTAAACGTTTCGCAATGCCTATAATAGCCACCTTATTCTCAATTCCTAATAACTTTAAGCTCTTTACCGCCGCACCTAATTGGCCTTTGCCTCCGTCAATCACGATTAACTGAGGCAGGGTTTGTCCTTCATCGATTAAGCGCCTGTATCGACGAAACACCGCTTCCTCCATGGTCGCAAAATCATTCGGTCCTTCCACCGTTTTTACATTAAAGTGGCGATACTCTTTTTTTGAAGGCTTGCCATCCCGAAACACTACGATAGCAGAAACGGGATATTGACCTTGAAAGTTGGAGTTATCAAAACATTCAATATGGTGTGGTAGTTCTGTAAGCCGTAAATCCTTCTGCATTTTTGTGAGCAATCGCTCTACCCGGACATCCGGATTTAATTTTTCATAATGGAGTAATCGTTCCTTTTTGAAAAACGCGACATTCTTTTGAGATAAATCCAGCAGCTTCTTCTTGTCTCCAGCCTTTGGGATGGTAAATTTTAGGCTGTCGGAAGAAATATCTATACGAAATGGCACGACGATTTCACGAGACTGCGAGTGGAATCGATCTCTAATTTCTGGAATGGCCAGCGCGAGGATTTCCTCGTCTGTTTCATCCAAACGTTTTTTCACTTCTATGGTTTGGGTCTGTATGATGACCCCATTCATCACTTTCAGAAAATTCACAAAAGCATAATTTCCTTCTGATGCGATGTTAAACACATCTAAATTCGTGATGGTATGAGAAACGACCGTGGATTTACTTTGGTAATTTAACAGTAAATCAAGTTTCAGCTTTAATTTATGAGCAAGCTCAAAATTTAACCCATTTGCTGCATGCTCAATTTCACCTTTTAATCGCTTTACCACCGATGAAATTTTCCCATCTAACAAATCACGAATATCTGCTAATTTGGATTCATATTCAGCAAAACTTTCCAGTCCTTCACAAGGGCCATTGCAATTCCCGATCTGATATTCTAAACAGATTTTAAATTTCCCTTTTTGTATGTTTTCTTGGGTAAGGGCTAAGTTGCAGGTCCGCAGCGGATAAATTTCACGGATGGTTTCCATAATTGCATGCATCATGCTTACTGAAGCATATGGCCCATAGTATTTTGAACCATCTTTGATCATTTTTCTGGTAGGAAAAATGCGGGGAAATGGTTCATTTTTGATGACGATCCAGGGATAGGTTTTGTCGTCTTTTAACAGGATGTTGTATCGGGGTTGGTGTTTTTTTATGAGGCTGTTTTCCAGCAACCACGCATCGATTTCTGTATCGACTATCGTAAAGGTGATTTTTTTTATTTTGCGTACGAGGACGCGCGTTTTTCCATTTAATTGGTGCTCATTCACAAAATAGGAACTGACCCTATTTTTTAAATTTTTTGCCTTACCAATATAAATGATTTGATCGTCTGCATCCCAATACTGATAAACACCCGGTTTTTGCGGCAGCGATTTTAAAAACTCCTTTATTTCCTTGCGATCCATTAAAAATGATCCAATCTTCCTATCATTAGAAGCCGAGTCGATCGTCTACTTTCGGTTCCTCGACGCCCATGAATTGTTCATATTTGCTGCAGTCAAGTTCGCGGGTTAACCCACCTGGAGGCAATGGGAAATCGCCCACCGCATAGTTTAAGGATTTGTCTGCGTAAACTTTTTGCATATAGAGGGCAAAAATTGGCAAGGCCGATTGCGCCCCCTGACCTTCCGCCATGGATTCGAAACTAATGCCTCTATCTTCCGCTCCAGTCCACACACCACTTACTAAGTGCGGGGTAATGCCAATATACCAAGCATCCGAATTATCGTTCGTCGTTCCTGTTTTTCCACCCATGGGTTGAGTCAAATTATATCTCCAACGTAAACGGCCTGCAGAACCACCGTCCACCACGCTTTTCAACATGTCTACCATGATGTATGCACTTTCACTATTCATGACTTTTAATACTTTCGGTGCATGTTCGTAAATCGGTGTGCCGTTTTTATCTTCGATTCTCAAAATATAGATCGGTTCTGTCCACACCCCGTGGTTAACGAATGCTGAATACGCTCCAACCATATCAAAGACAGAGGCCTCATAAGCACCTAAGGAGATGGATGGATACGTTGGTACTTCGGATGTAATGCCCATGCGTTTAGTCAATGCCGCTACAGGGCGAGCTCCTACCTCATTAATTAAATATGCTGTAGCATAGTTTTGTGAATTTGCTAAGGCATCTCTTAAGGTAATAGGACTTCCGATAGAAGTACCTCGCGGGCTCCACTCCGATGGGGTACCTTCATTGATTACTAAGGGAACATTTGGCACCCGAAAACAAGGCGAATAATATGCATGATCGATGGCGACTGCATACGTAAATGGTTTCGCTGTCGAACCCACTTGTCTCGTTCCCATCTTCACCTGATCGTATTTATAATGTTCAAAATTAATTCCTCCTACCCAAGCGCGCACATAACCGGTATGCGGCTCCATGGACATCATGGCATTTCTTAATATTAATTTATTATATCGAATGGAATCCATTGGAGTCATTAAGGTGTCTTTATTTCCACTCCAAGAGAATAGGGTCATTTGCACTGGTTTATCAAAATCATTTAAAATTTCCTCTTCGGTTTTACCCTGACGTTTTAGTTCCCTGTAGCGATCCGATCTGCGCATGCCGGTCTCTAACAAACGACCTTTTTCTCCTTTGAACGGATCTTTATTTCTCCATTGACGGTCAAAGGATTTTTGCAAGCTTTCCATCCATTCCATTTGCGCTTCCTCGGCATATTGTTGCATTTTAGAATTGATGGTGGTGTACACTTTTAATCCGTCACGATCCAAATCATACGGAGTGCCGTCCGCTTTTGTAATCGAACGCTCTTTAAAAATCCGTTGAATTTCTTGTTTCATGACTGCTCTGAAGTAAGGCGCTAATCCTTCCCCATAAGTAGCGATGCGTAATTTCAGTTCCAACGGTTGTTCTTTCGCCAAATCGTATTCGTTCAGAGTTAAGAATCCTTGCTTACGCATGTTGTTTAATACCGTATTTCTTCTGGCTAAAGACCTTTCAGGATGTCTTACTGGCGAGTACATTCCCGGACCTTTTAACATCCCTACTAATAAAGCCGCTTGTTCAGCAGTTAATTGATCCGGCGTGGTATTGAAATAGGTTCTTGCAGCAGATTTAATCCCAAACGTATTATACGCACCAAAATCTACCGTATTAAAATACATGGTGATAATTTCTTCCTTCGTATAGTTTCTTTCTAAGCGTACTGCTGTCACCCATTCCTGAAATTTTTGAATGATCCGCTTCCCTGTATTCCTTGCTCTTCCTTCTGAAAATAAATTCAAGGCTAATTGCTGGGTGATGGTACTTGCCCCCTGTTTTTTCCCTACTAAATTATAGAATAGAATGGTAAAAGTTCTTCTAAAATCGATGCCGGAATGGTTATAAAAACGTTTATCTTCAGTAGCAATCAAGGCATTCACTAAGTATGGAGATAATTCTTCATACTTGACGTTTGATCTGTTTTGCACAAAATAAGTCCCTAAAACTACCCCATCTTCCGCATAGATTTCAGTCGCCAAATTGCTTTTGGGGTTCTCCAAATCTTTAAAAGTCGGCAAAGGACCGAAAAGTCCCATTCGGATGCTTAGGATAAATAGAAAGGCGAACGAGACACCACCTACGATTATAATCCAAAACGTACGGGTATAACGTCTAATGTCTTCTTGAGTCAGTGAGTTTACTTTTTTATTTGGTCGCATCATGCTACTAAACGTCTATTATATATTGAGTTATATATTAATAATTCCAATTATCGGGAAATGTAAAATTGATAATAATCATCGACCTTACCAAAATCAGATAGCGTGCCAAAAACCTGATCATTGATTAAAAATGTCTGGTAGAATTCAGCAGGAATTTTCATGATATCTTTTAACAAAGGTACTATTCTTGATTCATATAATTGTGCTTGAATGTATGAATCAAAAGGTCCGATATAAACTAATTGAGATTCATCGCCAACTTTCTTTAGCTGGTGTGAAATTTCGAGGTCGCCGAATTGGGAACGGTTAAACTGTCCGATACCAAACCTTGATGGAGCTAAATTCACAGTAGGATGCAAGATGTGCATCACAAAATAAAACGTCCCATTTGCTGGAAACAGATTATTTTCAGGTAAAACGACGGACAGTTCGTCCTTTTTGAACCCAGGATCTCCTGCTAATTGAATGCTTGATGGTGGTTCAGACATGGCGCTCCCGGCCGGGGTAGTTGATCCAGTAACTGCGGTTTGTGCTCCGAATTGAGGAATCGTTCTCCTTGGCGCGGGTTCCTCATTTCTTTTCCTGCCTTGTGGCCACTTGATCAGTCCAGCTTCAGATAATAACCGGGCATTTTCACTTCCATCCATTTCCATTAAGGCGATGTCGCGCTGCGCAAATAAATCCTGATTATTCGCTATAAATGCCAAATGCTGCTCAGCGAGTGGTTTTATGAGGCTGTCATTTGCAAAAGTCTGCGTCAATTTTTCTAAGGCACTAACAAAAGAAGTTGCGGGAGCCGTTCGTCCCACGGCTAAGGCTCTTAAGTACGCAAACTGAGCGTTTGGAGCAGGCTCACCAATTTGCGAAAGCACCTCCTCATACTCCCCATCCTCGTAAGCAAGGTACATGCGTTCGTACCATTGATTTAACTTTAACTGCTCGGCTTCAAGCTCTTTCAAATAGGAAGGTTGATCGATTAATTTCGCATAAATACTCTCCGGATAATTGTTTACTAAGGTCGATTTGGATTGGGCAGCCTTTGGATCTCCAGCCATCGTGTATAATTGGGCCAAATTAAACCACCAGTTTGCGGCATAGACCTCATTGGGGTACCGATTTAGTAATTCCTCATAAGTTGATATGCTGTTTTGCACGTCATTTAGGTTGAAACGATATATTTCTCCATTCTCAATGAACGAGGTTTTCACCTTTTCATGTGCAGCTGTTAATTCTTCGGAATCAGCAAATAGATTCTTGCGCCAACGTTCTATTTCTTTTTGTATGTATGTAGCACTGTCCAAGGTTAATGCATCCGCTTTTCCAGATAAGGCTCGGTCTTCGCTTCTAATCCCCCTGTCTTCGCCCACGAGCATATTTTCAGCCTGGTTCCCTAATCCAGAAAGTTGCATTTCACTTGAATACCTCCAATTATCTTGATTTGGGCGATTCCCCCAACGTCTTTTAAACGCAGACATACCCATGCCGATCGCGTCCGGATTGTTAAAATAAAATCGGTGATCTGTGACAGCAGTGGCCGTATTTTGGGAAGAAATCAAGTCAAAAGAAGAATCAAAAGCAGTCGATGCAGTTTCAAATTCATTTGATTTCGATCTTTTCTTATTGCCTAATTTCTTTTGTTCATTTAAATGATCGACGTCTTTCACATAGCGCGCTACCGCTATTTCTTCCAGGGCTTTTGCTTGCTCGTCACCGCTTAAATTGGATAAGTAAATTAGACTGTCTTGTTGCGCTATAAACTGAAGATTAGTTAGGAGTTTATCCATGTTTACCAGGTGCCTGCGTACTTGATTTACATCTTTGTAATCCATGGGAAGCACGGTTGCAGCACTATCATAATACCGTTGCGCCAAGCGGAACTCCTTATTTAATTTTGCAATTTCAGCTAATTTCAAATAGCTTAAAGTGGCCTGGTGCCGATTCCCCGTGTTTGCTCGCACGGAGGTGTTCAACGCCTCGCGAGCTGGCTCCATCTCATTATTATCTGCGTGTGTGACAGCTAAATAATAATGAATTTGGTCTAAAGTGCCTTTATTTTTGTCATCCCGCAGCATTTTTTTCAAACTCCGTACAGTGTTTTGCGGCCCATCGTTTTGTACCTTTGCGGATAAAAATGTCGCTGATAGGGCAGCTTGAAAAGCTAATTCATAACTTGCATTGCTCTTTGAGACTTTTTTATAATGCGCGACAGACTGATCGAACGCCCCTTGTTTTTCTAATAATTGCGCTAACGCAAAGCGCCAGCGTTGTTTTTCTAAGCGGTTGCCACTGGATTTGACTGCGGCTTCTAAATAGTTGATAGCTTCAATTTCTTCGTTTTTGCGGAGCAAATAATCTGATCGATTCGCATAAATCCATCCCCGTACACCTTTATAATCGTCTAAATGGCTTAAAATAGAATCCCAAACGACATCGCCTTCTTCGAAGGATTTAGATGCGAGCAAGGATTTTGCTTGCCATACCCGGGCCAATTGGCTTAATTTTTTCTTTTCTGAATAATGCAGCGTGACATAATCGAAATAGGCCGCCGCTTGGTGATAATGGCCTTTAAAATAACTGGCCTGACCCAAAATAAAATAGGCTTGATCGGAGTATTTGCTTTTGTTTTTCTCGTCAATGACGCGTTTCGCTTTTCCGATTACCGAATCAAGGTCCGCCGTATGCTGCGCTATAAATGCTTCGTTTGGAGTCAGGACGATGGGTAATACCTCATAAAAATGTGGTTTGTAGGCAGTTAATAAATCTGTTTCTACCTTTGCCATCATGATTTTGGCATGGTGAATGATGTTATACTTCGCAGTAATGTTGTCAAATAGATCGTATTCCGACCGGTTCTTTTTCTTTTGACTGGCGCAAGATATGGACGTGATAACTGCTATTACAAGAAACAGAAATTTAATTTTCAATTTTGATTCGTATTTTGTGCTAATCTACAAATTTAATAATTTACTAACGATTTCGATTGTGAAGCAAGCAGATAAAAATTCACCCTCCTCCTTTAGCAAACCAAATGGCCTAAGTAAATATGCGTATTATTCTGGAATTGGTTTCCAAATGATTGCCATCATCGGAATTTTCACCTTTATAGGGTATAAAATAGATGCAGCCCAAGAATCGGACACGCCGATTTGGACTGCACTTTGCTCTTTGACTGGTGTGGTAATCAGTATTTATTTTGTGATTCGAGCCGTCACAAAACGGAAATAATGTTATTCAGAGACTGGAATCGATTAATAGCGATATTCGTCTGACTTGAATGGCCCCTCTACGGTGACACCGATGTAATCCGCTTGATGAGGATCCAATACATCCAGCTCCACGTTGATTTTGGCTAAGTGTAAACGAGCCACTTTTTCATCTAATTTCTTAGGCAAGGTGTACACCTTGTTCTCGTAACTTTCGCCATTTGTCCATAATTCGATTTGCGCGAGCGTCTGATTCGTAAATGAATTACTCATCACAAAAGAAGGGTGACCCGTTGCGCAGCCTAAATTTACCAATCTGCCTTCCGCTAATAGAATCACGTCCTTACCATCGATGGTGTATTTGTCGACTTGTGGTTTGATTTCTACTTTGGTGTGGCCGTATTCTTGATTTAACCAAGCAACGTCGATTTCATTATCAAAGTGACCGATGTTACACACCACTACCTTGTCTTTCATGCTTTTAAAGTGGGCAGGGCGAACGATGTCGCAATTTCCTGTCGCGGTAACCACGATGTCAGCTTCTTTCACTGAATCCGCAAATTTTTTCACTTCAAATCCCTCCATCGCTGCTTGAAGCGCACAGATAGGGTCGATTTCACTGACGATCACTCGCACACCCGCACTGCGTAAAGATTCTGCAGATCCTTTTCCTACGTCTCCGAATCCAGCTACTGCGGCAACTTTTCCTGCTAACATCAAGTCTGTCGCACGGCGAATCGCGTCAACTAAAGATTCTCTACACCCGTATTTATTGTCGAATTTCGATTTGGTAACCGAATCGTTCACATTAAACGCAGGCATGGTAAGTGTACCATTTTTCATGCGCTCATACAAGCGATGCACGCCCGTAGTGGTTTCTTCGGACAAACCTTTAATGCCAGCAACTAATTCAGGATATTGATCCAATACCATATTGGTTAAATCGCCGCCATCATCTAAGATCATGTTTAGTGGCTTTCTGTCTTCGCCAAAAAACAAAGTTTGCTCAATGCACCAATCGAATTCTTCTGCGGTCATGCCTTTCCATGCATACACGGCGACACCTCTTGCGGCCATAGCTGCAGCAGCGTGATCTTGTGTAGAAAAAATATTGCAGGAAGACCAAGTCACCTCAGCGCCCAGTTCGATTAAGGTTTCGATTAAAACGGCGGTTTGGATGGTCATGTGCAAACATCCCGCGATGCGTGCGCCTTTCAAAGGTTTGGATGCCCCAAACTCTTCGCGTAAACTCATCAATCCTGGCATTTCTGCCTCCGCTAATTCGATTTCTTTTCTGCCCCATTCTGCTAAAGAAATGTCTTTAACTTTATAAGGAATATAAGTCGTTGTGTTTGTATTCATTGTACCCGTATTCATGCTGCAAAATTACGCATTAAATTCCTGTTTTTTGCTTAAATTTGCATAATCCAATTAAAATTGGTATATTGTATATTGAGAATTAATTAAATTAAAGAAAGGGAGAAAACATGTATCCAGAATATTTAGTGGAGCCTATGCGCAAGGAGTTAACTGCGGTAGGATTTGAAGAGTTAAAAACTCCAGCAGAAGTTGATCAAGCGATTAATGCTGAAGGGACTGTGTTTGTTGTCGTAAATTCAGTGTGTGGTTGCGCTGCCGCAAACGCTCGACCAGCTGCAAAAGCTGCGATTCAAAATGAAAAACACCCTACAAAATTAGTCACTGTGTTTGCAGGTATGGAAAAAGATGCAGTGGATAAAGCACGTGAACTGATGTTGCCTTATCCTCCGTCCTCACCAGCAATGGCATTGTTTAAAGACGGGAAATTGGTGCATATGATCGAAAGACATCAAATTGAAGGCCGCTCAGCGCAAATGATCGCTGATAATTTAGTGGCTGCATTCGACGAGTATTGCTAAGCGGTTTTTGTAATCGCCTTAAAGCGCGTTGATGCACATAATTAAGGTTATGACGGGCATCCAACAAGTTTAGAAATACTTGAGACACGTTTTAAATTAAAAAGGGCTGATCCATGGAATTGGATCAGCCCTTTTTAATGACTAAGGTCTTTTGATGATTTAATTTACATCAACCGGTAAATTGAATTCTATTTTGCTTGATTTTTGTGGCACACCCACAATGTGAATCATGCCCCTCTTCGTAGAAGCGAGCGCTTTTTCTACATCGTCTATGCTATTCACTTCTTGACCATTAATGTGCGTGATGACCAAGCCGCGCTGAATATTGTAGTAATCAAATAAACCACCGCGGTGCACTTGTGTAACGATGACGCCCCCTTTAATACTTAATTCTTCCTTCTTAGCAGGTGTCACTTGTACAAAACCAGCGCCAAGCTTATTGTATAGTTCAGTTGCACTTCTCTCGGCAGCAGTTTTTTCTGTGTCTTTGTTTGCTGGTTTCTCCTCTTCCTGAAGCGTTACAGTCACTTCACGTTCCTTTCCATCCCGTTTCAACGCTAATTTCACCTTGTCACCAGGTCGCAAAGTGTACACGCGTTCCTGCAAATCAGAAGAAGATACGATGGTTCTGCCGTCGATTTTGGTTAAAATATCGCCTTTTTTGATGCCAGCTTTTTCTGCTGCTCCACCTTTCACTACCTCGTTTACATACAATCCAAACACATCCGTGATGCCTAATTCTTTTGCATATTCTGCATCTAAGGCTCTAAATGTAACACCGATTAAGCCTCTTTTCACCGCTCCGTACTTCACAAAATCATCTGAAATTTTCTTCACGATATTCACTGGAACCGCGAATCCGTAACCCGCATAATAACCCGAAGGAGACATGATGTTCGAGTTAATCCCGATCAGTTCGCCCCTTGCATTCACTAAGGCACCTCCACTATTTCCTTTATTAATCACCGCATCCGTTTGGATAAAGGATTCAATAGCCGTGTTTAAAAACTCTTGGGTTTGGCCTTGTTGACCCCATCCTTGTTCTTGCATTTGTCGCTGGCGCAATTCATTAGCAATGATTCCTGTCGCACGGCCTTTGGCACTCACAATCCCTGCAGTCACGGTAGATTCCAAACCAAGCGGGTAGCCCACTGCTAATACCCATTCCCCAATTTGGACTTGATCCGAATCTCCCAATTTAACAAAAGGCAAATTCGTTTCATTGATTTTGATAAGTGCTAAATCCGTATTTGGATCGCGGCCGATGATTTTTGCTTCCAAAACCCTGCGATCTGTTAGAGATACTTCGATTTTATCTGCATCCTCTACCACGTGATTATTCGTCACGATATACCCGTCTGTCGAAATGATCACACCTGAACCCGTAGCTTGAGCAGGTTGAACAGTTTGCGGTCTTTGCTGCTGTCTTGGAACTCCAAAAAACTCCTCAAATAGGTCAAACGGACTGTTGGGCTGTTGTTGTGCACGATTTCTATTCCGTGCTGGATACGTTGTTTTGATGTGAACGACCGCTGGTGAAACCGCCGCCGCCGCCTGTGTAAAATCAGGATTCCCAGTCGAGGCTAAGATCGGCGCACTTGGATTGTTTGCATAATGCAATTCTTGTCGCTCCTCAAATGATAGATTATTCTGTTGATTGTTCTCAAATAATTTATAACCGCCTACGGCAATTACTCCTCCTAATGCAGCGGCTAATACGGTAAGTCCAATTTTTTTCATTTTAACTATGCTCTCCTTTCTTCCAATATAAAATTTGATCTTCAAGTTTAGAACCAACGTGTCAAGTTGGATATCGCAGCCCGTAAGGTTGCTTGTTACAAGTGATTCAAATGTAATACCAAATCTCGGGTTTTTAAAAATAAGGTGACTTACTTTTCTGTTAAATTATGTTAAACCAGCAAATAATCTTAACTTCGTTTACGAAAATGACAATAAATGCAAGCGTTTTTTAAATATCAAGGAGCAGGGAATGATTTCATCATTTTGGATAATCGCACCCTGTGGATGGACGGTTCGGACGTACAATTAATAAAAAATTTGTGTGATAGGCGCTTTGGAATTGGCGCAGATGGACTGATGTTATTAGAAAATGCAAACGGTTATGATTTTAAAATGCGGTATTTTAATGCCGATGGGCGAGAAGGAAGTTTGTGTGGAAATGGGGGTCGCTGCATCGTTGCTTTCGCAAAAGATTTAGGACTCATACAATCGGATCGCACTGAATTTTTGGCGGTTGATGGTCCTCATACTGCTATTTTGACAGGAATTTCTACGTTGCAGGAATTCGATCAGACTTTTCCAGTAACCGATCAAGCCGGTTCAGCATTTCACCCAAAGTATACCATTCGCCTTCAAATGCAAGACATTACAGAGATTTCTCGGGATGGTGAAGCGTGGGTTTTGAATACCGGTTCTCCTCATTATGTAGAGGAAATTCAGGGCTTATCCCAATTTGCATTGGTGGAAGTGTCCAAAAAAATCCGATATGGTGCAGTATACGGAAATGAGGGTATTAATGTGAATTTTGTGGAAGGTGTGGGGCCAAATGCTTATGAAATTCGCACCTATGAAAGGGGAGTAGAAGACGAAACTTATGCCTGTGGTACGGGTGCGACTGCTGCAGCCATTGCCATGGCTGAAAAAAATGGATTGCAGGGCCCACAAAAAATAACCATGAAAGCCGTTGGAGGGTTATTAAACATCTATTTTAACAAAAAAGGAAATCAGTATACAGAAGTTTATTTGGAAGGGCCTGCTGAATTCGTATTTGAAGGAAACCTGCAATTAGCTCGATTTACCCACTGAGTTTTTCCGCCTGTTAGGTTGGCTTTTCCGCTGAGTTCTGGGGTCTTCTGGGGTCTTCTGGGGTCTTCTTGGTTTCGCCGTTCCGCTGAGTCTTGCGGAAAAGTTTAAAAGCCGTTTTTAAACGCTTTTACCCTTTTAATTCTTTTAACAGTTCGGTGCCTCGTTTGTAAATTAAACTGTACACCCTTTCAAATAAGTGATTATCGTAATAAGGGTCTGGTACGATATCGTCCACTAAGAATAAGGAAACTTTTTGTCTATGGTTTTCGGTTTTGGCCAGGGCCAACACATCTTGGTGATTTTGACGATCCATCACGAAGATTCGGTCGTACTCGTCAAAAAGATGTGCTTGAAAATGCTGAGCCCTTTGGCCACTGATGTCTATCCCGTTTGCGCGAGCGACCTCAATGGCCCTTGGGTCAGGAGCTTGTCCTACATGCCAATTTCCTGTGCCTGCTGATTCCACCGACCAATCTAACCCTTCTGTTTTAACCAAGTGGTCTAAAACGCCGTGTGCGATCGGTGAACGACAAATATTGCCTAAGCAAACCATTAAAATTTTCATGCAAAACTATTTATTAAAATTTTTTATTGGAATTTTTTCGCGTTTACTTTACGCTCATTTTCCGTCAAATAAATTTTTCTTAAACGAATGCTTTTCGGCGTTAATTCAATGTATTCGTCCGCTTGTATGTATTCCATGGATTCTTCCAAAGAAAACTTAATCGCTGGAGCGATGCGCACGTTATCATCACTACCAGAAGCACGCATGTTCGTTAATTGTTTACCTTTTACTAAGTTAACGACTAAGTCATTATCACGAATGTGCTCGCCGACAATTTGACCTTCGTAAATTTCCACGCCTGGATCCACAAAGAATTTTCCTCTGTCTTGTAATTTGTCAATCGAATATGCAGTCGTTTGACCTTTCTCCATAGAGATTAATACCCCTGCTAATCGTCCGTTGATCGGGCCTTTCCAAGGCTCGTAAGCTTTGAAACGGTGCGCCATCACAGCTTCTCCGCCGGTAGCAGTCAAGACATTGTTTCTTAGACCGATAATTCCTCTTGAAGGAATTTCAAATTCTAAGTGTTGCATGGTGCCTTTGGTTTCCATAATTAGCAATTCACCTTTACGTTGCGTTACTAATTCAATTACCTTTCCAGACACTTCAGCTGGCACGTCTACGACTAAAACCTCGATCGGCTCACATTTCTTACCGTCGATCTCTTTCACGATTACTTGCGGTTGACCCACTTGTAGTTCGTATCCTTCGCGGCGCATGGTTTCAATCAATACAGACAAGTGAAGAATTCCACGACCATACACAAGGTATGAATCCGGGGAGTCCGTTTGTACCACTTTAAGTGCCAAATTTTTCTCCATTTCTTTATGAAGACGATCGTGTAAGTGACGAGAAGTCACAAATTTTCCTTCTTTACCAAAGAATGGTGAGTTATTAATGGTGAACAACATGTTCATGGTCGGTTCATCGATGTGAATGACCTCTAATTGTTCAGGATTTTCAAAGTCTGCGATGGTATCTCCGATTTCAAAACCATCGATTCCCACTACAGCACAAATATCTCCAGCTTTTACTTCCGTGGTTTTGATTTTTCCTAAACCTTCAAATGTATAAAGTTCTTTCACGCGGCTTTTTACTACCGAACCATCCTTTTTCATTAAAGCAACCGGTTGGTTTTCACGAATAACACCTCTTGCCACACGCCCTACAGCGATCCTGCCGACGAATGAAGAATAATCTAAAGAGGTTACTTGTAACTGAAGGGTACCTTCTTTATACGGTGCAGGTGGAATTTCTTCTAAAATAGCATCTAATAAGCTGGAGAAATCTGCTTCAGGTTTTTTCCAGTCTTTACCCATCCAACCTTGTTTAGATGAACCGTATAAAACTGGGAAATCAAGTTGCTCTTCTGTAGCATCTAAATTGAAAAATAGTTCGAAAACAGATTCGTACACTTCATCAGGACGGCAGTTCTCTTTGTCTACTTTATTCACGACTACTAAAGGTTTTAACCCAAGTGCCAATGCCTTTTGTGTAACAAAGCGCGTCTGTGGCATAGGGCCTTCAAACGCATCGACCAATAGAATTACCCCGTCAGCCATTTTCAATACCCGCTCTACTTCGCCTCCGAAATCCGCGTGGCCTGGAGTATCAATAATGTTAATTTTAACATCTTTATATTTAACGGCAACATTCTTAGAAACGATAGTAATACCACGTTCGCGCTCTAGATCGTTGTTATCTAGAATTAAATCTCCGGGTTGTTCTTTGTCTCTGAAAAGATTAGTAAAGTGAAGAATTTTGTCAACTAAGGTGGTTTTACCGTGGTCAACGTGTGCGATAATCGCAATGTTTCTAATGTTTTGCATCCAGCAGTATTTTTTTATTTTGAGGGCGCAAAGATACTAAAAAGTATTGAAAATTACAACTTTCAATGATAGAATAGTTGGGGGGTAACTTATTGAATCACCCCTAATTCTTTACCCACTTTTGTAAAGGCCTGAATGGCTTTTTCTAAATGGGAACGTTGATGTCCTGCTGAAATTTGAACGCGAATTCTCGCTTGGCCTTTTGGAACGACTGGGAAATAAAAACCAATCACATAAATTCCTTCATCCAGCATTTTGCTCGCAAATTCTTGTGCCAGCTTAGCATCATATAACATCACAGGAACGATTGGATGCGTTCCCGGTTTAATGTCAAATCCAGCTTCCGTCATTTTTTCGCGGAAGTAATTCGTGTTTTCTTCTAAGGCGTCTCTTAAGTGGGTGGATTCACTCAATACATCTAATACCTTAATGGATGCCCCTACGATTGAAGGTGCTAATGTGTTCGAAAATAAATAAGGCCTTGAACGCTGGCGTAACATTTCGATGATCTCTTTTTTGCCCGAAGTGAATCCTCCAGAAGCACCTCCTAAGGCTTTACCAAGGGTTCCAGTGATAATATCCACTCTATCCATGACACCGTGAAGTTCGTGCGTCCCGCGGCCTGTTTTGCCTATGAAACCGGTGCTGTGTGAGTCGTCCACCATGACCAGCGCATCATATTGATCCGCTAAATCACAAATCTTATCTAATGGAGCGATGGCGCCATCCATAGAGAAAGAACCATCCGTTACGATAATCTTAAATCTTGCGTCTTTAGCAGCTTGTAATTGAGCTTCTAAATCTGCCATGTCGCAGTTTTTATAACGGAATCTTTGGGCTTTGCATAAGCGCACCCCATCGATGATAGAAGCGTGATTCAGTTCATCAGAAATAATGGCATCTTCAGGGCCAAATAAGGGTTCAAAAACACCCCCATTCGCATCAAAAGCGGCTGCATACAAGATGGTGTCTTCCATGCCTAAAAAGGCAGAAAGTTTATCTTCTAAAATTTTGTGATTATCCTGAGTTCCACAGATAAAGCGAACTGAAGACATGCCGTAGCCATGTGAATCCAAAGCCGATTTTGCAGCTTCTAAAACAGAAGGATGAGCAGATAGACCTAAATAATTGTTCGCGCAAAAGTTGAGAACTTCTTGGCCTTTTGTGGTTTTTATTTCTGCCCCTTGCGGCGTAGTAATAATGCGTTCTTCTTTGTATAGCCCAGCTTCTTTGATGGATGCAATTTCATTTTGCAGGGCCTCTTTAAATTTTCCGTACATAGTTGAAATGAATTAATTTTCCTTCTTCAATTTCTCCTTGACGATTTCTACAATAGGTGGAATTAAAGAAAGAAAAATGATGGCAAAAATGACAATGGTAAAATTGTCCTTAATAATCGGAATCCCTCCAAAAAAGTATCCCAAAAATAAGAAAGATACAATCCAAACGATGGCTCCCACCACATTATACGATGCGAATCGACCGTAATTCATGGCACCGATACCGGCTACAAATGGTGCAAAAGTGCGGATTATTGGCACAAAACGGGCGTAAATAATGGTTTTACCCCCGTATTTTTCATAAAAACTTTGTGTTTTATCTAAATATTCAACTTTTAGGAGTTTATATCGACCGCTAAATGCTTTCGGTCCGACATATTTTCCAATGTGGTAATTCACCATGTCGCCTAAAATGGCAGCAACGATTAATAACACACACATTAAATAGATGTTTAGTTCGGTTTCTGGCTTTGCAATGATTGCGCCAGCGGCAAAAAGCAAGCTATCCCCAGGCAAAAATGGGGTCACCACCAAACCTGTTTCAGCGAAAATGATCAAAAATAGGATCAAATACGTCCAGGTTTGATAATCATTGACGATTTCCACTAAATGGGCATCAATATGCAATATGAAATCGATCAGCGTGCTTATCAGTTCCAAACAATTAGCTGTTAAATGTGGTTAAAATAGCGAGCGATGCTTAGCCAATGTTATTTAACATCACCGGCATCACTAACATTAAGATGTCTTCATCTTCGTCTGATTCAGCTGGCAATAATAAACCAGCGCGATTTGGCGTGCTCATTTTGATGACCACCTCTTCGCTGCTTAAATTTGTTAACATTTCTATTAAAAATTTCGCGTTAAAGCCGATTTCCATGTCATCGCCGTCGAATTGGCAAGAAAGCCTTTCGTGTGCCTCGTTTGAGAAATCTAAATCTTCTGAAGAAATATGCAGTTCACTTCCTGAAATTTTCAGGCGAACTTGATGCGTAGTTTTATTTGCAAAAATAGAAACCCTTTTTAATGTGTTTAGGAACACACTGCGTCCTAAGGTTAGCACATTTGGATTGACTTGAGGGATGACCGCTTCGTAATCCGGGTAGCGCTCATCGACTAAGCGACAAATTAAATGAATGCTTCCAAAACTAAAGAAGGCATTTGTGTTATTGTATTGCACACTTACTTCCACATCTTCCGCCGGCAAAGCCGACTTTAATAAAGACAAAGCTTTTTTAGGAAGAATTAGGGAGGTAGGTTGCTCTGATTTTAAATCTTTTCTTCTGTAACGAACTAATTTGTGTGCATCAGTGGCAACGAATGTGACGGCATCCGATCCTAATTGGACGAGTACACCAGCCATGGCAGGGCGTAATTCATCGTTGCTCACCGCAAACAACGTCTTATTGATGGCTTCTGATAAAATTGGAGCGCTGATGCCTACCGTAGATGCATTTTCCACTACTGGAATTTTAGGGAAGTCATCTGCGTTTTCACCGCTTAATTTATACTTACCATCTCCGGCGCTAATTTCGATCGCCAACGTGCTTTGATCCACAGAAAACGCTACCGGTTGATCCGGTAATGTTTTTAAAGTTTCGATCAAAATTTTTGAAGGCATGGCCACTCTACCGTCTTCTTTTGCTTCAATGGCTAATGAAGTGACCATGGAAGTTTGAAGGTCAGTTGCAGAAATTGTCAACACATTATCTTTAATCTCGAAGAGAAAATTTTCAAGAATAGGTAAGACTGTGCTGCTGCTCGATGCGCCGCTGATTGCCTGTAATTGCTTGAGCAATATAGAAGTAGAAACGATAAACCTCATGTCTAAATAGCGTTTTTAACGATGTTCGTCTAATAACTGCAATGATAAGCAAAAGATTTCAGATTTTTGAAACGAATAATTAATTTACCTTTGTAAAATGAGAATCATGGCATTTGATTATGGGACGAAAAGAATCGGCATAGCGGTGACCGATCCCTTGCAACTCATTGCAAACGCCCTAACCACCCTTCATCCGAATGAAATGGATGCTTTTCTTGCTAAGTACTTGCAAGAAGAAGCGGTGGAACTCTTTGTCGTGGGCATGCCCAAGCAAATGGATGGAACGCCTTCTCAATCCACTCAGCACATCGTAGGATTTATTCGAAAACTTCGCCGGCAATATCCGCATATTCCAGTGGTGGAAATCGATGAACGCTTTACCTCAAAAATGGCTACAGCAAGTATTTTAGCGGCTGGCGCAAAACAAAAACAACGTAGAGATAAAGCCTTAGTAGATGCTGTTTCGGCTACGATTATCTTGCAATCCTATATGGAAAAGCGGGAATTTGGAGGGTTTTAGAAGGTATTTAGCCTAAAAAGAGCAAGAAATAGAATTTTAAATCAACATACCGATACCACCATGGCATCAATAAATTTTTTTACAGAAGAATTGGATTTTGTGCTCCCGCAAAAAATGGCGCTTCGCAAATGGGTGAAAGATACCGCACTTGCGGAAGGATATAAAGTGCGAGAACTAAACTTTATTTTTTGTTCAGATGCCTATCTATTGAACATTAATCAACAATACCTGAATCACGATACCTTGACCGATATTGTAACTTTTGATCAAAGTGACGAAGAAGGCGTATTGATGGGGGATATTTTTATCAGCGTGGAACGCACACGCGAAAATGCAAAGATTTTTGGCGTGAGCGAAGCAGATGAATTACATCGGGTCATGATCCATGGCGTATTGCACCTTTGCGGATACGGAGATAAAAAGGGCGAAGAGAAAAAACGAATGACTCAGAAAGAGAACAACTATTTAGCTTTGCGATTCTTCACAAGTAAATAGAATACCACCGTACTGCAGAATGCGATACCGAATGCTCTCGCAAAGAACAAGAGGTTCAGTTCGGTGTCCCAACCTGCAAAATAAGAGATGGATGCTGGGATCACCAGCATCCATATAAAGAAAAACAAATATCTTCCTTGTAGAATTTGCATTTTGCTTAGAAACGCTCGAATTGTGAGAAAAAGAAGTTTCCTTCGATTTCTGCATTTTCATTTGAATCCGACCCGTGGATAGCGTTCGCATCGATCGATTTCGCGTATTTATTACGAATGGTTCCTTCTTCAGCTTTGCTTGGATCCGTCGCGCCAATTAAGGTACGGAAGCTTTCTACTGCATTGTCTTTTTCAAGAATAGCAGCTACAATCGGACCAGAAGTCATAAATTCAACCAATTCTCCGTAGAAAGGACGCTCTTTGTGAACAGCATAAAATGCACCTGCTGTCTCATTCGATAAACGAGTGTACTTCATCGCAACGATTTTGAAACCAGCTTCGATGATGTCGTTTAGGATTGCACCGGTGTGTCCATTGCCCACTGCGTCCGGCTTAATCATTGTAAAAGTTCTGTTTGTAGTCATTAAGTCAAATTTTTTGCAAAATTACTGTTTTTTAACGATATTGGAAAGAAGGGCTCAAAAAGAAATTTATAATTCCTAACTTTGTTGCATGGCAGCATTTCATTTGCAAACGACCATTGATCCGGACTCAGGCTTCTGTTTTGGAGTTGTTTATGCTATTGACATGGCAGAAGAGATCTTAGAGGAAGATGGGTATTTATATTGTTTAGGAGATATCGTGCATAATGACGAAGAAGTAGCCCGGCTTAAGGCGAAAGGTCTTCGCATTATAGACCACGATGAATTCCAAAACTTACAGAATGAAAAGGTGTTAATCCGTGCGCACGGTGAGGCGCCCGAAACCTATAAAAAAGCTTTAGAGAATAACATTACCCTGATTGACGCTTCTTGTCCTGTGGTATTAAAACTTCAAAATCGGATAAAAACTTCGTACGATCAGGACGAAAATATATTGATCTATGGAAAGCATGGGCATGCTGAAGTTATCGGTTTGCAGGGGCAAACGAATAACTCAGCCCTGGTTTTTCAAGACTTGGATGAATTGAACACCTTGGACCTTCCGGCTCAAATCACATTATATACTCAAACGACTAAAAGCACCGACAAATTTTACGAAATAAAAGACGAACTTATTCGCCGTGGCTACGAAGTCAAAGCGAACGACACCATTTGTAGACAAGTTTCTAATCGCTACGAAGATCTGACGAACTTTTCTAAGAAATTTGATAAGGTAGTGTTTGTGGCCGGTAAAAAATCATCTAACGGTAAAGTTTTGTTTGAAGTTTGCAAACAAAGTAATCCTTTTACTTATTTTGTGTCTGATCCTTCTGAATTGGAGCCAAGTTGGTTTCAAGAGAACGATCGCGTTGGAATTTGCGGAGCGACCTCCACTCCACGATGGCTAATGGAGCGCGTGCAAGAGCAGCTTCAGGCCCTTTAAATAGTTAAAAATATTTATGAAACAACCTAAGAAGGCCATTTTACTGGTAAATTTGGGTACGCCCGATCGTCCAGAAAGATCCGATGTAAAGCGGTATTTGAATCAATTTTTAATGGACGGAAGAGTCATCGATATTCCATACTTCCGTCGCGCCCTATTAGTGCAAGGAATTATCGTTCCTCTGCGCGCAGGCAACTCAGCAAAGTTATATAAAGAAATTTGGGACCCTGAAACTGGCTCGCCACTTATGCGCTATAGCCTTCGTCAGCAAGCCTTGTTGCAAGAGAAATTGGGCGATGAATATGTGGTAGAATTGGCGATGCGCTACCAAAATCCTTCCATTGCTTCAGCCCTTGAGCGACTCCGTCAAATGCAAGTGGAGGAGATTCGCATTATTCCTTTATTTCCTCAATATGCTTCCGCAACGACTGGTTCGGTGATTCAAGAAGTGATGGATGTCATGAGAACTTGGCATACTTTCCCTGCATTGTCTATCGTGAATGATTTTTACGAGGACGAGTTAATGGTGGAAGTGTTTGCAGATAATGGAGTGAAATACGAGCCGAATTCGTATGATCACGTGTTATTTAGCTACCATGGATTGCCTGTTCGCCAACTGTTAGAAAATGAACCTTCAGGTAAGCATCAATGCGAATCAGCAGGTTGTTTGCATGAAATTAATCATCAAAATAGGATGTGTTATGTGGCGCAGTGCTACGCAACTTCCAGAGCCATCGCAGCAAAGGCTGGTATCCCGGAAGAAAATTACACTGTTTGTTTCCAATCGAGATTAGGAAAAACGCCTTGGATCCAACCTTATACTTCAGATGTGCTGAAAAACATGGCAGAACAAGGCAAGAATAAATTACTGGTATTTAGTCCAGCCTTTGTTTCCGATTGCATTGAAACCATTCATGAGATTAGCATAGAATATGAGGAAGAGTTTAGAGAAATGGGTGGGGAGAAAGTTCAGTTAGTAGAAAGTTTGAATGAAGATCCTCGGTGGATTGAAGCTTTGAGAAAACTGGCATTGGACGAAAAATAATCATGATTATTTTAAACAGTTTCTTATTATTAATCATAGACTTTTATATCTACAAAGGTCTCCGTTCTACGTCTTTAAAATTTGCGAACGCGCGGTATTTTCCATACGCATGGTGGTCCTTTAGCGCACTGATTATCTTGGCGGTCATGGTCAGTATCTATGTGCAAATTCCACTGATCGTGCGAGCGATAATTTTAGTAATGTTTTTCACCACATTCGTAGTTAAATCTCTTTACCTACTCGTGCTGTTTGTCGATGATATTCGCAGAGGGGGAATTTGGTTAAATCGTCTCCTATTTCCACCGCGTAAGAAACGCTTAAAACAATTAAAAAAGTTTAGAAAAGACCGCCATTTATCTGCGTTAAAAACAGTCCCTGAACCTTTGCCGGAAATGCCGGTAGGTGGCATCACGCGCTCGGAATTTTTGGCGAAAGCGGGCATTATATTAGCTGCCACCCCCTTAGTGCCTATTTCTTGGGGCGTCTTATCAGGTGCTTACGACTACCGAGTTCGCCATCAAAAGTTATATTTACCTCACTTACCTGCCTCTTTTCATGGTCTGAAAATCGGGCAAATTTCTGATGTGCACTCCGGAAGCTTTTACAATAAAAAAGCTGTGAATGGAGGGGTGGAACTGTTGTTAAATGAGCGGCCCGATGTCATTTTCTTTACCGGCGACTTAGTGAATAATTTGGCAAATGAGATGAGAGAGTACCAAGATATCTTTTCCAAAATTCAAGCGCCTTTAGGCGTGTATTCTGTATTAGGTAATCATGATTATGGGGATTATCACTATGGAAGGGAGGATTCTCCGGCTAAAGCCAAAAACTTATTAGACCTGATTCAGACGCACAAAGTCATGGGCTGGGACTTGCTCATGAACGAACATCGGACCATCCGGATGAATCAGGACGAAATTGCCATCGTCGGTGTGGAGAATTGGGGAACCGGTCGCTTTCCTAAGCACGGTAAATTGGATGAGGCCTTAAAGGGGACGGAAGACATACCAGTTAAATTACTTTTATCTCATGACCCTTCTCATTGGCGCGCGCAAGTACTGCCTGGGTCCAATGTGGATGTGATGTTTGCAGGCCATACCCATGGCATGCAGTTTGGCGTTCGATCGGAACATTTCCAATGGAGCCCAGCTAAATTTATTTATCAAGAATGGGCCGGAATATATAAGGAAGGTGCACAACAATTATATGTGAATACGGGTTTTGGATTTTTAGGTTTTCCTGGACGTGTAGGCATTGTACCTGAAATCACTTTATTCGAACTGATTCGCGGCGAGCTACCACTAACTTGAATTTGATTTTTTTTGTAACGTACTGCCGGTTTTTTTGTCTAACCATAAAATAGTCGAACATGTCGGTAAAAATGTCTCCTCGTGAAAACGTCAAGTTAGCACTGCAAGCGATTCGCAGTAATAAACTTCGTACGTTTTTAACTGCCCTGATTATTGCGATCGGTATCACTGCACTTGTAGGGATATTGACTTCTATAGATGCCATTAAAAACTCTGTAACGGATTCCTTTTCTGCTATGGGTTCGAATTCATTTAATATTCGAAACCGCGGAATTAATATACAAATCGGGGGCAGTGGAACCCGACCAAAAACCTATGCCAAAATCACCTATCACCAAGCAAAGGAATTTAAAGAAAGGTACGATTTTCCAAGCGTTGTCTCCATTTCTGCAAACGCTTCATCAGGAGCTGTTGCAAAATATAAAAGCGAACAGACGAACCCGAACATTAACGTGTTAGGTTCAGACGAGAATTATTTAGAAACGGCAGGCTATAAACTTTCTTCCGGAAGGAATTTTTCTCCCCGAGAAATTGAATTTGGTAGTAATGTGGTCGTGATTGGTAATGAACTCGTGAATCGCTTATTTAAAAACGGCGAAGATCCGCTAAATAAATTTATTACCATTGGGAGTAACCGTTATCAAATCATAGGTGTATTGGAAAGCAAGGGATCAAGCGCAGGATTTGGAGGCGATCGTGCCTGTATTATCCCGCTTGTGAAAGCGCGCTCCATTATGACTTTTGGGCAACCGTCTTATACCATCACCGTCAAAAACACAGATCCATCTCGCGTACAAAACGCCATCGGAGAAGCGACCGCCATATTTAGAAATATTCGTGGACTCAGAACCACTCAAGAAACGAACTTCGAAATTACAAAGAGCGATGCCGTCGCCCAAGTATTATTAGAAAGCTTAACCTATGTCACCTTGGGCGCTGTGGTGATCGCCATCATTACCCTTTTAGGCGCCTCCATCGGACTAATGAACATCATGTTAGTGTCGGTAACAGAGAGAACCCGCGAGATTGGGATTCGAAAAGCCATCGGCGCTACACCTTCCGTAATTCGTCGCCAATTCTTAACGGAAGCCGTCGTAATTTGTTTGATGGGTGGACTTGCCGGCGTATTTATGGGTATCTTGATAGGGAATGGATTAGCCATCGTTTTAGGGGCAAGTTTTATTATTCCATGGAATTGGATTATCTTAGGCCTGTTAGTTTGTGTAGGCGTAGGCATGCTATCCGGATACTATCCAGCATCGAAAGCATCAAAATTAGATCCAGTAGAAGCCCTGCGTTACGAATAATCAAACGCTTAATTTTCATACATTTAATTTGCTATGCGAGCAGTCATTCAGCGCGTTTCTGAAGCATTTTGTACGGTGGACGGCGTGATTACAGGGGCCATTCAGCAAGGTTTACTTGTGTTGATAGGGATAGAAGAGGAAGATGAACGTGCGGATCTCGATTGGCTCGCGCAAAAAATCGTGCAGCTCCGAATCTTTTCTGATGAGGCAGGTCGCATGAATCTAAGTGTGCAAGATGTGGGAGGAAGCATCCTGTTGATATCACAATTCACCTTGTTTGCGCAGACCAAAAAAGGCAATAGACCCTCTTTTATTCGTGCAGCAAAACCGGAAATAGCGATTCCTATGTATGAAGCAGCGAAAGCGACCTTTTCTCAATTTCTTGGGAAGGAAGTAGCCGCTGGAGTTTTTGGCGCCGACATGAAAATACATTTATTGAACGACGGCCCGGTTACCATCATAATGGATACAAAGGATAAAGATCGACATTAGACAAGGATCAGTTCTAAATCAGGATCACTGCAAGATGGAAGCAGCAATCATTGTGAACGCTAATCGTAATAACTTTAAGCACCAAAATTATGACCATCGAAGAAGCACAAAAATTAGTGGATGAATGGATTCAAGAAAAGGGCGTTCGTTATTTTAATGAATTAACGAATTTAGCTGTTTTGATGGAGGAAGTCGGAGAATTCGCTCGAATCATGGCCCGCACTTACGGCGAACAATCCTTTAAATCTACGGAAAAAGAGCAGGACTTAGCGGATGAAATGGCGGATATACTTTTTGTTTTAATTTGTTTGGCGAATCAGACGGGGGTGAATTTGAACGAGGCTTTGCTACGCAACATAGAAAAAAAATCAAAGCGCGATGCCACTCGTCATTTAAATAATCCCAAACTGAAATCCTAAATCGATTTTAGTCCCTGAAGCCCACTCGACAAAGCTTAGATTTCATACTGTTGTTGAGTAGTACCTTTGATTTCGATTAATCAGGCTGTTTATCCTTACTCACTTTTTTGGCGCGTTCTCCACGAGGTGATTTCCTTGACTGATCATCGGACTCACCAGAGATATGCCAGCTTCAAAGAATTCATCTTGTATGTGCTCATGCAAGCCGTTAATAATGCCCGCTTGTTTATTTGCTAATTTCGTGTACACGTTTCAAGGCAGCTTGTTTGACGGAATCGACTTTGCGCAGCGAATCTGCCTTCAAAATCGCTTGAGTACGAAGTTTTTGCTCGACCTCCAGGTGCAATGAATCCACGACCAAGGAATCCATGGCCAATGCATCCCCCTTCATTGAAAACGCGAACATCGAACAGCAAAGTAAGAACAAAGTGCATAACCCTCTCATATTGCTTGGATTTATTAGATTTATCATTAACTTCAAGCCCTATTATGAACCTATTTGCACAATTCTACTAATAATTGTATGATTTACAAATAAATTGCGTGTATAAACGAAAGATTATGAAAAGAAATCCTTTAAACTTGATGGCTGGTATGATGGTTTTATTAACAGTTCTTGGGTGCCAAACACCGAATTCACCAACAGAAGAGACCGCACAGGAATCGTATGTGATGGTGATTCATGGTGGTGCTGGAACCATTTTGAAAGAACAAATGACTCCTGAAAAGGAAGAAGCATATAAAAGTGCGCTGGAAGAAGCCTTGCGTACAGGATATGAAATCATCCAACAGGGCGGGACGAGCCTGGATGCGGTGGAAAAAACCATTCATGTTTTAGAAAATACTCCACTTTTTAATGCTGCTCGTGGGGCCGTTTTTACCCATGAAGGAAAAAATGAATTGGACGCATCGATTATGGATGGAAGTACTGGACAAGCCGGAGCCATCGCTGGTGTGACGACGATTAAGAACCCGATTAGTGCAGCCAGAGCAGTGATGGAGCACTCGGATCATGTGATGCTGATTGGGACTGGTGCCGAAGCATTTGCAAAAACCCGAGGATTGGAATTTGTGGACCCGAGCTATTTTCACACAGAAGAAAGATGGAATGCATTGCAACGAGCGATTCAACGCGAGGAAGCGGAAAAGAAAGCATCCAACCCAGATGAGAAATTTGGTACAGTTGGTTGTGTGGCACTGGATCAGCAAGGAAATATTGCAGCAGGAACTTCGACGGGCGGTATGACCAATAAGCGTTATAACCGTGTAGGGGATGCGCCTATCATCGGGGCAGGTACGTTTGCGAATCAAGAAGTCGGGGTGTCTTGTACGGGCTGGGGAGAATTTTACATTCGAAACGTAGTGGCTTATGATATTGCTGCGCAAATGCAATATCAGCAAATTCCCTTAGCACAGGCTGCCCAAGCAAGCATGGATAAAGTGGCAGCAGCAGGTGGGGATGGCGGAATCATCGCCTTAGATAAAAACGGAAATGTGGCCATGCCGTTTAATACCGCGGGGATGTATAGAGGAACGGTCACCAAAGATGGTAAGATTGAAGTGGCGATTTATAGAGATTAATCTACTTTTAATGTTTTTCTGTACGAACACGAATATACAGAACTTCATTAAAAATAAAAGAGGTATATAAAAGAGAGAGGCGGTTTTATGACCGCCTCTCTCTTTTTAACCAGTAAAATTGCTTTTTGTTTTATATCCTGGTTGGATAGGGGATGATTACATCATGCCGCCCATTCCTCCGCCCATTGGAGGCATGCCTGCAGCAGGTTTGTCCTCTTCTGGTTCATCTGCTAATACAGCTTCTGTGGTTAACAACATAGACGCTACAGACGCTGCATTTTCTAATGCTACACGAGAAACTTTAGTTGGGTCGATAACACCTGCACCGATTAAGTTTTCGTATACATCTTTGCGTGCGTTGTATCCGAAGTCATCTTTACCTTCTTTTACTTTTTGCACCACGATCGCTCCTTCAATACCTGCGTTGTTACAGATTTGACGAAGAGGTTCTTCGATCGCACGACGGATGATTTCGATACCGATTTTTTCATCTTCGTTTTCTCCTTTAACATCTGCTAATGAAGCCGAAGCACGGATGAAGGCTACACCACCACCTGCTACGATACCTTCTTCTACCGCTGCACGAGTCGCGTGTAATGCATCGTCTACACGATCTTTTTTCTCTTTCATCTCTACTTCAGTGGTCGCACCTACGTACAATACCGCTACACCACCAGAAAGTTTAGCTAAACGCTCTTGTAGTTTTTCACGGTCGTATTCAGAGGTAGTCGTCTCGATTTGAGACTTGATTTGGCCCACACGAGCTTGGATATCTTCTGAGTTTCCACTTCCATTAATGATGGTTGTGTTATCTTTATCTACCACTACTTTTTCAGCTTGACCTAAGTAAGATAAGTCTGCATTTTCAAGTTTGTAGCCTCTTTCTTCAGAAATTACTGTACCGCCAGTTAAGATCGCAATGTCTTCTAACATCGCTTTGCGGCGATCGCCAAATCCTGGTGCTTTTACTGCAGCTACTTTTAATGAGCCACGGATTTTGTTTACCACTAAGGTTGCTAATGCTTCACCATCTAAATCTTCAGCGATGATTAATAATGGCTTGCCAGTTTGTACTTGTTTTTCTAAGATTGGCAACAATTCTTTCATGTTGCTGATCTTTTTGTCATAGATTAAAATGTAAGGGTTATCTAATTCCGCTTCCATTTTTTCTGAGTTGGTGACAAAGTATGGTGAAAGGTAACCGCGGTCAAATTGCATACCTTCTACGGTTTTTACTTCCGTTTCGGTACCTTTTGCTTCTTCCACAGTGATCACACCGTCTTTACCTACTTTTGCCATGGCATCTGCAATTAATGAACCGATTACTTCGTCATTATTTGCAGAGATGGTAGCCACCTGCTTGATTTTATTAATGTCTTCGCCAACAGCTTGAGATTGTTTTTTCAAGTTTTCAACCACAATCGCAACGGCTTTATCAATACCACGTTTAATATCCATTGGGTTTGCGCCAGCCGCTACAGACTTAATGCCTGGAGTAATGATGGCTTGTGCCAAAACGGTCGCTGTAGTCGTTCCATCACCTGCTTGATCTGCAGTTTTAGAAGCGACTTCTTTCACCATCTGAGCGCCCATGTTTTCAAGCGCATCTTTTAATTCGATTTCTTTCGCTACCGTTACCCCATCTTTCGTAATCGCTGGAGAACCAAATTTTTTCTCGATGATAACGTTACGACCTTTTGGTCCTAAAGTTACTTTAACTGCATTTGCTAATGTGTCTACGCCTTTTTTCAGCGCGTCACGAGCTTCAATGTTATACTTTACTTGTTTTGCCATTTCTTTACGAACTAATAGTTTGAATTCTTAACTTGATATTTGCCGAGTGTTAATTTCTTAGATTACTGCGTAAATATCAGATTCTCTCATGATTAAATACTCTTTACCTTCATATGAAATTTCTGTTCCAGCATATTTGCCATAGAACACTACATCCCCCACTTTTACACTTGGTTTTTTGCCTTCTCCATCTTCTTCGGATACTGAAACCACAGTGCCTTTAGAAGGTTTTTCTTTCGCCGTGTCTGGAATGTACAACCCTGAAGCTGTTTTTTCTTCTGCAGCTGCAGGCTCAACAATAACTCTATTGTTTGTTCCTGCAATAGGTTTAATATTTAATGCCATAATCGATATAAGTTTTTAATGAATTTTATATAAACTGTTGATTTGCTTGGGAAAAAAGACCGCATCGTGTCGGAGTATTCCCGCGCGCATAAGATAATATCATCAACTGTGCCAATGGAGTAAGAATGCCCTTTTACTGCCAGGATTTCAATTTTTTGGCCTTTTTTTCATCATTTTTAGACTTGGGGGCCAAAATTAAATGTCAGGATGACAGTTTGCATTGTCAGCAGCAAAAAAAAACCCATCCTCCAAAGAGAATGGGTCTGTATTTTTTTTAATTAAGGATCGAATTATTGAGCCGAATCCGCTGGAGCTTCAGTCGCAGCAGGCGCTGACTCTACAGGCATGGTTGGCAAACTTCCAGCATTGTTTACTTCAATGTCTCCCGCTCTACCATTCACTCCAGTAGAAGTCGAAGCAGGCATCACATTAATCGCCAAAGAAAATACGATGATGGCAATGATTAAGCCCCAAGTCATTTTTTCTAAAAAGTCGCCAGTTCTTTTAACACCCATGATGTTTGTACCACCTGCGAAACCAGACACTAATCCACCACCTTTTGGGTTTTGAATAAGAACGAAAAACGCCAATAATACGCTGGCTAAAATGATAAGGACGATAAATAAAGTTTGCATTTCTTTGTTATATTATATAAGTTTATTTTTAATCTCGGCAATCCGGTCGGCAAAGTAACCACTTTTTTCGGGAATTTTCAAACTTAATTTTTCATAAACTTCCAATGCCTTAGGATATAAGCCTTGCTCTTCGTATATTTTTGCTAAGGTTTCGGTTACTAATGAACCATCATCGTTCGCACTTTTACGTGCTTTGTTTTCTAAATTCAGCTGATCCGGTTTAGGAGGAGAGATTTTTGGTTCTTCTTGAATGAACTTTTCAATGACTGGATTCGCTTGTTTTGGCACACTAAAGGCGAGGTCTTGGCCAATGATCGGTTGACTCATCTTTTTTTCTGGCTCTTGCAAATGGAAAATGTTTTCCCGGATTTGCTGATCCAGCAAGGTTCGTTCTTGTTGTTCTTTCCAAGCGTCTTGATTTAAAAAACTTTCGGAAGGAGCGGCACCTTGTCTTTTAACATGGGCGTGTTCTGAATGTGCATACGGCTGATACGTATCGGCATAATCCATCCGGGTTTTATTCAGCCACCATAAAAATGAATAAGGAAGATGTTCATCATGATAAACACTTACTTTTTTGTCGGCAGCCTCTTGTTTTGAATCATTGCCAGCGCCAGTTTCACGGTCGGTTCCACTGCCACGGTCGGTTCCACTGCCACGGTCGGTTCCACTGCCACGGTCGGTTCCAGTTTCAATGCCAGTGCCACGGTCGGTTCCAGTTTCAGTTCCAACACTTAGATCAGGTGTCTGAATCTGGGCGCCTGTTTGTGTTTCAGTAGGAATCTTAGATGCCGTAAATGCAGTAGATGATGTTGTTAAGTGGCCCTGGTTCCACAAAATGTGTCCATGAATTCCAGCTTCATAGGCTGCGCCCCCTTTCATTTGGCGCAATGCATGTAAATAAGGATATTTTTCGATTAATTGATCGAAAGTCTTTTCATCCATCTTTTTTGAATGCATCACGAACTCTTGAAATGCTTGGGTCAAATTATTCATCGTCCTTTCCTTTTGCTTACCAGTTTGCAAATGCTCGGTTAAAAATATCTTCCGTTAACATCTCCACAATATCTTTCACAATTTGCTCTTCTATGACTTGAATAGGTTGAGCCGCCGTCGAAAAATCCTTATACTTGGAGAATTGCGTTTCAAAATTATCTTCTGCGTTGAGCGAATTCGTGTATTTAATGCTTACAGTTATGGTTAAACGGGTAAGCGCAGCACGATCTGTATTCGCTTCTACCGCTGCAGGACCAATCTTGTAATCAGTGATTCGACCCTCGAAAATTCCATCTCCATCCGTGCTCACTTGGCTTAATCTGGATTGCGTACGAATTCTTGCCTTTAATCGCTCGGTCAAAGTTTCGCTTAAGGTAGGAAATACGATGGGTGCTTGGTTCTCAATAAAGTGAACTGTCACCGTTTTCATATCAGCTGGAATCGATCCCCCAGTAAAACTATAACGCACCCCACATCCGTTTGCCATAAAGCAAACAGCGATAACAAGCATGCAAAATAATGTAAGTCGGTTTCTCATCCCTTGTATTCTTTCAAATTTAAACAGATTGAAGCACAATACCAATTAAGTCAAGTTCAATTCCTTGATTTTTCTGTAAAGCGTTCTTTCAGAGATGCCCAATTCCTGAGCCGCTAATTTTCTTTTGCCCTTGTGTTTTTTTAACGCTTTCCGAATTAAATCCGATTCTTTGTCCAATAATGACAAAGATTCTTCGATTTCTTCTACCTCTTGATGCGGTAGGTGAAAATCTTCGTTCCTTTGCGCAGCTGGCTGATGAATCGTCAAAGTAGGCGCCGAAGAAATGGGCTCTTCTAAGTAACCATCTACCTCTTTATAAAGTTGATTGATGTACGGGGAATGTTCATTATATACATTATTCGACAGGCCACTTTCCACTATCCCTACCACTAATTTTTTCAACTCCACCATATCTCGCTTCATATCAAACAAGACTTTATATAATAAATCCCTGTCAGAAAAATCTTCTTTCCCACTGCCTCCACTCGAAGGAATATGCACCGGCATATTACTGTTCGTTTCTTTTGGCAAATATTGACTCAAAGTAACAGGATCTACGACCCTTTCTTTCTCCAAGACCGATAATTGCTCCGCGATGTTTTTTAATTGCCGAACGTTACCAGGCCAGGAATAATTCGTTAATATTTGCTGCGCTTCTTCCGTTAATTGTATGGTTGGGCTGCGGTATTTGTCTGAAAAATCTGCGACAAACTTTCTAAATAATAAATAGATGTCTTCTTTTCGCTCGCGCAAAGGTGGTATGCGTAAAGGAACCGTGTTCAATCGGTAATAAAGGTCTTCCCTGAATTTTCCATTTTGAACAGCTTGAAAAACGTCCACATTGGTGGCGGCCACAACTCGAACATTGGTTTTTTGAACTTTGGACGAACCTACTCGGATGTACTCCCCGGATTCTAACACTCTTAATAGGCGAGCTTGTGTGCCAATGGGCAATTCTCCGACCTCGTCTAAAAAGATGGTTCCTCCGTCCACTACCTCAAAATATCCTTTTCTGGCTTCATGCGCCCCCGTGAAAGACCCTTTTTCATGCCCGAAAAGTTCTGAATCGATGGTTCCTTCGGGGATCGCCCCACAGTTAACCGCGATAAAAGGACCGTGTTTTCTTGCACTAAGATTATGGATAATTTGGGAAAACACCTCCTTTCCGCTTCCACTTTCTCCGGTAATTAGCACCGAGATGTCAGTGGGCGCCACTTGCTTTGCCACCGTTATGGCGCGGTTCAGCAAGGGGGAATTCCCAATGATGCCAAATCTATTTTTTATGTCTTGAATATCCATCTTAGAACCAATTTTTTGATTAAAATAATTAGCTTAATCGATGATTTTTCCAATTAAGGTCGCTGAAGTACAGCGTTCTCCAAGCACATGCACATAGTCTCCTACTTTAAATCGTTCGTCTACTGGGAATACGACCATTGCGTTTTGATCGTTTCTGCCTGCGTAATCCTTGTCAGAACGTTTTGAGAAGCCCTCGATCAGCACGTGATGTACCTTTCCTACTTGCTCTTGTAAACGGAATAAACTGTGGTCACGTTGTTTTGCCACGACTTCAGTTAAACGACGTTTTTTTACCTCTTCAGGAACATCGTCTTCGTAGCGTTTGGCTGCTAAGGTTCCAGGGCGTTCTGAATAGGCAAACATGTATGCATAATCATAACGGACTAAGTCCATTAGGGATAGGGTATCTTGGTGCTCTTCTTCTGTTTCTCCGCAAAATCCCGTGATGATATCAGTAGAAATTCCACAATCTGGAATAATCCGGCGGATGGCATCTACCCGTTCCATGTACCAAGGGCGATCGTACGTACGATTCATCATTTTCAGAACTTTTGAATTTCCTGATTGAACTGGTAAATGGATGTATTTACAAATATTCTCGTAGCGTGCGATGGTATGCAATACCTGGTCCGTAATGTCTTTTGGGTGCGAAGTCGAGAAGCGAACTCTCAATAAGGGATTCACTTCTGCGACTTTTGCTAATAAATCAGCAAAATGTATTACTTCTGGACCATTTGGGCTTTCTTCTGTGCCTGGAATCGTGTATTTATAAGAATCCACGTTTTGCCCTAAAAGTGTCACCTCTCGGTATCCTGCATTGAATAATTGCTCCGCTTCTTGAACGATGGATTGAGGATCTCTGCTGCGCTCTCTTCCTCTTGTAAATGGAACTACGCAGAAGGAACACATGTTATCGCAACCACGCATAATCGAAATGAATGCAGTGATGCCGTTTGAGTTCAAACGAACCGGATTAATATCCGCATAGGTCTCTTCTCTTGAAAGGAGCACATTGACTGCACGACTTCCTTCGTCTACTTGTTCGATCAGGTTCGGCAGGTCGCGATATGCATCGGGTCCGACGACTACATCGACTAACTTTTCCTCTTCTAAGAATTTTGATTTCAAGCGTTCAGCCATGCAGCCAAGTACGCCTACAATCATTCCTGGGTTTTTCTGCTTGGCGGTCTCAAATTCTTTTAACCGATTCCGGACCCGTTGTTCAGCGTTTTCCCGGATGGAACAGGTATTAATAAATACGACATCAGCTTCTTTAAAATCGCCGGTCGTTTCAAATCCTTTATCCAATAAAATCGAAGCTACGATTTCACTATCGGAGAAATTCATTTGACATCCGTAACTTTCTATATATAATTTACGGCCATTTCCACTTTGCGGATCGCGGTCAATTTGCAACGCTTCTCCTTGTCTGGTCTCGTCGTGTTGTTTTGTATTATTTGGAATCTCGAACATCGCTAAAACTTATAGACTGCAAAGGTAGATAAAAATTTCTTATTACTATGACAGTTTGTCAGTTTTTAAAACTTTTTTAGGGATTCGATTTCGTCTTGAATTTTGTACATTTACCCGTGTATAACTATGGAATATTCTACTTATTTCGCGGACTCTATCATACAGTGGTATTTAAAGCATCAACGTGATTTGCCTTGGCGCGCAACCCAGGATCCTTATAAAATTTGGCTTTCTGAAATTATTTTGCAGCAGACTCGGGTGGATCAGGGTTTGCCGTATTACCTGCGTTTCGTAGAGAAATTTCCTGCGTTGGAAGCTTTTGCGCGAGCGGAAGAAGACGACATTCTGCTGTTATGGCAAGGACTTGGCTATTATTCCCGTGCTCGAAATATGCACAAGGCTGCTCAGCAAGTTTTATCTGAATATTCAGGGAATTTTCCTACTGCTTATGAAGATCTTCTGCGTTTGAAGGGGGTGGGCGCATATACTGCTGCCGCAATAGCTTCTTTTTCTGCGAATGAGGTGCGCGCGGTGGTGGACGGAAACGTGTATCGTTTATTAGCTCGGTATTTTGGAATCGCGTTACCAGTGGATTCGAATGTTGGAAAACGCCATTTTCAGACGGTGGCGGATGAATTAATTGATCACAAACAGCCTGGTTTATATAATCAAGCCATTATGGAATTTGGCTCTCAACAATGCAAGCCTCAAAATCCTAACTGTGAGCAGTGTGTGTTGCAGTCGACTTGCCATGCTTATGCTGAAAATCAGGTGAAGGACTTGCCTGTTAAGGGAAAGAAGCGAGCGAGTACACAGCGCTATTTTAATTATTTGATTATTCAGGATGCTGCGGGTCGCTTGGTGATGGAGAAGCGTGGGGCAGGGGATATTTGGGAAAATTTATATGAACTTCCGCTGATCGAATCGAGTTCTTTGATAAATGCTGCCGAAAGATCGGATGTCATGGAGGATTTTGCTGGGTTAGTTTGTGAAAAATTTGGAGAATCTTGTCAATTAACATATTGGAAAGGGCCACTCAAGCATGTATTAAGCCATCAAATTATTTATGCGAACGCGTGGATTGTCACAGAATCATCGTTAGAAAATGAAAAAAAGGTAAATTATAATTATGTAAATTTAAAAGAATTGAATACTTTGGCAAAACCTAAGCTCGTATCTTTGATTTTGGAGGAGCTGTTGAATTAATTTATTTACCTAAATTATACGATATTTATGTCAGGCGTGAACAAAGTTATCTTGATCGGACATTTGGGGAAGGATCCAGAAGTTCGACATTTAGAAGGAAATGTTTCAGTCGCAAGTTTTCCTTTAGCAACCACCGAATCATACACTAAAGATGGGAAACGCATAGAGCAAACCGAGTGGCATAATGTTGTCTTGTGGCGCGGCTTAGCAGATGTAGCAGCCAAGTATTTGCAAAAAGGCAAGTTGGTTTATATTGAAGGCAAGCTGCGTACCAGAAATTATGAAGACAGGGAAGGGATTCGGAGGTATAATACTGAAGTCGTTGTGGAAAATTTTACAATTTTAGGTCGAAAGACAGATTTTGATTCTGGAGCGGCGGCGCAAGCTAACCCGGCGAATGATGCGGAGGCTTCAAATGCTTCGGCAGCTGGTAAAGAATCGGTCGTCGATTTTTCGGAGAATGAGAATGACGATTCCTTGTTTTAATGCGTTGATCTAATTTGTTGACTCATCGCTTTGGTCTAATTTGTTGACTCAACGCGTTGCTTTTTATAGTTTGTGTATAAATAAAATTGCTCTTCATGAGGAAGCACATGTTGCACTTAAGCCTCCATGAAGAGCAATTTTTACAACATTTACGTTGTTTATAACTTTATCTCTACTTCTTTCGCGTTAAAAAAGTGGAATTCTGTCAAGTGATAGGATGCCACCTCTTTTACATTGATCCATTCCTTGTATTTAAAGAACCACTTCATACGTTTGGAAGGGAACCCTCTCTTAATGTATGCATATAAATATGGATGCACGCAGAGGGTAATGTTTTTCTCATTTTGCTCGCGCAAAATAAACTCTAAATTGTTTTCTAAATCATCCATTAAGACGATGCTTGAACGTATTTGGCCTGTGCCATCACAAGCAGGACATTTTTCACTCGTCACGATGTTCATCTCAGGACGTACCCGTTGACGTGTGATCTGTACTAGTCCAAATTTACTTGGAGGTAAAATCGTATGCCGCGCACGATCTGTGGCCATGCATTCCTTTAAATAGGTATGCAAATCCTTCCGATTCGTGGCTTTATGCATATCAATAAAATCAATCACTACGATTCCGCCCATATCTCTTAGGCGTAATTGTCTGGCGATTTCTTTTGCTGCCTCCATATTTACTTGGAGCGCATTTTCCTCTTGATTTTCTTTGTTGGCAATTCGATTTCCACTGTTTACATCGATTACATGTAAGGCCTCTGTGTGTTCAATGACCAAATATGCCCCGCCGTGCAGGTTAACCGTTTTGCCAAAGGCAGCTTTTATCTGCCGATCAACACCGAAGTGCTCAAAGATTGGTTCTTTGTGTTTGTAGAGTTTTACAATTTTTTCAAGATCGGGTGAAATTTCGTGCACATACGATTTAGTCTCCTCATAAATTAGAGGGTCATTGACGTATATGTTTGAAAATTCATCCGTTAAGATGTCTCTTAAGATGGTAGACGCACGATCCATTTCCCCAAGAATTTTTTGAGGAGCCTCAGTAGTTCTAAGGCGATTCGTAAACGTTTCCCACTTGGATATTAAATCCAATAAATCTTTTTGTAGTTCAGCGACTCCTTTCCCTTCTGAAACCGTGCGAATAATAACCCCAAAATTTGGAGGTTTTATACCTTCAACGATTTTCTTAAGGCGATTTCGTTCCGCACTTCCTTTAATACGTTTGGAGATCGAAACGGTGCTTGAAAAGGGAACCAGGACTACAAATCGACCCGCTATCGAAAGGTCTGAACTTAATCGAGGTCCTTTCGTTGAGATCGGTTCTTTAGCGATCTGTACAGGCAGAATCATGTTCCGAGTGAGTACTTCGGAAATTTTTCCCGCCTTATTGATGTCGTTCTCTAACTTTAAACTATTGAGCAGTTTTTCCTTATAACTGCCATTTTTTACAAGTTTAGTCAGCTTGATAAGTGATTGAACTTGGGGGCCTAAATCCAAATAATGCAAAAATGCATCCTTTGAATAGCCAACATCCACAAATGCAGCATTCAATCCAGGCATGATCTTTTTGATCCTGCCTAAATAAATATCTCCAACAGCAAAATTATTGTTGGCGGCCTCTTTGTTTAATTCAACAAGCTGTTTGTCTTGTAATAAAGCAATAGTCACCCCTTTGTCTGGGGTTGTATCGATTATTAATTCCTTTATCAACAGCTACTTTACAATGTCGAACAAATAAGTTTAACATACTAGAGCATGTATAACAGACTGGAGTTTGCTGATAAATCCGTTCGACGATAAACAATAAAACCCGTTTATAGAACTGATGCCGCTCAGATACCTGGGTTTTCAAAATAGAACTGGAGAGGTTGAGTTTGAATGGTTGCAAAGCAACTTGCTCAATTTATATACCTCTCCTTTAAATTCGGTTACCTGCGGTCTAGCGGCAAATACAACAGACTGTATTATTTTTTCTTATGTCTGTTTTTTCTTAAACGTTTTTTACGTTTGTGAGTAGCCATTTTGTGTCTTTTACGTTTTTTTCCGCTTGGCATAGCTTAAATTTTTTAATGATAAATAATATAAATGTTTACTTCTTCAACTCTTCGATTTTCCTGTCGATGAATTGGTTTAGAGTTGGATCAGCAGCTAATTGCTTGCTTTTTTCAAAGGCTTCAATCGCTTCTTTTTTCAACCCAATATTTTCATAACTCGTGGCCAGATAGAAATAAGATTCTGCATCTGGACTTAGTTCAATAACAGTTAAAAAACGATCAATCGCTTTGTCAAACTGTCTTGACTGCATAGAGAACAATCCTAAGCTCTTGTTAGCATCTAAGTGTTTCGGGTCCGTTTTAACAACTTCCTGTAACATCGTGATGCCGGCCATTGGACTTGGACTTCCGCTTACATAGGTAGCACCTAATCCTGCTTTAGCGTCTAAGTTTTCTGGTTCTTGATCCAGCACTTTTTCATAAGCATTCATTGCGTTTGCAACGAGTGAATTTGATATGCTGGTATCTTGGATCGCATTGAAGGCTGCTCGATAAGCATTTCCTGCCTTTAACCAATGAGATACATTGTTCGTAATTTTTGCTAATTCTTCGTACGCAAAACCGACTGGCGAATGTTTTTCCACCGAATCCCATTTGTCCACTAATTCTTGAAGAATTACTGATTTTTCTGCTTCGTCTTGCGCATTCGCTAACGAGGCCTCCAAATCAGTAATCTCTTGAATAATGGAAGGATTTAGTCCTTGTTTTGCTCGTTGTGATTCCGATAAAAAGCTAACTGCAGTACTTGCAGAAGCTGTTTCTTCGGTGTCTTCTGGTTCATTAATTAATCCCACCACTGGTTGCAGCAAAAGTGCGCCCATTAATAGGACGATAATGCCAACAACTATGATTTGATTTCTTTTTTGCATCAGAAGTGAACTTAAAGGTTACCTTACTTTACTTTGTTTCCTGTCTTTACCTTCTCTACGAAAGCTTTAGCTGGTTTAAAGCTTGGTACGAAGTGGGCAGGGATAATAATTGCGGTATTTTTGGAGATGTTACGAGCGGTTTTTTCTGCTCTCTTTTTAACTACAAAACTCCCAAAGCCACGTACGTATACGTTCTCACCTTGGATCATTGCGTTTTTAACAACTTTAAAGAACGCTTCAACGGTTTCTTGTACATCGACTTTTTCTAAACCTGTCTTGTTAGCGATTTCCGCTATAATCTCTGCCTTAGTCATATTCTAATTGTATTTGTAATTATTTATTTTTCAACTTCCTATGCCTTATTGCATGGGGATGCAAAAGTAGGGCTTTAAAATGAAATCCTAAAATAAAAAATAGAATTTTTCTGCTTATACTTAACTATTTCCTATTTTTTAATGTACATGCTTTCTTTCACTGCACGAACTACCTTAGCGACACTTGGAAGTGCAGCCTCAATCAGGTTAGGTGCGTAAGGAAGTGGTACATCTGCGGAAGTGACTCGTGCAATCGGTGCGTCTAAATAATCAAATGCTTCTTTTTGTACTTTATAAGAAATTTCTGATGAAATAGAAGCTAATGGCCAAGCTTCTTCTACGATCACTAATCGATTTGTTTTTTTGACCGACTCGATTATAGTGGCATAATCGATAGGGCGAACGGTCCGTAAATCAATTAATTCTACTTGAATGTTTTCTTTGGCAAGTTCTGCAACTGCAGGAATCACCACTCGTGGAAGCATTTTGCCAAAAGAAACGACGGTAATATCAGATCCTTCTTGAATAATGTTTGCTTTCCCAATTTCTAAGTAGTATTCTTCAGCAGGCACATGCCCTTTATCTCCATACATTACTTCAGATTCCATGAAGATCACTGGATCTGGATCGATGATGGCTTGTTTTAATAAACCTTTTGCATCGTATGGGTTGGATGGAACCACCACTTTAAGGCCAGGGGTGTTTGCATACCAGTTTTCAAAATTTTGAGAGTGTTGGGCAGCTAATTGTCCAGCATTTCCAGTAGGTCCACGGAACACCATTGGAATTGGGAATTGTCCACCACTCATAGAATTCATTTTAGCGGCAGAATTGATTACTTGATCGATCGCCACCAATGAAAAGTTAAAAGTCATGAACTCAATAATCGGTTTTAACCCGTTCATCGCTGCACCGACACCGATTCCCGCAAAACCTAATTCTGCAATAGGGGTGTCAATAATGCGTTTTGGGCCAAATTCATCCAACATACCTTGGCTGACCTTGTAAGCGCCGTTGTATTCGGCCACTTCTTCACCCATTAAAAATATCGTTTCGTCTTTGCGCATCTCTTCGCTCATTGCTTCACGAAGTGCTTCTCTGAATTGTATTTCTCTCATTTTTTACAACAAACTAAACCTAGTCTTTTTTCAACATGCAAAGCTACTACAAAAAAACGATTATTCGTGTATCTTACTTGCTATAAATCGGCTTAGCCATTCATTTAATCGATCAATGGCGCGTGCAATGTCCCAATTTTCTCGATTTCGAGCCTCTACATAATTTGAAATGGATCTGATCTGAAGGACCGGAATTTGTGATTGTTGAGCAGCGTAAAAAACAGCGGCCCCTTCCATACTCTCGATTTGTGCGGTTGGATGGCGCATGATGAGCTCCGCAATGCTTTTTTCATTTCCATGCACTTTATTAACGGTGATACCAATGGCTGTACGAAGTTCATCCACTAATGCATCTCGATTTGGGTAGTAAGATTCATATTTCCCCTCTCCAAAACCTAACTGTTCGATGCTGAGCCATTTTTCATGATCCTCTGCGCCTAATTCGACCAGGCAATCAGCGCTTACATTGACTACCTCCCCCATATTAAAACTTTTGTCGATGGCGCCAGCGATCCCTACATTCACGATCAGATCGTAATGGCTCACTTCTGATAATCGGCGCCCTAAGTGAAAAGCAGTGGCGACCATCCCCACACCGGTCACGAGAAAATCGACAGAACCTCGTGGGGTTGATTTAAGTACTTCAGCAATTTCGTTTTTAGTAGCAGCAACGACCAGAATCTTCATACTAAATCATTTTAACTGGTTAAATATACAAATATTTTTATTTTATAGTTGCTATATTTGCGTCTTACAATTTTCAGAAAAACAAAATTTCATGGCTCGTTTGAATTTATTAGAAGAGACCCGATTTGAGAAATTACCGGTATCGGTCTATCCAGATCCCACTTCGGCGTCTTTTGCTGTGGCTGCAAGAATTGCTGATCTGATTAAGAAAAAGCAAGCGTCAGGGGAAAATGCAGTGTTAGGTCTTGCCACGGGGGCGACTCCTGTTCAAGTGTATGCAGAATTAGTCCGCATGCATAAAGAAGAAGGGTTAAGTTTCAAAAATGTCATCACGTTTAATTTGGATGAGTATTATCCCATGCATCCAGAATCCGTGCAAAGCTATGTGACATTCATGAATAAACATTTATTCAGTCAAGTGGATATCCCAAAAGAGAATATTAATATTCCGGACGGTACCTTGGCTGACAGCGAAATTCAACCCTATTGCTTAGCTTATGAGCAAAAGATCACTGAATTAGGAGGCTTAGATTTTCAATTATTAGGGATTGGGCGTACAGGACACATTGGTTTTAACGAACCCGGATCCGCTCCAAATTCAGGAACACGCCTGGTAACCTTAGACGATTTGACGCGAAGAGATGCCTCCCGCGATTTTGGTGGTAAAGAAAATGTGCCGACCAAAGCCATTACCATGGGGATTGGAACGATATTTAAAGCCCGAGAAATCATTTTGATGGCTTGGAATCAAAAGAAAGCAGAGATTGTTAAAAAGGCAGTAGAAGGAGAAATTTCATCCGATGTGCCAGCTACCTTCTTACAGCTTTCAGACCACGTTGAGTTCATTTTAGATCAAGATGCAGCCAGCATGTTAACGCGTTTTGACACGCCTTGGTTAGTAAAAGATTGCATTTGGGATCGAAAAACCATTAAAAAGGCAGTGGTTTGGCTATCGCAAACCTTGAAAAAACCGATTTTAAAATTAACTGAGGACGATTATAATAATAATGGGATGGCGGAACTGGCCACTAAATTTGGCCCAGTTTATAATATCAACATTGATATTTTTAATCAACTTCAACACACCATCACAGGATGGCCAGGAGGAAAACCGAATGCGGATGACACACAGCGCCCAGAAAGACAGGAGCCTGCTAAGAAGTGCTCCATTATTTTCTCTCCACACCCGGATGACGATGTGATTTCCATGGGCGGTACCTTTATTCGCTTAGCGGATCAAGGACATGAAGTGCATGTGGCTTATCAAACTTCAGGGAATACGGCAGTTTGGGACGACGATGCTTTACGCTTTATAGAATTTGCCACAGACTTCGCTCGTTCCCAAGGGATGGACACCGAAAATTTAAGTGCTTTATACGAAAAGGCCAAAGCTTCCATTGTCAAGAAAAAACCGAATCAAGTCGATATTAGTGAATTATTGACTGTAAAAGGCCTAATTCGTAAAGGAGAAGCCATTGCGGGAGCCCGATTTGCAGGCTTGCCTGACGAACATATACATTTTCAGAATTTGCCATTTTATGACAAAGCAAAATATGGTAAAGTAACTGATTTTGAAGAGGATGTTCAGCAAACTATGGCTTTGCTCCAACAAGTTAAGCCGCATCAGATTTTCGCGGCAGGTGATTTTGCAGATCCACATGGCACCCATAAGGTATGTTTTAATATTATCCATGAGGCGATGGTTCGCTTGCGCAAAACAGAAGCTTGGACCAAGGATTGCTGGTTATGGCTATATAGAGGAGCTTGGCATGAATTTGAGATTCATGAAATCGAAATGGCTGTACCTTTGTCTCCACAAGAAGTGTTAAAAAAGCGTCATGCGATCTTCAAGCATCAGTCTCAAAAAGATGTTCCTGTATTTCCAGGGGATGATGCAAGAGAGTTTTGGGTACGCGCAGAAGAGCGGACCAGTGAAACTGCACGTAAATATGATGAGTTAGGGATGGCAGAATACGAAGCGATTGAAGCATTTGTACGCTGGCGTTTCGAAGATGAAAAATAGTAGAATGAACAATATTCTGGTTTTTGCACACCGATTATTTGTGAAAAATCAGTAAAATAACAAGTATCAGTAAAACATCAATTTAATAATAGTAAAAAAAGCGGATGCTTCCATGGAGGCATCCGCTTTTTTAATACGCTATTATTTTTAATTAATTCCCAACATGGATCGTCGGGAACAATTTTATGCAAGGATTAAGGCGCTACTAAAGACATCAAAATCCCACACAGGTAACCCGCATAGGTGCCGATCGCATAACTACAGACCGAAATAATCACCGCAACGGATATAAGTGATGGGTGAAATGCAGCTGCTGTTGCGGAAGCCGAAGCGACCCCTCCAATATTCCCCATACTGCCCATGGCAAAAAAGAAGAATGGAGCACGAATGATTTTGGCCACAATGAATAAAACGAGCGCATGGAAAAGAATCCAAATAATTCCGACGAAGAATAGCATTGGATTTTGTAAGATGGCGAAAATGTTCATTTGCATCCCGATCGCTGCGATTAATACATATAAAAACACGGTCGCTACTTTGGATGCGCCAGCTCCTTCATATTCCCTCGCTCGGGTAAAAGACAAGCAGATTCCGAGTAAAGTGGTAATCACGATTAACCAGAAAAATTTAGATGTTAAACTAAATGTAGATAATTCAGGGGCGTGTTCTTGGATGGTGTTTGCAAGGAATCCAGATGCTAAATGGCCAATGGCTACCGCTCCGAAAGCCAGTCCTAACATGATGAAATAATCTTTAGGAACGGGATTTCTCGACTGGGAACTTGCGATTTTTGCCATCCTGTCTGTTAATTCTTCTACTGCACTGTTATCTGCTTTAAAATACCGATTTATGACGTCCGCCTTACTTGCTCCGTATATTAATAAAGCCATCCAAGTATAGCCCACAAACACATCCACAGCGATGGTTGCAGAAAAATCCTCAGGATTCGGTTCAAAAATGGCATACAAGGCGGCTTGGTTTGCTCCTCCTCCAATCCATGAACCAGATAGGGTGGCCAGTGCTTTCCAGGTTTCTCCTGCGACTACTTCTGGGGCAAATTGTGCCATTATCCATACAGCGATCGGACCGCCCAAGACGATCCCTACCATACCTGCTAAAAACATAATTCCTGCATTTTTTCGCATTTTCCACAGTTCGCCTAAATTTAAGCTGAGGGTGAAAAGTACCAAACAGGCCGGTAGCAAGAAATTAGAAGCGATGTAATACACGTTTGAAACTTCTCCAGAAATGATGTTAAATGAATTGAGAAGCCCAGGTAAGAAATAGCATAATAAAAGGGGCGGAACGATGGAGTAAAATTGTTTGACGAATCGACTGTTTAAGGAAGAGGTATAAAACACCAATGCCAAGATGCTCATTAAAATCCCAAAAACTATCGTGTCTTCAGTGATTAAGGGTAGGTTTTCTACGGTACTTTCCATTTTTATTTATCAGGTTGTTGAATTCAATTTATTATACATTACCTTTTTCAAAGGCCAATAATACGGAATCCTGCCTAAAAATGGGGCTGCAGGTGCTGAAAAATTTCGCGTAATTGACCATTTGCGTCTTCACTTTCTAACCAATGTATGCGGATCCCATCTTTTTCCATCTTCCGGAAATATGTCATTTGTCTTTTCGAAAACCGATGGATTTCAGTTTCTAATCGACTTTTATACGTGTCAAAATCGAATTCTCCTAATAAATATTGCGTCGTGTATTTGTACTCTAAGCCATAATAAATGAGTTCGTCCGCGGTGAGCCCGTTTGCTAATAAATCCGACACCTCTTTCACTAATCCTTCTTCTAATCGCTTTGTTAATCGCTCAGAAATGCGGGTGCGTCTTAGGTTGCGATCCGGATTTAGGCCAAAAACAAGGCCGTTTGGGCACAAAGGAGCCGGAACCTCATAATTCGGATGATCTTGTAACCATTGACTGATTTCTATAGCACGAATTAAACGTTTATGCGTGCTTACATCGGGGGTAAAATGATCAGGAAGGGCGCTCTGAGAAAGTACTGCGCGCAGTTCATCTTTGCTTAATGGCAGAAGGCGGTCACGGAGCGCAGAATTTACCGGGATTTCATGCGAATCGACTCCTTGGATCAGTGCCTGCAGGTATAACCCACTTCCTCCACAAATAATAGGGGTTTTTTCGCGCTGCGCAATGTCTTTTAGAGCCGAAGATACTTCCGATAAATAATCTGCCACATTAAATTTTGCGCCAGCATCCACACAATTAATTAAAAAATGCGGCACGGATCCATATTCGTGTAAATCTTTTCCGGTGCCAATATCTAATTGGCGGTAAACTTGTCTGGAATCAGCACTGATGATGGCGCCATTTAGTTCATTTGCCAAGGCAACCGCTAAACGAGTTTTGCCCGATGCGGTGGGTCCTAAAACGAAAATTTCTGGCCATGCATGCATGCTTAGCGGTCTAAGCGGTGCCATTTAGCCTCTCCTTCGCTACTCGCTACGACCGCATCAATAAATGCCATGCCGCGCACCCCATCCTGGACGGTAGGATAATCCTGTTCCAGTTCGTTGGGTGTCCGTCCTTCTATTTTCGCAATGATTCCAAGTGCAAAGTTCCTGTAAATATTTGCAAAGGCTTCAATCATTCCTTCAGGATGGCCCGAAGGCAAACGTGTGTTTTGAACCGCTAATGGATCCAGTTCGAAAGGTGCTTGGTAGCCATTTCCAGTTCTGTAAATGTATTTCGGTTGATCCAATGGTTGTATGATCAGATTGTTCGGATCTTCTTGCCTCCAGCTCATGCCAGCTTCTTCCCCATAAATGGAGATTTGCAACGCATTTTCTTCACCTGCAGAAATTTGCGAAGCGACCAAAACGCCTTTCGCTCCTTTATTAAATCTTAATAACACGTTCCCATCGTCGTCCAGCATTCTGCCGTCGACAAAGGTGCTGAGATCTGCAGAAATTTCAGTAATGCGTAGGCCGGTGATGTATTCGGCTAAGTGCGCTGCGTGCGTTCCAATGTCCCCCATGGCACCACTTTTTCCTGAGGTAGCCGGATTTGTTCTCCAGGAGGCTTGCTTGTTTCCTTCCGATTCTGAAAAGCGGCTTAACCATCCCTGAGGGTATTGGACCACGACTTTACGAATGTTTCCAAGCGAGCCTTTTTTTACGAGCGCACGCGCTTGCTTCACCATGGGATATCCACTATAAGTATGGGTTAAGCACAATAAATTGCCGGTAGATTGCACGAGTTTTTCGAGTTCGAGGGCTTCTGCTAAATTAAAGGTCATGGGTTTTTCCACCACCACATGAAAGCCATTTTCAAGAGCTAACTTGGCCGGTTCGAAGTGCATATGATTTGGGGTCACTATCGCCACAAAGTCCAT
>CAYTDM010000004.1:102177-105959 GCA_964436635.1 uncultured Sphingobacteriaceae bacterium
CCTGCAGGAAGTGCGCGTTCTTTTTCGATCATTTCTTGATACGATCCGTACACCCGGTTCGGGTCTAAAAACAGGGATTCGCCCGTTTGTTTGGAGTTCGTGGGTGTGGAGCTAAAACATCCACAGACTAATTCGATCAGTCCGTCCAAGTTCGTGGCCATGCGATGAACGGCGCCTATAAACGCTCCTTGTCCACCACCGATCATGCCCATTTTAATTTTTCTTTTCATTTTGCTGACTATGCGATCGGTCTTACGCTTCGATCTGTGCTTTTTGTTTCTATAATTTTTGGTTCAAATCTCCCCCTAAAGTAGTAATTTTATTCTTTTTTACAAGTTTAATGCTGCCTGAATTTCGTTTGGGGAAGATTCCGCTTTCTGTAAGCGCATGCATGTTTGCCTGTAGTTTTTCCTTCCATTCAGTAGGTAAATCGAATGCTGTATAACGGATTTGATGGTTTTGGTCGATCCAAAAACTTTGTGGTTCCGTTTCTTCGACCGCTTCAAAACCGATCGCTTGAAAACTGAGGCCATCTGACCAATCTTTGTCCACATAGGTCATGACATCGTTCGGGTGATGCTGCTCTTCGAAGTAATGGATTAATTTAGATAAGCCTCCCACGACGATTAACCCTTGTTTATGGCAAGTTCTAAGCAACTCAAAGGACCGATATTGGTCCCCTTTAAACTTCATCGTTCGTCCAGTGGAGAATACTGCGATCGACACTAAGTCCCCTTTATGGTATAATCCATAACGAAATTTCCCCGGTAAAGGCACCATGGAGTGATGCGCATTTTGAAATTCCATGGCGCGTTTTTTATCGATTCGTGCGACGACGGTATTTCTGGCAAAGATTTTTTTAGCCTGTCCTGCTTTAATCTTTAAGCGTGAAAGGACCCAATGCGGGCGATGTATCCATGCATCTTCATCGATGTGGTAGATGTTTAAGATGTTTTTGTAAGGGATTTCCTGTTCTTTAAAATATGCTTCGAGCGATTCCTTGGATATTCGATTCATTACCGTGGTTGGGTAATAAAGTATCTGGAGCATTGGCTTATCCGAGTTTGAGTTAGGATTTGCAGGGTTTTGCGCAGCGACACCTTCCCCCTCATCACTGTCGCCTTTTCCGTCCGCAGCGACACCTTCCTTTTCAGCATTGACTTCTTCCCCCTCATTCTTTTTTTTTGCGCCGCAAAACAGATAAAAAACTCCAGGACCAAGTTTGTATACGGCAGGAGGGCCCCCAAACGCATTTTCAAGTGCGTTAACAAATTCGTCAATATGAGGATCTTCCAGTTGCATGCCGTAAAATATTGTGAAATTTCACAAATATATCGGATATTAGTGTTAATTATCCAGCATAAACTAACTAATATCTAATGGAAAGAAAGAACGTTCCTCTTTATTTTAAGCTTCTTGCAATTTGTTTGATAACTACTTTTGCCTTAAACCCTTCTGCGGCTCGCGCAAATCAGGGGGCTACCCTCGCTTCATCAGATCTCGCAGCGCAGGCTCCGTCCACGGTTAATCAAAGTGTTTTACTAAATGACAGACACGGCATGTTGCCATTGCAGGATTTGGACACGAAAAGTATTTCCCTGATTACCACGGATGCCGCTAAATTTTCAGGATATTATGCGCAGTTATCCCGCTACGCAAACATCGATTTGCAAGTCTGGGATGCTTCAAGCAAGGAGATATTGAATGCGCTCGATGAAAAATTAAAACTAAGAAACACCTTAATTTTTGTCTTGTCGGCTGATCAGGTGCAGGATTCGACTTTGATGGATTTTATCCAAACACAAGCTATAAGCAAACATGTTGTAGTCAGCCTTTTCGGAAACGGGGAAGCGTTGTCGGCCTTTGATAAAAGCGATGCCATGTTTATTTGGAATCCTGGAATGGATTTGATCGCTCAACAACATGCTGCAATGTCCTTTTTTGGAGGCTTGCCGGTGTATGGAAAACTCTCTAAAAATTATTCGGAGCGCTTTAAAGAAGGTATGGGCCAAACCTGGGAAAAAATCAGGCTGAGTTATTTGGGCATGGAGGGTACCTCCATCAATGCGCAGTTATTAAGAGATAGCATTGATGCAGTCATGCAACATGCGATAGAAGGCAAAGCGGCTCCTGGAGGAGTGGTTATGGTGATTCGTGATGGGAATGTGATTTTTGAAAAAGCCTATGGGCATCATACCTACGAAGCGGAGCGTCCTACTCAGTTAAGTGACATTTTTGACATGGCGTCTATCACGAAGATTGCTGCTACCACACCGATGGTGATGCGCTTAACCGAGCAAGGCATCGTGGATTTGGATCAAACCATGGGCTATTATTTATGGCAAGCCAAACACTCGAATAAAGCAAATACGAAGTTAAGGGATGTGATGCTGCACGAGGCGGGGTTTATTCCATATATTCCTTTTTATAGAGACTTAAATCCGGGAGATGTTGTGGCGGATTCCTCAGCAACCCACTCCGTAAAAATGGCTGATGGAAGTTACATTCGAACCGGATTTTATGAGGAATTTATGTGGCCGACCATGTTAAATTCGAATTTAAATGAAACGGGCAAGTACGTGTATTCTGACATTAGCATGTATGTGATGAAGGAGGTTTCTGAACATCGCACAGGTGTTCCGATTCAAGAATACATTCAACAAAACTTTTATCGTAGCCTGGGCATGGTTACAGCGGGCTATACGCCGAGATTGCGCTTTGAAAAAGATCGCATTGTGCCGACTGAGCATGACAAAGCATTTAGAAAAGTATTATTAGAAGGCTATGTGCACGATCAAGGTGCGGCCATGGCTGGTGGAATCGCTGGGCATGCTGGATTATTTGCTTCCGCAAATGATTTGGCGATCTACGGGCAGTTATTGTTAAATCGAGGCGATTACGGGGGGACCCAATATTTCAAACCAGAAACGGTTGATTTATTTACCTCGAACCAATCGCCTAACAGCCGAAGAGGCTTAGGATTTGACCGAAAAGATCCGAATCCAGCAGCTCGTTATCCTTCAGGTTATGCGTCGGATGCGACTTATGGACACACTGGATACACAGGGACTTGCATTTGGATGGACCCTGAAGAGCGATTAATTTATATCTTTTTGTCTAATCGGGTGCATCCAGAAGTTTCAAATCAATTAAGTGATTTGGCGATTCGTAGAAGAATTATGGATGCGATTTATCAAGCCATTCAATAGAAAAAGTCATCTTATGAAATTAAAACGAACCAGCTCCTTTACATGGGGAATTTTATTAGCCACGATTTGGAGTGGTTCGGCTTGTCAATCAGGCAGTCAATCAAGCAACCAAACAGGCAGCCCATCCGGTAGCTCAACGATTCACGATGCTGCCTATGTTGAAGCCTTTCATCAAGAAATTTTAGTTTTTGACACGCATAACGATGTGTTATACACTTCTGTGATGGAAAAGGGTGCGGACATTGGTCAACGGATCCAACACGGACACACCGACTTGGTACGTCTGAAAGAAGGGGGTGTGGATGTGCAAGTTTTTGCGGTTTGGTCGGATGCTTCTGGAGACTTTGCGTACGCAAATCAACAGATCGATGCTTTAATGGAGTTGATTCAAAAATACCCGGATGCCATTGCGCTAGCGAAAACCCCCGCGGATATACAAACCATTCAAGATCAGCAGAAAATAGCGGCTGTGATCGGAGTCGAAGGCGGGCATATGATCGAGGAAAACCTGGATTATTTAGATCGTTTATATGAGCGTGGGGCCCGATACTTAACGCTTACTTGGAACCAATC
>CAYTDM010000005.1:0-31174 GCA_964436635.1 uncultured Sphingobacteriaceae bacterium
GCTTTTTGCTCGTTTGAACGTTTTGCTGGAGCTGCTGCTCTTTGTTGACCTGAACGTTGCACTGGAGCGGTCGCTTTTTGCTCGTTTGAACGTTGCGCTGGAGCCGCAGCTCTTTGCTGACCTGCACGTTCTACATTTGAACCCGCACGATCCACCGATTGGCTTCTATTCTCTTGACCTCTTGAAACTACACGTCCCGGATCTTCCGCCTTTGCAGTCGGGTTTGACCTTGAGCCACGTGTTATTGCGTCAGCCTCGACTACCCTGGTTGGCCTTGCCGAACTTCTGCTTGATCCATCTACAGTTGGACGATATATGTTTACGGTCCGATTGTTTATCGATGCACGTATTGGCGTGTTTGTATTACGTATTTCACGAACAGCTACCTTTCTACCGATCGAGCGTTCAATATCGCGTCTACCCGGTCCACTATAATAACTTCTATTATTTACGACATAAACATTCTTTATGATGGTCGTGTTGTGAATGATTTTAACACGATTTCTTCTATGCACATAATAACGGTGTATGTTTGGGTGGTAAATCCGCTTGTGAGCGACAAATACCCAATGAAAATCTGGAATATTCATAGCGATCGAAATACTCATGCCTGGCCCCAATGGTGCCCAACCATAATATCCACCACCACTTCTCCAAGTTACCCAAGCCGGTCCCCATTCGTAATCAGGAATCCACGCCCAACCATAGTAGTCTGAATAAAACCATCTACCATAATGAAATGGTGCCCAGCCCCAATCATAGTTGGAAACCCAAGTGTTTCCATATTCAGTCATGACCCAATACCCATTAGTTGAATACGGCTGGAAATTTGGCCCCACATCCGGAATCCAAACATAGCCATGTTGACGATCCATTACCCAATCCCCATAAGGACTTAGCTGATCATAGAATACTTGAAATGACACATAGTCTTGTTGCTTCGCAAAAGAATTAGCATGCACGGATAAGAATAACAGGCTTATCAATCCCATCCCTACAATTTTGGATTTTTTTAACATTTTCATAGTAATTTCATTTTAATGGTGAATAAATCCTGTTTTTTCCACGTGTTTCTTGCCAGTTTGACAATTTCCACTCCAAAAGGTTTAACATGCTAATGAAAATTTTAACAATTTGCGGATGATAAATGCCCCGCTTAATCCTTGATTAATTAAAATAATCCCTAAATTTGCGCTCATAGCCTTATTTTTTAAAGGGTTTAGAACATTCATCATATCATATAAAAAGTATTTGTGTTGAAGAAAATACAGCGAATCCTTATTGAGCTGGCTCACATCCATCGCTTTGTGATGAGATTTTTCAGGGAATTATTTCGTGCACCTGTTGAATGGAAGGAAATTATACGTCAATGTTATGTAATTGGCTGGAAATCACTACCCTTAATTTCTTTAACAGGATTTGTAACCGGTTGGGTTTTCACCAACCAATCACGACCATCTTTATCGGAATTTGGAGCGACCTCCTGGTTGCCTATGTTGATATCCATCGCCATCGTTCGCGCATTAGCGCCCTTAGTAACGGCGCTGATTTCGGCTGGAAAAGTGGGGTCTCAAATCGGTGCAGAATTGAGCTCTATGAAAGTAACAGAACAGATCGATGCGATGGAAGTTTCTGGCACGAACCCCTTTAAATTTTTAGTTGTAAGCCGCGTTTTGGCAACCACGATAACCATCCCTATACTATCCTTTTATACAGCTTTGGTCGGATTATTGGGCGCTTTTTTAAGTGTGTATATAAATGAGGACACCGGATTTGTTATATATTTTGAGCAGGTTTTCGAGGCCATCAGTTACTTAGATATCTTCTCTTTAGTATTAAAAGCAGTCGTGTTTGGGTTTACTATTGGGATCGTCGGCTCTTATCAAGGTTTTAATGCTTCGCAAGGCACGGAAGGGGTGGGTAAGGCCGCAAATTGGTCAGTCGTCATGTCCATGTTTTTGATTTTTATTGAAGAGTTATTAATCGTTCAAATTCTTCAAGGTATTCGGAATTGGTAGATCATGAAAAAAATAAGTCCACATATCGATTATCAACAATCAGTCATCCAACTGCGAAACATCGTTAAATCTTTTGGAGATTTGCACGTCTTGAGAGGAGTGGATTTAGATCTCTATAAAGGAGAGAACCTGGTGGTTTTAGGACGTTCAGGAACCGGGAAATCAGTCTTGATTAAAATCATTTCGGGTTTGTTGTATCCTGATCAAGGCGACGTTAAGGTGTTGGCACAAGACGTTCCGTCCTTAAAAGAAAAAGAATTACAACAGTTAAGAATGTCTATAGGATTTTCTTTTCAAAACAGTGCGCTTTATGATAGCATGACTGTGCGTGAGAATCTTGAATTTCCTTTGGTTAGAAATAAACGCGACCTGTCTCGAAAAGAGATTGATTTGGCGGTAGCAGATGTATTAGATGCCGTGGGCTTGAGTCAAACTGAACATCAAATGCCTTCCCAGTTATCAGGTGGGCAAAGGAAGCGAATTGGGATCGCGAGAACCTTAATTCTTCAACCAGAAATTATGTTGTATGACGAACCGACAGCCGGATTGGATCCCTTAACTTGTATTGAAATAAATAGCTTGATTAATGAAGTTCAGGCACGTTATAAAACATCTTCTATCATCATTACGCACGATTTGGCTTGCGCAAAAAGCGTTGGCGATCGCATTGTGATGCTCTTAGACGGAAGATTTGAATATCAAGGCAATTTTGATGAAATATTTGCCACAAATGATGAACGAGTCAAACCTTTTTACGATTATAATTTTATCACCTGATAGGTATGAATGCAGAAGAAAATAAACGGTCCATTATAGTTGGAGTTTTTGTAATTGTCGGTATGATCATTTTGTTTGCAGGCATCTTCATTATGGGAAGCAAGCAAAATAGATTTTCAAAAAGTGTCCAGGTTTCTACCACTTTTAAGAATGTGAGTGGGTTGAAAGCTGGCAATAATATTTGGTTTTCAGGAGTGAAGGTCGGCACGGTCAAGAAAATTAATTTTAAAGGCCTTGAAGAAGTCGAAGTGCTGTTAAATATTGAAGAAAAATCAAGGGAATACATTCGTAAAAACGCTTACGCAAAGTTAGGTAGCGATGGATTTATTGGGAATAAATTAATCGTCATCGAAGGAGGGAGTCCGGAAGCACCGCCTGTGGAAAGTGGAGATGTATTAATGTCCAGTGATCAGGGTGGAATGGATGCGATGATGAAGACCATCGAACTATCCAGTGAGAATTTTGTTGAAATTACAAAAGATTTGCGTATCTTATTAGCTCGATTAAATGCTGGAGAAGGAACTGTGGGTGCAGCCTTGTCTGATTCAGTGATGGCAGACGATGTGCGAATGATGGTTCGAAATTTGACTTTGACTTCACAAAATTCGGTCAAAGCCACACAAGCATTATTGACACTGACAGATAAATTGAATAAGGAAGGATACTTGGTGAATGATTTGTTAACAGATACTGTCATGTATGCGAGTTTAAAATCATCTGTTGAACAGATAAATGGCATGACACAGTCTGCAAACATCATGATCCAAAACTTGCAAGAAGTGACAAAAAAATTGGATGCGAAAGACAATACTGTAGGATTGCTATTAAATGATGCAGGAACTGCAGATCGCATTCAACGCATTATGAAAAACTTGGAAACCAGCACAGAGAAGCTGGATCAAAATATGGAAGCCTTGCAACATAACTTTTTGTTTAGAGGATTTTTTAGAAGACAAGCTAAAGAAAACAACCAATAACCACATTGAATCATGACAAAGGGAATAAGTGAGCAGACACCGGGTCAAAAATTTAGGGCAGCCATGGCCGCTGAAAAACCCCTTCAAATAGTAGGCACCATTAATGCCAATCATGCCTTACTCGCTACACAAGCTGGTTTTAATGCCATTTATTTGTCGGGCGGGGGAGTTGCAGCAGGTTCCTTAGGGATCCCTGACTTAGGCATCACGACTTTGCATGATGTGTTAATCGATGTGGAACGCATTACCAATGTTTGTGACACACCTCTGTTGGTCGATGTGGATACAGGTTTTGGATCTTCAGCTTTTAATGTAGCGCGCACGGTAAAATCGTTAATCCGAGCGGGTGCTGCGGCATTGCACATGGAAGATCAAGTAGGAGCTAAGCGTTGTGGTCATCGACCAAATAAAGAATTAGTCAGCGCTGGAGAAATGGTTGATCGCATTAAAGCAGCTGTCGACGCGCGTGTAGATCCGGCCTTTGTCATAGGCGCCAGAACCGATGCCTTGGCGAGTGAAGGGTTGGAGAGATCACTGGAACGTGCAGTGGCGTATGCCGAAGCGGGTGCTGATTTTATTTTTGCGGAAGCAGTTACGGATTTGGCACAATATAAAGAATTCGTAAAAGCCACAGGATTGCCTGTTTTAGCTAATATTACTGAATTTGGGCAAACGCCATTATGGACAGTGAAGGAATTAGAAGGCGTGGATGTGTCCATGGTGCTTTACCCTTTATCTGCGTTTAGGGCAGCAAATAAGGCGGCTTTAAACGTGTTTACACATTTAAAAAACGAAGGAACTCAACAAGCTGTGATAGATACCATGCAAACCAGAAAAGAGTTATACGATAGCATTGATTACTATTCGTATGAGTCCAAATTGGATGCATTATTTGGAAAATCTTAAAATTATGACAACATCTAACCCATTAAACCAAGATCAACAAAGTACCAATCAGCCTGCAGGATTTAAACCTAAAAAATCGGTCGCACTTTCCGGTGTTGCAGCAGGCAATACAGCATTGTGTACCGTAGGTAAGAGTGGTAATGATTTGCATTACCGTGGATATGATATTTTGGATTTAGCCGCTGGCGCAACTTTCGAGGAAGTAGCCCATTTGTTAATCCATGAACAACTGCCTAATCCTGCACAATTACGCGCATATACACAGAAATTAAAAGGATTAAGAGGGTTGCCTCAAGTTGCCAAAGCAGTCTTAGAACAACTGCCTGCAGCAGCGCATCCCATGGATGTTCTGCGTACTTATACTTCCGTTTTAGGAACTGTTTTGCCGGAGAAAGATGGGCATCCCGTAGCTGAAGCAAGGGACATTGCCGATAGATTATTGGCTTCGTATTCTTCTGCACTTTTATATTGGTACCATTATAGCCACCATGGCAGACGCATTGAAGTGGAAACCGATGATGAAACGATCGGTGGACATTTTCTTCATTTACTTCATGGTAAAGCGCCATCTGATTCGTGGGTAGAAGCCATGCAAATCTCATTAAATTTATACGCTGAGCATGAGTTTAATGCATCCACTTTTACTTCCAGAGTCATTGCCGGTACAGGATCGGACATGTATTCTGCGATTTCTGGTGGTATTGGGGCTTTAAGAGGGCCTAAGCATGGAGGAGCGAATGAAGTGGCTTTCGAGATTCAAAGCCGTTATTCAACTCCCGAAGAAGCAGAAGCGGATATTTTGGCGCGTTTAGAACGCAAAGAAGTCATTATTGGATTTGGCCACCCGGTATATACCGTCTCTGACCCAAGAAATAAAGTCATCAAAGCCGTTGCTTTGAAATTATCTGAAGAGGCAGGCGATCTCAAGCTTTACAACATCGCAGAACGCCTTGAAACCCTCATGTGGGAAAAGAAAAAGATGTTCCCGAATTTGGATTGGTTTTCAGCAGTTTCTTATCATTTGATGGGTGTGCCAACTTCTTTCTTCACTCCACTTTTTGTGGTGTCAAGAATTACAGGCTGGAGTGCACACGTGATTGAACAGCGCCAAGATGGAAAAATTATTCGCCCAAGTGCGAATTATACGGGTCCAGATGACCGAGCATTTATTCCATTAAATCAACGATAAATTCAATAATTAATCAACGGAAAATCCAGCGGAAAATCCAGCGGAAAATCTAACGGAAAATCAGCGGAAATTCCAGCGATAAAAGTTTAAAAACGAATCATTTACTTTATAAAATAAGAAAAAATTATGTCATCCTATATTTCCAACGAACGTCCAGAAACGGACCAAGTGATCGTCGATATTGTAGATTATGTGTTGAATTACGAAATTAAAAGTGATTTGGCGTTTCGCACCGCACATTATTGCTTGTTGGATACCTTAGGTTGTGGTTTTGAAGCCCTTACATATCCAGCATGTACTAAATTATTAGGTCCGATTGTGCCAGGAACGGTGGTGCCAAACGGTGCTAAAGTCCCAGGTACTTCTTACCAATTAGATCCAATTCAAGCTGCCTTTAACATTGGGGCCATCGTCCGTTGGTTGGATTTTAACGATACTTGGTTAGCAGCCGAGTGGGGGCATCCTTCCGATAATTTGGGCGGCATTTTAGCCGTGGCTGATTGGATGTCTCGTGAAGCAGTAGCCGCAGGAAAATCGCCTCTTTATGTACAAGATGTATTAGACGCGATGATTCGTGCACATGAAATTCAAGGCGTCATGGCCTTAGAAAACTCATTTAATAAAGTGGGATTAGACCACGTCATTCTGGTTAAATTAGCTTCTACCGCAGTCGTGGGCAAGATGATTGGTTTGACCAGAGAAGAATTGATTAACGCTGTTTCTTTAGCTTTTGTTGATGGCCAATCTTTACGTACCTACCGCCATTCTCCAAATACGGGTAGTCGGAAATCTTGGGCAGCGGGAGATGCTACTTCCAGAGGGGTTCGTTTGGCGCTCATCGCAAAAACAGGAGAAATGGGATATCCCTCCGTGTTAACTGCAAAAACTTGGGGATTCTATGACGTTTTATTCAAAGGCAATTCCTTTAAATTCCAACGAGATTATGGATCCTATGTGATGGAAAATGTCTTGTTTAAAATTTCATTTCCTGCAGAATTCCATTCTCAAACAGCGGTAGAGGCTGCGATGACCTTGCACAAACAGTTGGCTGAAAAAGGATTCACCGCAGAAGACATCGCTTCGATTCGTATTCGTACACATGAAGCTGCCATTCGCATCATTGATAAAAAAGGACCTTTACATAACCCAGCGGATCGCGACCATTGCTTACAATATATGATCGCCGTGCCACTAATTTACGGTCGATTAACGGCAGCCGATTACGAGGATGATATCGCAAATGATCCAAGAATCGACGCTTTACGCGATAAAATGGAAACTCAGGAAGATGTTCAGTTTACAACAGACTACCATGATCCTGAAAAACGCTCTATTGCTAACGCGCTAACAGTCACCTTGAAAGATGGTGCCGTGCTTGAGGAAGTGGTCGTAGAATATCCAATTGGCCACAAACGTAGAAGAGAAGAAGGGATTCCTGTACTAATAGAAAAGTATAAAACGAATTTGGCCAGAATTTTTTCGGAAAAACAACGGAATCAATTATTAGATCTGAGTTTGGACCTGGAAAAATTAAGGAATACGCCAGTTCATGAGTTTGTGAATTTGATGACAAAATAAAAGCATCACTTTATATTCAACATAATCAACCAAGTCTTTTAAAGAATGAATAAGTCTGTAGTTACGGATGCCATGGTGGTCTATGAAGACAACCACCTCATTGCGATTAATAAACCGGCAGGAACCATCGTTCAGGTCGATGAAACAGGAGATCCTTCTTTAGAAGACTTGGTTAAAGAATACATAGCGAATAAATACAGCAAACCGAATGGAGCATTTTTAGGGGTAGTACATCGCTTAGATCGTCCCGTAAGTGGTCTTATTTTGTTTGCAAAGACGAGTAAAGCTTTGGATCGATTAAACGCGATGTTTAAGGAGCGTTCCATGGAAAAAGTGTACTGGGCAGTGGTCAGAAATCGACCTCCACACCCTGAGGGGAAACTGGAACACTGGCTGTTTAGAGATCGAAATAAAAACATTACCAGAGCATATAATAAGCAAGTCGAAGGCAGTAGACAAGCCACCCTGTTTTATAAAGTACTGGGGCACTTGGATGGGTATTATTTATTAGAAATTCGTCCAATTACCGGAAGGACCCATCAAATTCGTGTTCAATTATCCACCATGGGCTGCCCTATAGTTGGGGATAATAAATACGGTTATCCGAGGGGAAGTTTAAAGAAGAGCATCTGTTTACATGCACGTTCATTAACCTTTACGCATCCAGTTAAGAAAGAACCAATGACCATCGAAGCAAGATTGCCAAATGATGGTTTTTGGAATAAATTTGAAGGATTTTGGGATGTTTCATAAATTTTTTATATTTGTAATATGAAGACGGTGAAAACGTTTGCGCTCGCAATCATTCTTAGTATAGGTATTCAGCTTTCATCGCCGAGTACGGTCACCGCTCAGTGTGCCATGTGTTCATTGACCGCTCAAAACGCCACTGAAAATGGAAATCAACAAGGCAATGGTCTAAATAGTGCTATTTTGTATTTATTAGCCATGCCGTACCTTGCTGCTGTAGGCATTGGTTATTTGTGGTACAAAAAATACAAACCAAAGAAAAAAGCACGCATCAGTGACGAACCTATTTCTTTGAATTAATTCGTATTCATTCTTGATTTTTTTTAAAAGCAGTCGTGCTTTTTTAAGTCCTACACGAATCTTTATTTTTCGTGTTTTTCCTCGCAGTATCCAAAAAATTTATTGATGTTGTTACAATGATGCATCTTTCAATTCATTTTGATAATATTGGAAACTAATTAAAAATACCGTTTCAACTATTATTAAATCGATTAGAGATGTTTAAAAAACGATTTCTTATTTACGCATTTTTGCTGTTTATATTGCCGAAGCTGGGTGTTTCGCAAGATAATCTAGGCTATCAGGTGCCGCCTGCTTCCATTATGGAGTTGATAGATGCGCCGACTCCTCCAAAAGTAGAGTTTAACCAAGAGAAGACTTGGATGTTAATCATGAATGCCCCTCGCTATGTGGATATGGAATTTGCTGCATATCCGATGGTCGGGTTGGCTGGTTTACGGATTAATCCAATGACTCATACTTTAGAGGCGGAATTACATGGTTTCTTCACTTCCATTGAATTAGTTAATTTAACTTCTAAGGGTAAAAATGAGCGCATCTCAATTAGTGGTTTGCCGAATCCTTTAAGATTAGGAAATGTAAATTGGCAACCGGATGGGAACGGATTTGCGTTTACAAACCGTACTGAAAAAGGTTTAGAGGTTTGGTACGCAAACCTAAATTCAAAAACAGCCAAAAAATTAACCAATAAACGATTAAATGCTTTAAGTGGCGAATGGATGCAATGGCACCCATCTGGCGAATACTTGCTCGTTCAAGTTCCTGCCAATGATGGTAAGGCCGCACCTGTAAAAGATAGAGTTCCTAAAGGTCCAGTTATTCAAGAGAATTTGGGCACCAGAACCCCTTCAAGAACATTTTCTAATTTGTTAACCAACGCGTATGATGAAGATTTATTTGACTTCTACGCGACTTCACAGTTAACAAAAGTGTATGTGGACGGTAGAACGGAGAATTTTGGAAACAGTGCAATTTTTACAAAAAATGAACTTTCTCCAAATGGCGAATACATCATAGTAGAAACGATTCAAAAACCTTATTCGTATACCCAAGCGATGAACTCCTTTCCTAAGAAATTAGAAGTTTGGGGGGGCGATGGCAAAGTCGTAAAAGTATTGTCTGAGCCATCTGCGAATCGTGGTGAGATGAGTGCAGGTCCTGCTGCAGGTGGTATGGGTGGTTTTGGCGGAGGTGCTGGAATGAGCGGCCCTCGTTCTTACAGCTGGAGAAGCGATAAGGGAAGTGTACTCACCTATGTGCAATCTATTAATCGTCGTCAAGACAGTATTCATCGCGAGGCTATTTATGAATTAATCGCTCCGTTTAATGGAGAAGGTGCGGTTGTTTATAAATCTAAGTTATCTTTAGGTCGTGTTTTTTGGGGCAATGATCAATATGCGATCGTTACTGAAAGTGACCGTGCAAGTAGAAAGCAAATCTTATCTTTAATCAATCCTACAAAAGGGGAGACCATTAAAGTGATAGATGAGCGTTCTACTGAGGATACTTACAGCAACCCAGGAACGTTCATCACTAAAAACGGCGTTTTACAAATTTCAGGTAAAAAATCTCCGATTCTTCATTCGATTAGTAATGGAGCGTCTCCTGTGGGTGAGGTTCCGTTCTTGTTAGAATGGGATTTGATGAAAGGTACAAAAGATACCTTGTTTAAGTCGAGTGCCAACCATTATGAAATGCCGGTGTACTACGATGGCACGAACCAATTGTATTTTACTCGCGAAAACTGGAATGTGCCGGCGAACATGATTTATCGCGACATGAAGAAGAAGCAAGAAACTGCTTTAACTCAATTTGAAAGTCCATATCCGTCATTGGCTGGTGTAGAAAAAACCTTAATTAAATATACGCGTAAAGATGGGGTGCAATTAACAGGTACTATGTACTTGCCTGCTAATTTTACGCCTAAAAACGATGAGCCACTTCCTGTATTTGTTTGGGCTTATCCTAGGGAGTATAAAACGAAAGAAGCGGCCAGCCAAGTGAAAGGTTCTTCTCACAAGTTTACGGAGTTGAATTTCCGTTCAGCGGTGTATTGGGTAACCAGAGGTTATGCGGTAGTGGATCAGGCAGACATGCCAATTATCGGTGAAGGGGATGTGGAGCCAAATGATGGTTTTGTGGAGCAATTAATTTGGAACTCGGAAGCTTTAATCGACCATATGGTGGATGCGGGTATTGCTGATCGTGATCGCTTTGGAGTTGGAGGACACTCGTATGGTGCCTTTATGACAGCGAATTTGTTGGCGCATTCAGATTTGTTTGCGGCAGGAATTGCGCGAAGTGGGGCATACAATCGTACCTTGACTCCATTTGGCTTCCAATCTGAATCGCGTACGTTCTGGAATGCAAAAGAGGTGTATGATAAGATGTCTCCATTTAATTATGCTGACAAAATCAAATTACCTTTATTAATTACGCACGGGATCGATGATGAAAACTCTGGGACCTTCCCGGTTCAAAGTGAGCGTTTATACGCGGCGATCAAAGGACATGGTGGTACGGTTCGTTTAGTGATGTTCCCATATGAATTCCATGGATTTAGAGCTCGTGAGTCTATAATGCACGTGTTCTGGGAGCAAGATCAGTGGTTAGAAAAGTATGTTAAAAATAGAGAGAAGAAAAAAGAAGAGGTTAAGAGTGAGAACACTACCCGAAGACGTCCGAATCAATAAGATGGTAGGGTAAACCCATAAAAAAAAGGTGCGATTTTCGAATTTCGCACCTTTTTTTATGGGTTCAGCTCTCGCTTCGCTTCCGCTTCCGACTCGCTTCGTTTCAGCTCACATATTGCTTCAGCTTCAGCTTCACTTTCGTTTCAGCTTCCGCCTCGCTTCCGCTGATCCAACATTTTACTCAAACCACGCTAAGACTTCGTCTTTGGTCGGCATGGTGATGTCTAACTTCATTTTTTTGCGCATACCGCCTAAGTCATTAAACACTTTGTTTGCGTTAGCGGATTTCAACGCCTCAATAGTCGTGAATCCCATTTTTTGTAAAACAGGAATCCATTCCGAAGGCACGCCAAGAGCCATATACTCTTCATCACTCGCGTTCTTAACCACTTTTTCAGGGCGCATTTGAGGGAAGAATAGAACATCTTGAATGCTGTGTTGATTCGTCATTAACATGGCCAAACGATCGATACCGATTCCGATTCCAGAGTTCGGTGGCATACCGTATTCCAAGGCACGTAAAAAGTCATAATCTATAAACATGGCCTCGTCATCCCCACGTTCCATCAAGCTTAATTGCTCTTCGAAACGCTCGCGTTGATCAATAGGGTCGTTCAACTCGCTGTACGCATTCGCAATTTCCTTTCCATTCACCATTAATTCAAAGCGTTCTACTAAGCCAGCTTTGCTTCTGTGTTTTTTAGTCAATGGACTCATTTCCACAGGATAATCGGTAATAAAGGTAGGTTGAATGTAATGGTGCTCGCATTTTTCTCCAAAAATCTCATCGATCAGCTTGCCTTTACCCATAGAAGCGTCGGTTGGAATGCCAAGTTTTTGGCACACATCCCGCAAACCATCCTCATTCAGTTCACTCACATTGAAACCCGTGTGCTCTTTGATCGCATCGTAAATACTAATGCGTTTATATGGAGCAGTAAAATCGATTTCGTTTTCACCCACCACTACTTTCGTCGTGCCGTTGGTATCCATGGCTACTTTCTCAAGGAGTTTTTCGGTGGTGTCCATCATCCAATAGTAGTCCTTATAAGCTACGTAGAATTCCAAGACCGTAAATTCAGGGTTGTGCGTGCGGTCCATGCCTTCATTTCTAAAGTTCCTGCTGAACTCATACACCCAATCAAAACCACCTACGATTAAACGTTTTAAATACAATTCGTTCGCAATCCTTAAATATAAAGGAATATCTAAAGCATTGTGATGCGTAATAAATGGACGAGCTGCCGCACCGCCAGGAATGCTTTGCAATACCGGAGTATCCACTTCCAAAGCGCCTTGACTATTTAAAAACTCACGAATAGAAGTACGCACTTTCGACACCTTTTCAAAGGTTTCTTTTACATGCGGGTTGACTACTAAATCCACATAGCGTTGACGGTATCTAAATTCAGGATCCGTCACAGCATCAAACGTTTTGCCGTCGGCGGATTTAACCACAGGAAGTGGGCGTAGAGATTTTGCCAACACGGTTAAGGTCATCGCGTGCACAGAGATTTCTCCTGTTTGTGTAGTAAAAACATAGCCGGTAATACCTACAAAATCACCAATATCTAATAATTTTTTAAAGACCGTGTTATAAAGCGTTTTGTCTTCATCCGGACAAAGATCATCTCGCTTCACATACACTTGAATTTTTCCAGTAGAATCTTGTAATTCGAAAAAGGATGCACTACCCATGATACGACGTGACATGATTCGCCCAGCCATGGTGATGTTCTTATAGCTAATCTTATCGTGTTCGTAATGAGCTAAAATATCATTAGCATACGCATTTACCTCGAATTTAGCTGCAGGATAAGGGTCGATCCCTAACTCTTTTAACCCTTGTAAAGATTGCCTGCGAAAAAGTTCTTGTTCTGAAAGTGCACTGTTCATTTTGTTGATTTTCGATTTTTTACAAAAATACTATTATTCCTGTAATAGTTGTGAAAAAGGTCATGTTCATGATTATCAAATATAAATTGATCCTTTTTAAAGACCAAAGCTATGAAGTTTTGTTCCAAAACATTAAAATTAACATTCTTGATGAATGAAATTTCTTTGATGAATGATTTTCCTTTGATGAATGATTTTCCCAGTATATAAAGGCCGCTACAAAAAAAAAAATATTCATGCAAGTGTAGCATAATCGCCTTGTTATTCGTTTAAGTGTCGAATGATGAATAGAACATTACGTATAAAATTGTTAATGTCTGGATTTGTTAAACACTAACTTGCTCATAATGAGTATTGTGACTGCTATTTTAACCTTGACAAAATTTAGAGTAAGTTTGTGTTGTGAAGGAACGTATCCATAATCCGGAATGGTCTGCTGCTTTTTCTTTAGAAAAGGCGGTAGAATTCTGTGGTTTAAGCGAGCATATGCATCAGCGAAAAGCCATGGAAGCGCTGTATAAGCGATTTTACGGGTACATTTTAGTGATTTCAATGCGGTATGTTCGAGAACAAGAGGATGCAGAAGAATTAGTGAATGAATGTTTTGTTCGAATATTTTCATCCATCATGAAATTTGATGCGAAAAAAGAAGGAGAGGAATTTGAAAGCATGTTTAAAGGCTGGATTTCTCGAATTTGTGTCAATGTTTCTATTGATTTTTTGCGTGCGCGGAAGAAGCGTCTCAGTTTAGAAGATTTGAGTTTGGAAAGTCATGATTCGCTTACAATAGAAGCGGCAGATGATCTTCAAGTTCAAGAAATCCTGAACATGTTGGATCAACTTCCGGAAATGCAGCGAACGATTTTTAATCTTTATGAAGTAGAAGGTTATAGTCATGAAGAAATTGCGAAGCTGTTGGATATACCAGAGGGGACATCTCGCACGTATTTAATGAGAGCAAAGAAAAAAATGCAAGCCCTTTATCTTGCAAAAAACGAATATATTGAACTTGGGAAGTAACTTAAGTACATTGAAGAAATTAGACAATGGACAAGGATCATAAAAAACAGAACGAAAATTGGACCGATAAAATGCGTCAGATTCGTGAGCAAGAAGCACCTTATAAAGAAGGGGCTTGGGAGGCGTTTGAAGCAAAGTATTTAGGTTCAAAAGCTCAACTATCGGAGCCAAACGGCACTCCTGTCGTTCCATTATTCGGAAAATCTGGACGAGTTTCTGGAATTTTCACGATGAAAAGAATGTGGATTTCCAGTGCTGCAGCTGTCGTGTTGTTGTCGGTTGGATTAGTTTGGTTGTGGCCCACACATGATGCTGTAGAAGACCCGCTATGGGTGAATGAGTTGAATTCAAACCCTTCAGAAGCGGGAGGAACAGTGGTTGAGGAAGTGTTGTCAGTTAAAGAGGAGGAAAATTCCTTCCAAACCCTTCATTCTTCAGATCATTTTGCCACTTTAACATCTTCCAAAGGCACGGATCAACAGAATCCAATTCTTTCTACTCCAACAAAACTATCACAAATCAGAGATCAAAAAGCTGAAATTTTAAAGATCACTACTCCAGATCAGCAGCTTTCTTCTATCAATCAACCTACTTTAGAGAATGCCATTTTGTTTGCGGTTCACCAACAAGATAAAAAAGTGAGCACCGCTACTTCTGAAAATGATAATATTATCCGATCGTTTTTTGGTCGATTTGATCGAGGACATGTGTTAGCAAGTAGTGCTGGTGGACATCATGTTTTAGGTAATGGGAAATGGGCACTTGGACTTTCTTTAGCTTCTATGTTAACCAGTGAGGATATGAATTTAGGGGGAGGTTTATCCGTCGCTTATAAATTAACCGATCGAGTATACTTTAGATCAGGTGTTTCCTTGGCAAAATTAGGTGTCAGTACACCAGCTCCAGGGAGTAGGGGACCTTCGCTTTTCGTCCGTTCAGATGGGACTTCGAATTTGCCAGGCGGACCTCAAGGACCGAATCCAGGAAATATTGGTAATAAGGAATCCATCGCGGTCATTTCTCCTGAAGGTGTTCCAGGCCACTATAATCGAATTTTAAGTGGGGCAAGTAGTACCATCTTGACATTAGACATTCCATTTGATGTTAAATATTTTGTGTCGGATAAGGTCTTTACTTCAGTAGGTGTTTCATTTTTAGGGGTTTTGCGCGAGCAACGCACGAATCATTACATTGACAAAATTAATGAGCCTCTATTTAATGGGTATACAGCGAATGGTCAGGAACTAAAAGGAGCCGTTAAAACCTTGGTAGTGAATGAGTCGAGTAAATATCAGCCTTTAGAAGGAAATGGTTATACGGGATATTTGAATTTTTCAGTTGGACGCCAAACGAGAATTTCTAATCGCTTAGTTTTATCCATTGAACCATTCTTTAAACTGCCAATTGGAAGTTTACAAAATCAGGAAATGAATATGACGAATGGGGGTATTCGTATTGTTACAGGGTTCTAAGGAGATTTAACCAAGGTGAATTATTGATAAATTACCTTAAAAACACTACATTTACCGCTATCTAAACAAGGTATTCATGAAACGTAGAGATTTTTTCCGGAATGCGACGCTTGCAGCAGCAGGAGCCGCAATTTTATCTCCAATTGAATCAATTGGGAGCACCACTAGTTCAATTTTTCCAGGCTCGTATAAAGGGAAAAAGGCAAAGAATATTATTTTCATGGTGAGCGATGGCATGAGCCATGGTACATTATCCATGCATAATAATCTAAGTGAAATCAAGTATGGTCGTTTATCACATTGGATGTCTCTTTATCACGAAAATAAAGTGGTAAGAGGATTAATGGATACGGCTTCTGCAAATTCTTTGGTGACCGATTCATCAGCTGCCAGCTCTTCATGGGGCGGCGGACATCGTGTTAACAATGGTGCCGTGAACGTATCACCTGAAGGCATTCATCATAAACCCATTTTACAGAAATTTAAAGCTGCTGGGAAATCAGTCGGTTGTGTGACTACTGTAGAAATTACGCACGCTACTCCTTCTGGATTTTCAGTAAATAGCACGAGTCGTTCAGATCAGGGCGGTATCGCTTTATCCCATTTAGATTTAGGTTTTGATGTGTTAATGGGCGGTGGTGCAGAGTATTTTTTACCAGATCGTAGAGCTGATAAGCGTAATTTATTTGCGGAATTCGCAAATAAGGGATATCAAGTTGCGAGAACGAAAGAAGAGTTAAATGCATTTGATAGTAAATCTACGAAAGAACCATTATTAGGTGTGTTTCACGTAGGTGGATTGCCATATGCATTGGATCGTGAAAATGATCCTGAACTTAAAAAATTGGTCCCTTCATTGGCTGAAATGACCGGTGCTGCGATCCGCAAATTGAGTAAAAATCCGAATGGATTTGTCATGCAAGTGGAGGCAGGTAAGGTAGATTGGGCTGCTCACGCAAATGATTTTGGTGGAATTATTTACGACCAAGATGAGTTTGATGATGCGGTAGCGGCTGCGATTGCCTTTGCAGAGAAAGATGGAGAAACTTTGGTCATCATTACGACCGACCACGGAAACGCAAACCCAGGTTTGTTCTCCGATAATCGTGCTAAAAAGGAATTTGAACGCACGATTAATGTTCGACACACGAATAACTGGGTTTTACAAGGAATCGACAGAGATTTTTCAGCAAAACAAATTATCGAGCGCTTTGAATATGCTCAAGGGGTAGTTTTAAATGCTGAAGAAGTAATGCGTTTATTAACCCATTATGTAACAGACCGTAACGAAGACGGACTTTACAACCCATACAAGTTGCCATTTAAAGATTTGGCAATGATTCAAACTAAATACACAAACATCGGGTGGGCTGGAACGAGCCACTCAGGTGATCACGTAGAAATTGCTGCATTTGGTCCAGGAAAAGAATTGTTAAAACCATTCAACCGCAATACCGACATGCACTATTTAATGCTTGAAGCGGCAGGAGTACCTGCAAAATACAGATAAGAATATTTGCAAAGAGTGATATAAAAATGCCCGCCTAACCAGTTTAGACGGGCATATTTTTTATAGTTACTTTATGCGACCAATGTTTTACGCGTCCTATGTTTTACTCGACCAATGTTTGATTTACTTGCGCTGCAATTTTCTACGTTTAATCTCTTGACGGATTAACGTCAATTCTCTACCCGTTTGACCCGCCACAGAAGTGTTTTCCTGAGCACGGCGGAACAGATAAGGCATCACAGATTTTACTGGCCCGTATGGCATGTATTTAGCTGAATTGTAGCCATGCGCGGCTAAATTGAATGTAATGTGGTCACTCATACCTAATAATTGAGCAAAATACACGTGAGGATGCTTAGCGTCTATTCCATGTTCTACCATTTTTTTCACCAACTTATTACTGCTTTCTTCATTATGCGTGCCCGCCATAAAGCAAATGGTATCCAAATGATCCAAGCAAAAGTCCAATGCTAAATCATAATCTCGGTCGGTGGCCGCTTTATTTGGTTGAATAGGAGATGGGTAATTCATTTCTTCAGCACGATCTCGTTCGATTTCCATATAAGCACCGCGTACTAATTTAGCACCGAGGAAGAAGCCCTTTTCTTTCGCTAAATAATAATCTGCTTTTAAACTGGCTAACTTATCATGCCTGTATAATTGGTAAGTTTGATACACAATGGCTTGATTCTGATTGTATTTCATCATCATTTCTCGTGCCAAATCATCGATGCTTTGTTGTATCCAAGAATGTTCAGCATCGATTAATACTTTAACATTCTTTTCATAGCAAAGCTTACAAATCCCGTCAAATCTCGCTTTAATATGTTCGAATTCAATCTTTTCTTGATCGCTTAAAGTTTGTCCTGCATCAATCTTTTCATAGAGTTCAAAACGACCCAGTCCGGTTGGTTTAAAAACGGCAAATGGAACTTGTGTAGGATGTTGGGCTGCATATTGCACCGTTCTTAAAATCTCCTGATAAGTCTGATCGAACACCTCCACTGATTCTTCCCCTTCTACCGAATAGTCTAATATGGTGCCAACGTGTTGTGTGCTTAAATTGTAAATCGCTGGCTTACAATCTTCAATGCTTTCACCTCCGCAAAATTGTTTGAAAATGGTGTTTTTAAAGATTCCTTGTATTGGTAATCCTATGGAAAAGGCAAAGTTTGTCATCGGCGGACCGATTTTAACAAGAAAATTGTTTCCGATTAGTTTAAACAACCAATGTGCACGATTTAAATCTTCATTTGATTTATTTTGGAAGGCGATTTCAGTATTTTTAAATGAAATTTTGCCTTTAGCAGGTGCTAAATGATGTTGTGTTTGAGCAGTGGGCATATGCTTCTTTTTTTGTGCAAACTTACAAAAGAGTTATTGGTTTATGAAATTTAATGCCTTACTTTTGTTGCATGACCACGTTTAAAATTACGGAAGAATATATACATTTAATCCAATTGCTAAAAGCCTTAAATTGGGTGCAAACCGGAGGGCATGCCCAAATAGTAGTCGGTGAAGGGTTGGTAAAATATAATGGCGAAGTGGACTACAGGAAACGTTTAAAAGTAAAGGCTGGAGACGTCATTGAATTTGACGGCAACAAGGTAATAATCTCAAAATAATATTCAATCCCCCCCCTCATAATTATGTCAATTAATACGATAGAAAGCACCAGTTATTCCGTTTATTTCGAGGAAGATTTGAGTTCATTGCAATCCTATATAAATCAAGGTAATTATTCAAAAGTTTTTGTTTTAGTAGATCGAAATACGGAAGAACATTGTTTGCCTGCATTTAGGGATATGATGCCTGAACTGGTGGATTTTGACTTAATCGAGATTGATCCAGGTGAAGAAAATAAAAACATTGATTTCTGTATAGGAGTATGGAAGACCTTAGTGGACTTTGGTGCAGACCGTAAAAGCTTATTAATCAATTTGGGTGGAGGTGTGGTGACGGATATGGGGGCATTTGTTGCGTCTACTTTTAAAAGAGGCATTGATTTTATTCAGATTCCGACCACCTTGCTTTCTCAAGTAGATGCGTCAGTCGGGGGAAAAACGGGAATAGACTTGGATGAATTAAAAAACATTATCGGAACATTTGCAAACCCAAAGGCAGTGTTTATCTCAAGTCGATTCTTAAGTACCTTAGATCATGCTCAATGGGTGTCTGGATTTGCTGAAATGGTTAAACATGGACTTATCGCGGATGCTGATTATTACCACCGTTTAAAAGCAATGGATGTAAAGGCAGTGACTATTAATGAAATTAAGCACTCAATTTCGTTAAAAAATGAAGTGGTTAAGCTTGATCCATTCGAGAAGGGGCTTCGCAAAACTCTTAATTTCGGTCATACGGTAGGTCATGCCATAGAAGGATACTTCTTAATGCATACCGCAAATCCACTTTTGCACGGGGAGGCCATTGCTATGGGGATGATTTGCGAAGCGTATCTATCAAATAAGCATAATGGTTTAACAGATAATGAATTAAATGATATTATCATAAGTATCACTTCAATTTTCCCATTGAAATCATTGGCTCGAATTTCCGATGATGATTTAATCGAAATCATGTTAAATGATAAGAAAAACCATCAATCTAAGATTGGATTTGCGTTGTTAAAATCAATCGGGGATTGTGATTATGATCATTATCTAAGTGCAGAACAGATAAAGGAAAGCTTAAGCTATTATAGGCAACTTTCTAAATAATAGTCGATTATTATTGACAGTAGTTTATTCTGACAGTTGTTTATTCTGATAGTCGCTTATTATTAGCCTCTTTTTATTTTGTGTAGTCAACCATTTTGTATTGGCCATTATCCTTGAGTGCTGGCTTTCCGATGGAAATATTCGTAGAATGGTACATTAAAAAAATCCATCCTTCTACGGAACCTTGATTCCAATAGGATTCTCTTAAATGCATGGCTTTTCTTCCGTCATAATCGTATTTCGCTGCGAAACTTCTGAAAAATTGTTCTGGCTCAGGAGCCTCATCGCCTCCAAAGAAAAAATGTTCGCCTCCTGTTTCTATATGGAATACCTGGTGATGTTTGGTGTGGCCTCCCGATAATTCGTAACGGATTTCATTCGTTAATCGTCCATCTCCTTCGACTAAAAGAAGATTTCCGCTTCGTTGAATCACATCAAAAAATTCGGTTTTATATGAGTCAGGGTTTCCGCTATAGGCATCTTCCCATTCCCCGTTTTGTACCACATATTCTGCGTCAGGGAAAGTTAATTTAAGCCGACCATCTTCTTCCATTACGGTACCACTTGCATGGTCTTTATGAAGGTGCGTTAATAATACATAGCGTACGTCTGCTGGATCTAAGCCTTTGTTCTTTAGATTTTGGTGAATCATCGGAATTCCTTCATCCGTTTTAAACCCTAACCCCGTGTCTAAGACAATTAAACCTGCTGGCGTTTCAATTACAAATGGATGAACGTGAATAAATAAGGATCCAGGCCGATCGTTTTTATGATGAACCTTTGGATCAAAAGGCAAAAATGTTTTTGTGCTATCTACTGAAAAAGAACCCTCATAGAGTGAATGTACTGACATAGAATTTTGCATTAAATCATCTTTTCAATCCGGATAATCGCAGATGATTGTGGAATATTTATGTATATTTGCTATTAATAATTCCTCACAAAGATATGCAAAAAAGATGGGTGCTCACTCCAAAGAGTGAAAGCGAAGAGGCAGATAATTTACAGGTGGCGTTGGGAGTGCATCCAATTTTTATTCAATTATTGATTCATCGAGGCATTACCACCTTTGAACAAGCAAAAAGTTTTTTCAGACCTAATCTTGCTCATTTACACGATCCATTTTTAATGCAGGATATGGAACGTGCTGTAAATCGCATAGAGCAAGCCATTCGATCCCAAGAAAAAATATTGATCTACGGAGATTATGACGTAGATGGCACCACAGCGGTGACATTGGTGTATGGGTTCTTTCGTAGCATTCACAATACTATCGTTTATTATTTACCTGACCGATATACAGAAGGTTACGGATTATCATATAAAGGAATTGATTACGCGAAGCAAGAGGGAGTGAGTTTAATCATTACTCTTGATTGTGGCATAAAAGCGCATGAACAAGTAGATTACGCAAATTCATTAGGCATTGATGTCATCATTGCGGACCACCATCTTCCTGGAGAAGATTTACCCAATGCGCACGCCATATTAGATCCTAAAAGATCCGATTGCTTCTACCCATATAAAGAGTTGTCTGGTTGCGGCGTTGGATTCAAGCTGATCCAAGCATTCTTAATGAAGAATAATATGGATCCCAAGATTGCTTTTGAGTACTTGGATTTAGTCGCTGTAAGCATTGCATCAGACATCGTTCCATTGACGGGTGAAAACCGTGTCTTAACGCATTTCGGACTGAAGAAATTAAATGAACGTCCCAGCGTAGGATTGCAAGCCTTGATTACCTTATCCGGAAATAAAACGGGCACCTTTACGATCAGCGATATTTTATTCCAATTAGGTCCCAGAATCAATGCTGCAGGTCGGATCGCGCATGCCAGTAATGTAGTAAGATTATTGTTGTCAAAATCGGCACAAGAAGCTGCTGAATTTAGCAAAGGCATCGATATACAAAATAATCAACGAAAAGATTTTGACCTAAAAATTACTGAAGAAGCCATGGATTTGGCAGCTTCTATTGGGGTTGAAACGGGCAGGAAAAGCATTGTATTATATAAACGGGATTGGCATCGGGGCGTAATCGGGATTGTCGCCTCTCGACTGGTGGAAAAATACCACCGACCTACCATTATTTTAACGCATGCAGAAACTCATATTACAGGTTCAGCCAGGTCCATTGCAGGCATTGATTTATATGAAACCTTATCAAGTTGCAGTGATTTGTTAAATCAATTTGGTGGCCACTATTTTGCTGCTGGGCTTACCATGGAAGAGGAAAATGTTCAGGTATTTCGTGATCGATTTGAAGAAATGGTCGCCGCGCGCATTACTGATGACATGCTACTTCCAGTCATTAAGATCGAATCCACATTGAGTTTATCGGATGTAGACTCTAAATTTTGTCGAATATTAAAACAGTTTGAACCCTTTGGGCCTCAACAGGAATCTCCCGTATTTTTAAGTAATGGCGTGTGTTTAATCGGTGCTGCGCAAAAAGTGGGGGAGAACCATTTGAAAATGACAGTTATGCAGCCTGGTTCAGCATCTTTTTCTTGTATTGGATTTGGTTTGGGCCATTTTGTAACAAAATTAAACGCGAGTCAAAACTATTTTAATATCTGTTTTACCATAGAAGAGAATCATTGGAGGAATAGAAAAACTTTGCAACTGAACATAAAAGACATCAGTTTCTAAGGGCCAAATCGAAACAATTTGTGCTGAATAAATAATAATTTTTATCTTCGGAAATCGAAATATTTGGATGGGATGATACTAAAGGCAGAAAACCTCATTAAAAAGTACCGTCAACGGACTGTTGTGAACGACGTGTCCTTTGAAGTTGCACAAGGTGAAATTGTGGGATTACTCGGTCCGAATGGGGCTGGGAAGACAACTTCATTTTATATGATCGTGGGTTTAATCAAGCCCAATGAAGGCCATGTATACTTAGGAGAAGAAGATATTACCGAAGATCCTATGTTTCGTAGGGCGCAGAAAGGAATCGGTTACCTCGCTCAAGAAGCATCGGTATTTCGAAAGTTATCTGTGGAAGATAATATCATGGCGGTTCTGGAAATTCATTATCCTGACAAACAAGCAAGAAAGGAAAAGCTTGAAGAGTTAATCAGCGAATTTAGTTTGCACAAGGTCCGTAAGAATAGAGGAGATTTACTGTCTGGAGGGGAACGAAGGAGAACGGAAATTGCGCGAGCATTAGCTGCCAATCCAAACTTTATTCTTTTAGATGAACCTTTTGCAGGAGTCGATCCCATCGCTGTAGAAGAGATTCAATCTATTATTTCGAAATTGAAAACGAAAAATATCGGTATTTTAATTACGGACCATAACGTGCAAGAAACCCTTTCCATCACAGATCGTGCCTACCTCTTAACGGAGGGAAAAATCATGTTAACGGGTACGCCTGAAACCATTGCAGATAATGAATTAGCAAGGAAGTATTATCTTGGGAGAAACTTTGAATTACGCAGGAAAAAACTTTAATTTACGCAGGAAAAACTTTAACCTCACCTATTAATGGCCATATTAAATTCAATATTTACCTGGATCATGAAAAAGCGCATTCATCAAATTGAGCTTTTCAAGAAGTATCCACACGATGTCCAAAATGAATGGTTCCAAAGTTTGATTTCAACAGCACAGGCCACTGAGTGGGGGAAGAAGTACGAATATGAGACCATATTAACGCCAAAAACCTTTAAAGAGCGGGTTCCGCTTCAAGATTATAATTCATTGAAGCCCTACATAGACCGCATGTTAAAGGGCGAGCAAAATATTTTATGGCCATCAGAAATTAAATGGTTCGCCAAATCTTCGGGCACGACTTCGGATCGGAGTAAATTTATTCCAGTGAGCAAGGAAGCTTTGGAAGATTGCCATTATCAAGGTGGAAAAGATATGTTAGCCGTCTATTGTTATAATCGGCCAAACACTCGGATAGTCACTGGGAAAACAGTCGTTTTAGGGGGAAGTTCTGAAATTATCAATATTAATTCGAATTCATATTATGGGGATTTATCTTCGATTATTCTGAGAAATCTTCCTTTTTGGGCAGAATATAATCGAACACCGAATTTAGAGGTTACCTTAAATCCTAATTTTGAAGAAAAAATAGAAACCACCGCCCAACTAACTGCTAAAGAAAACATCACCAACCTTTCTGGAGTTCCAACCTGGAACATTGTATTAGCTAAACGAATTTTAGAAATTACTGGAAAATCAAACTTATTAGAAGTTTGGCCGAATTTAGAGTTCTACAGCCATGGAGGAGTGAGTTTCAAACCTTATAGAGAACAGTTCAAGAAGTTAATACCTTCCGATGATATGTATTATCTGGAGAATTACAATGCCTCAGAAGGATATTTCGCCTTGCAAGACGAACCTAACTCTGAGGATTTACTTTTAATGCTTGATTATGGGATTTACTATGAGTTTTTACCTGTTGAAAACTTGCACGACGAGCATCCTCGTACACTTGAATTAGGCGAAGTCGAATTGGGTAAAAATTATGCCATGGTCATTTCCACGAATGCGGGACTTTGGCGTTATTTAGTAGGAGACACTATTAAATTTGTCAGTTTAGATCCTTATAGAATTCAAATCACCGGACGTACTAAACAGTACATCAATACGTTTGGAGAAGAATTAATCGTAGATAATGCGGATCAAGCTTTGGAGCATGCTTGCCTTCAAACCGGTGCCATAGTTCGGGATTACACTGCAGGGCCTGTTTATTTTAGTGAAGGGAAATCAGGTGCACACGAATGGATGATAGAATTTGAGAAGCAACCTGCAGATTTTGATCTGTTTTGTCAAAGCCTCGACCAGAAATTAAGGGAAATCAACTCCGATTACGATGCGAAGCGTTTCAAAGATTTAGCACTCGGTTTTCCGATTATACACAACTTGCCAGACGGAACATTTTATCGTTGGATGAAGGAGCGGGGAAAATTAGGTGGCCAAAATAAAGTGCCACGGCTTGCAAATGAGCGAACCTATTTAGAGGCGATAGCCAAATTGATTTAATTTTTCGTATTTTTGCCGCTTAATAGTTTTAATTATGGCAAATATTTTGGCAATTGTAGGTAGACCCAATGTAGGGAAATCTACGTTATATAATCGATTAACGGAGAGTAGAAAAGCAATTGTCGACGACATGAGCGGGGTGACCCGTGATCGTCATTACGGGCAAGGAGAGTGGATCGGAAAGTCCTTTACAGTGATCGACACTGGAGGATATGTGCATGGTTCGGAGGATGTTTTTGAAGCGGCCATCCGAGAGCAAGTGCTCATAGCCATCGAAGAAGCAACTGTCATCGTTTTTATGGTGGATGTTCACACAGGCATCACGGATTTGGACGATGAAATTGCTGATTTATTGCGTAGAAGCAATAAGCCTGTTTTTGTAGGGGTGAATAAAGTCGATCATCCACTTTTACAACAAGAAACAGCCGTATTCTATAGCCTTGGATTGGGTGAGATTTATCCATTATCTTCCGCAAATGGATCTGGTACAGGTGAACTTTTAGATGAAGTCGTCAAGCATTTTGAAGAACTTCCGGAAGAAACCGATGAAATTCCAAAATACGCCATTGTAGGCCGTCCAAACGTGGGGAAATCCTCATTTATTAACGCTTTGATTGGGAAAGAAAGAAACATCGTTACCCCCATTGCTGGAACCACCAGGGATTCTATTAAAATTCACTATAATCTGTATGGGCATGACTTTATGCTGATTGATACCGCTGGCTTGAGAAAGAAAGCAAAGGTTAAAGAAAATATTGAATTTTACTCGGTCATGCGGACCATTAAAGCCTTAGAAGAGGCCGATGTGATTATCTTGATGTTGGACGCCGTAGAAGGAATTGAATCTCAAGACATAAATATCTTCCATTTAGCGGAAAAGAATAAAAAAGGGATTGTAATTCTTGTTAATAAATGGGATTTAATAGAAAAGAATCATAAAACGACGAAAGTGTTTGAAGAAATGATTCATGAAAAGATTGCCCCATTTACCGATGTGCCTATCATTTTCACATCAGTCGTTGAAAAGCAACGGATATTTAAAGCCTTAGAAGTGGCAAAAGAAGTGTATGAAAATAAGATTAAAACAGTTCCAACTTCTAAATTGAATGATGTCTTGTTGCCAATTATTGAAAACAATCCACCTCCAGCTACAAAAGGTAAATACATTAAGATTAAGTACATTACTCAGTTGAAGGGAAGATCACCGATGTTTGTCTTTTTCTGTAATTTACCTCAATATATTAAGGAGCCTTACAAGCGATTTATTGAGAATAAAATTAGAGAACATTTTGATTTTCAAGGGGTGCCAATTCAAATTTGGTTCCGTCAAAAATAAGAATATAAGAATGGCCCTTCAAAGAGGGCCATTTTTTTGTCTATGCGAAATTTAATTCCCTTATTATAAGGTTTTCAAATTAGCGTTTTACTTTAAATGCGGCTCCAATTTATCCCAAACGACCTTGGCCATGATTTTCTGCCCTTCAGCTGTAGGGTGGATTCCGTCAGTTTGATTTAAGGTAGGAATACCGGCTACGCCTTCAAGTAGAAATGGAATTAGAACTACATTTTCATTCTTAGCTAAATTTTTAAATACCGCTTCAAATTCTTCCGAGTATTTATTTCCCATGTTTGGGGGTACTTTCATACCAGCTAATAGGATGGTACATTCAGGATTTTTACTCCGCACCTGAGCTATGATGTTCTTTAAATTTTCATAGGTGGAGGATGGATCTATGCCCCTTAAACCGTCATTTGCACCCAGCGCAAGAATAAAAACACTCGGATGATGTTGTTGTAAATACCAGCTGACTCGCTCTCGACCACCTGCGCTGGTTTCCCCACTTAAGCCTGCATTAATGCTTTTATAGGGTAATCCTAATTCGTTGATTTTATCCTGAATGAGATTTGGATAGGCATCATCTTTTGAGGCGAGCCCCAAACCTGCTGTTAAACTGTCTCCAAAATATATGATCCATGAGGCCGAACTGTCTTGGTCCATTTCTTCGGTCTGCGCATTCGCGTTCTCGTTCACTTGGACTTTCTTAACGTTGTTTATTTCGTCCTTTGCAGTCCTTGTTTTATCCGAATTGGACGTACAACTATTAAATGCTAAGAACACAAATAATCCAAGGATTGATAGAATATTCTGAAATATTCTTCGAGTTTTTAATTTCATATAGCTAATTTAGGAAAATTCATTTAAATATAAATCTAATTTTCAATCCATATTCTATTCATATGAACAGGCCTATATTGCAGCTTAATAATGTTTCTAAAAGTTTTACGATCGGTGCCAAATCCATTTCAGTCTTAAAAGATATTCATTTATCCATAGAAGAAGGCACCACCTCTGCTATTGTCGGGCCTTCTGGGAGCGGTAAAACGACTTTGCTTGGCCTGTGTGCTGGATTGGACCAAGCCACTTCAGGTCAAATCTCTTTAAATGGCATCGCACTCGAAAATTTGAATGAGGACGCGCTTGCAAAAGTTAGAAATGATTATGTGGGCTTTGTGTTTCAAAACTTTCAACTCTTACCTACATTAACTGCCTTAGAAAATGTCCTGGTACCTTTAGAATTGAAAGGGCAAAAGGGACGTGAAAAGCAAGCTTTGGAATTGCTGGCGAAAGTAGGATTGGCGGATCGTGCACATCATTACCCAAGCCAATTATCAGGCGGTGAACAACAACGAGTTTCTTTAGCGAGGGCTTTCGCAAACGAACCAAAGATTTTGTTTGCCGATGAACCAACAGGGAACTTAGATGCAGAAACCGGTCAAATCGTGGAAGAACTATTGTTTCAACTTAACAGGGAAACCGGCACGACCTTGGTAATTGTTACGCACGACATGGAATTGGCAGCAAAAACTCAACGGATCATTCCTATTAAAGGAGGGCAAATACAATGAATTGGGGTTGGGTAGTTAAGATGGCTTGGCGCGATAGCCGAAGAAACCGATCGCGCTTATTTCTATTTATTTCATCTATTATTTTAGGCATTGCTTCATTAGTGGCGATCAAATCATTTAATAAGAATTTGAATCACAACATCGAAGAGCAAGCTGCACAATTATTGGGTGCCGATTTAGTACTGGAAATTAACAAAACACCGGACGAAGCCATTATTCAGCTTTTAGATTCTATTGGAGGATTAAGTTTAGAGCAGTCGGAAGAGCAACAGTTTATGTCCATGGTGTTATTCAATAAAACGGAAGGCACTCGTTTTATTCAGGTCCGGGCATTTAAGGGTGATTTTCCGTTCTACGGTAGCTTAGAAACGTCTCCGAAAGAAGTGAACAAACTACCAGCAAATCAAAAAGTAGCTCTGGTAGACCATAACTTAATGGTTCAATTCGATGCTGTACCAGGGGACACCCTTCAACTCGGAGCATCTAAATTTACGATTTTAGGTGGATTGTTATCCCAGCCTGGTCAATCTGCTGTTTCAGGTGCATTTGCGCCAGCGATTATGATTCCTCTGGATCAATTGGAAGAAACAGGATTGCTACAAGTAGGAAGCCGAATCGAGTATAAGCATTATTATAAGTTTTCAGTCGGTTTTCCGGTGGATGAAATGGTCAAACAGTTAGAAGATCAATTTCGTTTTCATCGTTTACAAGTGGAAACCATCGAGTCCAATAAACAAGATGTAGGTCGGTCATTTACGGACATGGCCGAATTTATGGGCCTTGTCGGGTTTATAGCCTTGCTTTTAGGATGTATCGGGGTGTCCAGCGCGGTGCACGTATTTGTGCAAGAAAAGTTGGTTTCAGTTGCGATATTGAGATGTTTAGGGGCGAGCTCCACGCAAACTTTCTTCATTTTTCTGGTGCAATTTGCTGGCATTGGATTGATTGGTGGGGCGATTGGCGCCATGCTTGGAGGGATGATTCAGTATTTTATCCCACTGATTATGGAATCCTTTATTCCGTTCAAGATTAGTAATTTTATATCTTGGAATGCGGTCCTCGAAGGGATAGGAGTCGGTTTGGTCATCTCTTTATTATTTGCTTTATTACCCTTGATCGCTGTTCGGCACGTTTCGCCACTTCAGACATTAAGAGTCAGTGAAAGCACGACCGCGCCAAAATGGGATATTTTAAAAATCATCATTTACTTGGCGATTGGTTCCTTTGTAATCTTATTTACTTATGTGCAGTTAGGCGACTGGATGAAAACCATGGTCTTTGGTTTCGCAGTATTGCTCATATTTCTGTTGTTTTTTGGTGTTTCAAAGCTGTTGATTTGGGCAGTTAGGAAGTATTTTCCTGCTCGATTATCTTTTGTTTGGCGACAAGGCCTTGCGAACTTATATCGGCCAAGGAACCAAACAGTGGTCTTGCTGATTTCCATAGGATTAGGCACGAGCATGGTGGCGACTTTATGGTTTGTGCAAGATATGTTAGTGCAGCGCGTAAACATTGCATCGCAAGAAACGCAGGCAAATATGTTGTTATTTGATATTCAAACTTCCCAAATTGAAGCGATTAAGGAACAGACGACAGCCGCCGGATTTCCGATCATCGATGAAGTGCCGATTGTGACCGTGCAATTAACCCATATAAAAGGTAAATCAGCGGAGGAGTTATTAACAGATTCTACGGATCGAAATGGTGCGCGTGCGGTGAACAGAGAGATCCGTGCGACCTATCGTTCAGCGCTTTCTTCTTCAGAAAAAATTGTTTCGGGGGATTGGGTGTCGAAAGTAGAACCCGATGAACCTGCCAGTGTTTCCCTGGAAGTTGGCTACGCAAATCGCATGGGAGTGAAGGTAGGGGACGAGTTAACCTTTGATGTTTTTGGGGTTACTGTTCCAGCTCGCGTTACGTCTTTGAGAGAGGTAAATTGGAATCAATTCTCTACTAATTTTAGGATTGTATTTTCTGCGGGCACCTTGGATAATGCTCCTAAGTTTTTTGTGTTGATGACTAAAATTGATGAAGAATCAGCTTTGATTCCCTTCCAGCAGTCAATAGTGAAAAACTATCCGAATGTTTCGGTCATTGATGTAGACAGTGTCATGAGTGTGCTTTCTGAAATTATGAGTAAGATCGCTTTTGTGATTCAGTTCTTAGGTGGATTTAGCATTTTAACGGGGTTAATCGTTTTGGTGGCTTCGATCCGCATTAGTAAATATCAGCGTATTCGCGATAATGTTTTATTAAGGACTCTGGGAGCAAATCGTCGTCAGGTATTATTCATTAATGCGAGTGAGTATTTTATTTTAGGATTATTAGCTGCGTTGGTGGGCTTGCTGGTTTCGGTAGGTGTGACGACACTTTTAGGTGTATTCGTGTTTGAGTTTACCTTTATTCCTTCTGCTTGGATGCTACTTGGTATCTTCCTTTTTGTGGCTTTGTTGACCACTGTTATCGGAGTTTTAAATAGTTTAGTGGCGTTGAACAGACCTCCGTTGGAGGTCTTAAGGAGGACATAAAAAACCAACGCGACGTGCTATTTTTATAAAATTTATAGCACGTCGCGTTGGTTTTTAACTCACAAAGTGAATTTTAATTCATAATCCTTGGACTGAATTCAGTATGACTTTCAATTAATCTGCCTTCTTTTCCATAATAAAGATCCTGGAAGCTCAACGTTTGACTTGCGTCTATCTTCTTAAAGAATTTATCCGCTGAAACATCCCCTAAAGTTTCAAAACCACAGGCTTCCATGATTTCAATCGTAGCACGGATCGTATTTCTATGGAATTGTGCTACACGCACATATTTATCATTCACATCCAGTCCTTTATATAACTTAGGGTTTTGCGTAGCGACCCCTACCGGACAAATATCCTCATTACACTTTAAGGCCTGAATACATCCCAGAGCGAACATCATTCCGCGTGCACTATAACAAGCATCAGCACCCAAAGCAATGACTTTTAATAAGTCAAAACCAGTAACGATTTTTCCAGAAACAATGATTTTAATGTGCTTTTTCAAACCAAATGAAATCAAGGTTTTGGTCACAAACGTTAAGGCGTCATAAAGCGGCATCCCAATGCTATCCGTAAATTCCAAAGGAGCAGCACCTGTACCACCTTCTGCACCATCGATCGCGATAAAATCTGGAATGATTTGAGTCGTCGTAATGGCGTGACAGATGTCTATAAACTCCTGTTTATCACCAATACAAATTTTGAAACCTACTGGCTTGCCTCCCGATAACTGGCGCAATTTCCCAATAAAGCTCATCATTTCTACTGGATTCGAGAATGCTTTATGACCTGGAGGGGACATCACGTCTGTATGCGGTACCACGTTCCGGATGGATGCGATCTCAGGCGTGTTTTTGGCCGCAGGTAAAATACCTCCGTGTCCAGGTTTTGCACCCTGTGAAAGCTTTAACTCAATCATTTTGACTTGA
>CAYTDM010000005.1:31184-101212 GCA_964436635.1 uncultured Sphingobacteriaceae bacterium
TCAGGAATAATTCTTCCGAAAAATTTCCGTCTTCGGTACGGCATCCAAAATAACCCGTACCTATTTGCCAAATTAAATCACCGCCTTGAAGGTGGAATTCAGAAATGGAACCTTCTCCTGTATTGTGAGCAAATTTTCCTAACTCAGCACCTTTATTTAATGCCGTAATGGCAGTTTTACTGAGCGCACCATAACTCATGGCAGAAATATTAAATACACTTAAGTCATATGGTTGCTTACATTGCGTATTTCCAACCAATGTTCTTAGATCTTTTTCCTCTATTTTTACTGGGAAAACGGTGTGGGCGACCCATTCGTTTCCTGGTGCGTTCGGATCTGTTTGCATCCCGAAAGCGACAGTTTCTCTTTCGTTTTTAGCCCGTTGATAAACAATGGAACGTTGTCTTCTATTAAACGGTCTGCCATCCGTGTCAGATTCCCAGAAATATTGACGTAATTCTGGGCGGATGGACTCAAAGAAATAGCGGAATAAACCCAATAAAGGGAAGTTTCTTAAGATCGCATGCTTTTTCTGAATGCTATGCGCAATAGCAAACCAAAGGATCGGGATCGTAATCACGAACCACCATAAGTAGTTAGCATTAACTTCGATGGCTAACACCGCAATCAACACATTGATTGCAATGGCCGTAATGATTATTAATTTTCGTGTGGACATAGTTTACTAAACAAGTAAATTTTCCTAAATCTCCTCACAAATAGTAGGCCATTAATTTTACCTTTTCAGTACTATTAAGGCAGATTTTGTGGGGCATCAATTTGACGACAAACTTAGGCAATGGTTTAATGATAAACAAATATTTAACTTACTTTCTAGGGTGAAATTGAATGATTGCAGAACGCAAATATTCTCGGTCTAAATGGGTGTAAATTTCGGTGGTTGAAATGCTCTCATGGCCTAACATATCTTGCACAGCACGGAGGTCCGCACCACCCTCCACTAAGTGACTTGCAAACGAATGCCTAAACGTATGGGGACTGATGCTTTTTTTAATTCCAGCTTTCGCAACCAAATCTTTAATTATCAAAAACACCATGACTCGGGACAGCGCATTTCCTCGATTATTTAAGAAAACCACGTCCTCTGAAGCTGTTTGCGTCTTTTGAAATGGTCGCACTTGATCCAAATAGTATCTTAAGGCTTGAATGGCTTGCTTCCCCAAAGGCACTAAGCGTTCTTTGTTCCCTTTTCCGTTCACTTTTATAAATCCTTCATTGGCATATATATTGGATAGTTTTAACTGGATTAGTTCGCTCACGCGCAAACCACATCCATAAAGCATTTCCAACATAGCTTTATTTCTGACCCCTTCTTTTGTACTTAAATCAATTTCCGCAAACACCTGTTCTATTTCATGAATGGCGAGCACATCGGGTAACTTCCTTGCTAATTTTGGAGTTTGTATAAATTCGAATGGGTGAATGGTCCATTTGTACTCCATCCTTAAGAACGAATAGAATGCCTTTAATCCAGAGATCACCCGAGCTTGTGTTTGCGCAGCGACCCCTAAACCATACAACCAAACCAGAAATTCTTGAATGATGCCTGCATCGATTTGTTCGATCGAATAAGCATGCGATTCGGAAAATTGGCGTAATTTCTCTACATCTTGAACATAGGCATGAATGGAATGTTCCGCTAAGCCTCGTTCGAAACGCAGATAATATTGGAATTGTTGTATGCAAGTATTCCAGTCCATTTATGCACGTTTTAGGTCCGAGGTGAATGTTTTACCCATTAATAATAGGTAATCCGGACCACGTTCGAAATCTTCTTCGCTAAACGAATCACCTGTTGGGTATATCCAAATTCATTGTCGTACCAAACATATAATACCACGGATTTTCCGTCTTGTGACAAAATAGTGGCTGGCCCATCGACGATACTTGGATGGCTATTTCCGACTAAATCGGAACTCACTAATTCGTTGGAAACTGAAAATTCAATTTGTTCAGTTAAATTCCCATATAAAGCAGCATTTCTTAAAGATTCGTTGATTTCTTCTTTCGTCGTTACTTTTTTAAGGCTGAGATTCAAGATGGCTAAGGAAACATTCGGAGTTGGAACTCGAACGGCGTTTCCTGTTAATTTGCCGGCTAACTGAGGTAACACCTTTTATGTTTATGCTGTTCTTCTGTCCAAAACTCGCCCTCTTCTGTATTTTTTATGGTAATTATCTAATAGGTTCTGATCGTTTGTGTAGGAGTGAACGGTTTCAATGTGTCCCTTTTCTATCCCAAATTGATCCTCAATGACCTTTAAAACAGGAACGATCGCATTCGTCGTACAAGAGGCATTTGAATAAATCTTCTCATCGCTTTGATGGTACGGGCCGTCATTGATGCCGGTTACAATGTTTGGAACGTCTCCTTTTGCGGGAGCGGTTAATAAAACTTTATCGATTCCTTTCGCTTGTAAATGTTTACTTAATGCTTCACGATCTCTGAATACCCCGGTATTATCAATAAGTAGGGCATCGTGTATGCCGTGGGCCGTATAGTCAATGTCTTCAGGATTTTTGGCGGCCAAAAGTTTTACCGTTTGTCCATTTATGATTAAGGCTTGATTTTCAAAATCTTCCGTGATGGTTCCCATAAATGCCCCATGCACGGAATCATTTCTTAATAATTCGGCACGTTTGATTAGTTCTTCATCGCTATAACTGCGGGTAACAATGGCTCTTAAACGTAACTGTTCGCCCTTTCCAGTCTGCTCGATTAATAGACGGGTGGCAATCCTTCCGATGCGACCAAACCCAAAAAGCACTACGTCTTTTGGTTTCAAAACCAACCGATCCTTTCCAAGATGATTCGCCAATTTTTCTTTCACAAAATCCTGAATCGAAGAGAATGAAGGTCCTTCTTGAATCCACTCTGCAGTCAAACGACCTAAATCGATGCGAGAAGGAGCGAGGGAAAGCTGATGGATCGCTTGTGCTAATGCCAAGGTGTCTTTCACGTGAATGGGCAATAAACTCACCGACTGAGCATACTGATGGTGCGCTAACACTTCGCTGCTGCTGGTGTTAAATAAAGGTTTGCGAAATAACATCAATTCAACAGAATCGTTTAGCAATAATTTTCCTGCTACATTCACTAACTCTGTCGCCAATTTCTCTTGTTCAATCCAATTTGAGAATTCCGAATGATACTTGATAGACATACCTGATTGGTTTTAAAATTTGATTTATTTTGTGATCAAAGGTAGGAAAAATAAAGGCCGTTTGCCAGCAAAAAAGCTAACAAACAGCCTGAAAATCACTAAAATTTGTGCTAAATCGATTTTCTTTACCCTATTGCTTTTCGTCAGCAGAAGGACCGTAGATTCCTGGTACCGGTAAATCCAATAATCGCAGGTAAAGACTGAGTTGTCCTCTGTGATGGATTAAGTGATTTTGGATAATAAATCTTGCAGCATTCACTTTATTACTGGAATGAATTACATGTTCCCCAGCAGCAAGTGTCCAGGAAGATTGCCAGTTTTCGTCTGTTAAAGAGGCGATCACCGCTAAATTACTTTTCAATTTTTCATCTAAGATTTGCATTAGATCAGCGATGGAAGTGCATTTTAGAGGGCGATAATCAGTGTGAAAATCAAAACGCTCTTTTTGCAGGGCTAACTCCATCCAATTATGCAATTCGACAACGTGCGCAGCCAGTTCACCCACAGTCATAGACTTTGCATGCGGCCTCCAATCTAAATGCTCGTCTTTAAAAGCACTGATGATTCGTTTTGTGTTTCCAGTTTCTACTTTTATTTCGGTAGCAATGATCTCTGAATAGTTCATATAAATGATATTAAAAGGTTAAAAATGTTTTATCCTACTTTTCGTAAAAATAAGAAGATTTTCGATATGGTTGGTCAGCTCCGCAAAAGTATTTGATTTACTTCGCGATAGAATATGCTTTGCTCAGCAAAAGAAAAAACGCAAAAGAGAAAACCCAAAAGAGAAAAATTGTAAGGAGATTAAACTGGGAGTAGGAGGAACATTAAAATCGCATTGGGAAGTGCTGCAAGATCGCTGTTTAAAAAGTGTCCCCGAAGGGATTCGAACCCCTATCTTCAGAACCGGAATCTGAAATTCTATCCATTGAACTACGGGGACAAAACCGTATTAAATTTCGTGTGCAAATATAATAACTTCAGGTCAGGTATTCCTTTTTCTTATAAAAAATCTTCTAACCAGGTGTTTCTTTCTATTATTTTTAAAAATTTTTTTAATCAATTATGATTTTTGGTAAGGTTTTTGTATATTTGATAATTAGGTTTAGGTTGATTGTCTCATTCCTTGAGACACTGCAAGCCCGGAAAATCGCCCGATTTTGCCGGGCTTGTTTTGTTTTACCAAAAAACGTAAAGAAATCTCAGCCTGAACCGAAATTTACCATTGACGATGATTTAAGATTTGCGACGATTATACATTAAACCTAAAATGCATGATGTCTCCATCCTGGACGATGTAGGTTTTACCTTCTACACCTAATTTGCCCGCTTCTTTGACAGCAGCTTCAGATCCATATTTAATAAAGTCATCGTACTTAATGACTTCAGCACGAATAAATCCCTTTTCAAAGTCGGTGTGAATCACCCCAGCAGCTTGCGGCGCTGTGAAACCGTTTTCGATGGTCCATGCACGCACTTCTTGTACCCCTGCAGTAAAGTAGGTAGCCAAGTTTAAAAGTTTATAAGCGGCTTTAATTAATTTATTGACACCCGACTCTTTTAATCCTAAATCTTCTAAAAATAATTGGCGTTCTTCAAAGGAATCTAATTGCGCGATTTCTGACTCGATTTGAGCCGAAATAATTAATACTTCTGCATTTTCTTCTTTCACCGCTTCTTTTACTCTCTCTACATAAGCATTCCCTGTGTTGACAGCGCCTTCATCCACATTACATACATATAATACAGGCTTGATCGTCAATAAATTTAAATCCTGGATGAATTCGAAATCCTCTGGCTCTAAGTTGGCCGTTCTTGCTGACTTCCCAGCCTCTAATTGAGATTTTATGATCGTTAGGATGTCAAAGGTGCGTTTTGCCTCTTTATCTCCACCCGTTTTCGCCATCTTCTCTACTTTTTGAATGCGCTTTACGACCGAATCAAGATCCTTTAATTGTAATTCCGTATCGATGATTTCCTTGTCACGAACAGGGTCCACTGAACCATCCACGTGAATTACATTTGAGTCATCAAAACAACGCAATACATGGATAATGGCATCGGTGGTACGAATATTTCCTAAAAATTGATTTCCCAGGCCTTCTCCTTTGCTGGCTCCTTTAACTAAGCCTGCGATATCGACGATTTCAATGGTATTGGGCAAAATCCGCTGAGGATTTACTAATTCAGCTAATTTCGTTAATCGCTCATCGGGAACGGTTATTACACCGATATTTGGTTCGATTGTACAAAATGGAAAATTTGCCGCCTGTGCTTTCGCATTTGATAAACAGTTAAACAAAGTAGACTTACCTACATTTGGTAAACCAACAATACCGCATTGAAGTGCCATAGATATCCTATTATGAAATTTTTTGCAAAGATATAAATATTATCTTTGCATGATGATTATAAAAAACGCTGAATTTTTATGTAGCAATACGCGGGTAGATAAATTACCTGAAGCCAATAAACCAGAGTATGCATTTATAGGAAGGTCCAATGTGGGGAAGTCTTCTTTAATTAATGCTATGACTGGGAGGAAAAATTTGGCCAAAACATCCCAAAAACCGGGTAAAACGCAGTTAATTAATCATTTTTTGATTAACGACACCTGGTATTTAGTGGATTTGCCGGGATACGGATTTGCGAAAGCGTCAAAATCGAACCGTGAAGAATGGAGTCGATTTATTCGAAAGTACTTAATAGATAGAACGAATTTACAATGTGTATTCGTTTTAATAGATAGTCGTTTGGAACCCCAAAAGATTGATATTGAATTCTGTACATGGTTAGGGGAGCAGGGTATTCCTTTTATTTTAGTGTTTACAAAAGCAGATAAACAGTCGGTTGTAAAATCGGATCAACACATTGCAAAGTTTAAAAAAACCCTTTTAACTTATTTTGAAGAAGTACCGCCGCTTTTTCTAACCTCGGCTGAAACGAAGAAGGGCTGCGAAGAATTGTTGATTTTTATTGATGAAATTAATTCAAAATTTGAATGAAAAAATATTTTTCATTAGTACTCTTTGCGCATAGTGTATTTGCATTGCCTTTTGCAATCATAGGATTTTTTTTAGCTGTTTATACGACTGAACATGCTTTTACATGGGTAAAGCTGTTGTTGATGTTAGCTTGTATGGTGTTTGCAAGGAACGCTGCCATGGCCTTTAATCGCTACTTGGATCGGGATGTGGATGCGTTAAACCCGCGCACTGCGATGCGGGATGTGCCAGCAGGTCGAGTCAGTCCACGCCAAGCGTTGCTCTTCACCATCATAAATTGCTTGTTATTTGTGCTGGCGACTTGGTTCATTAACACTATCTGTTTTTACTTATCACCGGTAGCGCTGTTTGTGGTTTTGTTTTATTCTTATACAAAGCGATTTACGCCATTGTGCCATTTAGTACTGGGCGTAGGCTTAGGACTGGCTCCCGTGGGGGCTTACATGGTCGTGACTGGCGAGTTTCATTTGGTGCCAATTTTGTATGGATTAGCAGTGTTGACTTGGGTGAGTGGATTTGATATTATTTATGCGCTACAAGATGAGGTTTTTGATCGGGCGCACGGGTTAAAATCCATTCCGGTGTTAGTGGGGACGAATCGTGCTTTGAGGATTTCTGAAGCTTTACACGTTTTGTCTGCTATTTTCGTGATTTTACCTGCAGCTTTTTTTGAGTTAGGTAAGATTTATTGGGTGGGCGTAGCGATCTATATTTTTTTACTCATTTATCAACATCGATTAGTGAGTCCTACGGATTTAAGCAAGGTGGATCGGGCATTTATGACGACAAACGGGGTAGCATCGGTGGTCTTTGCATGTTTCTTTTTGTTATCCATCTGGTTTCCATTTTAAACATCCCTTGTTAAACGACTTTCGAAAGTTTTAGCACGAATAAGATTAACAGGGTCAAGTGTTAATTACATTGTGTGAAAAATAATTTTGGAATAATTTAGGCCAAATTCCTTTGTAATCAATAGGTTTTAGCTGGTTTTTATTTAAAGTGAATGGATTAAAAACCGTGGAGTAGTTGTCTTTCCCTGAATAAATCCCTTTCTTTGCAAAAATCAAAATCATTTTGAACCCAATGGCAAAAAATTTATTGATAGTTGAGTCACCCGCTAAAGCCAAAACCATCGAAGGATATTTGGGAAAAGATTTTCTTGTAAAATCTAGTTATGGCCATATTCGAGATTTAGTTAAAACGGATGATGCGATCGATATAAATAATAATTTCGAACAGAAATACGAAGTGCCATCGGATAAGAAGGCAGTGGTGAGTGAGCTGAAGAAACTCGCTAAAGAAGCGGAAACAGTTTGGCTCGCATCCGACGAGGACCGGGAAGGGGAAGCGATCTCTTGGCACTTGTTTGAGACCTTAGGATTAAAAGAAGAGCAAACGAAACGAATTGTTTTTCATGAAATTACCAAGCCAGCCATCTTAAAAGCAATCGCTTCACCACGAAAAATCGATAATAATTTAGTGTATGCACAGCAAGCGCGCCGTGTTTTAGATCGATTGGTGGGTTTTGAACTTTCACCGGTGTTGTGGCGGAAAGTGAAACCATCTTTGTCGGCTGGTCGTGTACAATCTGTAGCTGTGCGCTTAATCGTAGAACGTGAACGTGAGATCATTCACTTTGATTCAGAAGCATCCTTTAAAATTACCGCGATATTTAATACAGGTAAAGCGAAAGAAGTACTAAAAGCTGAATTACCTCAACGATTTTCCAGCATTGAAGAAGCAAAAGCGTTTATTCAAGATTGTAAGGACGCTAATTTTGCTGTGGAAAGTTTGGAAACAAAGCCAGCTAAAAGAAATCCATCAGCTCCATTTACAACGTCTACTTTGCAACAAGAAGCCAGTAGAAAACTTGGTTTCTCTGTAGCAAGAACGATGACCATTGCGCAGCGCTTATACGAATCCGGTAAAATTACCTATATGCGTACCGACTCTGTGAATTTGAGTCAAACCGCGTTGGATGCTGCTGAAGCTGAAATTAAAAGTGCTTACGGAGAAAGCTATTATAATAGAAGACAATATAAAACCAAGTCTGCAGGGGCTCAAGAAGCACACGAGGCCATTCGCCCAACTTATTTTGATCAACATACGATCGTAGGTGATGCAGCAGATAAACGCTTGTACGAATTAATTTGGAAACGAGCGATCGCTTCGCAAATGAGTGAGGCCGTCTTTGAAAAGACGGTAGCTAAAATCCATATATCAACTCGTAAAGAACCCATGGTTGCCAGTGGAGAAGTGCTAAAATTTGATGGTTTCTTAAAAGTTTATTTTGAATCGACAGATGAAGACCATGACGCACATGTGGATGATCAAGATCAAAATGGATTGTTGCCACCTTTACATCAAGGTCAAGCCTTACAATTAGATACCATGTCGGGTGTGGAACGTTTTTCAAGGCCGCCAGCGCGCTATACAGAAGCGAGTTTAGTGAAAAAATTAGAAGAGTTAGGCATTGGGCGACCATCCACCTATGCGCCTACCATTTCAACGATTCAAAATAGAGGCTATGTGGTTAAGGAAGATCGTGAAGGAAAAGAGCGAGGTTATCGGGTTTTGGAATTAACGCAAGGGGCATTTCAAGAATTTAGTAAAACAGAAATTGCAGGATCAGAAAAATCAAAATTATTCCCAACGGATATCGGAATGGTTGTGAATGATTTCCTTGTCGAGCATTTTAAAGGCATTGTAGATTTTAACTTTACTGCAAAAGTGGAGAAGGAATTCGATGAGATTGCGCAAGGATATAAGGATTGGACCACCATGTTGAGAAATTTCTATGGGCCATTTCATGAGGAAGTAGAAAATACCATGTTGCACGCTGACCGGGCAAATAATGAACGGATCTTAGGCGTGGACCCTGTTACTGGGAAAAATGTTAGTGTGCGAATCGGTCGATTTGGGCCATTGGTGCAGATAGGAAGTGCAGATGATGAGGATAAACCGCGATTTGCGAGTTTGCGTCCAGGCCAAATGATTGAAACCATTACCTTCGAGGAAGCCATGGAATTATTTAAGCTTCCGAAGAAAATAGGTGCATTTGAAGAGAAAGAAATGACGGTAGCAATCGGCCGATTCGGCCCGTATATTCGTCATAATAGTGCGTTTTATTCTTTGCCTAAAGGTATGGATCCGCATGATGTAACGGAGGAAGATGCTATTCAAATCATCAAAGATAAAAGACAAAAAGACATCGATAAAATTGTTAAGGTTTTTGATGAAAATCCAGATGCTCAGATAGAAAATGGACGTTGGGGGCCTTTTATTCGTTTTGGTAAACAAAACATTAAGATCCCGAAAGGAACAGATCCTTTGACTATTACTTATGATCAAGTACTCGAGTGGGCAGCTGCGGATGAAAAGAAAAGCAAACCGAAAGCGAGAGCTACACGTGCTAAAAAATAATAATTAGGTTAGTTAAATAATATTTACGGAATTTCTTAAAAACTGTTAGGTCAGTGAGGTAATATGAAAGCGGATCTTCCAATCAATCATGTGTTAGACATATCAGTCGCGGTTGTCATAGAAAACGACGATCTAACTCATCCAGAATGGCACGTTTATTTAATCAATGAAAAGCCAACCACTATTCAAAATGTACTCATTACCTCTAAAGGGTATGGTGAAAAGGATGGAGTGGAAGTTAAAACATCGGTTTTACGACATTTTATCGGGGATGTGGACTCCATGGATTATGCTCGGATAGAAGCGATCGATCCGCAGGTTTTCGGCTTAAATAACGAGTATTGGTTAAGCTTTTATGTGGATGGAACGATATACGACAAGAAATATATCTTCGTTCCTGATAGCATTGTAGCGGATCATTTAATTCATGTTCCGGTGCTAAATAAGAAAGGCATCGTTATTGGCGGTATGATAGAACACAAGGACACTAAGTCGAATTAATTTCCTATTTTTAAACCTTTAGCAAACGAATAGTTTCTACTTCCATGACGAATAAAAATAGAATAATAGCGATAGATGGTTATTCTTCTTGTGGAAAAAGCACATTAGCAAAAGCCATTGCGAAGCGTTTAGGATATGTGTATGTGGATAGCGGTGCCATGTACCGTGCAGTCACTTTATATTTCCTCAGAAACGAGGTTGATTTGCAGAATATTGAAATGGTCGAGCAAGCCTTGGATTCGATTCATATAGACATGCATTTTCAAGATGGGAAAGTGCAGGTGATATTGAATGATGAGGATGTTTCTGATGAAATCCGACAAATGCATGTTTCGGAATGGGTGAGTGAAGTCAGTACGATCAAACAGGTTCGGGAAGCGATGGTCGCCCAACAACAAGCTTTGGGGAGACGGAAAAATGTGGTGATGGATGGACGCGATATCGGCACTCAAGTATTCCCTCATGCCCATTTAAAATTATTTATGACTGCCGACCCATTGATTCGCGCTCAACGCAGGTTTGAGGAATTAAAAGCCAAAGGAGAGGAGTGTAGTTTGGAAGAAGTGATTGAGAATTTGGCACATCGAGACCACATCGATAGCACCAGGAAAGAAAGTCCGTTGGTACAGGCAGCTGACGCTGTGTTATTAGATAATTCCTACCTTACAGAAGAAGAACAATTAACGATTGCTTTAGATTTATTAGAACAAAAAATTTCAAGTCATGCGAGTTAATCTGTTCATTCCATGCTTCATCGATCAGTTTTACCCCGAAACAGCATTAAATACGCTTAGGGTATTGAAGAAAGCAGGATGTACAGTTGAATACAATCCACAAGTCACTTGTTGTTCCCAACCCCTTTATAATGCAGGTTTTTGGAAGGAAGCCAAAGACTTAGGCGAAAAATTTTTAGAAAATTTTAATGCTGACATTCCTGTCGTCACGCCCTCAGCTTCTTGCATCTCCATGATTAAAGATGGGTATAATGATTTATTCAAGAACACAGCCCAGCACAATGCCTGCAGGAGTTTACAATCTAATATTTTTGAACTCAGCGAATTTCTTGTAAATATATTAGGCGTGGATTATTTTGGTGCTGAGTTAGAGGTGAGAGCCATGTACCACGATTCTTGTTCAGCCTTAAGATCTTGTTCGATTAAAGATGAACCAAGACGCTTATTAAATAATGTAGCCGGGTTCGAATTGGTAGAATCTCCTCATCACGATGTGTGCTGCGGATTTGGTGGAAACTTTGCTGTAAAGCACGCCGCGATATCCACTGCCATGGCTGCTGAGAAAGTGGAACAAGCCCTGCAGTTAAATGCAGAAGCCATCGTTTCAACCGATGCCTCTTGTTTAATGCATTTACAGAGTTATATAGACGCCCAAAAAATTCCTTTAAAAACCTACCACATTGCAGATGTGTTGGCCGCTGGGTGGCCAAATATTTAGTAACTTAAATTGGTTATTTTATTATATTTGTTGGAATCAGTTATATTTCAACAAATTTTTTTAGAAAACTAATCAATTATCGAAATGCAAGAAGTATATATCGTATCAGCAGTCCGTACGCCTATTGGGTCATTCGGAGGGTCCTTATCAAGTTTTTCTGCCACCCAATTAGGTGGGTTTGCGATTAAAGAAGCCGTAAAACGTGCAAATGTTCAACCAGATCAAATCGAGGAAGTTTACTTTGGTAATGTGTTGTCGGCGAATCTTGGTCAGGCTCCGGCTACTCAAGCTGCAAAGTTTGCAGGTTTGCCAGATGTGCCAGCGACAACTATAAATAAAGTTTGTGCATCGGGTACGAAAGCTATTATGCTGGCTGCGCAAAGCATTGCGTTAGGCCAACGCGACGTAGTGATTGCAGGTGGAATGGAAAGCATGAGCAATGTCCCATTTTATTTAGATAAGGCCAGAACAGGTTATCGTTTAGGGCATGGCCAAATAACTGATGGCTTAATCAAGGACGGTTTATGGGATGTTTATCAGGATTATCACATGGGTACTGCCGCGGAATTGTGTGCAAGTGAATGTGAAATTTCACGAGAGGATCAAGATGCGTTTGCTACGCAATCGTATAAGCGTTCCCAACAAGCCTTTGAAGCTGGAAAATTCAGAGATGAAATCGTGCCGATCGAAGTGGTAGGTAGAAAAGGAGACGTCAAGGTAGTCGATCAAGATGAGGAAATTTTTGCGGTAGATTTTTCTAAAATCACCGGATTAAGACCAGTTTTTAAGAAAGACGGAACAGTTACCGCCGCCAATGCATCCACCTTAAATGACGGGGCTGCCGCTTTAGTATTAATGAGTAAACAAAAGGTAGAAGAATTAGGAATCAAACCATTAGCAAAAATTATTGGTTATGGCGATGCGCAGCAAGCGCCAGAATGGTTTACCACCGCACCAGCTAAAGCGATTCCTCGTGCACTTGCACATGCAGGCGTATCTGCGGATCAAGTGGATTTCTATGAAATTAATGAAGCATTTTCCGTGGTATCCTTGGCAAATAATAAGTTGTTAGGCCTACAAGAAGAAAAAGTCAATGTACATGGTGGAGCCGTTTCATTAGGACATCCCCTTGGAGCATCGGGTGCACGGATCGTCGTCACTTTATTATCAGTGCTTTCTCAAAACAATGGAAAAATTGGCGTAGCAGGTATTTGTAATGGGGGCGGAGGAGCCAGTGCTTTAGTGATAGAAAAATGCTAATTTTCTCAAAAACTTTTGTTTATTTGTAATCTTGTGTAAACCATTAATAGAAAACATATGAATAATAATCAGGATCATGAATTAATTGCCCATTTGGATAGGCAAGGAGTCGATGACAAAATGGTGCTTGGTCACCCTGCTGGATTGCTTGTACTTTTCTTTACAGAGATGTGGGAGCGTTTCAGTTACTATGGAATGCGAGCGCTATTAACCTTGTTTTTAGTAACCGAAATATCTAGAGGGGGATGGGAATGGTCTCGTGCTGAAGCCATGAACTTATATGGTTGGTATACAGGATTAGTCTATTTGACGCCAATCTTAGGCGGGATGATCGCCGATAAATTTACGGGTTACAAAAAAGCGATTATCATTGGTGCTTTGATGATGACCTTAGGTCACGCTTCTATGGCATTAGAAATGTTTAATAATAACTTTTTCTTCGTGGGTTTAGGCTTGATGATTTTGGGAAATGGTATGTTCAAACCAAACATTTCAGCCATGGTCGGACAGCTTTATCCTGATAACAGTGCGAAAAAAGATGCGGGTTACACCATTTTCTATATGGGTATTAATGCAGGAGCATTCTTAGGAATGTTATTGTGTGGATACATCGGAGAAAAAATTGGTTGGCATTATGGATTTGGCTTAGCGGGCGTATTTATGTTCTTTGGTATGTTGCAATTCTATTTTGCGCGCAAATACTTTGGAATTATTGGAGAAACTCCGGATGAAGTGAAGTCTTTTAAAGTCGCAAACGAATCAAAAAACAAAGACGAAGTGGAAGAGAATTTATCACCGAAAGTGATTCGCGACCGCCTAATCGTAATCTGTGTATTGATTTTTTTCAGCATCTTTTTCTGGTTAGCATTCGAACAAGCAGGTGGATCCATGAATATTTTTGCTGCCGATTATACCCAACGTGTATTAGACGGTAATTCTGCAGTGATTTTTAAATGGGTGGACGCTGCTTTAACCTTATTCCCATTAGTGATTGTGACTTGGGTATTATATGGTTTAGCTAAGAAATTATATGCAGCTTATCCAACGACCATTTTATTTACCATGGTCAGCTTTTTGATTATTTGGGTATTGGGTATCTGGAAAATTCAACGTGAGTTTACATCGGTTGAAACCGAAGTGGTAGCTTCTTGGTTCCAAATTTTAAATTCGTTCTTTATCATTACCCTTGCTACTTTATTCAGTAAGATTTGGGAAAAGGTTTGGAACCCATCTGGTCCAGTTAAATTTGCGGTAGCTTTATTCCTATTAGGATTAGGTTTCGCGGTATTAGCGTATGGAAGTAGAGAAATTCCTCAAGGTGCGATGACTGCTTCTGTGAGCATGGTATGGTTAATTTTGGCTTACTTTTTCCACACGACTGGTGAGTTATGCTTGTCACCTGTAGGACTTTCTTATGTAAGTAAATTGTCGCCTAAAAAATTCATCGGTTTAATCTTTGGATTGTGGTTTGCATCTTCTGCGATCGCAAACATTGTTGGTGGGCAATTAGGGGGATTAATTGATAAAATCAGTGCTACTTATTCCATTGCCCACTTCTTCGCGATTTTCGCGGTGGTACCGGGAATTGCTGGTCTGATCTTATTGGTTTTGGCTCCAAAATTGAAAAAAATGATGCACGGCATCCAATAATAATTTATCAAAGAGCAAGTGGCAGATAGTATCGTCATTATTCCGACGTACAACGAGAGGGAAAATATTGAATCGATCATCCGGAAGGTTTTTAGCCTTTCGGATGATTTTCACATTTTAATCGTAGATGATGGTTCTCCAGATGGGACAGGGGATATTGTGAAATCTCTTATTCCAGTATTTACTGGGAGATTGTTTATCGAAGAACGAACCGGCAAACTTGGTTTAGGCACCGCATATATTCATGGATTTAAATGGAGTTTAGCGCGGGATTATTCCTATATCATTGAAATGGATGCCGATTTTTCACACAATCCGGAGGATTTGCCTCGGCTTCGGAAGGCTTGTATAGAAGGAGCAGACGTGGCCGTTGGATCACGGTATATCAAAGGGGTGAACGTCGTGAATTGGCCCATGAGCAGGGTTTTAATGTCTTACTTTGCTTCTGCTTATGTACGGTGGATTACAGGAATGAACGTACAAGACACCACAGCAGGTTTCGTGTGTTACAAACGAGCTGTATTGTCTACCATTCGATTGGATAAGATTCGATTTGTAGGCTACGCTTTTCAAATTGAAATGAAATTCACAGCGATCAAACATGGATTTAATTTGGTAGAAATACCTATTATTTTCACTGATCGTACGGCTGGAACTTCGAAAATGAGCACTCGAATTTTTAGAGAGGCTTTTCTTGGAGTCATCCAAATGAAAGTCAATTCTTGGTTTAGAAAATATTAATTTAGAAAACATGAACGAGCATTTAGATCCAAGTGGGGAGCGATTAAGTCCAGGGGAACGTGAGATCGAACGCGTGTTACGTCCTCAAGCTTTCGAAGATTTTACGGGCCAAGAAAAAGTTATTGAAAATTTAAGAGTATTTGTTCAGGCGGCTAAATTGCGTAAAGAAGCGTTGGATCATGTGTTATTGCATGGCCCTCCAGGATTAGGAAAAACCACTTTGTCTAACATCATAGCCAATGAAATGGGTGTGGGGATTAAGATCACCTCCGGCCCCGTTTTGGATAAACCTGGCGACTTAGCAGGATTACTGACCAACCTTGATGAAGGGGACATCTTGTTTATCGACGAGATACATCGATTAAGTCCTTTAGTGGAAGAGTATTTGTATTCTGCCATGGAGGATTTCCGCATTGATATCATGCTTGAGACAGGACCAAACGCGCGTTCAGTTCAAATTTCCTTAAATCCATTTACGCTGATTGGTGCTACTACGCGCTCAGGTTTATTAACTGCACCTTTGCGAGCTCGTTTTGGCATTAATTCTCGTCTACAATATTACGATTCCAAATTATTAACAACGATCGTGTTGCGTTCTGCAAGTATTTTAAATACACCGATCAAGGATGAAGCAGCCTATGAAATTGCGCGCAGGAGCCGGGGTACACCTCGTATAGCGAATGCATTATTAAGAAGGACCAGGGATTTTGCGCAGATTAAGGGAGATGGAAACATCACTTCAGAAATCGCGAAGTATGCCTTGCATGCATTAAATGTCGACGATGATGGCCTCGATGAAATGGATAATCGAATCCTTTCTACCATTATTGATAAATTTAAGGGCGGACCTGTAGGCTTGAAAACTATTGCGACAGCAGTGGGAGAGGATGAAGGAACCATTGAAGAAGTTTATGAACCCTTTTTAATTCAGGAAGGGTATATTATGCGGACTTCGAGAGGAAGAGAGTGTACGGAATTAGCGTATAAACATTTAGGAAGATCCTACGCATCTCGACACCCGGATGGCCCATCGCTTTTTAGTTAAACGCAGGGTCTAAATTAAAACTACTGATTTTACTGATTTCTATTCGTTTTTACTGGCTTTTTACTGGCTTTGTTTAATTTTTTCAAAGCTCTTTTACATCGGCTGTTTAAGGCTGGTGAGCCTCTATCCATAAGAATTTGGATTTGAATCAGTAATTCTTCTTTCACCCAATCGTTATTTTTTGCGAAGCAAAGGGCTGCATCGACACAGTTGGCCAATACGGCGACAGGTGTTTTTGGATCGATCAGTAAGTCGAATAGGGCTTCTATAATGGCTTCTTGATCTGCTTTCTGTACGGCTAACTGCATTTCAGGAGTCGCTTTTTTGTCCAGCATTTCCATTAATACACGTGTAAAATGCCTCAGCGAGCTCAGGTTTTTTTGCTCCGCAAACCGCATTAAAAAGACATTAGAAATGGGAGATATCGCAGATGGATGGAGTAAGCACAGGGTTTCTAAAATCCAAGATGCACGAAAGGCTATTTGGGGGTCCGAATGAAAACAGGTTTCAAATAACTCGTTGATGGAATGGTATCCTTGAGCTACCTCCTCAGCCAATTCCACCACCCTAATTTTACCTAAGGTGGTGGAAAGTTGGTCTGCTAAGGATTGATTTAAAGTCATTTAATGGTGTTATTTAGGAACCAATTAATGAACGTACTTTTAATCACTTATTTTTTCAATGGAATTTCTCTATTTATTTCCATGATGTCGACGTCCTTTTTAGAATCACCTAATAAGTGTTCTGCAAAGTAATCGCCCATCATCCAGAAGAAGTATTCCGACATGTTACCAAATCCGTGACGTTGTCCTGGAAGTAGCATAAAGTCAAAACGTTTATTTGCTTTAATTAACGCTTCAGCCATGCGAATGGTGTTTGCAGGGTGGACATTGTTGTCTACATCCCCCGTGACTAATAATAAGTTACCTTTTAGGTTTTTAGCCAGTTCGGTATTGCGGTCGATGGCATAAGTGAATGTAGTATCACCTTTTGCATTCACCATTTCACGTACGCCATGATGGCGCTCACTCCACCAACGGTTGTAGATGTTGTTTTCGTGGTTTCCTGCACCAGATACCGCTACTTTAAAGAAGTCTGGATAGACTAATAAGGCTGCTGTAGACATAAATCCACCGCCTGAGTGTCCAGTAATACCCACTCGGTTTATATCAATAAAGGAGTGACGATCTGCTAATTGTTCTGCCGCGGCTTTTTTGTCAGCTAATCCATAGTCTCTTAAATCACCATAACCGTAGTTGTGATACCATTTTGAACGCTCTGGGTGTCCACCACGGTTTCCAACGGTGACTACGATAAATCCTAATTGCGCTAAGCGATCGATGCGATCCATGCTTCTGCCAAATGCTTTGTTCACAGATTCTGTTTGAGGACCTGGATAAACATATTGAATAAGCGGGTAAACTTTCGTACTGTCAAAATCAAAAGGCTTATACATGACGCCGTAAAGGTCTGTAACGCCATCGTCAGCTTTTACTTTGTATGGTTCCGGGAATTTATACCCAGCAGCAAAAAGTAATGAAAGATCTGATTTTTCTAAGTCTAAAATTTTCTGACCTGCTGCATTATATAACACGGATTCTGGAACAGTATTTACTCTCGAGTAATTGTTTACAAAGAAACGATTGCTTTCACTCATCGAGATTTGATGATCGAAATTGCCTGGATTTAATACTTTTAATGCCGATCCATTAAATTGCACGCTGTAGTGGTGCTTGTAATAAGGGTCTTCATCCACTTCTCTGCCGTTCGCTATAAAGTAGAGTGTGCGCGTTTTCTCGTCTACACCAGTGATTTGAGAACTGTAAAACTCACCTGCAGTAATTTGGTTTTTAAGATTTCCTTCACCGTCGTATAAGTAATAGTGTCCCCAGCCATCGCGTTGTGACCAATGGATAAATTCTTTTCCATCTTGAATCAACCAAGGTCTTTGCACATCTTGGTAGGTATTCATGCGTTCTTCAACTAAGACCTTTACTTCTTTGGTTTGAACGTTTAATTTCAAGATGTCGATGCGTTTTAAGTCGCGGCTGCTGCGAGCAAAAAACACTTCATTTTCATTTCCGTGCCAAATCGAAAAGCGTAAATCATCTGGTCTCAAATTCGATGGATTAGACTTGCTCCACATCGATAAGGTTTGATTTTTGAAAGCATGTACATTGATTTGCGTGCTTTTTAATGAGTTGAATTCAAACAAATGCAATTCTTGTTCAGTGCTGTCCGCTTCGCCTGGCATTAAATATTTATAAGTTTCCAAAGTTGGACGTTTGCTTCCCACGTTATGGATGACCCACATCGGAGAAATGTGGCGATTGTCTTTGCGCGAAACTAAAAAATGTTTGCCCGACGGCGACCAAAGAACATTTGCTCTGCGACGCTGAGTCATAGCTTGTTTTACTTCATCGACGGTACCACCTGTAGTAAAGTTACTTACATCGCCGCCCCATGCATAATAGTGCTCGCCATCTTTGGTGATTTGATGTTCAACGATGGTAGAATCTTTGTCGTTTTTACGTGCTTTTTCATAGTTTTCACGATCCATCCAATACAAATTAAAGCCTTTTGCAAAGATGATGACGGATGTGTCAGGCGAGAAGTTTGCCCATGGCAAATTATTTTTTGGCTTTAGGGTGTCGGAAAGCTCGACTACCTTTTTAGACCTTAAATCGTACTCTAAGTAAAATACTTTTTTCTTTAAGGTGTCTGATTTGTTTGTCAAACGTGCCCGTTCTTCTTGATTTTTAACGGTGTCTTTCGTGCTGTTTACTTCAAAACGGAAACTTTGCTCATCATCATTAAAACGAATGTTACGAATATCGATGTTTTGAGAATCGAATGGGTCTTTTACGATTCGGGTTAATTGCGCAGCAAAATCTGCATTATTGAATAAGGTTTCTTTTTTGCGAGTGGCAGGGTCTACAATGTACCAAAATTTTCCTTGAGGGGTCTCGTAGACGTACCAAAATCGATCCGAATTTTTCAGCCAATTTGGATTCACGCTGGTAGAAAAAATTAATTTTCTCAATTTTTCTGGTGAAAACCTGGATGCAAGCTGGTAATTTGCTTTCTGTACTTTCTCACTGGCTGGTGCTGATTGTGCGAAAGTAAGCACAGGGCTTAGGAAAGCCAACAAAAGTATAACATATATTTTTTTCATTATTAATAAGATTGGTTGGTTACAAATTAATTGCTTTTTTTAATAAAAATGCATGAATTGCTGTAAATTTATAGTGATTATTCCTAAGATAAAAAAATGAGGTTTTTTGTAACTTCATAAATTAATTTGCGTCAAAACTATATGTTGTTCATAAAACTCATTGGCGAAAGCTTTGTATTTGCTTTTACAGCCTTAAAAGAAAATAAAACGAGAACCCTTTTATCGCTATTAGGGATCACCATTGGTATCATGACTATCATAGGTGTTTTTTCTGCTGTAGACACGCTGCGGTCTAATTTAGAAAGCAGTGTAGAGAAATTAGGAAGCAATACCTTATATGTGCAAAAATGGCCTTGGATTGGAGGAGAAGATTTCCCATGGTGGAAATACATGAATCGTCCTGAACCTACTTATAAAGATTTTGAAACTCTAAAAGATAGGATGGCAGATGTGGGTTCGACTGCATTTACCATTGAAATTGGTGGCAGGACCGCAAAATACTTGAATAATGATGTTTCTGGGTTGGTGGTGAGCGCAAATACCCATGAAATTTATGATATTCGGAACCTCGAAATTGATGAGGGACGCTATTTTACTGAAGGTGAATCTCAACGGGGAGCAACCGTCGCTATTATTGGGTCAACGATCGCTGAAGGTTTATTTCCCCAAGGGAATAGTATAGGGAAATCCATCACTTTGATGGGGAGAAAAATGACCGTGATTGGTGTGTTCAAACACGAGGGTGAAGGCATGTTAATCGATGTCTCCATGGATAACATGGTTATGATTCCTTATAATTTAGCCAGAAATTTAGTGAATGTGCGTCGTTTTAGCCCAACTATCGTGGTCGATGCAAAGGAAGGAATGAATTTGGATGAAGCGGAAAGTGAACTGAGAGGTGCAATGCGTTCGATTCGTCGATTAGGGCCTCAAGAGGAAGATGATTTTTCAATTAATAAAACGACGTTAATTACAGCCCAATTAGATGAAATGTTTAAGATTATCAATCTGGCTGGGGCTATCATCGGTGGATTTTCTATTTTAGTAGGAGGGTTTGGGATTGCCAATATTATGTTCGTTTCTGTTAAAGAACGGACGCATATCATCGGTATTCAGAAATCTTTAGGCGCTAAGAATTATTTCATTTTGTCCCAGTTTTTAATTGAAGCAGTGGCTTTATGTATCATTGGAGGTTTAATGGGGCTTAGCGTAGTGTATGGCCTCACATTAATAGTCAAACTCCTTGCAGATATGACTATTGTAGTCAGTACTTCCATGGTAATGTTAACATTATTATTATCAACCTTAATCGGCCTAGTATCTGGAATTATTCCTGCGATTATGGCGGCCAAACTTGATCCAGTAGAGGCGATTCGAAGTAAATAATTAGAAAAAATAAATAAATTTCCTAATAATTAAAAATTACTTATCTTTGTGAAAAAGGTAGGCAATTTTTAGTTATAGGAGGGTAGGATGAGTGGTGGTGAGTTTAACTGGATATTATTCGTATTTTATCTTTTATTATTTCATTCTTTCGCATTTTCTCAACAATTGGAAAGTGCGCATCAGTATTCTTTAGGAAGTGCTGGATTAGGGATTAATAGATCGCCGAATCAGCGCATGAATATTCCTCTTAAAAATTCAGCAAGTCAAGTGTTTAAGGACGGAACTGCTGTGCTTTTCAAACATCGATTCTTAAATCACCAACCGGAGGTGAAATTGCAAGGCGTTCAAGTGACTCATAAATTTGGTCGTCATGCACTCGCATTACATCTAAATCAACTGAGCTTACCTGAAGCCATTCGAACGAAGCGCGTAGTGTTAGATTATGCTAAACGATTCTCACCGAATTTTGCGATAGCAGTAGGATATGTACATCAAACGATAGAAATACCCTCATACCATTCAGATGTTCAAATGGGATTGCGTACTCAGTTGATTTATCAATTAAATACTCGATTTTCTATTGGGTTTTTAAGTTCGAATCGCATTCGAGATTCAAACTCTGATTTTTCCTTTGCCAATATTGAGCATGAAATTTCAATGGGTTTGCATTATGCTGTTCATGCTGGATTTGGTCTGGTCGCTGATGTGCATTATTATTTTGAAAGGCATGGGAATGTACAGGCAGGTCTTTATTACGAAATCGTACCTAAACGCATGGAAATTCGACTGGGATTTGATCGAATGGGCAAACTTCCCACAGCAGGTGCTGGAATTTATTGGGGAAACTGGGGTTTGGATATTGGCGCGGCCTTTCACCCACGTTTAGGTTATTCACCTCAATTTGATGTCATTTATGTGTATAAGTAAGGAGTCATTTATGCAAATTAGTAATTCGTGCTTTTGGCTCAAAAGTTTTTTGACTGTTTTGTTGGTTATGAATGTGGTGGCGGCCCAACAGGCAAAGGCACAAGTTCAGGATTCTACATTTGGAGTAAATGATTGGGTCATTGAAGCTGTTTTGGAACAATTGATGGAATTAGTTCCTGAAGAGGAATTAGAAGATAGTCATTGGGAAGACCTTATTGCATTTTATTTGCAGAAGATGGAACAGCCAGCAGACTTGAATGCCATAACGCCAAAAGAATTATCTTCCTTTCATTTGTTGACTCCTTTTCAAATCCAACAAATCATTCAATATAGAACGTTAACGGGTGGTTTTGGTTCCATTTTAGAATTGCAAGCTATTCATGATTTAGATCTGGAAGTAGCAAAGTTTTTAAGTCAATTTTTAAAAGTCACGAATGAAAGTGAATTAGTCAGTTCAAGTGTAAAAGAAGTTGTTAAGAAATCCAGTCATGAAGTCATATTGAGGACAGGACGTGTAATCGAAAAGCAACTCGGATATCAAATCAAAGATACGACTCGCTCAAGGTATTTGGGTACTCCTGAAAGAATTTTATTACGATATCGCATGCATTGGTCGCCAGAATTAAGATTTAATTTGACGATGGAGAAAGATGCAGGGGAACGTCTTGGTTTTAGAAAAAATACAACTGGTTTCGATGCTTATTCTTTCAGTTTAGAAATTACCAAACAGCGTTATATGAATCAATTTATCATAGGCGATTATCAGTTACAGGTCGGCCAAGGATTAAGTGTTTGGGGAGGCTACGCTATGGGTAAAGGCGCTATTTTACACGGAATTGCACGCATTGGTCAAGGATTTAAGATGCATACATCGTCCGATGAAATTCGTTTTTTTAGAGGCGTTGCTCTGGAAATAGAGCGGGGTAATTTATTGATTCGTCCTTATGTTTCTTTTAGAAACCGAGATGGTAATTTGCAAGAGGTGGATGGAACTATTCCCATTGTGGAATCGTTAGGAACTTCAGGATTACATCGTACACCCAATGAATTAAACAATAAAAATCAGGTTAAGCAAAGGACGGTTGGTTTGAATTTGGAGTATGTGTTACCCTTATTAAGGGTTGGAGTCCATGGTTATTATAATCGTTTTAATGCGCAACTATCACCGCCCGATCTCCTTAGAAATAAATTTAAATTTTCAGGTCAAGATGAGTTTGTGGGAACTATTTATTCCCAGTTCAACTATAGAAATTTGTTCGCTTTTAATGAGTTTTCAAAACACCAGCAAAGTGGATCCGCTTTTTTGCAAGGTTTACTGATTAGCATGCACCCTAAATTTAACCTGGGTTTATTGTATAGAAATTATTCAAAAGACTACCATGGGATGTTTGCTCAAGCCTTTGGAAACAGCAGCCTTCCTTCCAATGAACAGGGTATGTATTTGGGGTTTCAATATCAAATCAATAGAAGGTCCCAATTATTGTTTTACGTAGACCAATACAGGTTTCCTTGGGCTAAATATCGTGTGGATGGACCCTCAGTTGGTTACGATGCGTTCATGACTATTAATTACGCGAAATCGCGGCAACAGAACATTTCTTTGCGTGTAAAACATAAGATTAAACAACTTAATGAGGATGTTGGAACACCTCATTATTTAATTATGAATCATGAACAATGGCAGATTAGGTTGCATTTTGAGAAGGAATTAAATTTGGTTTGGAAAATCAGGAATCGATTTGAATGGAGTATATATGAAAAAGAGTTATATAGGAAAGAGCATGGTTGGCTTATCTATCAAGACTTATTTTATCAACCAATTTTTAAAAAGTGGAGAGGTAATTTACGAATCGCATATTATAATACAGATAGTTACGATACGAGAATATATGCCTATGAAAACAATGTCATGTATGCAAGTGGGGTCGTACCGTATCACCAAAAGGGCATTCGAGGCTATTTAAATTTTAAAATCCGTTGGAATGCTAAATTCGAATGCTGGGCGCGTTACTCTGTTTCGTATTCCATGAACGATGCACCAATTGGAAGTGGGTTGGATGAGATATTAAATCAACCCTATAAATCCGATCTTACCTTACAATTACGGATTAAGATTTAAAAATTAACGTGGTTTGCTTCGGATTTTAATGCACGTCGAATATTTATCCTTTATGTTTTAAAATACTTTGACCAGGAAGACAAAATCGTGAATGCGTTTCACTTGTTCCGTTCTTGGTAAACCATTTAAACTGTTTTTACGATTTGTAAGATTTAATGGTTGAGCGATTAACGTATCAGGAATTTTTTCAAGCGTATTTAATAATGTTTTGGTTTTGATCGCAAAAGAGGTTCCGTCTAATCCAGCTTGTTTACCACTTACAATTCCAATTACATTTCCTTTCCCATCTAAAAGTGGGCCGCCGCTATTGCCTGGATTTAGTGGAATGGAAATTTGATAGGCACTGGTGTCGCCGCTGTACCCGCTATTCGAACTTAAATAACCTTGCCCATAAACAGCTTCGTCCCTTGGATAACCCAGGGTAAATACATCTTCACCTAAATCAGCCGCTTTATCTCTGAACACGTAAGGAATGGTTCGGGTTGGCTGATAATTTGGATCGTTAATTTTTAAAATTGCAATATCCGACTGTTCATCCGAATAAAGGATTTCAGCACTATAGCTTTGTCCTTGTGAATTTTGTAATTGTACGGAATCCGCGTCAGCGACTACGTGATAATTTGTGACCACATACCCCTTAGTGGATAAAAGAAATCCAGTGGCACCAAAATTATTTACAGCCACATCGCTTAAATTAGTCGTACTAATGTCTTGTAAAACGCGATTTTGTGCATTGACATTTCGCTTCACATTGTTCATGTCTCTTCTCAACTCTCTATAATTTGAGCTGTTCACTTCCATGTTTTTATAATAACCTGTCAGCCATAAAGTACTGAACGCTGTGATAATGGCGATGGCAGCCGCTGCTACTGCATTAACCTTGAATCGTTTCCAATTAATACGATTTAATGTTGGATGAATTTCAGAAGAATTGTTAAGGCGCACCAAATGGTAGTCTTGATTGGCTTCTGCAAGGTTCTTCTTAAATTGTTTGCGATGTGCATATGAACGTAATAATTCAGGCATTTCACCTTCGTAATGCTGTTCTGAATTCTGCATCTGATCTTTTTCCATTTTATTCGCACTTAAAAAATAATCACTGTCAATTACCTTCAAAAAACAACTTTTTTAGTCGTTGAAGACATTTGTATTTCTGATTTTTAGCGTTGTCTGGATTCGTGTAATTAAACTTTTCACTAATCTCTTGCATCGATAATCCTTTCACATAAAAATCAAGCAGAATAGTTTTACATGGCTCGCCCAATCGGGCCAATGCCACTTTCATCTTATCGAATTGAGCTTCTTTTAACCAATGTAGCTCTAAATCGGTCTCCACTTCCCCTTCGTTTTCGGGCAACCCTTGGTCTGAAACGATGCGTTCAGATAATTTAAGTTGTTTTAACCAGAGGCGTTTGCAAACTGCATACAGATAAGTTTTTAGTTGACTGCTAAGCGCAAAATCACCGCATGTCACTTTATCATACAATACGCATACGGCCTCCTGAAACACATCCTTTGCCTCATCTTCAGTACCATTATTTCGGACAATCATCCCCTTAATTCTTGGATAGCATGTCTGATATAATTGTTCAAAAGCTTCTTTATCTCCTGCCAACATCCCTTCGATGATCATCGTGTCGGAATATTGGATATTGGATGATGTAAACCTATTCACTATTTATACGCTTATTTGAAAAAAGTAACCCATTACAAAGGTACTATTTAGATTAATTAACTCAAACTTCCTTAAATGTGTTAACTTTACACTGATTTACCCGTTTTAAGTCCTTTACACATGTTTGAACAATACAAATTAAAGATTGAAAATCATTTATTAGCGATTGAATTTCCAGATGAACCAGCGGAACTGTATGAGCCAATAAAGTATATTTTAAGTTTAGGAGGAAAGCGAATTCGCCCAATTTTAGTGTTATTGGGAGCTGAATTGTTTAATGATTCAAAGGATGAGTCACTTGATAAAGCCATACCAGCTGCTTTGGCCGTAGAATTATTTCATAATTTTAGTTTGCTTCACGATGATATTATGGATGAAGCTCCTTTGCGAAGAGGCAAACCTACGGTGCATAAAAAATGGAATCAAAACGTAGCCATTCTATCGGGTGATAATTTGTTAATTTGGGCTTATAAGCAATTATTAAAATGCGAACCTTCCAAGCTTCCAGGATTATTGGAAGTTTTTAATGAAATGGCTCAAGAAGTTTGCGAGGGCCAACAACGAGACATGCAATTTGAAAGAATATCCATGGTTAGTCGTGAGGCCTATATTGAAATGATTCGTCAAAAAACAGCGGTCTTATTGGGGGCGGCTTTAAAGATGGGTGCCATGATCGCGAATGCATCAATAGACGATGCAGAACAGATTTATCAATTTGGAATCAATATTGGAATCGCTTTCCAATTGCAAGATGATATCTTGGATACTTTTGGAAATAGTGCAGAATTTGGCAAGCAAATTGGGGGAGATGTATTAGCAAATAAAAAGACTATTTTACTTGTTGAAGCATTTAACCGAGCGAATGATGCTCAAAAATTAACATTTGAAAAGTTAATGGCTGTAAATGGGCAAGTTAGTAAAGATGTAGCAGATAAAAAGATATTTGAGGTTACACAACTATATCGAGAACTTGGAATCTTAGATGTGGCAACGGAACTCATGCAGTTCTATGTAGATCAGGCAAATATCAATTTAAAAAATCTTTCGATCTCTGTGGAAAAAGGATATAATTTAAGTATATTGGCACAAAGTTTACTAACCCGATCTAAATAGCCATTCGATTAATAGCGATGGAACCTTTAAAAATTACAATTTTCCAAGCCTATATTTTTTGGGAAAACATTTCCAGAAACTTGGATAATTTAGCTACGCGCATAGCAGCGTTAAGAGAAAGTACTGATTTAATTATTTTGCCAGAAATGTTTAATTCAGGATTTACAAATAATGTTGAAAAGTGCGCTGAAAGGATGGGCGGTCCTACCATGATGTGGATGTACGACATGGCGAGGATGTATAATTGCGTTATTTGTGGTACTTTAATTATCGAAGAGCAGGGAAGTTATTATAACCGATTCATTTGGATGAATCCAGATGGCACCTATGTACAATATGATAAGCGACATTTGTTTAGCTTAGCTAAAGAAAATGAAGTGTTTACTCCTGGAAATAAACGAATCATAGTAGAATTGAAAGGGTGGAAGATTTGCCCGATGATTTGTTATGACTTACGATTCCCAGTATGGTCTAGAAATTTAGGCGGCGCTTATGATTTGTTGTTATATGTTGCAAATTGGCCTGACTCGCGCAGCAGTCATTGGAAAAGTTTAATTCCGGCTCGCGCAATCGAAAATCAAGCATTCGTGATCGGAGTAAATCGTGTGGGACATGACGGTAATGAACAATATTACTCAGGGAATTCCATGTGTATCTCACCAACCGGAAATGTGATTTATTTTAAACCGGAATACGAAGATTTATATACGTTTACGATTTATCCAAAGGACTTAGAGGAAGCAAAAACAAAATATCCTTTTTTAAAGGATTCAGATGCCTTTACCCTTCATTTGGGTTCGAAGGTAAATATGAATGAATAAATAAAAAAGGGTTTACAATTTGTAAACCCTTTTTTATTTAACACTTAGTTATCTAAATAGTAACCTAAATAGTTGCGTAAATAGTAACGTACTTAGTGTTTAAAATGCCTAACGCCAGTAGTGACCATGCTAATGCCTTTTTCGTTGCATTTATCGATAGAATCCTGATCTTTAATCGATCCACCCGGTTGTAATACAGCTGTAATCCCAGCATCTGCTGCGATTTCAACACAATCAGGGAATGGGAAGAATGCATCTGAAGCCATTACTGCACCAGATAACTCAAAGCCAAAACTTTTCGCTTTAATGATTGCTTGCTGTAAAGCATCTACTCTCGATGTTTGTCCTACACCGCTTGCGATCAATTGATTATTCTTCGCGAAGACAATGGTATTTGATTTTGTATGCTTAACGATTTTGTTCGCAAAGTGTAAATCTGAAATTTCACTTTCAGTCGGCGCTAATTCGGTAACGGTGGTCATTTGACTTGCCCCTTCGATCACCAAATCTTTATCTTGAAGAATATACCCGTTTAATAGGGTTTTAACTTGCGTAGTTGGTAATTCAACGTGCTTTCTTTTTAAAAGAATTCTGTTTTTCTTACCACTTAAAAGCTCCAAGGCTGCTGCATCGAAATCCGGAGCGACTAACACTTCAAAGAATAGTTTGTTGATTTCTTCTGCGGTGGCCAAATCGACTATTGTATTGGTAATTAAGACCCCACCAAATGCCGATACAGGATCTCCAGCTAATGCATTTTGCCATGCCTCTAATAAAGTCGATCGAGTTGCTACTCCGCAAGCATTTGTGTGTTTAAGAATCGCAACGGTTGGTTCAGCTTCTGCAAATTCATCTATTAATGCCACTGCCGCATCCACATCGACTAAGTTGTTATAGGAAAGCTCTTTGCCATTTAATTTGTCAAACAACTCATCTAAATTGCCGAAAAACACACCATTTTGGTGAGGATTTTCTCCGTATCTTAAGGTTTGTGCAGAAGTCTCACTAATTTTTAAAACATTCAGACTATTATCTTTGTTGAAGTAATTAAAAATCGCACTATCATAGTTTGACGATACATTAAATGCTCTTTTTGCAAAATCTAAACGATCGGCTAATTCTGTTTGCCCGTCTTTATTTTTAAGGATGGTATATAGGCGATCGTAGTCTCCTTTTGAAGATAAAATAACCACGTCCTTAAAGTTTTTGGCACCTGCCCGAATTAATGATATACCGCCAATATCGATTTTTTCGATGATATCTTCTTCACTCGCCCCAGAAGCTACCGTTTCTTCGAATGGATATAAATCCACGATCACCAAATCAAATTCAGGAATCTGATATTGAGTTAATTGGACCCTATCTTCTTCCAAGTCTCTTCTTGATAAAATTCCTCCAAACACATTTGGATGCAAAGTTTTCACTCGACCACCCAAAATGGATGGATAGCCAGTCAAATCTTCTACGCGTTCTACGTTGAATCCCAAATCTTTAATAAAAGATTCAGTTCCGCCCGTGGAATAGAAGGTCACTCCATATGAATTTAATAATTCGATTAATGGAGCTAAGTTATCTTTATAATATACAGAAATTAAGGCGTTTTTTATTTTAATTGGACGGGTCATTGTTTGTAGATTTTAATGCCGCAAAGGTAGGGTTTTGTCAGCATAAAACAAATAACGACCTTATTACATTTTCTTTAGCAACTGTTCAATCACTTTGGGATAAAGTTGATGTTCTAATTGTTGTCCTTTAAATTTAATCATTTCGATCGTATCACCCGGCTCGATTTTGAACCGACCTTGTTGAATGATTTCACCCTCATCAAACTTTTCATTCACGTAATGTATAGTGATTCCGGATTCTTCTTCGCCAGCATCGAGTACTGCCTGATGTACTCGGTCCCCATACATGCCTTTTCCACCAAATTTTGGAAGCAAAGAAGGATGAATGTTAATGATTTTATTAGGGAAATTTTTCAAAAGGTTCGCCGGCACTAACCATAGAAAGCCAGCGAGTACGACCAGATTAACGTCCAGGTTTTTCAATAAATTTAAAACCTCATCGCTTTCATAAAAATCTTTTTTTCCGAAAACGTGTGTCGGGATTTCAAAATTATCAGCACGCTGCAATACATAAGCGTCTTGATTATTACTCAATACAAGGACGACTTCACCCTCCGAATGGCGTTTGAAGTGTTCCATGATTTTCTGAGCATTTGAGCCCGAACCAGAAGCAAATATGGCGATTCTTTTCCTCACAATTCAAAAATACAATATTCTTTTCATTAAACGAAATAAGGACTTAAATGATCCCGTGTAATACACCTCCAGGGGCTCCTAACGAATCTACTTTGCGTTCGATCGCTGGATCTTTTACTAAATCCGGTGCGTGATGTGGTTTTTTACGCGCATCAATAATCACTGGCCCATGGCAACCCCAATGTTTATGCTTGGTAAAGCTTTGAATTCCATAAATATCGTGAGAAGGATTGCTTTTTGTAAAGGCCGTCCACACAAAATTATTGATTGAATCTGCCGCAAAACCTGCATCGTCGCACAGAACCATGCATTGAATCCCATTGAAATCCACCTCCTTCGCGGCATTCGTAAACGCAGCCAAAATCTGTTCTTCTTCCTGATAATTCGTAAATGCTGGAGCTTCCACCGCCAAAATTCCTGGCAGCGCCATTTTTACATGTTGAAAAGGACGGGGGAGTTCAAAATTCGACGGCAATGAGCTTAATAAAGTTCTTTTTTTCGCCCCTGCTGCCGCAAACACCACCTTCGAACCCGAGTTTAATCCATCGCCTGTATAATCTAAGGTGTCGATGGTTGTATTGGTATGAAAGTGCAAATCTCTACTTAAATCGATGCGTTCAAAGATATGAGTAAAGAATTTTACCTCATCGTGGATATCCAAGTTTGGGTCGTCTTCTTGCGCAGCAATAAATAAATATTTCGCTAAACTCAACTGATTTTTACCTAAAACTTGATTCGCAATGGTTAAAATCTCTTGTGGCCGATCGTGTCCTGTATAAGGCGTGTAGCGCTCGCTTCCTATGGCAAATAACAAAGGGTGGACACCGGCAGCATCTACGGCATGCACGGCATGCAATCCATTGATTTCTTTAGGAATGGCCGATCCAGTAATCTCATGAATCAAGGCGCCAAATGAAGTGTCCTCTTGAGGGGGCCTACCTACCACCGTAAACGACCAAATCGGGTTTTTTCGGTGATACACTTTATGCACCTTCATTAAAGGAAAATCGTGGATTAAACTATAATACCCTAAATGATCTCCAAAGGGACCTTCCGGTTTATTTTCTCCTGGATAGACCAGTCCAGTAATCACAAAGTCCGCGTCTGCAGAAATACAAAAACCATCTTCATCATAAAAATGCCTAAATCTTCTATTTCCTAAGGCTCCCGCAAAAATCATTTCAGATAAACCCTCTGGCAAAGGCATCACGGCCGAAAGGGGATGCGAAGGAGGTCCTCCAACGAAAATACTCACCTTTAAAGGTTGACCTGCAGCGTTCGCTTTGGTTTGATGAACCCCAATTCCTCTATGTAATTGATAGTGTAATCCTATTTCCTTGTCTTGAATGTAATCGTTACCACTTAATTGAATGCGATACATCCCTAAGTTTGCTTTCATGATACCCGGTTGCTCAATATCCTCGGTATACACCTGAGGCATGGTGATAAATGCACCGCCATCCATGGGCCAGTTTATGATTTGGGGAAGTTCTGAAATTTTCGTTTGTCCATACAGAATCGGTGCGCCCGATTTTTTTCTCCAAGGCAGCGCACCCAAGGCTGTTGAAGCCACATGCGCATATTTGAATGGATTTTTCAAGGCACTCATGGGGTCGCCTTTCACATCGACTAAAACTTTTATTTTTTCAATCGTGTCCCTAAACATAAATTTAGAGCGATCTAAAGTTCCAAATAAATTAGAAACAGCTGGGAACTTGCTACCTTTTATGTTCTCGAAAAGCAATGCAGGCCCTTGCGCATCATACACCCGCATATGAATAGCGGCCATTTCTAAATTTGGATCTACTTCCTGTTTAATTCGAATAAGGTGTCCATGTTTTTCCAGATCTTCTACACATTCTAATAAACTACGATATCCCATGTTTTATTTTTTATCTTTGCCCTAAGTTACTGTTAATTTTGATAAAAATCTTTTAAAAACACATAATATGTTGCAAGTACAATATATTCGAGAGCATAGAGAATTAGTGAAAGAGCGTTTAGCTGTTCGCAATTTCGCTCGTTTAGAATTAGTTGACGAAATTATTGCATTGGATGAGAGCCGTAGAAAAATTCAAGCTACTTCTGACGCCTTATTAGCAGAGTCCAACCAATCTGCAAAGCAAGTTGGGGAACTCATGCGTCAAGGGAAGAAAGAAGAAGCGGAAGCCGCAAAAGCCTTGGCAGCAGGAAACAAGCAACAGATCAAAGAATTAGGGGAGCAACAAAGTCAAATCGAACAAGAATTGCATGAAAAATTGGTTTTGTTGCCAAACTTACCGCATACCTCTGTTCCAAATGGATTCGGGGCCGACGACAATGAAGTGGTACTTGAGCAAGGTGAAAAGCCTGCTTTAACTAATGAAGCAATGCCTCATTGGGAGCTGGCCGCAAAATACGACATCATCGATTTCGAATTAGGAGTAAAAATTACAGGAGCAGGATTCCCTGTATATAAAGGAAAGGGAGCTCGTTTGCAACGCGCGATGATTAACTTCTTCTTGGATCAAGCCCAAAAAGCTGGTTACGTAGAAGTGCAGCCTCCAATTATGATTAATGAAGCGTCTGGATTTGGCACTGGACAACTACCTGATAAGGAAGGTCAAATGTACCATGTCGGTGTTGATGATTTGTATTTAATTCCTACTGCTGAAGTTCCGGTGACGAATTTATACCGCGATGTAATCGTAAAAGAAGAAGATTTTCCAATTAAAAATACAGCCTATACTCCTTGTTTTAGAAGAGAGGCCGGTTCTTATGGGGCGCATGTTCGCGGCTTAAACCGTTTGCACCAATTCGATAAGGTGGAGGTCGTGCAAATCGTTCATCCGGAGAAATCCTATGAAGTCCTGGAAGAGATGAGCCAATATGTGCAATCTCTTTTGCAAGCCTTGGAATTGCCATATCGTGTTTTAAGACTATGTGGCGGAGATATGGGCTTCACCTCTGCATTGACTTACGATATGGAGGTTTGGAGTGCTGCGCAAGAGCGTTGGTTAGAGGTTTCTTCTGTTTCAAACTTTGAGACCTATCAAAGTAATCGCTTAAAAGTGCGTTTTAAAGGAAAAGATGCAAAAATGCAATTGGCACATACCTTAAATGGTAGTGCGTTGGCTTTGCCACGTATCCTGGCTTCTATCTTAGAAAATAATCAGACCGCAGAAGGGATTCGTATTCCGAAAGCGTTAGTGCCGTATACGGGCTTTGATATGATTTAATTTGTTGAGGATCAATGCGACGTGAGGGTTAACCTTGCTAAGTATTGATCCTCACCATCTTCATACAAAACATTCATTTCCCATCCAGCCGCTTCAGCCAGGGATTGCATGCTTTTCGGATCCACATACACCCAACCGAATGGGGCGCCTTTTACTCCCTTATATTCATATTGAAATGCCACTTCCCCAAAGTACCCTTTTGGTTTTCTGATGTGTCCATCTTGATATAGGTAGGAAAGGTCGGAAGAATCGAATAGGATTTGCCCATTTGGGGCGAGTAATTCTTTGCACTTTTCTAATAATGGAACGATGTTTTCCAGGGTTTGCGCGAGCCCAATCCCATTCATCATAAATAATAAGGTGTCAAATTTTTCTCCGGCCCAGGCAAAGGAAAAAAAATCGTCTTGGATCACCTGTTGAATGCCACGAGCTTTCATGATCTCGCAGGCCGCTTGGCTACGCTCGATTGCATACACTTCTTTTCGATGGTTTTGAAGGAATAGGCTGTGCGCACCGACTCCAGCGCCTACATCTAAAATTTTCCCTGTGCAAATGGACAAGGCGAGTTGTTCTAAATAAGGAAAGTCTTCTTCATCCCGAAAGAAAATTTCCACAGGCATTTCTTCTGTGCTTCCGTAATTATTATGTAAAAAAAGAGGGGCAGGGGCTGTATTGTGGTAAAAATCAAGCAATGCCCGGTCAAATACCTGTTCCATAATTACGGCAAATGTAAGGATTATGCCGTATCTTTGCACCTACTATTCTTGTCGCTCCTGAAAATGGTCCGCATGGAAAGTTTTGCGAAGCGGGGAAAAGAGGGTAGGTAATTAAATTTTGATCAATGAGTAAAAGAGGAAGAGTGCTCGTCGCGATGAGTGGCGGAGTGGACAGTTCGGTAGCAGCAGTAATGTTGCATGAGCAAGGTTATGAAGTGATCGGCTTAACGATGAAAACTTGGGATTATGCTACTTCGAGTGGCACTTCCAAGGAAACGGGTTGTTGCAGTTTAGATAGTATAAATGATGCGCGTGCATTGGCCGTTGCTTACGGATTTCCTCATTATATTTTGGATATCCGAGACGAGTTTGGTGATTTTGTCATCGATAATTTTGTAGAGGAATATTTAGCTGGGCGTACGCCAAATCCTTGTGTGTTATGTAATACCCATATTAAGTGGGAAGCACTGTTAAAAAGGGCTGATAAATTAGATTGTGAGTTTATTGCTACGGGCCATTATGCCAATATTCGTGAGCAAGACAATGGTCGATTCGTGATTTCAAAAGGAAAAGATGAACATAAAGATCAATCCTATGTGTTGTGGGGGGTGTCCCAAAAAAATTTAGCGCGTACGCAGTTTCCGTTAGGTCGTTTTACGAAAGCTGAAATTCGTCAAATGGCGGCTGATATGGGGCAAATGGAATTGGCAAATAAGTCGGAAAGTTATGAGATTTGTTTCGTTCCAGATAATGATTATCGTGCGTTTTTGCGTCACCGGGTGGGAGACATTGATGAGAAAATTGGTCCTGGAAATTTTGTGCTTTCTGATGGAACCATCGTGGGCAAACACCAAGGCTACCCTTATTATACTGTCGGTCAACGGAAGGGCTTAGGCGTGGCATTAGGACGTCCAGTTTTTGTCTTGCAAATTCTTCCTGAAACGAATACAGTGGTTTTAGGAGATGAACACGAGCTACAACGCACTTCTGCATTTGTTAAAAACATCAACTTAATTAAATACGCTTCCTTAGAGGAACCATTAGAAGCTGTTACCAAAATTCGATATAAAGATGCGGGTGCTCAAAGCATTTTAACCCAAGAAGGTGATCGAATGAAGGTGGATTTTATGCATGCTGTGAAAGGGATTGCTCCCGGTCAATCGGCTGTATTTTATGAGGGAAGCGATTTAATCGGTGGCGGTTTCATCATGTAGATTTTTCATTTTCAGGTTTTTGGTCAGAAGTAATTAGCCAGTATATTTGGTGAAAGAATGATTTATTATTAAATTAGTCTTTGAAACCACTTATCCCTACTAATGAGAAAACCATCGGCTTTACTTATCTGCATTACTGTATTTATTTATAGTGCTTTTTATGCCTGCCAATCACCTGCTGAACATTCAAATTTAACAACTGCTTCGGAGCTAACTCCCATCGAATGGAGCATGCTTTCGGACTCAAGTAGTTTTTATTTCATAGATGCGGCGAACTATGATGCAGCCAATCCTGAACTTCCTATCGGAGTGTTTGACTCGGGAACAGGCGGGTTGACTGTATTGGATGTGCTGATTCAATCCGATCAGTTTAAAAATGGGCAGTTATTTCAGAACGCTGACGGAATCCCTGATTTTACTACTGAACAATTTATTTATTTGGCCGATCAGGCCAATATGCCTTATGGGAACTATTATGCCACAAATAAATCCGATTTATTGGTGGAACATGTTTTAAAAGATGTTCAGTTTCTATTAGGGACTTCCTATTATCCAACGGCTCACTCTACCCAAGTTAATCGAGATAAGATGCCTGTTAAAGCGATTGTAATCGCTTGTAATACCGCTACGGCTTATGCGGTGGATGCTATTCGTAAATTTTTTAAGGTGGCGAACTTAAACATTCCGGTGATAGGGGTCATTGATGCGGGCGCAAAGGGTGTGTTGGAGACTTTTGAATTGCATGAAAGCGGCACCATCGGTGTGTTTGCCACGGTGGGAACGGTGGCTTCCAAGGGATACGAACGAACGATTTTGACTATGAAAGACGCGCTGGGGTACACTGGGGATATTCAAATTGTAAATCAAGGTGGACATGGCATTGCGGAAGCAGTAGATGAGGAAAATGACTATTATAATCCTACAGCGACACAGCCCCGCGCGAATTACCGCGGCCCTTCCTTAGACCATACTGAATATACGATCGATAAAGCGTTAATGGATGTGTATAATTTCGATTTTGATGAGGGGCAAATGCTTTGCGATGCGCAAAACATAGATGATTGTCAAGTGCTTCAGATCAATTCTCCGGAAAATTACATTCGATATCACTTAGTAAGTATGTTGGAGAAAATCCGTCAAAATCCTTCTTCACCTCCATTAAAAGCCATCGTTCTTGGCTGTACGCATTATCCATTTCTGAAAAAAGAAATTGAAATGGTGCTTGCGGAATTGTACGAGTATAAGGAAAATGGAGCCTATCGCTATCGAGCGAATATGGTTGAACACATCCGCCTGGTCGATCCATCTGAAAATGTGGCACAAGAATTATACACTTATTTAAATCAAAACCAACTTCAAAATCAGTCAGGAGCTTTAAAAAACAGCCAGTTTTATATTAGTGTTCCGAATGAAGACAATGCTGGAGTTGAATTGGATGAGTTCTCGCGTTTTACCTATGAATATAAATATGGAAGAAATGCAGGAGAAATTCAGGAATATGTCAAAGTGGTTCCTTTTTCTAAAGAGAATATTTCGGTAGATACAAGAAATCGAATTAAAGGTATGATTCCCAAAACGTTTGATTTAATCAATAGTTTTAAATAAAAATTTATTTTTTTATTGGTGATTTATTTTCTATATTTAATATATACATAGTGAGTAAAGTACTACGGGGAGGTATCTATGGATAACATATTATTAGTAGAAGACAACAAGGTCACAGTAACCATGTTAAGTTTCCTTTTGGAAAAAGAAGGGTATCACGTCGATATTGCTACAGATGGGGAGTATGCTCTTGAAAATTTGAAAAATAATGCTTACGATTTGTTAATTTTGGACTTAGGTTTGCCGGCTTTAAGAGGTGAGGAATTATTGTCTATTCTTATTGATAATCAACACTTAAAAGGTCATGCACCTAAAACTATGGTGATTACCAGTAATATTGCGGAAGAAACGATGGAGCATGCCTTTGATATGAATGCCGATGATTATTTGGTGAAACCTTTTTCTCCTATAGAATTTGTGGCGCGTGTCAAACGCTTATTAAAGAAAAAATAGTATTAAGTAATTGTAGCTCATGGTGATATTGACCAACCTCATTTTTTCAGTGTTTTGGGAGGGTGGACTTTCTGCAATCAGCGAATGGGGATGGGGGCGGATCTTATCTTTATTTTTGTTGTTTCAAGCTATATTTCTTATATACTTTTTCATTTTTATTTTTCGAAGAATTAATATCAGTCGTGAGGTAGCGAAAACTTTGGTAGAAGAAGAAATTACCCCGCTCATTGCGGAACGAGTGATCATTCCGTACATGAATAAAGTCCCATCTGAATTGATTTTAACTCCTGTTCAAGAATTGAAAGCCATCATTGGTAATTACAGATATAGAAGGGAAGAGTTAGTCAAAACTTTAATTAGTTTTCATAAATTATTTGATGGTGGGGTAAATGAACACATTCGAAAAATCTATTTAGATCTTGGCCTAAATGAATTTGCAGAAAGGGATTTGTTTGCGAGAGCTATAAAAAAAAATATACTTGCACTGAATGAATTAGAGTTTTTTAAGGTGAAGTCACATCGCATCGTAAAACGCATGATGCATTTAAAATCTAATAAAAGTGAAATTTTAAGAGAAACCATTAACTTTTACATATTAAATGTGTTAGAGGTGAACCTTGATCACTTTATTAATTCTCTCAAACATTCCTTATCACAATGGGAGCGTTTACAGTATTATCTCCTTATCACGAATAGTACTTTTCCAACCATTCCCTCTTTTTCTCAATGGATCAATGCAGATGAAGATCCTACGAAAGTTTTATTATGTGCAGAATTAAGCGAGCATTATCATCAAGTGGAAGCTTCTGACGCGATTTATAAGGTGTTGGAGAACTCTTCTTCGCCTTTACAATTAAAATTAATTAATATTTTAGGAAGGATTTATGCTGATGATCAGGCGAAGAATTTAAAGGATCTTTTCTCAAAAATTGAAAATATTGATGCAAAAATTGAAGTGTTGAAAGCCATCGGAAGGACAGGAAGTAGAGGAGATATTCCATTTTTATTATCCACTTATCGTGAATATAAGAATGGATTCCTGAGAAAGCATGCATTGAGATCCATTTATAATATTGATGAATCTGCTATTGACCAAATCGTTCCTACGGAGCCTTATGAGCATGTGATTATCAACCACATTAAAAATCCACTTCTCAAATACTAATATGGAAAATTGGTTCTTAAAAATCCTGGATTTTATCTTCTTAGAAGTGGTGTTATACTTCGGGATCTTATTGCTTTTTTCGTATTTTCTCTTGCTTATTTTCGCTGGAATTACCATAAATAGAAATTTCTTTTTTGGGAAGCTTCGTCGTAAAGATGACTTAATGAGCATGCAAAATGCACCTGGAATTAGTATTATTACTTCTGCATTTAATGAATCTTTTACCATCATAGAGAATGTAAAATCATTATTGAATTTACAGTATCCAAAGTTTGAAGTGGTCATCGTAAACGATGGAAGCAAGGATGATACAATTGAAAAAATGATCAAGCACTTTGAATTAATCAAGGTGGATTATTATTATGAGGAAAGGATAAAGTCTCAACCTATACGGGGTATTTATAAGTCTTCCAATAAGGCACATAAGCATTTAATCGTGGTCGATAAATTCAATGGGGGTGCTAAAGCGGATGCCATGAATGCCGGATTAAATGTTTCTAATTTTCCTTACTTTCTAAACACGGATGTGGACTGTGTATTAGATCCACAAACCTTGCTATATTTTATGAGTGACATTCTGTCGGATCGAACGCGCGTGATCGGAGTAGGAGCCACCTTGCGAATGTCTAATTCGTTTTTATTTAGAAATGGTATTTTGGCCGAGATTCGTTTGCCAAAGAATTTATGGGTACGCTTTCAAGAATTGGAATATGTGCGCTCGTATTTATTAGGCAAAATGGGGTGGTCTTTTGTGAATGCAGTCCCAAATGTATCGGGCGGATTGGGGGTGTTTGAAAAGCAAGTTGTGATGGCGGTAGGTGGCTATAAAGTGTCGTCATTAGGAGAAGATATGGAGCTGATCATTGATATTTCAAGGTACATGATTGAGCACAAGCAGCCTTTTAAAATTAAATATTTACCACAAGTACTTTGTTATACTGAAGGTCCAGATACTATTAAGGTATTAATGCGCCAACGGGTGCGTTGGGCAAGAGGATTGTGGCAAATTTATCGTAATAATTTTCATATTCTATTTAATCCAAAGTATAAGCGTTTAGGATTAATTGTATTTCCTTATAACTTTTTCTTTGAGCTATTGGCGCCCATCATAGAATTGGCTGGGTTATTGTTTTTAATATATTATGTAGTTATTTCTGAGAGAGGTGAGTTTGTTTGGTACTTTTTAGCCTTGGTGTACCTGTTTGCAGCGATCTTAAGTACCTCAGCCGTCTTTTATAATCAGGTATTGCATAATTACTATAAAAAAACTTCCGATGTCTATAAATTAGTAATGATCACATTTTTAGAACCTTTAATCTATCATCCAATCAATGTATTTGCGGCGCTTAAAGGGTACTTTTATGAGATTTTTAAGAAGAAACATGTTTGGGGAGATATGCAAAGGAAAGGATTTCAAAACATTAACAGCGATGAAAAGTAGGATTTGTATATTCGTGTTATTTTTTGTGGGATACTTAGGTGCACACCTTGGATTTGCTCAAGAGAAGAATCCCACCGTGTTAAACACGGATAGTTTATTGCAAGAAGCCATACAGGCTCGAAAGGTAAACGATTTAAAAAAGGCGATTTCTCTTTCCAAGCAGGCCATTGCGGCAGCACCCCAATATTATGATTTTCATATTTTGTTAGGCAGCATTTATAATGAAATGGGGGAGCCTGATAGTGCGATTTATTATTTCAATTTTGCGAAGCAACAACCCGCCTATGTGCAAGATGCGGAGGCTGGAATTCGCATTGCAGAAGGGATTCGCATTGAAAATCAAGTGGATGAATCTAAGTTGTTTGCGGACCCAAACCGCCATTTACAGGGGGCCACAGATCTATTAAATCGTATTGGCGTTCAATATTTGCCAGTGCTCAGTGAGCAGTCAAAGTTTCATTTATGGTCTATGGAATATGTGCGGCGTGGGCCCAAAGGGAAAAACACCGTGATTGGGCGCTTAAATTACGGAACCAGAAATGGTCGCCAGGGAATTCAGATTGATATTGAAGACTATTTTGTGCATTCAAAAAGGAATTATTCATTGTTCAATGTGGCCTATTCACCGAGTGATATTTTGCCCCGATTGAGATTGGGATATTCTTTGTATACTGGATTTGCGCAAGCATGGGAAATGGAAACAGGAGCTCGCTTTCATATTTCAGACGGTCAGCATATTTATACGGCAGTGTTGGGAGCAAGCAAAGAGGTAGGAAATAATTGGATAAATTTAAAGAATTATTTAACGAAGAATGGGGAGAACTGGTATGCTTCTCACTTATTGACTTGGAGACATTATCTGAACGAGAATCGTGATTATTTGACCGTATTAGCGGGCATTGGTACTTCTCCGGATCTTAAAAATTATCAGTTTTCTGCCAGCGGCTATCGTGATAAATCCATCGGTGCGGGGTATCAAGGTTTGATCTCAACAAATTTTCAAATTGGTTTTACAGGCGTTTATAATCATGTGTTAGTAGGAGAGCAATATAGAAATCGATATGATTTATACGCCAGTATATTTTATTTATTTTAATGGTAAATATCGAAAAACTTGGCCATAATAAAACTTTGGTTTTAGTTTTCTTGTTGAGTTCCCTTTTTACTTTTCAACCTGTTTTGGGTGCTTCGCATATGCATGATCAAGGTTCATCGATTCAGTTGTTAAAGGATGGTAAGACTAACTATCACATCCGAAAAATGGAATATCTGTCGGATTTGGCGGATGCAAAGATTATTTTAGAGGCTGAGACAGTATTAAATCGATATTTTTCACGAGTCAGTCAAGGGGTGAGTTTCCAGAGTGAGCGCTTTCAGAGTGAGCACTTTCAGAGTGAGCACTTGCAGGATTCAGATTCGTCAAATTTTATCCAACTTATTCTGCATCAAGATGCTTCGCAAAAGGAATGGTATTCTATTCGAAATGTTGGGCTGAATTTGATAATCGAAGGGCAGGGTAGAGGTTTGCTGTTTGGTGCCTATGCCTTTATAGATGAATTTTTATCGTGTAAAAAATGGGTTCCCGGAGAAGAGGCTGTTTGTCCAGTACAGACTACTATTTCCATCCCTTTGCCTTTAGAAGTTTATAGAACTCCGACCTATGAATATCGTGAAATTTATTCCTTAGTACTAAAAGATCAAGAGTTTTTAGATTGGCATGGGCTTCATTCCTTAGACACGGAGTGGGGTTTGTGGGGACATTCCATGGATAAGATCATTCCTGCATCTAATTATTTTAAGAAACATCCAAGCTGGTTTGCATTGGTGAATGGACGAAGAGTTCCCACTCAATTATGTTATAGTAATCCTAAAGTGTTGGACTTTGCGATTGATCGTTTAAAACCATTGATCGAAGAAAATGGAGGTGCGAAATATTGGTCCATTAGTCCGAATGATGGGGGTGGGTTTTGTGAATGTGATCAGTGTCAACGGGCACATCAAGAAGCAGGGAGTATTCAGGGTACTTTATTGCCTTTTGTGAATGCGATCGCAAATCATTTTCCGGAGCAAATTTTTTCAGTTTTAGCGTATCAAGAGACAGTGGTTCCGCCAAAAAATTTGCGACCAGCAAACAATGTGCAAGTCTTGTTAAGTACTATCGAATTGAATCGCCAAATGGCTGTACCAGTAGTCCCTAAAGGGGATGCTTTTCGACACCATTTAACTGCATGGAACGGATTAACCGATCGTTTGTTTATTTGGGATTATTACACCCAATTTACTAATTTTTTAGCTCCTTTTCCGGTGATGCATACCTTTTCACCAAATTTGAAATACTATCAACAAGAGGGAGTAATGGGGCTGTTCGCCCAAATGGCGGGCGCACAGTATGAAGATTTATATGAATTAAAAACTTATGTACTTGCTAAATTACTGTGGAACCCAAACCAAGACGTTAATGCTGTGGTCGAAACCTTTTTAAAGGGTTATTATGGAGATGCGGCACCAGCTGTTCAAGAGTACCTGCAATCCATGACGAAAGCGGTTAGCACTGAAGCACCTGTATTATCCATCTATGGGAATCCATTGGATCATGCAAATGGATTTTTAAGCATTGAACACACTTCCCAATTTGACTTGTTTTTAGAATCGGCCGAACAAGCCGTCGCTGGCAATGAACAGTTAGAATTTCGGGTTCGAAAACTGCGTTTAGCACTTGATTTTGTGTACCTTCAACGTGCACGCATGCTTGGTTTTGAAGGACATTTAATAGAACAATCACATTTGAGCCGCGCATTTCTAAACGATGCCTTTACAAGGCGAATTAGACGTTTTGAAGCGTTTTCTAAACGGGTGGAGGTAAAAGAATTAGCGGAAAATGGTTTAACAATTGAAGCCTATGCGGCCGAATGGGAAGCATTAATCAACACAGGCATTCCTTTGAACAAGGCAAAAGGGGCTAAGATTTCTTTGCGCCAAGCATCTGTGCCCGATTTCCCGGCGAAGGGCCCAGAAACCTTAATTGATGGAGCACTTGGATACGCTGATTTTTCCTATAACTATTTGTGTTTTTATGGACAGCCTTTAGAAGCTACTATTGATTTAGGCGAATCGATTCCTGTTCAACAAATTCAAGTAGACTTTCTGGAAGATCTCGCGCATTGGATCACTTTACCAAATCGTGTACGCATTGAATACAGCGAAGATGGTAAGAAATTTAAACGGTATGTTCAACTAAGCATTAAAAATACCAGGAAATTTGATCAGGCTTCGCGTTGGGTTTTTCATAGCAATTATCGTTCTGTGAAAACCCGCTACATTCGGGTAATCGCTACACCTCCCAAATCCTTTCCAGCTGGGATTTACTCTGCAAAAAAAATCCCAATGATCGCATGCAGCGAGATCTGGGTGTTGTAAGATAGAATTTAGGTGTATTAAGATACAAAAGGATACGCAATAAATAAGGCCGGATGAAAGTCCGGCCTTTTCTTTTTATAAATCGACAATGCATCGTTTAATGCTTCATCGAATTCTATTAGTTTAACAATTCATCAAAAGTGATTGAAATGTAGTAGGTGCCACCCACAGAAGGGTTTCCCCAGCCAGTTGTGTGCAATTTATTGCCAATATTGCTTCCACCCACTTTAATGATTGATTTCAAGTAATCCACTTTTTTGCTGATTTGAGCATCAAAAGTTGAGTATGCTGGAATCATAGAATGTTGACCAATATTCACTGCTGGAGTACCGATTGAACCATTCCATAACATTTCAGTTTGATGACGGAAGTTCATACCAAATCCCCATCCTGAATTATACATGTCACGGTTATTGATACCCACGTTCCATCTGTATTTTGGTGAGTTAAAGAAAGTAACGAATGAAGGATCTGTTTTACGCAATTCATCTTCATTTAATAATACGTTTTGGGTTACGTTTCCTGACAAGTTAAATCCATCTCCTAATGCATAGTCGATTCCAATTCCCCATCCTGAGTTTTTCAAGATTTGTGGTGCATTTACAGGCATGCTATATACATTACGTTTTGTTGGATCTGCTAAGTCAGTCATTGGACCATTTGGATCTTTACGTTGTACTAAAACCGCAGTTCCTTCAAATGTTAAGAAACGGTTATAGTAATAGAATGCATCGATCATTAAACGGTTATTGATCATGCTTTTGTAACCGATCTCATACGTTTCTACACGCTCTGGTTCCCACTCTTTAAATTGGTAAGGAGTCATGTTTCCAGATTGAATATCGCTTAAAGAAAACACAGGATTCGAGATCATGTTGTATTTGTCTCTAAACATTGGCAAACCACCCACTAAGCGCGCTTGAGGTGTATTTAAGTCGATGTATTGATTCTGAGTAGTCGGAATACGGAATCCACGTTGGAACGAAGCACGGATATTATGGTCTTCAGCCAGCGTTAATACCCCGGATATTCTTGGACTAAACTGACCTTTAAAGTTTTCGTTTTTATCGTAACGGATCGATCCGGTTAATTTAAAGATGTCTGCAAAAGTTTTAGCCGCTTGAACATATGCACCGTATTCGTGGATGTCAAATTCTTTTCCGTTTTGATCCAATGAGAACAAAGTTCCTTCAGAATTCAAATCGTATACACGGTAATTTGCACCAACTAATAACTCAACTAATTCTGGAGAAATTTGATTCTTGAAGTTAAACATTCCCTCAGCGTGGTACATATTTGTACGGTCTAAGAAGTTTGCGCCAGCCGGAATCGCACGGGTACGAATGTCAGCAATCGTTTCGTCAAAATCAGTTCCACCTGGAAGGAATCGTCCGTTAGCAGCTGCTAAAGCAGGAGCCATCGCACTTCTCATATAAGTCACATTGTTCGCAGCTAAGTGTGCGTTCGCAGTGTTTTGAGCCACTTGAAGGGCAGCAGCATGACTTGCGCCTTGGCCCATTGCACCTTGATAACCTTGTAAAAATGCTCCAGCATATTGAGTAAACGCTTGGTTTAAGAATGCTGGCGCTCCCATTGGAATCGCAGTTTGTAAATAGCGTTGGCTAATTAATGAACCTAATACCCCTAACGCATGCGCATCTCCTGAATTTTCACGTGTGGTGTATGCACGAACGAAGAAGTTATCGCCTCTTAATTCAGCTTTGTATTGACCCATGGTGAAGTTTTGGATGTTGTAACGGTCAGCTGCTGTGTAAACGGCCGATCCTTTACCCCAATTTGCTTGCAAAATACCTTCTATTTTATCAGTAAAACGGTAATGAGCAGAAGCGTTTAATTTCAAACTGTTAATTGGATAATCCGTCAATTGATTTTCCGAAAAACCAGGAGCGTTTTGGTAATATTGAGGAACCATGCCAGCGAAGATTGCGCGAGCTGCTCCAAGCTGACCAGCAGGATCGTTTCCAGCTATAAACTGTGGTAAAGTAGCATTACCGATTTGTGGAATTTTAGTTGTGAAAATAGCACCTAAAGCGCCCGATGTACCATTAGAACCATCACCTGGCATACCATTTGCGTAAAGCACATCGTAAAGATTTGCGCCCACATCACCGTACCAGTTCACCCCATCGTAAGTAGGATTATTTTTAATGTTTTTATTATTGTTATCTAAGTTTGTACCGTTTGTGTAACTCTGATCGCGGTAATCAGTCGCTTGCCAATCTTTACCAGTCAGATACGCAGCATTTACTTTGAACGCGAATTTATTATTAAACGCTTTCGCAAAACGAATGGCTACATCTTGGAATCCTGTATTGCGTTGATCGCGGTTTGAAGCACTCATGATGCCGGTTTTCACATAAGCGCTCACACCTTGGTAGTTAAATGGCGACTTACTGTTCATAATTAATAAACCATTAATCGCATTTGGACCATACAATGCAGATGCTGCACCAGGCAACAATTCTACGCTTTCAACGTCCAATTCTGACATCCCAACGACGTTACCCACGGCAAAGTTTAATCCTGGAGCTTGGTTGTCCATGCCGTCCATTAATTGAACTAAACGCGTGTTCCCGTTTGCACCAAATCCACGCGTACTCACCGAACGGAAAGTAACGGACTGAGTGCTCATTTCTACTCCTTTTAAGTTTTGCAATGCATCATAAAAAGAAGGTTGAGCCGTCGTTCTAATACCCATCATTCCTAATTTTTCAATAGAAACAGGTGATTTTAAAACGCTTTCTTCCATTCTGGACGCAGAAACCACCACCTCTTCAGTCATGAACATTTGTTCATCCAATTTGATGTCTAATGGGGTGCCTGCAGCATTTACCACCACCTCTTGGGGGATAAAGCCGATTGAAGAAAATACTAAAGTAAATGGAGGAACATCATTGATAGTGACAGAAAAATTTCCGTCAGCGTTGGTCGTCGTACCAATGACTTTTCCTTTAACTTGTACTGAAACGCCGTTTAGCGGATTTCCGTTATACGCGTTCGTTACTTTACCCGAAATAGTTTGTTGGGCAAAGGAAATCTGCATCATCACGAGCAGAAAACTAATGGAGCCCACAAAGTAGCGCCCCATTTTTAAAAGGGTAGGTGTTATTTTCATACAAAGGTTATTAATGGTTTATTACAATATTAAATAATAAAATGTAATGTCACAAATAAAAATTAAAGTTAGTTTTTAAGTGTTAACCATTCTTTTCATTGTTTTTTGAGGTGATCCATTCACGTGCATTGACAAATGCCTGAAGCCATGGTGTTACTTCGTCTTTTCTGCCAGCTTCATAATGTGCCCAATTCCATTGGAAGATCGAGCGTTCAATATGTGGCATGGTCACTAAATGTCTTCCGCTTTGGTCGGATAACATGGCTGTGTTGTAGTCAGATCCATTCGGATTGTGCGGATAATCTGCATGCGCATATTTGGCCACAATGTGGTATTGATCTGCTGCGTTAGGTAGTTTAAACCTTCCTTCACCGTGCGAGATCCATACGCCTAATGTGCTTCCAGCAAGATTGCTTAGCATGACGGAGTGGTTCTCTTCTATTTTTACAGAAATGAAATTTGATTCGTGTTTTCCAGAAACATTATAAGTCATTTTTCCATGAATCTCATGTTCTGGATTGATCATCTCTAATTCCATGAATAATTGACAACCATTACAAATTCCAACAGATAAGGTGTCCGGTCGTGCAAAGAAATTATTCAGGGCTTTTTTGGCGTTTTCATTGTAACGGAAGACCCCTGCCCAACCTTTTGCAGAGCCTAAAACGTCCGAGTTAGAAAATCCACCCACAGCGCCAATAAATTGTATGTCTTCCAGGGTTTCTCTACCCGACATTAAATCCGTCATGTGTACATCTTTAACGTCGAAACCAGCTAAATATAGCGCGTTCGCCATTTCACGTTCAGAGTTAGAGCCTTTTTCGCGAATGATGGCAGCTTTTGGGCGGGCTGCTTGTGCAGGGCGTTCAGGTTTTTGCCCTGTGAAAAATGATGGGAAGGTATAGGTTAATGGCTGATTCTTATAGTTTTTAAACCGTTCATCCGCCATTCCGTTTTTACTTTGCTTTTGATCTAATAAATAGGAAGTTTCGAACCATTGATCCCTGGTTTCTACGACATTAAACTTCACTTGGTCTACTCCGTTCAAGATGCTGACCTCTTCGCCTTCGATTGGGGTACCAATTTTTACCACTTGAATGCCTTTTTCTTGCATCAAGGCTTCGAAAGCTTGATCTTCTTTTGCTTGTAAGATTAGCGCAATGTTTTCATTGAATAAGGCTTTAACAAAATCAGACTCATTTAAGGCAGTTAGATCATAGTTTGCACCCAAATTCACCTCAGCAAACACCAATTCTAATAAGCTCGTAATTAATCCGCCCGATCCCACGTCATGTCCAGCCGCTATTAAATCCTTTTCTATGGCTTCTTGCACCGCGTTAAAGGCTTGTTTGAAATACGCAGCATCTTGCACGGTCGGTGCGTCATTTCCAATTTTATTCAGTATTTGAGCAAAAGAGGAGCCCCCCAACTTAAATGTATCTTTGGAAATATTTAAGTAATAGATGGAACCTGCATTTCTTTGTAGCACTGGCTCGACCACTTTTCGAATGTCGGTGCAATTTCCTGCAGCGGATACGATTAAGGTACCCGGTGAAAGCACTTGGTCTCCATTCGGATATTTTTGCTTCATAGATAAGGAGTCCTTGCCGGTTGGAATGTTGATTCCTAGCGCGATCGCAAATTCCGAGCAAGCTTCTACCGCTTCGTATAAACGGGCATCTTCGCCATCGTTGTTGCATGGCCACATCCAATTTGCGGAAAGGGAAACACCAGAAATGTGGTTTTTAATCGGCGCGAAAACAAGGTTTGTCAGCGATTCCGCAATGGCATTTTTAGACCCAATTCTGGAATCAATTAATGCAGCTAATGGGGCATGTCCGATAGCGGTCGCAATTCCTTGATGGCTACGATAATCTAAGGCCATCACTCCCACATTGTTTAACGGCAGTTGAAGTGGACCTGCACACTGTTGTTTGGCTACACGACCACCTACACAACGGTCTACTTTATTCGTCAACCAATCTTTAGATGCCACCGCTTCTAACTTTAATACTTGAGTTAAATAAGAGGTGATCTTCGAGGCATCGTACGAAAGCTCTTCATAGACCGAACTCTTGCTCGTATCAGTCATGATGGTTTTTGGAGACGAGCCAAAGAAATCTTCCAATGCATAATCCATCGGCTTTTCACCCGTCTTTTTTGATTCAAAAATAAAACGATGGTCATCTGTAACTTCACCAACAGCGTATAAAGGTGCGCGTTCTCTTTCCGCGACCCGTTTTAAAGTGTCCAAATCTTTTTCGGCAATCACCAAGCCCATGCGCTCTTGCGATTCATTTCCGATAATTTCTTTGGATGAAAGGGTTGGATCCCCCACAGGTAATTTATCTAAATCAATGTGCCCACCAGTTTCTTCCACTAATTCTGACAAACAGTTTAAATGTCCGCCTGCCCCATGATCGTGGATAGAGACAATAGGATTGATGTCGGATTCCACAAATGCACGAACTGCATTTGCAGCACGTTTTTGCATTTCAGGGTTGGAACGTTGAATGGCATTTAATTCAATTCCACTTCCAAACTGTCCAGTATCTGCTGAAGACACTGCAGCACCGCCCATACCGATTCTATAATTTTCTCCACCCAAAATAACGATTTGATCGCCTTTTTGCGGAGTTTTCTTTTTCGATTGCTCTAATTTTCCATATCCCACACCCCCGGCTTGCATAATTACCTTGTCGTAGCCTAATTTTCTGCCAGCTTCTTCGTGTTCAAAGGTGAATAAAGATCCGGTAATCAGCGGTTGCCCAAATTTATTTCCAAAATCGGATGCACCATTTGAGGCTTTAATTAGGATGTCTACAGGTGTTTGGTACAACCAATCCCTTGCTGCCATCGCGTTTTCCCAAGGGCGATCTTCCTTTAGCCTAGAATAAGCAGTCATGTAAACCGCAGTACCCGCGAGTGGAATTGCTCCTTGTCCTCCCGCCATACGATCCCGAATTTCTCCTCCCGAACCGGTTGCCGCTCCCGAGAAGGGTTCTACGGTGGTCGGGAAATTGTGGGTTTCTGCTTTTAATGACAGGACAGAATCGAATTCTTTTTCCTCATAAAAATCAGGTTTGTCCACCGATTTAGGTGCAAACTGCACCACTCGTGGCCCTTTGACAAATGCTACATTGTCCTTATACGCTGAAACGATTTCATTTGGATGTGTTTCAGAAGTCTTTTTGATTAGGCGGAATAGGGAAGAAGGTTTTTCTTCTCCATTTATAATAAATGTGCCATTAAAAATTTTATGGCGACAATGTTCAGAATTGGCTTGTGAGAAAGCAAAGACTTCAGAGTCCGTCAGCTTTCTTCCAATTTTTTCACTCAATGAATTTAAATAGTCGATCTCTTCTGCGCTTAATGCTAAGCCTTCTTGTGCATTGTAGGCCGCAATGTCTTCAATTTCTATAATGGGTTCAGGTGAAATGCGAATGGTATAGATGTCTTGATCTAATGCGGAATATTTTTGAGCGATCATCGGATCGAAATCCTTAAAATCTGAAGAAACAGGCGTAAATTCTTCAATGCGAATGATGCCTTCAATGCCCATGTTTTGTGTGATTTCTACCGCATTCGTACTCCAAGGCGTTACCATGGCAGCCCTGGGGCCTACGTAGGTAGCTGCTAAACGATCAGATTCTAATAATTGGGCATTCCCAAATAACCAATTTAATTTTTGGATATCCTCATCAGACAATGCTTTACCAGCTTGCACACCATAAACAGTGCGCGAAGAATTTTCGAAGAAAAAAATCATGATTTGTGTGTGTTTTGGAGATTCTGACATCTTCTTACAAAATTATACAATATTCCCTAATTTCAAGGAATAAATGGGAAAGAAATCCCGTTTTAGCCTATAAAATTATCCGATAAGTTTAGAAGCGTGATTACCCGTTTAAATTCATCTTGTAAAGGAGCCTGAATGTAGACCTCCTCACCGTGTTCGGGATGTTTAAATTTTAAAGACGCCGCATGAAGCATCATGGTGTCCATGCCATAGTTTTCCTTCCATAATTTATTTTGCTTATTACATCCATGGGGTCGATCGGCAAGAATCGGGTGCATGATGTGTGCAAAATGTTTCCTGATTTGATGCATGCGACCTTGAACGGGATGTACAGCGACTAAAGAGTACCTGGAAGTCGGAAACTTCCCAAATGCTAACGGAATTTCTGCCTTTCCTAAGCGTTGAAAATGGGTGACTGCTTCTTGCAAAACACCTTGTTCGTTTTTTAGCGGATAATCGATCGTACCAGCTTCATCGATGAATCCTCTGACGATCGCCAGATAAGATTTATCCACTTGATTTTCTTGAAACAAGCGTTGGGTAGGGCCGTCCATTTCCTTTTGCGTCGCAAATAATAACACACCACCAGTTTTCCGGTCCAAACGATGTGCCGGATAAACTCTTTTCCCAATTTGATCCCTCAGAAGCTGAATTGCGAATTCACTGGCTTCCGCGGCTATGGGAGATCGGTGAACGAGCAAACCGTGGGGTTTATTAATGGCGATTAGCGTTTCATCTTGATAAAGTATTTCCAGCATAAAATATGATCAATGAATTACATAGCTTTTAAAGCTTGATCTAAATCATCAATGATATCTTCCGCTTTTTCTACCCCAACAGATAAACGAATTAAACTTTCAGTAATGCCTACTTTTATCTTTTCATCATCTGGTATGTCGGTATGAGTCATGGTCGCAGGATGTTCGGCTAAACTTTCCGTACTGCCCAAACTCACCGCTAAGTGAATTAGTTTAAGATTATTTAAAAACTTGAATGCTTCCTTTTCTCCGCCCACCACTTCAAAACTAATCATGGCTCCAGGGCCTAAACATTGTTGTTGATAAATTCTGTATTGATCTGGATGATCTTTCTCATTTAATAATCCTAAGTAATAGACTGTTTTAATACGAGGGTGCTTGTGTAAAAATTCAGCCACTTTTGTCGCATTTACTTGCTGTTGGTCCATCCTCACTTTTAAAGTTTCTAAGCTTCTCAGAAGTAACCAACTGGTTTGTGGACTGCTCATGTTTCCTAAGAAAGTACGCATGGCTTTCACTCGTTGCATATCTGCTTTTCTACCTAAAACTGCCCCTGCAATGACATCGCTATGCCCACCAATGTATTTGGTCGCCGAATATAACACTAAATCAGCTCCATGATCGAGGGGTTTCTGCCAGATCGGACCCATGTAGGTGTTATCCACAGCTAACATGGTTTTTCTCTCTGGTTTTGAATATTTTTTTGCGATAGCTGCGCAAAGTTTTATATCAACCAACGCGTTAACAGGATTAGCTGGCGTTTCAATATAGACCATCGCTAAACGATCGGCTAAGCCTTCTTTTTCTATGAGGGCATCGATTTCTTCCATAGAAGCATTCATGACATCGAAGGAAACGGCCTGAATCCCCAATCTTTTCAATACATGATTCATGAAATGGTGGGTGCCTCCATAAATAGGAGTATTATAGATTACTGCATCGCCTGGATTTAAAAACTCTAACAATACGGTCGTGATGGCACTCATTCCGCTACCAAATACGGCAGCTTCTTCTGCGTCGTCCCAAAGTTTGAGGCGATCTTCTAAAATTTCTAAGTCTGGATTATTAATCCTGCTATATATTAATCCTAATTGCTCATTTTCTTTCAATGTACGCTTGCCATAGGCCACCTCAAAAAAGGCTTTTCCTTCTTCCGCCGTTTTAAACACAAAGGTGGACGTTTGAAAAATGGGTGTTTTAATGGATCCTTCACTCAAAGATGGATCATAACCAAAACTCATCATTAAACTTTCTGGAGCATATTTTTTAGTATTCATATTTGATTAGTATATTTGATAAAACAGGTGCTATTTTAGCCTTTCCAAGTAATTTTCACGAAGATTTTTGATAAATTTAGTGAATCTAATTGAAATAATTTAATTCATTAACGTATTATTATTAAAACAGAATTGAGTATGAGTAAGAAAGTAGTAGGGATTTTTGCAGGAAGTTTGAGGAAAGATTCATTTTCGAAAAAAATCGGCAGTATTGTTCAAGGTATGGCTCCTGAAGGTTACGAATTTAGGATAATTTCACTTGAAAATTTGCCAGTTTATAACCAGGATTTTGATGATGAAGAACGTGCGCCGGAAAGTTATGTTCAGTTTAGGGCAGAGGTAGCTGTGCTTGATGGCTTTATTTTTATTACTCCTGAACATAATCGCACGATGCCTGCCGTGTTGAAAAATGCGATCGATATCGCTTCGCGTCCAAAAGGAAAGAATTTATGGAACGGGAAACCGGGTGCCGTATTTAGTAGTTCTCCAGGGAATTTAGGTGGATTTGGGGCCAACCATCATTTAAGACAATGCCTCGTATGTCTGAATACATACGTAATGGCTCAACCAGAAATTTATTTATCAAACATAGCGAAGTCCTTTGACGAAGAAGGGAATCTGCATGATGCCACCTTAGCTGTGGTTCAAAAAGGCGTGGATGGCTTTATAAAATGGATGTCGAATTTTAGTAAATAATTTTAGTAAATAATCTATCCGTTATTTTTCTTCTAAGACCTTTTTTAAGTTCTTTAAGCCGGTTTCAAAATCATCTCCAACGTCAAAAACGAGATTCATGAAATTCAAAGGGTAGGGAGATTCACCTCGCAGGCCCCAGGTCACTTCTGTAGAAGTCGCGCTGAGGGCTTGCAGTTTGAAGAATGCTTCTGGCGGAGTACCAAACCCAAAATCTAATTGCGTAATAGCGCTGTCGCTTGGGTACAATCCAATAATTTTTTGAGACCCTTTACCCGTATTTTTTCCATCCCAATAATAGGTGTATCCTACAGTGCCGTCCACGCCATCTTCTTTAAACTTCACGTCGGGATCCATTTGTTGCCAAACACCAAATTGGTCTTGATTTCTCACTTTTCGCAGAAATTCATACACTTCTTCTTTCGGTCGCTCGATCACAATTTTTCGTTCGCTATAGAAATCTTTTGGAGCAAACATTGCGACGATTAAAGGAATGGCAATTATGATTACCAAAACAATTAGAATGCGTTTTACCCATTTCATAGCTTTTATTTTTTAAGTTCATAACTGATCATCCAGCAAACTCCAAATCTATCTTTAAAACTTCCAAAATAGTCCCCCCAAAAGGTTTCATCCATGGGCATTTCAACCTCTCCTCCGATAGATAAGCCGTTAAAAAGCCGATCCGCTTCTGATCTGGACTCAACGGTAATGGATATGTAGTTATTGTTTCCCTGTTGGAAGCGATTTTGATCATTTTCAAATATGTCTGAAGCCATTAGAAATTGCGTGTCGCTAATTCTTATAGAAGCATGCATGATGAGGTCTTTTTCGTTCTCACTGACTGGAAAATCTGGAACTTCATGCATTTTTCGAATGATTAGTTCACCACCAAAGACGGAATGATAAAATTGAAATGCTTCTTCTGCATTTCCATTAAAGTTTAGATAAGGATTAATGATCATGATTTTAAAATTGGCTTTTGAGAAATCAAGCGATTTTCTAATGGACCAATTTCAAAAATAATATTGAAACTACCAAAGAATCAGGATGATTAATTTTCAAGCCAATTTAAAAATTCGGATAATTTAAACCTTAACAGCACATCAGGAGGTTGAATAAAAATCCCTACTTCCAACCCAGCTCTGGAGCCACGTATTTTAAGATCGATTCCAATACATGGACATTATAATCCACCCCTAAGGTATTTGGGATCGTCAATAATACGGTGTCTGCTTCTTGAATCGCTTCGTCTTCGGCAAGCTGCTTAACTAATTGATCGGGTTCTGCTGCGTACGATCGACCAAAAATAGCTCGTTTGTTGTCAATCATGCCGATTTGATCCTCGCTTTCACTTCGCTCTCCAAAATACATTCGATCCATGTCATTCACTAATGCAAAGATCGAACGACTCACTGAAACCCGCGGGCTACGCTCGTGACCAGCTTTTTCCCATGCGGCTCTGTATGCTCGAATTTGCTCAGCCTGTTGCACATGAAAGGGTGCTCCATTTTCATCGTTTTTTAATGTTGAACTTTGAAGATTCATTCCATGTTCAGCGGCCCAAATCGCGGTAGCGTTCGAACCTGCTCCCCACCAAATGCGATCTTTTAGCCCTGGTGCATAGGGTTCTAAACGCAATAGCCCAGGAGGGTTAGGAAACATAGGCATAGGATTTGGCTCCGCAAACCCTTCACCATTTAAACGTTGCAAGAATTCCAATGCATTTCTACGCGCCATCGTTCCATCGTCTTCCCCTTTTTCTGGTTCGTATCCAAAATACCTCCATCCATCGATTACCTGCTCCGGGGAGCCTCTACTAATGCCTAATTGGAGTCGGCCACCTGCGATTAAATCGGCTGCCCCAGCGTCTTCCACCATGTAATATGGATTTTCATAGCGCATATCAATTACCCCTGTTCCAATTTCTATTTTTGACGTTTTTGCACCGATCGCAGCCAATAACGGAAACGGAGAACCTAGTTGTTGCGCAAAATGGTGCACACGAAAATAGGCGCCGTCAATTCCTAATTCTTCTGCCGCTACTGCTAAATCGATGGATTGTAACAAGGTATCCGCAGCTGTTTTAGTCTGGTAGGCTGGGTGATTCGCCCAGTGTCCGAACGATAAAAAACCAATGTTTTTTTTCATGCTGTGAAAATTAATTTAGTAATATTACAAATGTAAAAGGTTTATGTCGATTTCTTCTTCACTTATGTTAACTAATCTTGCTTTTTAACTTTATTAATTCTACATTCGCTTGTATTCGAACTGATCAGTTGATTTTTCGGATCTTAACCAATTTATTGACATTAAATTATTTTTTATGAAAAGTAAACTTTTGCTTCTATTTATGGGGATTATGCTTTTTTCCCATCAATTAGTTGCCCAGCAAAGGACTGTGTCCGGGGTGGTAACAGATCAGCAGAGTGGTCAAGCGCTTTCCGCGGTGACAATCTCTGTCAAAGGTTCCAACATGGCAGCAGCGATGACTTCTGATCAGGGGCGCTACTCGGTGAATGTACAAGCAGGATCCGTTCTTGTGTTCTCAGCTGTGGGCTACCAAAGTCAGGAAATTCCAATAGGAAATCGCTCGAACATCGATGTGGCATTGGTGTCAGAAAGCCAAGCCATCGACGAAGTGATGGTGGTGGCCTATGGTACGACGACGAAATCGACCTATACTGGATCGGCCGCAACTGTGACAGCCAATCAACTAAAAGATACACCTAAGCCTTCTTTCGAGCAAGCACTTTCAGGAAAAGTAGCTGGTCTTCAAATTACAACTACCTCAGGACAAGCAGGCGCGACTTCCGCGATTCGAATCCGAGGAATTGGTTCCATGAATGCATCGAATGAACCCTTATTTGTAATTGATGGCGTTCCGGTGGTCTCTGGTGGGGCAGGGCAGTTATCAGGGCAAATTTACAATAGCAATAACGTGATGAGCTCGATTAACCCAGCCGATGTGGAATCCATTACCATCCTAAAAGATGCCGCAGCTTCTGCTTTATATGGGTCACGGGCGGCCAATGGAGTAGTGATTTTAACGACGAAAAAAGGAAAATTGGGGGCGCCAAAAATCAGCTTTAAAACTTCAGTAGGTTTAACCCCTTCCTGGGCGACCAATAACTGGGAAACCGCCGATCCACAAGATCAAATAAATATTTTATATCGTGTTTTGCACGATTCGAGAACTTCAGCGGGGCATTCGGATGCTGCAGCAAATACATGGGTGTTGAATCGATTTGCGACTCGTTTCGGAATTCATGGTTACGAATTTAGCACCGCAGGAGTGGGGTTATATGAAAATGTAAACATCAAAGGAAAGACAGATGGTGTTGAAAATAGAGATGGAAAGTACTTTGATTGGGACGATGCCCTATTCCGTACTGGTGTGTACCAAACGAATGATTTATCGGTAAGTGGAGCGACAGATCGCACCAATTATTATGCATCCCTATCCTATACGACTGATAAAAGCCGCATGATAGAAAACGACTTTAGTAGGATTAATGGCCGCGTTAATTTGACTCAAAAAATCGGTTCATTCATAGAGTTTGGCTCGAACATCAGCATTGCGAATAGCCGATTAATCGGGATGAATGACACCAGAAATACAGGGACTAACTACCTCTTGCAAACACGTAACTTGCTTTGGCCGCTATATTGGCCGACAGATTACAAAACAGGCAATGAATGGGTGCCACGTTACGGATCCCTTGCATATAACCCATTATATTATAATAAAGAATGGGAAAACTCCTCTGATACACGAAGAGTCGGCGTAGTAGAGTCTTTGACCTTCCATTTATTACCAGGATTAAATGTAAAAACCATTTTATCGTTCGATGATATTCAAGTGAAAGACCACTTGTATTATTCTGCAAAACACTACACAGGATCTTCTTCGAATGGGGTGGTGAATGAATACATGACGAATACCCAGAAATTGGTTTCATCGACCACTGCAAATTATGTACTTAATTTCGGCGAACACGGTATTAATTTATTAGTAGGTTTTGAAGCTGAGAAAAACGAAACCGATTTCATGCGTGCGACAGGAAGGGATTTGCCTTCATCGGCCTTACACACGGTAGCGACTGCCGGAGAATTGGATGCTTCTGCATACAGTTGGGGAAGTGCAATGATGTCGGTATTATCGCGTGCTGAATATAATTACGCAAATAAATATTATGTATCAGGATCCTTGCGTCGAGATGGATCTTCTCGCTTAGGCCCTGAGAATAGATGGGGGAATTTCTGGTCTGTAGCTGGTGCTTGGCGATTGAATTCTGAAGCGTTTTTACGCGATGTTTCCGCTATTAATAATTTAAGGTTACGTGCAGCCTATGGGGTGAATGGAACCTTGCCAAGTAATAATTATGGTTGGAGGCCTTTAATTGGCTACGCAAACAAATACATGGAACAAGCAGGTGGTGGCTTAAGCAATGCAGCAGACCCGTCATTAACTTGGGAAACCAATTATTCTACTAATATTGCCTTAGAATTTGGCTTGTTTAGAGATAAATTATTTGGACAAGTGGAATACTTTAACCGCGATTCAAGAAACCTTTTACAAGATGTGTCTACTTCCATGATTACAGGATTTAGCTCTACTTTGAAAAATGTGGGGGAAATCAATAATAAGGGATGGGAAGTCGAATTAGGATCAAATATTATCAATTCAGGTGATTGGCGTTGGTCAGCCAGCGTAAACGCAACCTTTATTGATTCGCGCGTCATTAAACTATATAGAAATGAAGGTGAAACCGTAGGGCAGGACATTATTTGGAACGACCCAACGGGAGGAGACGCCAGAACGCGCTTTATTTATAGAGAAGGTGAGTCTACTTTAGCCTATTATGGGATTGAATGGGCCGGAATTGATCAATCAAATGGACGCAATGTTTGGTTCTTAAATGACCCTACTAAAACCGCTGCAACCACGGTGGATGGTCGACCTGCTACTTACGATTACCGACAAGCAGCTCGGGTTATTATGGGCAATGCGCATCCTGATTTTTATGGTGGAATTAACTCTGATTTAGAATATAAAGGACTTTCCTTAGGGTTGAACTTTATCTATAAAGTTGGAGGCGATTTATACGATGCAGCATCTCGCGATGTGGCGGATGACGGGTATTACTGGGAGCGGATTCACTCTAAAACTTTCGTAGAAAATACTTGGACGGATTTAGATCAGTCAGGAAGCTTACCAAAAGTGTCTGGCCGAGATTTAGAAGACGTGAACCAAGTGAGTAGCCGCCATTTATATGACGGAACGTTCTTAAGATTGAAAAATCTAACCCTGGCTTATAGAATTCCTACTCCAGCATTATCACGTGTAGGATTTAGCAATGCTCGGATCTATTTTAATGGGTCTAACTTATTGACATTTGCTAAATACAAAGAGGCAGATCCAGAAGTGAATCATTACGGAACTCGAGGATGGGAGACCCCTTATGGTAAGATTTACACCTTTGGATTGGAATTTACGTTTTAAATCTTAACAAAGTAAAAAAATGAAAAAATTAACGATATTATTGGTGATGGCTGGCTTATTCTTGACAGCCTGTGAGGATTTTCTAGATGTAAAACCCACCAATTCCGGTGATGCGGAGACGGCTATTCAGACGGCTGCTGACGCAAAAATTATCATCAATGGATTAATGAGTAAAATGGCCAGTGGAAATTATTATGGCAGAAATTTCCCGCTTTATGGCGATGCAAAAGGAGGAGATTTGGCCGTGTTTTCACAAGGTCGTGGTTACGATTACCTTTACGCATTTAATCACTCAGAAGGTTCAAACGCTTACGGTACTATTTGGTCACAAGGCTATCATAATATTGCTCAAATTAACAATTTATTAGAAAGTATTGATGCGTTAAAAGCAGCAGGATCTACAGAGAATTTTGATTCCTTTAAGGGCCAGGCTTTAACAGCTCGTGCGATTACTTACTTTGATTTAGTGCGTCTTTATGGAAAAACGTATCTTGATGATAAAACGGCTTGGGGCGTGCCAAATGTAACCACGACCTTGCCTTCTAATGCACAGGTATTACGAGCGACTGTAGAGGATAATTACACACAAATTGTTAACGACTTGAAAGCAGCAGAGCCTTTGCTGTCAAAAGCGAAAGCAAATGGCTACATCAATTATTACGCAAATAAAGCCATGCAAGCTCGGGTATATTTGTATATGGGGCAAAATGCTTTGGCCTTGGCCGCAGCGGAAGAAATTATCAATTCGAATGTTTACCGCCTGTACGAAAACAACGAATGGGTAAATTCATGGACAGGAGAATTTGGTACGGAATCTATTTTTGAGTTGGCTATTTTCCCAAGTGAGGGAGATTTAGGCAATAGTTCACTGGGTGCATATGTACGTCGCATGGCACATGGTAGTTCTTCCATTTTAGGATATTTCTTAGCGAGCGATGCATTTATCGCACGCATGGCACAAGATCCGAGTGATGTTCGACATGGTGTCATTGCACGGGATGAAACCAGTGCGACTCGCATGGGCTCTTGGTATAAATACTCGGGCAGTGTAACCTTAGCGGGTGATAAAAAATCTACGAACAGCACAGCTGTAAATATTAAGGTGATTCGCTTGTCAGAGATTTATTTAATCGCTGCTGAAGCGGCTTTGCCTACAAACAAATTAAAAGCGGCAAATTACTTAAATGCTATTCGTAAACGTTCACCGAACCTTGCGCCAGCTACAGAAGCCACTGTTAACTTAGATATGATTGCAGATGAGCGAAGCAAAGAGTTATTTGGTGAAGGACATCGTTTCTTTGATATGATTCGTTGGAATAAACCGATCACATTTAATGATGAATTAGGAAACCTTGCGATCACTCATAGAACTAAAACCATCGATCGAAGCTTCTATAAAACGATTTTACCGATTTCCATTGGAGAGATCAACGCCAATCCAGGGATTAAGGCTCAGCAAAATCCGGGTTATTAATTGTTTAAGGAGACCAAGTTTACTTGGGATAAAGCATTCTAATAAAAAAACCGAAGACAACCGTCTTCGGTTTTTTTATTTAAGCAGTAAAATCGAAAAGGGACGAAAATTAAAATATTAAAAGTCCAACTTACACCATTAAAAATCGAAAATAAATCCTATGGCGGGAACGATGGTCGCCGATCGATCCTTTAAAATGATTGGTATCGCATTACTACCATCTAATTGAACAGGTAAGCCATCGGAGGTTTGAAAATCAGTGTTTGCAGCATTGCGCTCAAACGTGTATTTCGGCAAGGAAGGCGTCTTGTAAGCGAATGCGTTTTGCATGTCTAAAAACAAGGTTAAACTCGTGTTTCTGAAATTGAATTTCTTATCCACGCGTAGGTCAAGCTGTTGGAAAACCGGTAGTTTTTCAGTGTTTAAACGGTTATAATCGTATACACCTGTTCCCAAAGTCATGTATTGTTTTCTTGATTGTTCTTCATCAAAAGGCGTATAGGGTTGGCCACCAGCGATTCTATATTTAATGCCTAAATCCCAATTTTTTTCAAACTTATAGCCCAAAGTTCCGGAAAGCACCACGCCATAATCCCAAGTGGACGAATTGAATTGTTTGTTTCTTCCAGAAAATTCAGATTTGTAGACCGTTGCGCTAGCGACATAAAATAACTTATTAATCAGCTTTTGTTGCACATAGGCTTCCATTCCATACACCCTTCCTAAACCAGTGGATTCGTACGACTCATTTCCGATGGCGTTAAAATCCGTACCAATGTTTGCCATGGAAATTCCGGTAGCCAAGGACACAGGATAATTCGAGTAATCTTTGTAAAAGGCCTCCACCGTAAAGCGAAAATCGTTACGAGGAACATATTGCGTGCCCACTGTGTAGTGGGTGGCTTGTATGTAATCCAATGATTGGTTGACTAAGGTGTTTTGCTCGTTCCTAAACCCTAAAGCCGTGTAGGAGGGGAGCTTATAATAGGAGCCTACTGAAGCGGAAACGTTCCATTGATTCGACAGGGTATACGAAGCAGATAAACGTGGAGAAAGCGTTTTTAACGGGTTTAAACCATTGTTTGTAAATGTGTTTAAATCAGTTCGGATACCTCCGCTTAATAATAACTGATCGTCAAAAAAGTATTTGCTCACGTGCCCAAAACCACCAAATTTAAAAAAGTCTATGGCCGAATTGCTGCGGATGCTCGTGGAATTGTTCGGTCCTTGTCCTTGGCCAGGGTCGTTCCCGCGCTGAATCACATTAAATAGAGCTACATCGTATTTCACGTATTGAATGCCAGCTCCATAGCTAAACTTCCATCCATCAAGGAAGCGGTCCACGTCGAGTCTAAGTTTGTTTTCTATCTCATTGCTTCGCAAATCAAATAATTTTTCTCCTGTGGATTGAACATTGTCTTCAAAGCGTTGGGCCCCATTGGATAACATATTTCTGCTTAAAGAAAGGGTGTAAAATCCATTGTCAATTAATTTTTTCAAAGATGCACCTACCGTGTAATTCCACTGATTAATCAAGGGATTTGAACGCAAGATGTATTCATTGTTCACATCCGAATTTTTTGGAGCCACCAATTTAAAATCGTCAATAGCGCCCAAGCCAATGAAATTTAATTCGGTCGTAGGATTAATTTTCGTGTTTATTTTATATTGAAAATCCCAATAATCCGGACGGATAGGTAAGTCCAATGTCTGGAATAAATACTTTAAGTAGGAGCGGCGCGCCGAGGCTAAAAAAGTCGTTTTATTGGATAATGGCCCTTCCAAGGTGGCCGCAAACTCGCTGCCGGATAAGCGTAAATTTCCACCAAATTCATTAGGATTTCCATTTCTCTGTTTGATGACAAAAGTAGAAGCTAAGGCGTTATCGTAGCGGCTATCAAATGCAGAAGAAGTTAATTGTACATCGTTAATAAAAGAAACGTTTAGGATTCCTGTAGCCCCGCCACTCGCGCCCTGGGTTTGAAAGTGGTTTAGCACAGGTATTTCTATGCCATCTAAATAATAAACGTTTTCACTTGGACCGCCTCCTCGCACGATGATGTCGTTCCGGTTTGCAGAAGTTCCGCCTGCGACCCCGGGTAAGACCTGGATAACCTTTGATACATCAAAATTTCCTCCTGGATTAACTTTGATCTCTTCGGATGTGAGTTTTTGAGTCGCTAAAGGGGTAACCATATCTGCGGCTCGAACTGTTTTATTCGCACGCACCACCACCACGTCCAAGGTTTGATTTTTTTCATCCAGTTCAAAATTCACGATTTGCGCTGAGCCAGAATTCACATTAATATTGTAAAAAACGGCATTCTCATATCCCACATACGATAATTCTATGCTATAAGTGCCTACGGGTAAATTTAATTCGAATCCCCCGCTTTGATCGGTCACAGAACGCATGGAATCTTTTGAGTTATATGCAAAAATGCTTACCCCAGAAAGATATTCTTGGGTGTTCCTGGCTTTGATGCTACCAATTATTTTGCCATTTACTTGGGCTTGTAACTGGATCGCAAAGAGCATGAATGCAGCGGATAATATGAATAATAAACCTGTTTTTTTCATGGTACAAAATTAATCAAATCAAAATATGGTTCAAAAATAAACCAAATTATTTTTTATTGTTATAAAAAGGTATAATTTTGTACTAAATCTTTGAATGCTGTAAATTCATTTACAAATGAAAAATTATAAACTAATTCATGAAGTCATTGATCTTTTAGAAAAGTTTGAAGAACAATCCAAACCAAGCAAATCATATGCTAAAGATGTCAATGGCTTTAAAAATTGGTTAGTGGATATGCAACTTGGTGCGAACTCTGGTAAGAACCTGGGTGCAAACTCTGGTCAGATCCTGAGTGCGAATTCTGGTAAGAACATTGGTGCAAATTATGGTGAAATCAGTGCTACACAGAATGCCTTACAGTATACTCCACAGAATCCCCCACAGTATACTCAACAAAATACCCCGCATCATACTCCACAGAATACCCCGCCTTCTCTTTTATCGGATGATGCCATAGAATGGGAAGGAAAGGTAGCTGGGCGGTCCCCAGAGAGTGTAATTAACACCCTGATCGTTCATATGAATCGCTACGCAAAGTCTTACTCAAAGGCGGCCATTCAAGGATCAGCATTCACCACTCAAGAAGAATTTATCTATTTAATTAATTTAAAGGCCTTTGGTTCTATGACCAAAATGGAACTTATTAAGAAAAATGTACATGAAAAATCGGTTGGCATCCAAATAATTAATCGTTTGATTGATCGAGGTTGGGTCACTCAAATTCCATCCCTTCGAGATAAACGCAGTAAACTCATCGAGTTGACGGAAATAGGGGATGAACATTTGTCGGCACAAATGAATTCCATTCGTAAAGCGACGACCATCGTGACGGGAACTCTTACTAAGGAGGAAAAAATGGAGCTTATTCGCCTGTTAACTAAACTCGATCACTTTCATCGAGATATTTATCATAAACAATTAGAAGGGGAACAATTACTGGAGGAAGCAAATCGATTAATTAGGGGTTCGATTTAATACTTTTTGAACTCGGTCCCACGGCCCTCCGTTTAAGATGTTTCTGAAACCTTCTGTTTCGAGTATTCTTTTCGCTGTACCACTTCTGTTTCCTGTTCTACAAAACAAAATAATTTGCGAATGCTGTTTAAATTCATCAAAATGATTTTTGATGCTGTCTAAAGGTATGTTGATTGCACCACGAACACTTCCTTCTTGATATTCCTCAGGAGTCCTAACATCCACTAACACCGCGCCTGCCTGTATGGCTTTAGTTAGTAGCTCGTTCTCTTTTTTAATCGTATTGTAATTATATTGAATAAAGGCCATTACAATCAAGGTAACAAGGATTACAGTCCCTATAATTGAAATTCTTAGTTCTTTATTCATTTTCCTATTCAAGAGGTGTCAAGAAATCTTAGCGTAGATGTGGTAGATATTGCCTTTTCTCAAGCATTTAATATACTAAGATAACGATTTGTTCGTAGATTTCCAAGAAATAATTTGTTTTTTCTTACTGAACTATTAACATGGGTCGCTTGTATTGCGGTTATTCAGTTCAATATTTACAAAAAGGTTACTATTTAGTTGTCTTTAACAGCCTCTCCATATACTTTTAAAGCCCTTTCTCGTGCGAAACTGTGTTCTAACATTTTTTCGGGATAAGCATCTGTCCCAAATTCGGGAAGCCATTTTTTAATATATTCCAGCTTTTTGTCAAATTTTTCGGTTTGTAAAGCCGGGTTAAACACCCTGAAATAGGGTGCAGCATCGCAACCCGAACCTGCTGCCCATTGCCAGTTTCCATTGTTGGCAGACAAGTCATAATCGTTCAGCTTCTGAGCAAAGTAGACCTCGCCCCAACGCCAATCGATCAGTAAATGCTTGCACAAAAAACTCGCTACGATCATCCGAACGCGGTTGTGCATAAATCCTGTTTGGTTCAACTGTCGCATTCCTGCATCTACAATCGGATAGCCTGTTTTTCCCTCACGCCATTTTTCATATTCCCGCTCATTGTTTCGCCATTTGATAGTATCGTATTTAGCTTTGAAGGATTGGTTAATCACTTTCGGGAAATGATACAGGATTTGCATAAAAAATTCCCGCCAGATCAATTCATTCAGCCACGTTTGATTGTGGTTCAATGCAAAAGCTACGCATTTACGAATACTAATGGTGCCAAATCGAAGAGCGATGCCCAACTCTGTTGTCCTTTGCATTGCTGGATAATCCCTGAATTTGTCGTAATCATCAATGATTTTTGCATCTAATTTTGGGAGTGAAAAAGTAATATCTGTTTTCTCAAAACCAAGTTCATTCAACAAAGGAATTTCGGTAAACTCTTGCCTGAAAAATTTATTGTAATCAGGATCGTACGACTTGTAATTTTCTTCCCTCAATAACTCTTTCCATTTTTTGGAATAAGAGGTGTAAACTGTGTAAGGTGTGCCGTCATTTTTCACCACATCATTTTTATCAAAAATGACCTGATCTTTGAATGCCTTAAAAGGAATGTTTCTTTCGTTGAAAAATTGGTAAATCTCCGTATCCCGTTTAATGGCTTGCGGTTCATAATCCCGATTGCAAAAGACACCTTGAATATCATATTTTTCGGAAAGTATTTTAAAAACATCCGACGGATTACCATAAAATGTATTCAGCCTTGCGTTGAATGTTTTCAATCCATTATTTATGGTCGAAAGTACCTGATGGATGTAGTCAACCCTTCGGTCCTTTTTATCTTCTAATTTTTTCAGGATGGTTTCATCAAAAATAAAAATAGGGAGTACGGGAAATTCAGAAGCAAGTGCGTGATATAACCCTACATTGTCTTCCAAACGCAAATCTCTGCGAAACCAAAAAACGGAGACCTTACTTTTCATTCAGAAATGGATTATCGTTCCTGTCGTGTTTTACCCAGATAAGTTTAGAGGTGTCGTAGCCTATTTCTTCTGCAATTCTCAAGTAGCTGGATTTGATTTCTTCAGGAATACTTCTTGTTCTCGATAGAATCCACAAATAATCCAAGTTTTTTCCGGCAATTAAGGCATATTGGTAACTTTCGTCCAGTGCAACTACATTGTAACCTGTATAAAAGGGGCCGAAAAAACTTACTTTTAATCCTGCAACATCTTTATTTCCTCTAAACTTTGCTAAGCCATCCGCTTTTTTCCATTCTGCTTTTTTGTAATTATAACCACTGTTCAACACAGTGACGTTGCCTTTTTTGTTCAGGCTGTATTGAGCGGAAACATTGTCCAAATCCTTTTCAAAACGAAAATCAAAACGAGCAATTTCGTACCATGTGCCCAAATACCTATCTAAATCAAAGTTTTTGACTGGCTTTGCATTTTTGGGGATGGAGGCACATGAATTTAAAAGAGCAACCAAGCCTATGGCACAGGCAGCTATTAAAATTTTATTTTTTGCTTTCATTGTGCGCATGTTTAAATTTTTCAAAAAAGTAGAGCACCAAAAGAAACTGTGTATATCCGTAAACGGCGTCTTCGATTGGTATCGTTAATATTCGTATGCCTAGGAAATCTCCAGGATTGTAATTCACTATGGGTGTTTCTAATCCAGTACCAGTCAGCACGCCATTTACTGGAAAGAAACCTAGCATCAATATTGTAAATACCAGCGATGCTTTGCCAATCCAATCTGCCCGAGCAATAAAATGCAGGTAAATTAAAGTTGCTGAAGTCGTGATAGCTGTTACCAATGTATAGATTTTATCGTAATGCAACAAAGCGATAACCACACAGACAATCAAACTGAAAAAAACGATAAGATTATTAAAGCTGGATAGCCATCCTAGCTTGAAAAATTTATCAAAGCAGAAATAGGTAAATACGCATGAAAATGGAATGAATATAAAGAAAAGCCACTCTTCAAGAGGCAATCCCGCTATCACTATTCCAAGCGTGTAGTCTGTGTTGAACCACCAAACACCTTTTGCCGTAAACCATACATCCCAAGATATTAATGGAATGGCAACTAGAACGGCGGATTTTATGTACGCTCCAAAATATCGGTTAAAGCGAATTCGCTTATCAAAAGATGCAATGAAGCAAATGATAACCGTAAAAAATAATATCAGTGAATACGTATATGCCATCATTTTTTAGAAGAATTGAAATACATTTTAAAATACTTGAATGGCACATATAAAAAGCCAAAACACTCACCATTTTCTTTGCCAATATGCTTGTGATGTTGTTTATGTGCTCTTCGAAGTGCCAAAAAATAGGGGTTTTTCGTATTGGTCAATAATTTAATCCTTTGGTGGATAAAGACATCGTGTACGAAAAAATATGCCATTCCATACAGCATAATGCCCAATCCTATAAAAAACAAATAATTGAAATTTTCTAGCGAACCGAAATACATTAATGCAATGGTCGGTATAGCAAATATGACAAAGAAATAGTCATTCTTTTCAAGAGCTCCTTCATTGCTATGATCGTGATGGTCTTTGTGTAAACCCCAAAGAAAGCCGTGCATAATATATTTGTGGATAAGCCAAGTTGCTCCTTCCATGACTATAAATGATCCAAATACAATTAAAAAATTCATAGCCTTTTTTTACTTGTTAAATAATTTTTCTAAAACGCTGTAGCGGAAATCAAAGATGTGTGCCAACTTCTTTTTCACAAAGAGTCGATGTGCTATCTTCCCTAAAAAACCGAAAGGCAATTCATAATCTACCGTATCTTTCATCAGCACGCCGTCTTTATTGGGGATAAATTCGTGAAAATGGTTCCAGTATTTGTAAGGCCCTTTCTCCTGAAAATCAGTAAAGCTTTTATTGGGTTCCACATGGGTAATTCTCGTTCTCCACTTCAACGGAACTTTCAGCAACGGCGAAACGATATAATCGATCACCATTCCTTCAGTAATCTGTTCGGTGTTATAATCAGTCAGCACCGTAAAACCCATATCTTTGGGTGTAATCTTGGAAAGGTTCTTCGGACAAGAAAAAAAGTCCCAAGCTGTTTCGATATCGCAATTCAATTGTTGCTCCCTGTATAACCGGTGTTTCATAGTTTAGTCTTTTAAAAGCGTTCCTATATTTTTCTGCAAAATCTCCGACCTGATTTGGTGTCGGTTTTCCTTAATAAATTTGGCATCCTCATTTATGTTTGACTTATATCCTAAAAAAGACGGAGCATTTTTTTGAACCGAAAGTCGGATAAATCTTAATTCCACATTTTCAGGTTCTTTTTTGATTGCCTGCTCGATGTTTTTTTTCCCTTCTTTAAACGTATTGAGTTTACTTATCGGACTAAAGACGTGATTTGCCCAGATAGTTTGTAGACCACACAAATAAGCCATATGTGTAGCTGAATTGTTCTTTGTTTCCGTCAATTCCGCAATTATCTTTTCGCACAACTCTTTTTCTGATACCAGTTTGTTGTAGTTAGCCCTTACTACATCCAGACCTGTTGCATTAAAACTCATAAGAAAGAATATTGCCGACATTAGTAAGCCAGGAATTTTGATCATAAAAACGCAGTTTTATATCTTACATAACTTTTGAATGCCACATACGCCTTTTCGGAATTAGGGATGCGGATCCTGTTATTCAATATCTCGTTGGAGGATTTTCTTTTTATTTTTTGGAACAATGACAAATAGTACTTGTAAGCTAAATACACCCCAAACATTGCGGAATTGGGTAGCTTCTTAATCCCGATTAAAGCCTCCTTAAATTCTTCCTCTATTTCCTTTTCAATCTGACTTTTCACACTATTATCAAATATGCACATATCAATATTCGGGAAATAAGTCCTGCCTAAAATTTGATAATCATCTTTCAAATCCCTTAAAAAGTTTACTTTTTGAAAAGCTGACCCCAGTTTCATTGCATATGGTTTCAATTCTCTATATTTTTCCATATTCCCATCCGTAAAAACTTGCAGACACATCAGCCCGACTACTTCGGCTGAACCAAAAATATATTCTTCGTAACGTTCTGAATTGTAATCTATTTTCTGCAAATCCATTTCCATACTATGTAAAAACTGTTCAATGAGACTTTTGTCAATTTTATACTGATTTACTGTTTCCTGGAACGATTGTAGAATAGGGTTGAGCGAAATTCCTTCCTGCAATGCATCGTAGGTTTCTACTTTTAATCGATTCAATAGTTTCTCTTTATCATACCCGTGAAAACTGTCCACGATTTCATCAGCCAGTCTCACATATCCATATATAGCATAGATAGCGGGACGTATAGACGGTTTCAGCGCTAAAATTCCTAGAGAAAAACTCGTACTATACTTTTGGGTTGTAATCTTGCTTACCGAGTACGATAGTTCGTCAAAGATCTTTTTCATAGTCCTTCTTGTTTAAGTTTGATTATTTCATTTGCTACAATTTTACCAGATAAGATGGACGGAGGAACTCCGGGGCCGGGAACGGTCAATTGACCCGTGTAGAATAAATTTTTCAACCTTTTATTTCTTATTTTAGGTTTCAAAACTGCAGTTTGACCAAGTGTGTTTGCCAGTCCGTACGCATTGCCACCGTACGCGTTGTAATCTGAAATAAAATCACTGACACAGAAGCTTCTTTTGAATTCTATCTTTGATCGCAAATCGGCTATGCCCGTATGTCTTTCAATTCTTGAAAGCATTTCGATTAAATAATTTTCCCGTGTTAATTCTTCATCATTTATTCCGATTGCCAAAGGCATCAACAAAAACAGGTTTTCTTTGTCTTTAGGGGCAACATTATGATCTGTTTTTGATGGGCAACAAACATAAAAAAGAGGCTTTTCCGGCCATTTCTTCTCGCCATAAATACAATCAATGTGTTCGTCTAAATCATTTTCAAAAAAGAGTGTATGATGTTTTAAGTTGGGAATAATTTGATTGATACCTAAATAATAGATCAAACTTGACGGTGCAAATGTTCTGCTTTTCCAATATACCTCAGAATAATTTCTGAGGTCTTTATTTAAAAGCGTTTCTGTATGATGATAATCGGAAGAAGCAATTACAATATCGAATTCATAGGTCTCGCCATTGATAGTTAAAGATCTTACATTACGATTTTGTGTATTTATGCTTTCAACGGTTTTGTTAAAATGAAAAGTTGCACCTTGGTTTTCGGCTATTTTTTTCATCGCCAATACCAATTGATAGAAGCCACCTATAGGATAATGCGTTCCTAAGGCATACCCCCCATAGTTCATCAAACTATACAATGCAGGAATATTTTTTGGTGAAGCACCCAGAAAAATCACAGGAAACTCCATCAATGTTCTTAATTTTTCACTTTTGAAGTATTTAGCAACATAGGTTCTGAAGTTCGTCAGCAAATCCAATCTCAATGCACTTTTAGTTATTTTAGGAGAAATGAATTCTGACCAATTATGGCAAGGCTTATTCACGAAATCCTGCATACCGACTTCATATTTGAATTTAGCCGATCGCATAAATTTTTCTAATTGTAATCCTGCACCCTTTTCAATTTTTTCGAACAAGATTTTTAATTCCTCTAAACTTTCAGGAACACTGATTTTCTCTTGTGAAAAAATCATTTCAAACTGTGGGTTTAATGAAATCAATTCGAAGAAATCAGAAGTTTTATAGCCGAAATCAGCAAAAAAACTTTCAATAATATCAGGCATCCAGTACCAACTTGGTCCCATATCAAAAACGTAACCTTGTTGGGTAGAAAATTGCCTTGCTCTTCCTCCTGGTCGGTCGTGTTTTTCAAATACGTGAACTTCGTTTCCTGCTTTCGCCAGATAGGCGGTTGCAGACAGTCCGGAAAAACCAGAACCGATAACGGCTATTTTCTTCTTCATCGCCCTTTATGTTTTAAAACTTCATTCAATAAATATTCTGGTTCAATATTTTTATCGTAGATC